>JADHTF010000003.1 GCA_016776555.1 Chlorobium phaeobacteroides
CTACAGCTGAATTCTGACTTCCGACTTCAGGCTTCGGGCTCCTGTCTTCCGGCTTCCGACTTCCACTCAGCGCTCCCCACATCCTCTTCCCACCTAACACCTAACACGTAGCACCTCCCACATCCCAGACTCATTGCTCGTCGCTCGCGCTCAGCACTCATTGCTCAGCACTTCCCCAACCACTTATGAACCTCTTTAACTGCCTACTGCCAACTGTAGACTGCCGACTTCCCCCTGTCCCCTGTAGCTAATCGGGTCGTCCTACCAGGAGATGCTCGAACTCCTCACGCCGGAGATCATCCGGGAGTCTCAATCCCCTGTAGCTAATCGGGTCTTCCTACAGGAAATTACACCGGGGCAGATAATGAAAATTCTGCAATTGTCTCAATCCCCTGTAGCTAATCGGGTCTTCCTACAAGTAATGATGGGAGCATCTCGAACAACGACACAGATATTCAGTCTCAATCCCCTGTAGCTAATCGGGTCTTCCTACCAAAAGGAGTTGCCTTATGGCACAAGGAGAAAAAAAGAGTCTCAATCCCCTGTAGCTAATCGGGTCTTCCTACCACCTCTCTTGTCGTATGTGTTGATAAAATTTCTGTCTGTCTCAATCCCCTGTAGCTAATCGGGTCTTCCTACTTCATGAGCTCGAGAACGGCGGCGCTGCGTTCGGATACCGGTCTCAATCCCCTGTAGCTAATCGGGTCTTCCTACCACTGGTACGAACCAAAACTTGAAGATCGAGCGGATGTCAGTCTCAATCCCCTGTAGCTAATCGGGTCTTCCTACTGTACCTCCGGAAACGCTTGTCTGGCAAGGGCTCACAGCCCGATATCCAGGGCTCATGAGAAAATCGATCCAAAAGTCACCAAACATGCATATTCCATCGTCTTCGCATATCTACATCTTAAGAAAAATCAATGCGTTACGCAACATCGAAGGTTCATGCTCAACGCAAACACCTTTTAACTGCTTTTCAAAAAATAGCTTACAGAACATTTTACCCATGTATTACAATTGCCAAAAATGAGCCTTCGGATTTTGCTTGATTGACGTCACGGATACCTTACTCAACAACCCCTGCCGAGAACACACAGCCCTAAATCCATAAAGGAGAAAAATTTTTCGCCCCTACAAATCCTGCTTATTAACCGTTCATCCGGGCGGGCACAGGGGCCCGCCCCTACAGCTGAATTCTTGCTCCCGACTTCCGACTTCCGACTTCCGGCTTCGGGCTCCTGTCTTCCGGCTTCCGACTTCCACTCAGCGCTCCCCACATCCTCTTCCCACCTAACACCTAACACGTAGCACCTAACACCTCCCACATCCCAAACTCATTGCTCATTGCTCAGCACTTCACCAACCCCTCTACTCAAGCGGGTCTTCATCTACGCGTCACTGTCTTTGGCATGGCTCGAAGCAGAGTTGTGTTTCAGCAGTTTTATCCAGTTAATCGATCCGTTGTCATCACAGTAGCCTGCTCCGAATTGCATGGTGAACTTATTGATCATCTGGGAGTAGGACTGCTGAAATTCAGCATTTTTTTCTCTTGCCTTGTGTCCCAGCGGTTCAATAATTTCTACGAACAGATCGGAATCACCAGAAATGAACTCCCAGAACTCCTGACCGCAATATTTATAATAATCCCCCTTGTCTGATGTCCGGGTTTTCCCATAACAACATCCGTTAACAGCAGTGACATTAATTCCCGAATTGCTTGTTCTGAGAGTTTTTGCAGCTGTTCTGAAATCAGATTTCATTTTTGCAATCTGACTTGAATTGCCCCAGTTTGGCCCAGACTTGATATTGACGATGTAACGTACGCTGCCTTTGTCAAATTCCAGGTCAATACCCGGAATACCGGATTTCCTTCCGCCATAGACTTTTCCATTAATAAAAATAGCCAGCCCTTCAAGCCAGTCTCCGAAAATGGTCTCCTCATTCGAAGATATGTGTGCATCGACAAGTCCCTTGACGATCTCTTCCGCAGTTAAGAGATGTTTTGCCCTGAACAGATAGGGGTTTTTCCGCTCCAGTACCTTGTTCAGCTTCAATCTGTCAAGGTTCGAGATCCTTTTCTGGTGGAACGTTCCGATGTTGTCTTCAACGTACTTCGATACGTCGCTTGATAGTATCGGTTTCATATTGTTTTGTTTGCTCCAGAAGATAAAGTTCCTGTGGTTTGAGTTCGTCACAGACCATAGAATAATACTCCGGCAAAATATCTACCCCAATAGAATGACGTTTCATTCTGCTTGCAACGATATTTGTCGTTCCCGAACCCATGAACGGATCGAGTACAGTATCTCCTTCTTTGGTGAACAATCTGATAAACCATTCAGGGAGCCCTTCCGGAAATGCTGCGCTATGCTTTTTATTATTACATTCCGTTGCCAGGTGGAGAACGTTTGTCGGATAAGCCTTTTTCCTGTCCAACCAGTTTGAAATGTTTTTGCCGAAGCCACTGCCGACTTTTGATTCGTCACGCACTTTATCGGTCTCGCTGAGATTTTTCAATCTGGTTTTTGACCATTCACCCATGGGAACCATGACGGCTTCCTGATTCATGTAAAACTGTTTGCTTTTATTGAACTGAATGAGCCGTTCCCAGGAATCCCTGAAGCGGTTCGGCCATTTACCCGGATAGCAGTTTTTTTTATGCCAGATAAATTCCTCTGTCCATAGCCAGCCCTGTTGCCTTCTCATTTCCAGAATGAGCTCCATAACGTAGGTACTACGTTCACCGTTCACTACTTTTTCCTTGATATTCAGTACAAAGGTTCCCGTTGGCTTGAGCACTCGCATGAGCTGTTCGGCTATCGGCAAAAACCATGAGACATAATGATCAGGATGGATGCCTCCGTAAGTTTTTTTTCTCTGATCGGCATAAGGGGGAGAAGTGACTATCAGATCTACCGAGTTGTCCGGAATTTTTTTCAGTTCTTCCTGACTGTCGCCTAAATATAAATCGGTTCTTATTTCCATCTTTTCCGTTCATTCAAGGGTTACTGTTAACAGGAACAGTTCATGCCGGTCTCTGAAGCTTGCGTAAGTGAGAACATACATTATTTCTCTGTTTTTTTCCCCTATCCTGATCTTCTGGACACCTCTATAAATAGTCTTGAGCGACATGAAGACAAGAAGGGCGGAGCGGAGAAGCCGGAGTAAACAGAGGCTGACTACCGACCGTTCATGCGGGCAGGCACAGGGGCCCGCCCCTACAGCTGAATTCTGGCTCCTGGCTTCTGCCTTCCACTCAGCGCTCCCCAGATCCTCTTCCCACCTAACACGTAACACCTCCCACATCCCAAACTCATTGCTCATTGCTCAGCACTCATTGCTCAGCACTTCCCCAAACCCTTTCCCCCTTGCGGTTAAGATTTAGGCTGGTTAGCTGAATGGCTAAATGGCTTGACAGCTCTCATCGCTCAGAACGTAGATCAACAAAAAAAGGGCGAAATATTTTTCGCCCCTACAAACCCTGTATGTCAACAGTTCATCCGGGCGGGCACACGGGCCCGCCCCTACGGCTGAATTCTTGCTTCTTGCTTCTGAATTCTGACTCCAGCCTTCCCCTCTTCACTCCCCACATCCTCTTCCTACCTAACACCTAACACGTAGCACCTAACACCTCCCACAATCATCACTCAGCACTCATTGCTCATTGCTCATTGCTCATTGCTCATTGCTCATTGCTCATTGCTGGTCACTGGTCACTCGTCACTGGTCACTGGTCACTGGTCACCTGTCACTGCCGCAGCTATCCCTTCCTGGCTTCCAGAGGCGGGCAGCCGCCGTGTGAGACGTACTGGATGTATTTTCCGTCAGCGAACGGTTTGAGCTTGAGCTTGCCATAGGGATTTTCCCGGTTGAGCCATTTGATGAAATCGCTGTGGATCCATTTCTTGAAATCTCCCTGAAAGCCTTTTGCGTCGGGGTACATCCCGATGAACTGCTTGAAGAGTTCGGTGGCGAACACTGACTCTTCTTCTCCGGATTTCCAGGTCTTTGTGCCTTTTTCACACAGGCCGGAATCCTTGTCGGCCATATCGCACAATTCATCATCCTGGGTCAGATAGCCGCAGTGGCTCCCTTTCTCGACGTTGGCGACAACTGCCCATGACTCACTGCCTTCAGGCGCGAGTTGTGAAAATTCGGTTGTTTCCTTCGGGTCTGCCGACCATGCCGGAGGGGTCGAATCCTTGAGACACGCGCTGTCGCATTCTCCAATCATCATGAGTATCGGCAGCGGTTTTTTTGACATGGCTGTCCTGTACTCTGCAAGACCCGGACCGAGCAGCGGGACTTTCTGGTCTACCGGTGAAAGCTGCACGAGGCCGACCGGATCGGCCCGTTCTTCCGGGGCCCAGTCGGACATGCGTTCTGAATATTTGGGCAGAAATTCACGATCGTACATGACCGGATCAAAAAATCTCCAGCTTTTATCGCCGAGCTTTCTGATGGTGTCAAACCCGGTCGCCGCGACCTGGGCATGAGCGCCTCCTACCGAATGACCGGCAAAAATCACGTTGTTCGAGCGCATGAAACGGGATTTCTCAACCTCTTCGGGGTTGTAGATAGCTGTGCGTTCATACTTTTTTTCCGCCTTGTAGAACTCGTCGGTCACACCGTATTTGATCAGGTATGATGCGGCGGCATATGCCTCCTGCCCTACTCGCGGATTGCCTCCGAAATCGGTCCATGGAATTGCCTGATTTTGCGTATGCGTAGCCGTCACAAACGCCATGGCCCAGTTCTTTTCGACAAGCGCGCTGGAATAGTTGTAGTAGTAGGACGGATGCACTCCAAAAAGCGGGTTGTCGTTGAGAAGTGACCCGATAATTTTTTTCGGATAGTAGAGCAGGTCGGTACCGATGAGAAATCCGTGATTGAACATCACCAGGCCGTTGGCCTGCTGGTCACGGGGATAGAACACCTCCACGGCGAGTTCAACAAATTGCGGTACCGCATAATGATACTGAATCCAGAGATGAATGTGATCGAAGCAGTAGTTGTTTATGCAGATCGGTTTCATAGCATGAGGGATTTATGATTAGCAGTTACTATCCGGTAACGAATCGGGTCAGTGCCAGACGCCGCCCCCGCATTTTCTCCCTTTATAGGGTTTTCCGCTCTCCTCGATGTCGCAGAACCATCCGGGAACCTGCCCTAACGTTCCGGAAGATAGCTGGGATTTAGCCTCGTCAAGCTCCTGTTCGTTGAACTCAAAACCTGCCTGAGTAACGAGCTCTGTCCTGAATTTCGCGAGTGCACTGATGAGATCATGACGAAATGCGTCGTCCGAAGTGATTTTTTCAAGAAACTCTTTTGCTGATGCTACTGACATAACCGTACAAGATTAATGGTGTCGAAAAACCTCTACGTACTAATATCCGCAATATTTACCTCCAAAACCAGCCATGAACCCCAAAAAACCTCAACCCGACTGGCCGGTGAGCAAATACAAGTCAAAAGGCAAAAGTGAAAAAACACATAACACATAACGCTGGATCTTCGGGTCAAGCCCGAAGATGACTCAATGAGGGGAAACTCAGCACTCATTGCTCATTGCTCATTGCTCATTGCTCATTGCTCAGCACTATATTCCCCCCCCTCCCTCTTCCTGCGCGGCTCCGGCAAAGAGTTTAAAGCCGACGGTGCTGGTCATGGAGTGCACCGCGCAATTGATCTTTCCGATAAACATATCGAGATCGGTGATCTCGAAGCTCTTCTCCGATGCGGTCTGCTCCATGAACTCGATAAAATGATGGTAGCGCATATCACCTATCCTCGAAGACCATGACTCATCGGAAATCCTGAACGCGCAGAGCGGCTCGTCTATCATATAGAGATCCCCCAGCCTCAGAAGCTGCGTCCAGAACTCGAGGTCGATGGTATAGGGAACCTTTGCCGTGTATCCTCTGGTATACGGAAGGAGAGCGGCAGGATACAGCCCGCAGACCGGTTCGCCGAGAATGTTCGTACCCATCCGGATAAGCTTCCGGGTGACCTCTGATGCTTTATGGCGTCCTTTATCGACCAGATTGATTTTCTTGATCAGCGGCTTGCCTTCCGGGTCGATAATCGTCCTCTGACTGCAGACAAGACTTATTCCGGCATGCTGCTTTTTCTCAAAAACCGCCACCTGCCGTTCAAGGCATTTCGGATAGAGAATATCATCCCCGCAGATAAGCTTGACATACTTTCCTCGTACCTCTTCTATCGCCTTGTTCCAGTTGCCTTCCGGGCCAAGATTTTTATCGTTTCTGACAACCCTCATCCTTGGATCGACAAACGATTTCGCTATCTCATACGATGCATCGGTCGAGTTGTCGTCATAGACAAGCAGTTCAAAATCAGTATAGGTCTGCGACAGAATCGATTCAATGGTCTGACTGATGAAACGTTCATTGTTATACATCGGAATGGTAACCGTCACCAACGGTTCGCCTCTTCTTTTCATAGCTCTCACAAATTTTCTTTTATCCTGATCTACAGGATGAACACTCCTGACCCTGGCTCCACCTGGCATCGCCGATCAGGCTGGTTCTCTACGATCATATAGCCTCATCTTTGCCCTACTCTTCCATGTCCCGGTCCATGAACACTGCGCCTCTTTTTTTCGCCCATGCAGGCGTAACATTCTTTCCATCATCGAATACAGTATGCGAATTGACACGTATCCCTGCGATTTTCGTCCAGCTCAGATTCGCTCTCCACAGGTAGGCTCCCCTCAAATCCGCCCCCCGAAGATCGGCATTTGTCAGTTCCGCTTCACGGAGATTTGCCTCCCTGAGATCGGCATTCCTCAGATCAGTATCGGCCAACCCTGTTCTTTTCATCAGGGATCCTGCAAGATCGGCATCCCGCAAATCCGCTCCATCGAGCACTTTCCTGCTTAATTTTGCTCCGGAAAGACGAACCGGAGCATCAGGGTTCGTCTCCCTCATCCTGTTCCATTTTGAGACGCTTTTTATCAACAACTCCCGCTGATGAACGTCGTATGATAGCGTTGCAGCATCTTTTCTCTCCACGCCGAAACGGATTTTCTGCACCACAGGATTTATCGGCCAGGTTTTTTGAGCAAGAATCGACTCTGTCACTGTATTCTCGCTTTCCGCTTCAGCAGCACCCTCCTTTTGCCGGGCTGGTTCGGACATGGCAAGCACTGCTCCGTTCTTCTGAGCCCATTCCGGATCGGCGGAACGACCGGTTTCAACGATAGTGACCGATGTCACGACACTGTTCTCAAGATTTGCCCCGTCAAGTACTGCCCTCCACAGGTATGCTCCACTCAGATCACAACCGGCCAGATCCGCCATTTTCAGGTTTGCCGCCCGCAGATCAGTTCCTCTCAGACTGGCGTTTCGAAGATTGGATTCACCAAGATCCGCCTGTTTCATCACCGCGCCGTCAAGCACGGCACCTCTGAGATCGGCGCCTTCGAAAGCGGCATCCTCAAGATCGGCTTCGCGTACAGTGGCTTCACGAAGATCGGCATCGAAAAGCAGCGCGCCCTTCAGTGACGCATGGTCAAAAGATGCCCCACGAAGATCGGTATCGCTCAAATCGGCACCGTGAAGATTCGCACCCTGAAGATTGGCGTTGTGCAGATCAGCGCCTTTAAGATTCCGGCCTTTCAGGTCCGCCCCGCTGAGATCGATCGCTGCTTCAGGATAGTTCTCTCTCATGCTGTTCCATGACGTGACACTCTTACGGATGAGCGTCAGACTTCCGCTGTCATAGGCAGCGCTGATTGACGGAAGAAAAACTCCCGCCAGAACGATCAGACAGGCCGCTCTCAAGAAGCTGTTCATAGGTTCCCTTTTTTTCGGTTTTCACTTTTAGATGCTTTTGCCAGATTACCCCTTGAATAGAATACAGCAAGTCCATACACCACCCCTCCAACGGCAAGTAAAACATCGTTATGCAGATAAAACGCGAGAAGGATCGCAGTTGCCGAGACCACGGCGATGGTCAGTTGCCGGAACGCTCTTGAAAGTGTTTTTTCATCCAGCAATTGCGAAAGAGCTTTTTCAGAACGAAGCAGTTCGAGAGAATTGGCCTTTGCGATTGCAGGGACAACAATGTAGATCATACCCGTAAACGAAAGGGATATCCATCCCAGAAGCGCTGCGTGGGTATGCGAATGATAGATCCACATTCTATCCGGGGGAATGGGAGGTCTTGCGCCGAAATGATCAAAATAGAAGATATTCAGTATCCCGAATGCGCTTGCGGCAAGCAGCATTGCAAGCCCTGAAAGCAGAAAGGCGAGCGCGGGATGATGAAATTGCCTGGCAAAAAAACCGTACAGATAACGGGCAAAGCCGACAAGGAGAGCAAGAACTCCCAGCATGAGCGTATGACTGACAAGCATCATACCCAAATAATTTCCCATCAGAATCGCCACAAGAAAAACAAGCACCCCTCCGACGAAAATGTAGAACCATATACTGAATAGCTTTCTGATCCATTCTTTTCCTGAAGAACGGCGCCATACATATGCATAGAGAAAGCCCATGACGCTTATGCTCAGAGGAAAGGAGGAACCGAGAAAATAGGTTGACTGGGTAACAAAAAATGGTATAACACCTGATTCCGGAAAGGTCTCCTTGAGCCCCAGAGTAAAAAGCCCCAGATTGGCGACAAGCAGAAAGAGCACATCAAAGATATAGTACCGGACAGAAACCTCCTGCCAGATTTTCCCGATCGAAAGTGTCGAAAATATCTCCCTCGCGGCAGATAAGACAATGATGATAAGAAAAAGCCCGACTGCAGCCTTGAGTAACGGCCACTCCATAGCTACCGCGACAAAAACAAGCAACACAGAGAGCAGCACCCCGTAGATAGCGCGGATCTGCTTTTCCGGATCGATCTCAAGCTCGGGATAGATTGCGGAGATCAGGTAACGGTTAAGGATTATGATCGCCAGATTGCCGAATCCCGTAAAAAACACATAGGGATGTACCGTATCGAGAAACAGACTTCCTGTCCATGCCCCTGCTGCTCCGAGAAATGCTGCTGCAGTGATGATAAAGACTGACACGGAAAGATAGATCCTCACAATCGCTCCGGGCTCGATCGCGAGTCTGTCATGTTTAGCGTTTTGCAAAACCTGTGTTCTTTTTAAGTTCTATGTATGCGATCAGGGACATACCGATAAGGGACACGTTGAGAATGAGCGGGTTAAATGGAAGGATAAGCAGTTCCGGCTCAAAAACAGCAACGTATACCAGAAGCGCGCTTAAAGCAATAACATTCAGAAGAAAAACACTACCGCGTCTGGTCACAAGAAGAAAGGCCCCGAACACTATCTCTCCATACCCCATCCAGACAACCATGGCACAGGCAAGTTCATTGTTCCTGATAACATATTCAAGAAGCTGAATCTCCCCGGGACTACGACAGATCACTTTCGGCACCGCACCCTGGTAGATCCAGGAAAAAGCCAATACAATACGAGAGATCGCAAGTATCGGAGAACTTTCTTTAAACCACTTCTTCATGTAAGCATAGCGATAAGAGCAATGAACGTATAATAAGCAAAACACTTCAATAACATGGCAGGCAAAACGGACACTATGCGCAAGCTAAAAAAAAAGGCGAACTGTCATTCGCCTTTTCATAACGGTCTGCCTGAAGGAGCGACCTTCGGGTCAGTCTGTAAGCATTCGCGCTATATCGCATGACAAGTCTGCGGACATTTTCACATGCTCGACAACGGACAGAATTCCGGTATAGTTGGTGATATTCTCGTCATTGACCTCTCCCCTGAGCTTAATAACCGCTTTTTCATAGATCTCATCGATCTCTTTCATCATGTCGAGCGTTTCTGTCGCATGCTTGCTGTTTCCGCTCACGAACGCCTCGACCGCTTTCTTGATCATCTCCGCCGTGATATCGCCCATCGGCTTGAGATCATACTCGTCCTTGTGCAGGATTTCAATATTTGCAAGCTGAATGAATTCCGTCTTGACGGCGATATTCAATGCGTACTGTCCGATTGTCTCCAGTTTCCGCATGATCTCACGGGCAAGATCGACAACCTTTTTATCTCCCTCGTCAAGAGCCTGAAAAAAGCTGTATGCGAGACAGAGGTACTCTACCTCGAACTTTCCTTTCTGAATATACTCCTTGTCAAAATCAAACGCGGACTGGGCAAGATCACTGTTTTTTTTGGTTGATGCCCGAATGACAAGCATCAGATTGTTCTCGACATTGGACGAGAGCTTGGTCAGCTTCTGTCTCAATGTTTCAAGCTGCTCATGCACCGGCCCCTGAGGCTTTGTCGCAAGATTGAACTTCTGCGGGTCAACCCTGATGGTAAACGCCTCCGGACGTGCGACTTTTTCTATTCCCTTTCTGGCATCACTCCCGCCGGAAAGACCTGTTTTTTTTCCGAAAATTTTCATTGTAGACGTATCCGCTAATCTGTTGGCAAAGAGATAATAAAACTCTTGAAGAAATCCAGGCAGATGCTGCACAAATCGTCACCGGACATCATGACTGGCAATTCGATCTCTCAAGAGTGTCGATAGTGAATCTGCTTTGCAAATGCTCAATATAAGTGGTGATAATTTAGCTGAGTGGAAGGGTCAATTGCAAGAAAAAAATAAAACCCGTCGGCATTTCACTCTCTGACGACGGGTTTTAACAGGAAGCTAATCTTTCAATGACTGAATGAGCTTTTCAAACGAACCCTCAACATGCCTGACAATCTCTCCGGTGACCAGATAGAGCACCTCTCTGGCTATTTTGGTTGCGTGATCACCGATTCTTTCAATGTATCGTGAAATGCTCAGTGCAGTAATAAACTGGTTACTGTCCATTTCACCGACACGAATCTCGGCGGAGACTTTCTTGAAAACAGCCCTGTGCAGGGCGTCAAGTTCCTCATCCATGTCACACACCTCTTCGGCAAGCTTGCGATCGTTGTTGACAAAGGCCTGTATTGATTTCTGAACCATATCCTTCGCGACATATCCCATCTTCTCAAAATGAAAATCACGAAGAAAATCCTGGTCAACTTCGGCAATTCTTTCGCAAATGTGTACCGAAAGATCGCCAACCCGCTCAAGGTCAGTATTGATCTTCAGAATGGTAATGATAGACCTCAGGTCTCTTGCGACGGGCTGATTCAAGGCAAGAAACACAAGACAGCTCTCTTCAAGCCTGACTTCAGATGCGTCTATCTCATCTTCGACAAGCCTGACCTCTTCTAAATTTTGCGCTGCTTCACCGGAAATAGCATCAATAGCAGCTGAAAAGTTCTTTACTACCTTGTCGGAAAGTATGACAAGTGAGTTGGAGAGCTCTTTGATATATTCATGAACAGGTCTGTCGGCCATAGTAATAGTGTTTAGAAATAGTGGTTAGAATATCAGCTGAACCTTCCGGTAATATAATCTTCGGTCACCTGATCGCGGGGGTTTGTAAAAAGTTGCTTTGTCGGCGCATATTCAACAAGGTCACCTTCATAAAAAAACATCGTGTAGTCTGAGACACGAGAAGCCTGCTGCATGTTATGCGTGACGATCGCTATAGTATAGGATCCTCTCAATTCCTCAATAAGATCCTCGATCTTGGCTGTTGACTTGGGATCAAGAGCAGAAGTTGGTTCATCAAGTAAAAGAATTTCCGGTTCAACAGCAAGTGTTCTTGCAACACAAAGACGCTGCTGCTGTCCACCGCTCAACCCAAGAGCATTTTTATCCAGCCTGTCCTTGACTTCGTCCCATAACGCCGCTTTCCTGAGACTTTTCTCAACAATTTCATCAAGCACCTTTTTCTCTTTTACTCCCTGCAGGCGCGGTCCGTATGCGATATTATCAAAAATGGATTTAGGAAAAGGGTTCGGCTTCTGAAAAACCATACCTATCTTCCTTCTGAGCTGAACTTCATCGGTATACTTCCCATAAACATCCTCACCATCGAACATCAGCGAACCGGAAGTGTAACATGAAGGAATAAGATCGTTCATCCGATTTATCGCACGCAGAAATGTGCTCTTTCCACAACCGCTGGGCCCGATAATTGCAGTAACATATTTCGAGAGAATATCAGCTTCAATTTTCTTAACCGCCTCAAAATCCCCGTAGAATATAGAAAAATTCTTCGCGCTCAGATGCGGCTTTCCCCCGTCCTTGACACGATCACGCTCAGGAGGAAGAAAAATCTCTCTTGAAGCACCGCTTTTGGATGCAGACTGGTTCGAACTTTTTGCTTCAGCAGTCATCTGCATTAGTGTTAACCTTTTAATTTTTTGGAAATTCTGGCTCTCAGCAATATAGCCGACAAATTCAGTAATAGCACAATCGATATAAGCGCAAGCACCATACCATACTGCACATGCCGGATCTCGTTTGCCGCCTCATGTTCACTGGCAAGGTTATAGATGTTCCAGGAAAGTGCAGGAGTCGGAGAGGTTAAAACATCGCCAAGCCCGATTGTCGCCCCGACACTGACCGCCGCGGTGAAGATAATCGGAGCGGTTTCACCCGCTGCACGGCCCAGACTTATAATCCCCCCGGTAATGATTCCCGGCAGTGCCGCGGGAAGTATCACCGTGACAATGGTTCTCCATTTGGTTGAACCGAGACCGATAGACGCCTCTTTATATGTTTTCGGGACTGAAAGAATCGCCTCCTCAGCCGCTCGTATAATGGTAGGCAGTATCATGATCGCCAGCGTGAGCGAACCGGCAAGAACGCTCTTTGAATCAGAGACCTTGATAGTATTGATGAAAAAAGCCAGGCCGAACAGGCCGAAAACAATACTCGGAACCCCTGCAAGCGTACTGTTCGCGCTTCGCAGAATACTGGTAAATACATTTTCCCTTGCATATTCAGTAAAGTAGATCGCAGCAATAACTCCCATCGGAAAGGCAAAAAGCATAGCCCCTATAGCAAGAAACAGTGTACCCTGAATCTCGGCCCAGACTCCGCCGAAAATATGCGCGTCGAGAGAACGTTCGGTCAGAAATCCCCAGTAAAAGGTCTGCTCGGGAAGCAGCATTTTCTCCAGATTCTCTTCAATATAGGGAAATAAGGCGGCAAGTGAGGTTCCGGCAAACTCATCAACTCTCGGGACAAAATACTGCTTGCCCATCTCTTCGGGGTTGGAGGTGTCCCACTTGGTCACGAACATGAGATCATGCAGTGATTCCTCAGCCTTTTCCCAACGCGTAGTCCCATACTGAAAGCGAAGAAGAATCGGCTCGGGCTCACCGGGAACAGGACCGAGAAGATGAGAAACAATATCTTTTACACTGCTGACTTTGGAACTATACTCTCGTTTTCGAGTCGGCTCAAAGGTTTCAAGCTCCGCAGCAAAAGCGTCGAGCATCCTGAAAACCTCCTGTCGATAGGGCTCTGATTCAGCAATCTGCCTGTCAAGAACCTCACGGTTACCGTTATCAAACTCGCGTAACTGCAGCTTTCGGTGTTCGATCGTACCCTTGAAAAATATCGCACCTATTCCTCCGCTGACAATCGGCACCACCACAACAAGCAAAGCCAGGGCCATCAGAAGGATCGAGGTTAAACCAACTGCGGTAAATGATCGATCCAGTATTTTTCTTGTTCCTATATTCATGGCTCTGCAGTTACTGATTGTAAATTATTCACCGGCAAGTATCTTTCTCTGCCTGACCACAATTCTTTCGCTGATAAAATTACCGACAAAGCTGAAACAAAGAAGCAGAAGCCCCATCGCGAAGAGAACATGATAACGTGCGGATCCGGTAACCTGATCAGCTTCGCCCATATCACCGGCTATCGTGGCGGTAAGGGTACGTATCGAATCAAGATAGTTGAACCATGGATCCGGAATATGGGAAGAGTTTCCGGATGCCATCCAGACGACCATGGTTTCACCAAGGGCCCGCATGATCCCGAGTATAACTGCGGCAATGATACCGCTGCTTGCCGCAGGAAGCACTGTTTTCACGATAGTCTCTGCCCTTGTCGCGCCAAGCGCGTAACTGCCCTCCCTCAGTTCCCGACCAACCGCCTGCAGGGAGTCCTCTGAAACACTGACTATCGTCGGAAGCGCCATGAAACTCAGAATAAGCGAGACATTAAGCGCATTGGTTCCGGTAAGAATCTGAATAGCAAAAAGGGTCTTTCCCACCCAGTAAAGAAACAAAACGGCAACAACACCAAGAACCGCCGTAAAAACATTTCTCAGAACATCACTTTCCGACTCCCCCCCCACGGCTGAAGCAAGCAGATCGCCTGCCACCACAACAAGAAGCAGAACAAAAGGTCCCGCGATAAGCCACCATGCCCACATGAGAATGGGCCCGCCATGGTTCTGCAACAGTGGAGCAAGAATCACAAGCGCAAAAAAACCGTATGCCACGGAAGGAATAGCGGCCAGCATCTCGATGACCGGTTTTGCATACTGCCTGACAGAAAAAGGAAGTACATCACTGAGGCAGATCGCTGCGGAAATACCAAGAGGAACAGCGATAAGCGCCGAACCGATAGTCACCATAGCGCTTCCAAAGATAATAGCAAGGGCACCGAACTCACCGGGTTCATCTGCAGGATACCAGCTTGTACTGGTAAAGAATTCCGCAAACCCCCTCTGCTGAAAAAACGGGATAGCGTCAACGGCGACAAAGTAAAAAATGAACAGAACAATGATAGCCACAAATGAGGCTATTGCCAGAAGAAACCCTTCACCCAGAAACTTTGCAATTCTTTGTCTTCGCAGTTTTGCGCGACTAATCACAAAAGCATCCGACTTTTTCCCGCCATCCAATGCCGCGTCCGCCATAGAGAGTGATTTTTAATCTGAAAAAGAAAGTCGTAGCAACGCCTGAAATTTGATCTAATGTACTACGCTGACAGAATAGATAACAACGTCGGATGTTAAAAGGCTGTTACATCCTGAACGATTGTCTCTGGTTCTACCAACGTCTCTCAAAACGTTTCCTCATCACGACCGCAACCGCATTCATCGAAATCAGAAACGCAAGCAGCACCATAATGGCAGCCGATGTCCGCTCCACAAAAGCCCGTTCGGGGCTATCAGCCCAAAGATAAATCTGAACCGGCATGACAGCTGCCGGATCGGTGAAGCCTCCTGGAATGTCAACAATAAACGCAACCATACCGATCATCAGGAGCGGTGCGGTTTCACCGAGTGCCTGCGCCATACCAATGATTGTGCCGGTAAGCATTCCGGGCAAAGCAAGAGGCAGCACGTGACTTGCCACAACCTGAAGCTTTGAAGAACCCACACCCAATGCGGCTTCGCGGATAGATGGAGGAACAGCCTTGAGCGCAGCCCTGCTAGCGATGATAATGGTCGGAAGGGTCATCAACATCAGTACGATACCTCCGACAAGCGGGGTTGACCTCGGCATACCGAAAAAATTAAGAAAAACAGCGAGTCCCAGCAAACCAAAAACAATCGACGGAACGGCAGCGAGGTTATTGATGTTCACCTCAATAAAGTCGGTAGCAAGATTTTTTGGAGCAAACTCTTCAAGGTAGACTGCCGCGCAGATACCTATGGGAAAAGAAAGTGCAAGCGTCACCAGCATGGTGTAGATCGAACCTTTTACAGCTCCCCATATACCGGCAAGTTCCGGCTCCCTTGAGTCACCAGCGGAAAAAAAGGTTGTATTGAAACGTTTTTCAACTCTCTTGTCTGCCTCCAGCCGTTCAATCCAGCGCAGCTGCTTGTCATTTAATCGTCTACTCCCTTCAGGGACATCTCGTTTCATGTGCCCCTTCATCAGCATATCGACATCGTCGTCGGCAAGAACCCATAAACTCAATGTCGTCCCCTCTTCAGGAGGATTACTCAACACTGTGTCACGCAGCTGAAAAGCCGCCCCTGAGCTGAAAAGCGCATAGAGTTCCCGCTTATCCTGTCTTTCAGTCACCTCGGGATAGTAACTCCTTATCGCTGACTTGATGATTCCCTGAAAATCTGAACGCCCCGGCTCTTGCTTATCGATCATTCCTGCCTCAAGAGGAACATCCAGCTTGATATAGGTCTGTAAAAACGCGCTATAGCCATTAAAAACAATACTGGTCAACAGGAACGCCAGAAACGCAACGCTTGCAAGAATCGACAGCATACCGTAGAGTCTGAAGCGCTTCTCTTTCCTGTACCTCCTTTTCAGTCCCTTGTTGACTATATCTATTGCCTTTATCCGCCCGGAAGAAGCAGAACTTCCTACAACAGACTTTTTTGTACTTTTAATCATATCTTTCCCGGTATTTTCTGACAAATGTCAGCGCGATAATGTTCAAAAGAAGCGTACCAATAAACAACACAAGACCAAGCGCAAACGCTGCAAGGGTTTTAGGACTGTCAAACTCCTGGTCACCTACGAGAAGGGTAACGATCTGAACGGTTACTGTCGTGACCGCCTGTAAAGGATTTGCCGTAAGGTTGGCAGAGAGGCCTGCCGCCATGACCACGATCATGGTCTCGCCGATCGCCCGCGATACGGCGAGCAGAAGTCCTCCAACAATTCCAGGAAGAGCTGCCGGCACCAAGACATCCTTGATTGTCTCCGATCGTGTTGCGCCCACGCTGTATGCTCCATCTCTGAGAGATTGAGGCACCGCGTTGATAACATCATCGGAAAGAGAAGAGACAAAAGGGATAATCATCACTCCCATCACCAACCCTGCCGCAAGGGCGCTCTCGGAAGACACATCGATGCCAAATTGCGCTCCGCTGTTACGAATCAAGGGCGCAACCACCAGAGCGGCAAAAAAACCGTAGACAACCGTGGGGACACCTGCAAGTATTTCCAGCAGCGGTTTTACAACCGACCGCAGCCGTCTGTCGGCGTATTCGGAAAGGAATATGGCTGACATCAAACCTATTGGTGCAGCAATAAACATGGCGATGGCTGAAATAAGAATAGTTCCCGCAAACACAGGCACAGCACCGAAAGCTCCAGACGATCCAACCTGATCCTCCCTGATGGCCATCTGCGGGCTCCATTCAAGGCCGAAAAGAAAATCGGTGACCGGAATCTGCTGAAAAAACCGGACAGCCTCATAGAGAATGGAAAGCACGATGCCGACTGTCGTAAAAATTGCTATTGTGGAACACACAACCAGCAAACCCATAACAACTTTCTCAACCTGATTCCGGGCACGAAGTTCCGGCTTGATCTGTCGATGAACCATAAGCATGCCTGCTATAGCGACAACCAGAACCATCACAGAAGTGATCATCTGGCTAATACCCTTCAGACTGATATAGTGTTCTGCCGCACTCCGCATCAGGGGCGTCACCTCTCCGGATACAATATTTCCGTTCACAAGGCCCTGAATATCGCTTATCAGAACATTGAGACGTGCAGGAGGAAGAGCCCTTGCCTGCTCCGGAAGATCGGCAACCATAAGCCAGGTAATAATACTCTGCTCAAAACTCAACCAGATCAGAAACATGAAAAACGCCGGGAGACAGCACCAAAATGCGGTCAAAGTCCCGTAATATACCGGCAGTGAGTGCAGACGGCTTGTCCCTCCCGCTTTTTTTGCAAGACTGACAGCTTTGCGCCGACCGATAAAAAATCCTGTTACGGAGAGCAGCAGCAACAATAGAAACAATAATAATGGTGACATGATTCGCTTGTTGATGGTTCATATCAGCCGTAACGCCCGGTAATGTAATCCTCGGTTAACTGGTGTGACGGCTTGGTGAAGATGGCCTCGGTTGCACCGACTTCTATCAGGTCACCAAGATGAAAAAATGCGGTTCGCTGTGAAACACGGGATGCCTGCTGCATCGAATGCGTGACAATGGCAATCGTATACTGTGTTCTCAGCTCCTCTATGAGGTCTTCAATTTTAGCTGTAGCTATGGGGTCTAACGCGGAACAGGGCTCATCCATAAGAATGACTTCCGGACTTACCGCTATTGCACGTGCTATGCAGAGACGCTGCTGCTGTCCGCCAGAAAGACCGTTACCGGGCTGATCGAGGCGATCCTTTACCTCGCCCCATAGTCCGGCTTTCTGCAGTGAGGTTTCAACAATTTCGTCAGCGTCCGATTTCGACTCGATAATGCCGTGTATTCTCGGCGCCCATGCAACGTTTTCGTAGATAGTTTTCGGAAAAGGATTGGGCTTCTGAAACACCATTCCAATCTGCGCCCTGAGAGGGACAACATCGATTGACGAATCATAGATATCTTTATCATCGAACAATATTTCACCGGTCACCCGACAATTGTCAATGGTATCGTTCATACGGTTCAAACAGCGCAAAAAGGTCGATTTACCACACCCTGAAGGGCCTATCATAGCAAGCACCTCATTACAACCGATATCTATTGAGACATTCCGGATAGCCTGCTTGTCTCCATAATAGACATTAACATCACGACAAATCATTCTCGGGTTCGAAACATTGATGCGGCCGATTGTATCCCGGCTTTCCCTTGGAGCGAGAATCCGTTTTTCCACGTTTTTTTTATTCAATACTTCCTGCATTGCTGTTTACAGTCTTTTTATTTGATAGATAGCTGCATATGAGCGGGGGCAGCAACCCCTGACAAACGGAAGAAAAAATGAGATAAAAAAGCCGGCAAAAACTCAACCGGCTTTTTTATCATCACAAGCACTCACACTCCGTACCGCAGCATCTTACAATTCATCACAGGAAACCGCGATGAGCTCCATTGCAACGTTGGCATATTTCTCTCTTTCTTCTTTCGGCATCGGAATAAGACCTTTTTCCGTCAGATAACCTTCATCCCCCCAGGCTTTCTCGGAAGTAAACTCTGTGAGATATTCCTGCATACCGGGAATGGTTCCTACATGCGCCTTTTTCACATAAAAATAGAGCGGGCGGGAAAGAGGATAAGAACCATCAGCAATAGCAGAAAAAGCCGGCTCTACACCATCAACAAAAGAACCCTGTACCTTGTCTTTGTTCTGGTCAAGGAAGCTGAAACCGAAAACACCAAGGGCATCAGGATTGGCATCGAGTTTCTGGACAATCAGGTTGTCGTTTTCACCTGCTTCGACATATGCGCCATCTTCACGAACGGTATGGCTTATCTGCTTGAATTTATCCTTATCCTCTTTTTTCAGCGCCTTGATCCATGCAAACTCTTTGGCGCCGGCTTCCATCGCCAGCTCCACAAAAGCGTCACGTGTTCCCGAGGTAGGAGGTGGCCCAAGTACCTCGATTTTCACTTCTGGAAGTTCAGGATTGACCTCTTTCCATGTTGTGTAAGGATTGGCAACCAGTGTACCATCTTCTCCGTTTGGATCAGGCACCTCTTTTGCAAGCGCAAGAAAGATATCTTTACGGGAGACTTTAAACGGTTCAGCTTTCTTTGAGTTTGCCATAACGATGCCGTCATAGCCGATTTTGAGCTCGACAACCTCGCTCACGCCGTTTTCCGCGCACATTTCGCACTCGGACTTCTTGATTCTTCTGGAAGCATTGGTAATATCCGGATGCTCAACGCCAACACCTGCTGCAAACAGCTTAAAGCCGCCGCCGGAACCTGTTGATTCTATTTTGGGAGTTTTAAAATCGCTTGTCTTGCCGAACTGCTCCGCAACAACAGTAGCAAAAGGATAGACTGTCGACGAACCGACGACACTGATATAATCCCTTGCCGATTCTATTGCTTCACCCGTTTGTTCGGTCTCACTCGCGGCCTGCCCATCCTTTGCAGCCTGATCAGCCTTTGGCCCGCAGCCAACCACCGACAGAAAACCTGCCAGCATAAGCAACAAGGCTGTCATTGAATAAGTTTTTGTCATTTCCGTCCCCTTGATTGTTTTTATTGTAAAAGAAATCAACTGCAAGATCGCACCATGACTATAATGCATTTGTAGATACGGCTTGATTTTCATTTCTCAATCGATTTCCACAACTGTTGACACACTTGTAACACGAATGTATCAAAAGCAGCAGAAGCCACCCTTTTAGGGGTGGCTTCCACAGCTGCAGATGCCGTTGTTAATCCTGTTACAGGCATTAATAACGGTTAACGTAACCAAGCTCGCTGATCATACGCTTTCCATCTTCCGTTTTTGGCAGATCGATGAACTTTTTAACATTTCCTGTCGGCTCGCCGTCAGTATACATAAACAAAGGACGCGCAACAGGGTACGACCCGTCTTTGACAGTCTCTTCGCTTGGAGCAACACCATTGACGATGAGCGGCTTAACGGAATTATCCAAGAAACCAAGCCCGATGAAACCGATGGCTGCCGGAGTGGATGCCACGCGGCTTTTCACTGCGCCATTGCTTGCCTGGGTTTCCGCCCTTTTCGTCACAGGATTACCTTTTCCGACAACAAGTTTCCTGAAGGAATCCTGGGTTCCGCTGTTTGATTCACGCTGAATAACGACGATTTTCGCGTTAGGACCGCCTACCTTGCTCCAGTTCGTGACTTTCCCAACGTAGATGTCGCGAATCTGCTCGATTTTCAATGCGGTGACATAGTTACTCGGGTGAACAACAACAGAAAGCCCGTCAAGAGCGACAATATGCTCAACAGCGTTTATCCCCTTGGCTTTGGCTGCATCGGCTTCTTTCGATTTCATCGGACGGGACATGTTGGCAATATCACAGGCTCCGTTGATAAGACTTTTTGCGCCGTTACCGCTACCTGACTCACTGACACTGACCTGAACCCCTGTGTTCTTGGTGAAATAGGCCGCGAACGATTTGGCGATCGGGCCGACAGTCGTTGAACCGTCCATGACAATAGTTTCCGCCTGGGCAGGTCCTGCAGCAGCAAAACAGCAGACCGCGACAAGCATCAACAGTTTTTTCATCTTTTTCATAATTAAGATCTCTACTGATTAAAATGTTTTAACAAAAAAACAAAAACATGGTTCTTCCTAAAAATTACCGCTCCTCCTTACAGAGAAAGAGCGGTAACGGTAAACATGATGAGCAACACAACCCATCACACGGAGAAAGAACAGCAACACAACTTCAGCAACTAACGTCAGCAAATCAGAACTTGACCACCATGTCTGCCTGCAGCACATGCAGGGATTTATCACTGTCGATACCGATTTCATGACCGAGATACTTCAGGCCGAGGGTCATGTTCTGCACAAGATGGTAGCTCCCTGCGACCTCGAAACCCTGACCGTCGGTACCACCGCCCCAGCGATCGGAATCGGTATAGGCACCGATAACAGCGTCTTTTTCAAGGTAGCTGTAGTTGGCGTCAAGCGCCCACTGACCGACTTTCTTGGCGTTACCGATTTTCACGCCGACAAGGTACCCTTTGTCATCATCATCTACACCGTCGGCCACGTTCATGGCATACTGCCCGTAGACCTTCCAGGGAAGACCGCCATCAAACTTGCCGCCTACGTTGGCGAAGAGCTCAAGGATGTTGTAATCGTAGTCATAAACACCATTGTGGGAGTTTCCCCAGAAACCTTCGCCATCCGACCAGTCACCTAAAACGCTGTCAGGCATATCTACGATATTCACATAATCATAGTAGCCGGCGCCAAGCATGAAACCAAGATCTCCTGCCTGACCGGTATAGGCAAGCTGTGCCGCCCAGAAGAAAGGATCCTCTTCACTCTTTGAAAGCTCATCGATAAAGTAGTAACCGGCGACAGCGTTAACGCCTGAAGCCTGCTTGCTGCCGTTTTTACCGAACTGCGCAGTGACACCTTCAAGGGTGAGATCACTGTCCCAGACAAGATCGTTGACACGGATAAGCGTGGATTTAACCGCTCTTTTACCCAGGATAAAATCAACATCTCCGTCGAGAAACATCGGATGGTAATCAATGAACGCTTCATTGAGATTGATATCCTTGGCAGTAAAACCGTCGCCAAGCGTCTGGTTGCGTGAAACCGGGTCACCTGATCCGGCGGTCGAAAGCTGCACACCTGCACTCAGTTCTTCGGTAATCCAGGGGTAGACTCCGAGACGGACACGAAGACGATGACGGTCCCTGCTGTTATCGGCATCGGTTTTGATTTTGGATTCGTAACGGTATCGCACATCACCCTTCCAGTTCCAGTCTACGGCATGAGCAGTGCTCCAGCCTGAAACGAGAAGAAATGCAAAAAGAGGTAAAAATTTCTTCATGATACAACAGATTATGTTTCTGGTTTTTGTAGGAATAAAAGACAAATCAATGTTCAGCCATCGGAAGCCAATTTATGCATCCTATTGTTAAGGAACTGTTACGACTATGAAACAATATTGTGACATATGCGCGATACTGATACACGGCAAACAAAAACAGCGGAAAGAGTACTCAATCAGTCAGAATAACCACGCCACGATAGTGATCGTCGGGAAAGATGACTTTTCCTTTTTTGTTGATGACCACATAGGGAAACTGAGATTTACGAAGCAGTTTCAGTACTTTTTCAAGATCCTTTTTCCCGGTCGGCTTGACAAGGATATCCGCCACACCGGTGACTTTCCTGATATCGTGTTTTGCCATATCCTCCTGGACGAAGATCTCCCCTTTGATCGCGTCTCTCAGCTCCTCAAGTCTCAGCATAGCTCACCCCCTTGCTTCCTCAATAAGCCTTCTGTTTGATCTGTTTTCCCTGAACAGCGTCATATACCTACCCCCCCTGACCTGCTGAAGCGAGTTTCCTGTCGAGAAGACCCCGCATCCCGTCTGTCAGTTCCCGGTAAACCTTGCTTCGATTATCTCTGATTCTGCTGTAGACTTTCACTATATCAAGCGTCAGTATTATTCGGGTCGAACTGCAGTTCAAATCACCGAAAAGATGCTTTCCGATAACCTCGAATCCGAGAACTCTTGTGTGAAAATTGAGCGGAGAGTTTGTTTCACCTTCAAACACATCGGTAATGAAATGTGAATAGTCGCGTTCCAGAACTTCCCTGGTCGCCGTTCGCATCAGCCGAAGCGCTATGCGTGGGTTTTTCCTGTATCCGGGTATAATCATAAAACGACCGATCTCAACGTACCGCCCTTCAGCCTTCATTCTCTCGATGTTCACCCCCGGAAGAAGCCTGACATCATACTCTTCAGGGAGCTCAAGAGGCGGATCATAGCACAAACGCAGGACCCCCGCCGGACGATTGTCCACCCTGGCCAGGAACCAGGAGTAACGGCCTTGTACCTCAAGTGTTCTGGGTAACTGATCTTCTGCTGTTCTGACCCATTTTTTCTCCTGACCGAACACCTGCTCGATAACCTCGATCGCGGCACGTCGTCCATCTTCAGTCAACACCCTTTCAACCGTTATACAGGACATATCTCCTCCTTGTTATGTAAGTTGTCGTTCTTCAGGAAATCTCCCATCTTGTTTTGTGTGTTCATATCCGGGAGATGCCCTGTAAACGATTTCCCGCACAGTCCGGAAATGCGGATCATAATCCTGTCTGCCGCTGTCTGAGCCAGTACATTTCGTTCATTACCTTTTGAGCCAGACAATGCTCCTGAAGAATCGGCAATTCGGTACGCTTCCGACAGGTCGTCAAAACGAATAGGCTTGCCTATTTTGAGGGTGATCTTTCCGAATTCATGAACTTTTTTCCTCTTCCTCCCGGAAACACAGTGTATTCCGACCGGAAGAACCGGAACACCGGAACCCAGAGCTATATGACCGACTCCCGGCCTGGCCCGCAGCAGGCGGTAAGGATCACGGTTTCTTGTGCCTTCAGGAAAAATCCCGATACGCATTCCGTTCCTGAGCCTTTCACGGCAGAGAGAAACGGTATCTTTCGAACAGGTTGTTTTTGGTCTTCTTGATTCAAGAAATCTGCTGGTGGAGCGCTTGTGATAGACATACACCGGTTCCATCACGTTGAGCACATGTCCCAGAAGAGGCACTTTTCCGAACATCCAGTCGATAACAAAGGATATCTTTCTTCCTGCACTGTGGTACACAAGAAAAGCAGGTACCAGTAGTGATTCAAAAGCGTTATTATGGTTACATGCGACAATCAACGCCCCCTGGTGTTGCCGGATATGCTCAATTCCTTCGGCATGGAGAAGAAAGAGGTTGGGAATCATCAGCAACCTGAGCAGCAAAGATTCCCCTGGCCGCAAAAACGGTAATGCACTGAACAGTTTCTCACGCAACACGCTCATCCGGAGTGGTTTTTATGAGAGAAAAAACAACGCTTCGAGCTTTAGATCACAAGTAACTAAACACATGTTAACTCACGGTTACGGTAGAGTAAACATTGTGTGAATTTGAGGGCGCTACACCAGAAAAGCTCCACTTCCGTCTTGCTTTCTGCCATTTTCGTGTGGGGCTGCAGCATAACTATCCCCTCCCTTTCAGTCATTCCCGTGCTTGCCCCGTGAAATCTGTAACTCTATTTCACAGGGGGGAATCCATTCTTTATCCCAACGCTCCGGGTGGATGCCGCATCAAGTGCGGCATGACCAAGAGGAGAGCCGCATGACTGCAAGGAGAGCGGCATGACTACGTGGGGGGCGGCGTGACATGCATAGTTGTGCCAGAGGACTTTCGGAGGAGCGCTGTTATACCTATCTTCTCCTGTAACTAACAACCAACCACAGAGGTGAGAGAGGGTGAGTACTGTACGATTCAAGATATTGATTCAATGAACTGGCTACAAAACAGCACCATTCTGGCAATCGGCTTTCTCCTCTCGCAGCTCCTGATTGCGGCAAAAACCCATCACCGCCTGATCGAGTACTTTCTCCTTCATTCCCGTTCAACGACGGCAGGGCTACTGACAGGAACGCTTTTTCTTTCTTACGCTCTCTCGGTTTTCTTTTCCAATACGGTCGTAGTCCTCGTCATGTTACCGGTAGTACGGAAAATGCTGGGGGTTTTCCCGAACCCGGAAAAGCGCAAGCAACTTGTCGCGCTTTTCTACTGTGCATTGATTTTCGGAGCGAATACGGGCGGAATGGCATCCATGACTGGAAGTCCGCTTAACATTGCCGCCGTTGGCTTCGCAGAATTTCAAGCGTTTCCCGGCACGGAACGCCTTACGTTTTTCACGTGGCTCCTTGCCGGTGTTCCGTTAAGCTTTCTCCTCATGCTTGCCGCGCGCTGGATTCTGCTCAAAAACACACCTGCCGGTCTTGAACCCCGGGTGCTGCCGGCCCATCTTGAAACGGGTTCTGTTCTCCCGAGAAAACCGCTTGTTTTTTTTGCGGGCAACATCGCGCTCATTGTTGTGCTCACCGCGGCGCAATTTCTCCTATCCCCTCCCCCGGTGGTCTCTTCTCTCAATCCTGTAGACCTTGCATTCATTCTCTACCTTGTGCTTGTCCTGTTTTTTTCTTTCCTCTACCCCCGGAAAGTCCGAACGGTGAGAAACACGGTGGTCAACGTCGTTTTCCTGCTGCTCTTTCTGGCGGCATTCCCTCTGATACTTGCCAGCAAAACTCTCGAGCAGATCGAAACACGGCTTCGCATCCCTACGCAAAAAACCTGTGCCCTGCTTGACCGCGTCACGCTTCAGATGATCAACGCTGTCTGGAGAAAACTGTTCGGAGAATCTTTCGACTCTCTCTCGATACATAATTTCAATTCTCATCTCTCGATCAATCGCATCATACTTGAAATACCATGGTTCGGCCTGTTGCTCATGGTATGCACCGCCCTGCTGCTCTTCCTGATCTTATCCCTGGGAGACAATCCTGCAACACCTGAGAGAGACGGCATCCTGTTCATCCTTTTTCAGGATTTCAGCAGCAGGATCGCGTCATTGGCAGGCAACCCGACACTGCTTTTCAGCGTCATCGGCATCTCGACAATATTCGCCACCGAGCTCCTGAATAATACAACCGTGCTGCTACTCCTCTCCCCTGCGATTCTGGCCATTGAACCGGTATTCCCGACCGAACAGCTTCTGCTGCTGCTCGTGATCACCGTGTCGGCCTCAGGAGCATATATGAGCCCCATAGCCACACCTGTAAACGCGCTTGCTTTCGGCGGCCTTGAAAAGCTCTCTATCAAAACCGTTCTGCGGCTCGGGCTCTTCATGAATCTTGTAGCAGCTCTCATGATCAGCGGCAGCTTTATTCTCCTGTCACACGTTCTCTGACCCGTGTTTTTTTCTTAGTTTCCGGTGTTTCAGCTTCGTCAAGAAAATAGTTCACATTGAACACTCATTGGAACAATACCAACCGCTTTGATTCCGAGTCCGAAACATGGGACAAGAATCCCGGTCGCGTAAAGCTTGCAGGGCAGATAGCGCAATCGTTGAAAGAGATGGTCCCCTTTCAGAAAAAGTGGAACGCTCTGGAAATAGGCTGCGGAACCGGCCTGATCACCTGCCCGATAGCGGAAAAGGTCTCATCGATAACCGCCATCGATACCTCGGAAGGAATGATTGAAACCCTGAAAGCGAAAATGAGAGCGCGGCAAACATGCGCTATCGAAGCGCTTGTCTGCGATATTCTCACAGAACCTGATAACGAAAAACCGAGAGGAAAGTTCGATTTCATATTCAGCAGCATGACCCTGCATCATATCAGTGACACCTCAGGGCTCTTGAAAAAAATCAACGCGTATCTCCATCCAGGCGGCTACCTGGCAATCGCGGACCTCGACGAAGAGGACGGTTACTTTCATGAAAACCCGGATGAGAAGGTTCACAAGGGATTTCCCCGTGACGCTCTTCTTGCGCAGCTCAAAGATGCAGGGTTTGGCGACATAACATTTTCAACCGCTGCAACGATCACAAAAATAAACCGTGAAGAGAGGAAAATGACCTATACGATTTTCCTGGCTCTTGCGCGCAAAAGGAAACAAAAATGAACTTCAAGGCAGTTATTTTCGATCTTGACGGTACGCTTCTCGACTCTCTCACCGACCTTGAAAACACGCTCAACAGTGTTCTTGAAAGCAACGGGCTTCCGACGCACACCAGAGAAACGGTACGCAATCTCGTGGGTTACGGCATGGATGAACTGGTGAGAACATCTCTCCCCCAGGAACTCCAAAAACAGGCGGAACTTCTTGAAAAACTCAAAAAAGAGATGCAGGAAAACTATGCGAAAACCTGGATGAACACAACCAGACCCTATCCCGGCATTGCCGAACTTCTCGACTGGATCGATACCATCCCGATAAAAAAAGGAGTTCTTTCCAACAAGCCTGACCGCTTCACAAAACTGTGCGTCGAAACACTGCTTGGTTCCTGGAAATTCGACTCTGTCTCCGGCCATCATCCAGGAATCAGTCACAAACCAGCCCCCGAAGGGGCCCTCCATATGTCCGACGAGATGGCTGTCACCCCGCAGGAAATTCTCTACGCAGGGGACAGTGAGGTCGATATGCAGACCGCAATTGCAGCCGGAATGTATCCGCTGGGGGTACTCTGGGGGTTCAGAACGAAAAAAGAGCTGCTGGAAAGCGGCGCAAAAAAACTGGTCGAGACACCGCAGGAGATAATTGAACTGCTTTCAGAAGGTTGAATCCAGAGAGCCGGAACCCTCTTTCTATCCACCCAACGCAGCAATCGAGACGCGCAATACGTTTTTAGGGCACCTCTAAAAACGTAACGAGAACCGCATCAGCTCCACAGGGCGTTCATTCAAACATTCCAGCCCCCCTTTTTTCTCTTCTTGCTCTTCCTCGTTGATCATCTCGCCAACCGCAAGGCCGACCGCCGTTCCGATTGCCGCTCCGAGAATCGTATCGGAGAGCCAGTGTTTATCGTCATAGATCCGGTCCAGAACAGTTATACCGGAAAGGGCATAGAGACCGACTGAAGCCCACGGGCTGTCAATCCGCTTGCTCAGCGCGGAAGAGATGGCAAATGATGCTGTGGCATGACCTGATGGCAGAGACCATTTCTGATTCTGTGTTTCAAACCAGTTGAAACGACTGTTCCCCTCAAACAGATAGGGTCGGGATCGCCCTGCAACTGCTTTCAGCAGACCGGTAATCAGGAGCGAAAAGGTATGCGCTTCCAGAACAGCTCTGCCGGTATAACGCACCCAGCCGTCTTCACTGACGATACCTGCAAGATAGAGCGCGGTACCCAGATAGTATCCGGTCGAGAGTTTTCCATAGTAATCACCTGCCGAAACGATCCCGTCGGAAAATCCTGAGCGATGGTTCAGGGCATACTCCCTCATTGGAGCATCGGCCCAGAGCGCTGTCGCGGCAACAGTTCCGGCTACAGCTCCGACCACCAGCCAGTCTCCGCCGTCAAAACGGGCGGGGGAGGTAAAGACCTCTCCGAAATCGTGAACAAACCCGGAGGCGTCATGAGTCAGAAGCTCGCCCGTTGAAGATCCTCCGGCAACCGCGGAGCAGGGTAAAAACAAAAACGATGACATCACGAACACAACTACTGCCCGCAAACGCATACAACTCATCGTCTTCATCGCGTCAGCAAAAAAATCCCTTTGAATATATGCATCAGGAGTCCCTAAATTATATAGAGATGTTCTACCGTTCATGTCTTCATAAAACCTACGTTGATCGTTTCAACAAATTCGTTATGCTTAATTATCTAACAGCGAACCTCTCTCCCGATGGGTCGCGTGACCATAATGCAGAAAAATCGCATGTGTTGAAACCCTGTGGGATGGTCGGTCAACTCAAGTAAAAATAGCTTTGCAAGAATGTTCAAACCCGGAAACGCCTCTTGACGACTTTTTCAAACGGACTCTTTAAGATAACCTTATGACAGTCAATACCACACTTCTTGAAAGGTCATCAGCTTACGTCACTCAATGTTTTGAAGCGTATGAACAACAGACCAAAGCAGTCTATCATGATATAGTACACACCAGAGAAACCGTTGAGGCCGGAGAGAAAATAGCTGCCGGCATGAACTTGCCGGAAGAATCGATAGTGCTCGTCATGCTCGCCTGCTGGTTTCACGACATCGGGCATATCTATTCTGAAACCGAACATGAAACAAAGAGCGCTGTACTAGCAGAGGCTTTTCTCACTGATCAGGGCGTCGATACGGAAACCATCGAAGCTGTTAAAGAGTGCATTCTTGCGACCAGAATACCGCAGGCGCCACAAAACCTGATGCAGCAGATTGTTTGCGATGCTGACCTTTCACACCTTGGATCGAAGAATTACAAACATAAAAACACCCTGCTGCGCAATGAGTTTGAACATAACCGCGGAACCCCTTTCTCCGATCTTGAGTGGATTGAAATCAATATTGGTTTTTTTTCCGGGCACAGCTTCTTCACGCCATATGCACAAACGCTGTTCAATAACCAGAAAGAGGAAAACCTTGATGCTCTGAAGGATGAAATGAACAAAGTGATCCTCAGGCAAAAGAAAAAAGCGAAAAGGAAAAAAGAAAATGACAAGAACAAAACAGGTGCAGATCGAGGCGTTGAAAGAAACATGGAAGTCTATTACAGAACATCTTCCAGAAACCATGTCAGTTTCAGCGCGATCGTCGATCAGAAAGCCAATATCATGATTCAGACGAACTCGCTTATCTTCTCTATTATCATCTCTCTGCTTGTCAGAAAACTTGACCAGCTCCCCGATCTTATCATCCCTACGTTTCTCATGCTTCTGACCTGTGTCGCGACCATCATTACCTCTGTTCTGGCAACACGGCCCAACGTGACCCGACATGAAACAACGACAGAAGACATCAGGAACAAAAAGGCCAACCTTCTGTTTTTCGGCTCTTTTGTCAATCTCGACCTCGACTCCTATGAATGGGGGGTCGGAGAAATGCTCAAGGACAAGCCCTATTATATCAAGAACATGATACGCGACACCTATTTCCTTGGTAAAGTCCTCGACAGGAAATACAAGTTCCTGAGGCTGTCTTACGATATTTTTATGGTGGGACTGGTGCTTTCCATAAGCCTCTACACCTATGCGTTCATGAACTGAACGGCACTAATTTTCCTTATCCGCTTCACGGATGGTATAGACGGAGATCCTGTTTTTCCTGCCCTTGAGCGTAATATCTCCTTTGAAGCGGGTATAAAAGCTTTTTAATTGTCTTACGGGGAACCGGAACAACAGCTCTTCGGAAAGCAGTATCTGTTCGTTAAGCCAGACGCATTGATCCTGTATCCTTGAGGCTGTATTGACCGTATCACCATGAAAAACAATTTCACGCTTCTCCTCCCCTACTTCCCCGGCAATCAGCGAACCCGCATGCAGGCCCGCTTTCAACTTCGGAATATGCTGATAACGCTCTGTATATCTTCCGGCGTGCTGATCGATGCGTTTCAGAATATCATAGAAACAACGAATACAGTTTAACTGCCTTGTTCCTGACTGCATGTCCCAGGTTATGACAACGCCATCACCAAGATACTGGTACACTTCTCCTCCGTAAATGCTTATCGGTTCCGTGATATCATTGAATATGTCGTAAAGCAGTTCATGATAGAGCCTGTCGCCAAGTTTTTGCGCAAGATAGACCGACGCACGAAGGTCGAGAAACATGATAACACGCTCTTCTTCATGCGGAATATGATATCTGCCGGATACCGCATTCCAGAAATTTTTCTCACCGACCCGCTGTATAATAAGCCGGAAAACATTGATCACGAAACTGACAACCGTGAGATAGAGAACAAGCACAGGAAACTCGCCGGAGAAAAATCTTTCGAGACGGCTTTCAAGTGAAAAGCCGCCTGCATGGATCAGCAGCAGATACTCTTCGCATATCACAAAAAACAGCAGCACGAGAAGAGAGATCACAACATAGCTTATCGTCCCTGTAACCAGTCTTACCGGGAAATTGAAGTCGATCGTGACTTTCGACAAGAACAGTATATCGGCAACCGCAACGACGAGACCAAGAATAAAACCGATCAGGGTCAGTCGAAACAAATGCAAAACGTGGTGCGAGTAGTACAACTCATGATATGCATAGCCAAGCACCCTAAAAAAAAGCAGATAGATATAGATCGCCGCCATAAAACCGATGATGATCCATCCGGCATTTTTCAGATTACGCACTATGTTCGGAGCAATACGCATACTGTAGAAAAAAGCTATTCCGGTCTTTCCGGAAACATGTAAAAAAACAGCCCCCCTGAGTCACTCTCAGAGGGGAAACAGAGAACTATCAGAAAAAAAGGTCTACAGGCGACAAGGCAAAAAATGCCCGTATTCATCTTCTCTCAGAAACTGAATCCGGTTCTTACATAGATACCGGCGTCATTGGTCAACCGCGCGCTGTCGCCACCTCTTCCATAGGCAATGCTGAGGGCATAGCGGTTCTCGATAAATCCGAACCACAAACCTCCTCCATAGCCGGTATGCCATCCACCTGAAGCATCTCCATCATAATACACTCTCCCTGTATCGATAAACGCGAGCGGACCGAACAGAACAGGAACAAGGAATTTGAAAGAGCCGAGATAGAGCCTCAGTTCGGAGTTCGCGTACAGTGAGGCGTCACCAGCAAACCGCTGTTTGTCATAGCCCCGGAGTGACGTTGAACCACCAAGATAAGCCGCCTCATAAAAAGGAAAGTCACCCCAGATTTTCTCACCGCCTACACGCATCGCCAGCCTTGAATTCGGCAAAGAGAAAAACGGCAGATAGACGGTCCCTTCGGCTTTCACTTTTCCGAAGGCGGAACTGTTCCCCAAAAATTCAGGATAGTAGGAGCCTTCAACGTCAAGCACCATTCCGCTTAGCGCTGTCGTACCGCAGGACGTTCTGCCTGAAGCGAGACGACCGAGCTGCTGACGCGGAGAAAAACTCAGTTTCCTGCCGCAATCCCGGTTGTCATACCGGAAGCCTGCAGCAAATCCAGCGGTGAAATCCTCATCAAGCCCATAAGGATTCATTGCCTCAAGCCTTGATCCTGGTTCAACATCGAGATCAACAAATGTTGCACGCAATCCTGCCCTGAACTGAAAATCGGAATTTGCAGGAAAAATCAATGTTGAGCCCAACCAGGACAGCTGTTGCTTGATCTCGAAATCATTTTCATCATACAGTGCAGTGTCGAAGGAGGAGTCATTGCCGAAACCGTAGAAATTGATAACCTCGAGACCTGTTGTTCCGGCATCGATATGCAGTTCAGTTCCGTCTATAAAAGAGCGGAAATCACCGTTATAGGTGAGCTTGTAGCGGATTTTCGAGTCACTTCCGTAAGCAATCCCGCCACCAAGCTTCATAGTGTAATTGTAGGGTTCTTTGCGGAAACCGTAATCTTCGAGAATAACTCCCCAACCGAGAAAAGCGCCGTATTCAGGAGCATAATCAAGCTGCAGGTTCGCGATGGATGCGTCAAGTTCTCTCCCGTAATCCCTTGGCATCATATCGTATTTTGTCCGCTCGTCAGCAGGCTCCCCGACAACTCTCGTGTCAATCAGGGAATAGCTTCCCTGACCGAACGTCGTCGTGGTTTCCGGGTCATAGAGATAATTTTTCGCTTTTGCGCTGAAACCGCCGGACGAAGCGACAACCCTGTCCATGATTTTGTCTTCCCCTTTGCCCCCTATAACACGAACATCGATATCTTTTGCACGTATACCGCTGATATCGCAATAGTCGTTCCCGCCCAGAAGGTATAACCTGATTTCAGCAGTCTCTTCAGGATTGAAAACCCTGGAATAGATCGGCTCACCGCCTCTCGAAGCAGGGCCCTCATCCATGCGGAATACCCTGACTGCGACAGAACCATCCGAGCTGCGCTCAACCTCTGCAAATTCCGGTTGGTCACTCGCATAGATATCAACTTCTTCCGCATAGATCCTGTACAACTCATCAGAGGCCTTTCCAAGAAGGTCGCGTCTTGACTTGAGATCGTGCGCAATCTTTTCCCCCTCTTTTGCATACATCGCTTCAGGCATCCCAAGGACAGCTGCATCGATGAGATCATCAGAAAGCGCTTCTTGCAGCTCCTTGCTGGCAGCATCCCACGCCGAGCGGGTTAAACGGGGAAATAACCGCCGGTCAAGAGGCCTGCCGGACCATGAAAGAAAATAGACCTCGTCCAGATCGTCATTGAAACCTTCTATCCGGGGTATGATCTGGGTGATCACCCATGAAAACAGACCGTCCTGACGGGAAAACGCGTTATCACGATCTTTGGGAACAGGTCTCCACACCCTTGTGGTGCCCTCTTTGTAGCCTGCCCACCTCCACTGGCCAGAATGCCGATCCCAGTCACCGATCAGCAAATCGATCAAACGGGCCTTGAGATATGCCTTTGCGTCAATACGATCGCTATTGTTCTTATCAAGCTTGCTGAGCATGGTATAGGTTTTCACCACCGAATCTGCTCCCGCAAAAGCATTTTCCGGTCCGTCATTTTCATCAGGATGCTCTTCAATGGTTCCCAGAAGTCCCGCAAATTTTTCATAATATTTTCCCAGACCTTTCCGGTCATAAGGCATAACGACAACCCTGGACGGGGCATGGAGTATTCCGGCAGCATCGAGGAGCGGTGATATGATAAGAGGACTCGCTGGAATTGAACTGCTTACCTGATCCTGAACGACATCGGCAACCACCGTATTGCGCAACTTTTCAGGCATTCCCCTGGTAGGATCCTTGTCGATTGTTCTGAAACGATACTCTTTTCCGTCCGCTCCCTTGAAACGCAGACTGATTGTCTGAAACCCTCCTCCTGTTTTCGATGGCGTAAGCCCTCCGGCAAAACTTTCCAGATCGAGAACCTCTGCATCCATTGGTGAAGTCCAGAGAGAGCGCCAGTGATCACCGAAAAGCAGACGGTGTAAAGCACCTGCCCTGTAGTATTCTCCTGGAATGACACTTACAGTTTTTCTGCTACCAATAGCGGATTCAGCAATCTTCTGCGGTTGAGCGCTGCTGACAGATGCAGGGATAAACAAGGAAGCCGCAAATAACAGGCCTGCAACAGCAAATGTTGTCCGAATGTCTTTCATAAGCTCAAATCTCTTGACATTTTCGTTGTGCATGAAATCTATCGCTTACAAACAGGGATAAAAGCAGTAACGTTCCTGTAAGCGCACGACCATGTTCAACAGAAGCTCTTTATTCGTTGAGTAGTTACAATATACTAGTTTTGAAAAATAAAACCGGAGCATAGACCATAACCTGACAAACACGGCTACTTACGCATACTGTATCGCAGCAGCGTTGCTTTTCCGGAGACCCCTTCATTACTGATCAGCATCTCATTATCTGCAGTTAAAGCAATACCTTCAGGCTGAGGATGATCTTTTGACGAAAGCTTGACAACATCCACAAGAGTTCCTTGAGAAGTAATTTCCACAAGCAGCCTCCCGACAGCAGAAAGCACCAAAAAATTTCCCGTACCGGGATGACGCGTAATCGCTGATGGTTTGAATTTCACACGTTTGCCCTTTTTCATAAATACACTGACGTCAATGAGAAATCGCGGCGATCTATCAAAAGTCATGGTATTCAGGGAAAATGCATACACCGGCTTCTCCCTGATTTTGGATTTCTTTTTTTCTCTACCCAGGAGCTGCTTCAATGATAACCGCTTCGGATACTCTTTACAGGCAAGAAGCAGCGATTCAGTCTCGGGATCGTAACAGAGCCCTTCAACGTCATAGAGATCATTGAGTCCGGTCTCATACCTCTGAGATTGCACGCTTTGGCCGTCCTTGCCTTCGGAAAACCCGTAAAGCACCCCTGCGCTGGTAACCATGAAAAAACGATTACCGGCAAGCACGATGTCTTCAAAATCACCATCGACAGGAAAATCACCAAACCAGCGTTTTTCCCGGATAGAAAATCGTTTTCTGATCTTTCCGGTATCGTGATCGAGTTCATATACCGTCCCCTCTTCATCATTCTGGGCGAAAAGACGGCCGTTTTCAGATACTGTAATTCCTGAAACCTCCTTCAGCTCCGCAGGAAGCTTCAGTTTGGAAGACGGGTTTTTCATATCATATCTCGAAAGCAGAGACTCCTCAGCCGGCAATGACCGGCTGAACACTACCGATATGAGTACGGCCACCATCAGCAGCACGTTCTGAAATCTGCTCATAACAGGGTATTATGTCAGGTTAAACGGCAAATACGTTTGGAGAGTTCTCTTTTCTCAGTGCTGAGTGCTAAGTGCTAAGTGCTAAGTGCTAAGTGCTAAGTGCTAAGTAGAATGTAATAAAAGAGTTCAAGCAATGCTGTCGTTCAGTTGACGAACAATCCGGCTGGCAGAGTATACGTGATCAAAAAATAAAGTCATTCCCTTGCTTGACACGGAAAATCAGTAACGCTATTTCTCAGGGGGGAATATCCTTTAATGATTACACGGGCGGCATGATTCAAAAGATCCTTTTTTGCCTTTTGACTTTTGACTTTTTTAAGCAAGCAGGTGGAGGCGCGAAAAAACATAGTCGAGATGATCCTCATTCAAAACGATTCTGTAGTATCCGGTTCCCGGCAGCTGCATTGGGCGACTGTCACGGTCACTCAGGAATTTCCTGCTCTGCTTTCCGTTATACCAGTAGACAAGCCGAATCTTTTCATGGTCTATCTCCAGAGCGGTAATCCCCCTCTTTCCGATCGCGCACCCGGAATTGAACACACTCGGTATGGTCAGATTGTTATAGACACCACTGCGAAGCCCGATCTGCTTCCCCTTTCTGAAACAGGCATCCAGCTCCTCCCTGAGTGTCGATATCTTATTCCTGATTTTCTTCTTTTCCTTCGCTTCCGCTGCCGGAAAAGCTCTGCACAATTCCTCGATCCTGTATCGAAGATAATCCACCTTGGAGAGCGATTCAAAAAGAGGACGGTGGGTATGACCGATAACTGAAACAATCTTGGACTGGTTGGAAAAATCGTAAATAGACTTTTCTATCGCGAACCGCCTCCGGCTGTTATAGGCTATTGAAAAGTTTCTGATACCGAAAGGTTTGGCGATGTAGCGCAGAAACCAGACGATGGACCGACTGACAATCGGATAGGTTTCCCAGAGAAAGACAGAAGCCTGATGACCGTGAAAAACAAGAACGCTTTCCTGGCCATACAAGAGCTTCAGGGATTCGAGCAGAAACGGCGCAAGGATATACTCTTTTTCATCCTGCAGAGAAGCGTCATGATTGCCGAATGTCTTGTAAAAGAAGCCATTCTCGTTGAACCGGAGAAAAAGCTCATATATATCACGCCATGTATCAACAATGTTATTGAGCGGAAACTTGAAGAGCTCCTCCACGTCACCATTGAGAATCAGGTTGTACTTTTCCGAGAGATAGTAATTTTCCAGAACTCCTTCAACCAGTTCGGCATTACGTCTGAATTCATCTCGCCTGCCCCCGTTACCCATATGCAGATCGCTGAGAATCAGAATTCTCGTGTCGCTTTCCAGACTGAGGCTTTTTGAACTGTTCAGAAGTCGCTCGAGATGAGGATGCTTATCGTGATTATTAAAATGCTTCATAGAGAAAAAAATACCCTTTCATCTGTTCTTGCGCTTCCCTGACGATCCTGATATGCTCTTCACATCGAAGCTGCATTGTAATCTGCCCCTCCTGTCTCCTCAACACCTGCCTCCGGTTCTGAAGCAGGGCTTTCAGGTGATCCGGGGCAGTTCATCGAACCAGGTCAAGAATGGTTCGTGCCCCTGCCGGATTCTCTCCAGACCCGCTTTGAGAGGTCGAATCTTGCGGCTGCTCACTACCGGAGCTGTCTTCGACTCCGCCGGGAGATTTTTCAGCATCAACCTCTTTTAGCTGCTCAACACCAGGTTTTTCCTGAGGAGCCAATATATTACCGATAATCGCAGGCAACCCTGTTTTTGTTTTTCCTCTTCCTTCTTCTGCCGCACTATCTTCAGCGGGCTGCTGTTTATTCTTAAACAGAATCTCCTCTGCGCCCTTTTTCAAAAGGTCAGTCACGCTCCCACTGTCAACATCTGTACTGTCGCCACCTGATCCGGGCAGAAGTCTATCGCGAATTTCCTCGCTAATTTTCTCTGTGACACGCTCCTTGATGCGCGACACCATACGTTCAGCAGTCCTTCCAACATCAAGGCCGATCTGAGGGCTGGTGACCGAGCCTCGTAACGCCGCGTCCACAAGAACCGTGTCAGGAAGAGAAAACCCCTTGTTATCCAGTGAAAGTTTCTGAAGCAGGCCTGAAATGGTTGTAATCCCTGCCTGACCGATATATTTTTTGGGGATTTGAAGCCCGATTTTCCAATCAAGGGTTTTATCAAAACCGGTGACCCCGGAACCGTTAACGGTTATATCATTAACGGAGAATGAAAACGGTTCGGTAGTTACCAGCCCGTTATCGATTGCGAAATCAATCGCCGTCTCAGGTATCCTGAGCGTATCGAGGGCCTGAACATCGAGAAGAAGAGCAAGCTTTTTGATAGGCGGGAACTCTTCGATGACCAGCCCTTTCGTCCCGACACGGCCTTTGCCTGTAAGCGTTTCAAGAACCGGCTTGAAATTTGTATCGAGGCGGGAACTCATGGAAATGTCTGCTGAAACATCCCCCTTTGCGTAGCCGGCGACCGGAGCCACTGTCTCCAGCAGCTTAATGGCTTTATATGAGCGGACCACATTCATTTCAGCTGCTGTAATGCTGAAATCCGTATCGGTTATTCCTTCTTTGGTACTGTAGTATCCGTTTATGGTAACCTTGCCTCCAAATGATTCAGCAGAGATATCCCTGAAATCCAGTTTTTCGTCATCGAGTACCAGAAGACCCTTGACCCCATCGAACTGCATATCCCCAAACACCACCCTGTTGAAGATACCGTCAAGCCGCAGGGAAACATGAGAAGGGAGCAGCAGAGGCTGTTGCTGCTCCTCCAGATTCCGAAATTCATCGAGCTGCACAAAACCGGAACGAACATTGAGCGATCCTCGTAGATCACCTTTTTTCAAGATGAAGGCGATATAGTTTTCCAGCCTGCCGCTTGATGAAAAGTCGCTCTTTCCCGCTCTCGACTGCAGATCGACCAGATTAATGTAGCCGGGAGAAAGATTAAGCTGAGCGGATGATATCGCTATATCGGGCGTAAATTTTTCAGAGGATATTTTCACTCCTTTCGCCATGATCGAGCCATAGGCTTCCGTTCTCTTCAGGCCGGTTACTCCGGCGTTGAAAGCTGAAAGATTTCCTTTCACGACAACATTCGATCGCAATTCACCCGATAACTGAAGATCCTTTGCCGGATAGATCTTCTGAAAATCAGAAAGATTCAGAGAACCGTTGATTGCCGCATCGATATACGGATCGGAAACCGGTGTTTTGACATCGAGCTTCATCACAACCGGCTTGCCGTTAATTCTGAGAGTAAGTTCAGGAACAGAGAGCAAGGTTTTATCTGCGTCACCCCCGGGATTTGTCACGCTGCTGCTGAAAGAGATCTCTTCAGCTCTTACCGGTACACCTTCATAACCGAAACTGCCGTCACTGACATCAAGCGCCAGCTCAAAGGCGGGCAATTGCTCTTTTCGGTAAAGCCCTTTTACATGGCCTGCGAATCTCACGCCTCCCCGGGCGTCGAGTTTCTTGTAGTTGTTCTCATAGAGTACCGGAAGAAGAGAAAGCAACTCCTTCAATTCGATGTTGTCCGCCCTGAAATCAAGATCGGTATTCACTGCGTCATCAAGCAGTGAAACCGTACCATCCAGAACGATACCCATCTCATTGAGAGCCAGTCGATTGTCCTTGAGCTGAAATTTCCTGTTCTCGAGGTCAGCCGCAATTTCAGCTGTAAATGACGCTCGTGTTTTGTCAAGCAGTGACATGCCGCCAATAGTCACGCTGAGACTGTCCATGACACTGCTCGTCCGAAGGGTTGAAGAGCGTCCGCCCAGTCGTCCTTTCATCTCATAATTGAACCCTTGGACAAGAAAAGAGTTGTTTTTCTTGCTATCGTAAAATACTATATATCCGTCTTTTATCTTAAAATCACGAAACAGGAGATTGAGCCCTGAGAGTTCTTGCGAACTTTTTGACGGGTCTGCGGGAGGAAAAACATCCCAATTGTTTCGACCGGCACTGTCAATCCGGATGTGTATCATCGGGCGATCCACCCTCAATGAAGCAATCTTCAGTTCTCCTGAAAAAACCGAAAACGGATCAAATGCGACCGAAAATTTCTCTGCGGTCGCCAGTATGTCCATGCCAGATACGTTCTTGTCGAGAACCTGCAGATCTTTACAGGAGAGACTTACGGCAGGAAATGCCTGGAAAATCGATATATCCGCGTCACCATAATCAACATTCGCATCGACTGCACTGTTGAGAGCCTGCTTGATAAACCCGTTCAGGCGAGGTTTCAGTACCTGCAAAACAATAAAACCGGAAGTCATGACCAGAACCAGGATGAGAAGAAAATACTTGAGAAACTTGCTCATGTTCGTACTATTGAACGGGTTGCTACCTTTTTAATAATAATGGATTTTCCGAGCTTCCAACATTTTTATTACAATAAACGATCTCGACAAGAAAAGAAAAAGGATAAATACGGTATTCATCAAAGCTCAAGACCTCAAGCCATTGATCAGCCCCGAACGTTTCTCAAAAATCAAGCAGCTACTGGCATATCGTCAGCCTGATCTGACAGTTCTGATGGACAACGTTAACAAACCGCATAACCTCTCCGCTATCATACGAAGCTGTGACGCAGTCGGTATAGAAACCGTTCATGCCGTTTCGGAAGAAAAAATCATCAAAAACAGACAGAGAGCAGCAAGAGGCTCCAGCAAATGGGTCAACCTTGAACTGCACGAAACTATTGAACATGCCTTCGCGTGCTTACGAGCACAGGGAATGCAGGTTCTTGTAGCACATCACCATGAGGAATCCGTAGATTTCAGAACACTTGACTACACGCTGCCTACGGCGATTGTCATGGGGGCGGAGCTCTTCGGTCCTTCAGCAACAACGCTCTCCGGAGCGGATCACTGCATACACATTCCAATGCAGGGCATGGTTGAATCGCTCAATGTCTCCGTAGCTGCTGCGGTCATACTCTTCGAGGCCCAACGTCAGAGAACCGAAGCAGGACTCTACAACCGACCGGGATTATCTGGAGAGTATATGAAAAAACGTCTCTTTGAACTGGCCTATCCGGCCATAAGCAAAAAACTTGCCGGACAAAACCGTTGTTATCCTGAACTCGGTCCAGATGGAGATATTATCCGCTGACCTCCTTATCGCTCTCACCACGGATAAAACATTCATACCGTCCCTCGCCCTGCTGCCTGTTCAGATTTGCGTGCAATGCTCTGAGCAACTCTTCGATCTCATTCAGGAGATGACGGTGCTCAAAAGCAAGTGAAATGAGAAACAATGGAAAAGTAATATGCTCCCTTCGCAACTTTTTAAGCACATTTCCCATCGCTTTCTGAATATGAGGAAACCAGTGTGTATGCGTGATTTTGCTCTCAGTCCCGGAGCTGTTACCGACAGCAGGTTGATAGTCACAGGAAAAGACAAAATCATTGCTTTCCTTCCATTCGATTGCAATGCGATAAGGCTTTACTGGCTGCTTTTCAGGTACCATAATAAAGAAGAATCCTTGTTCCGGTATACGTATCTCTCGTACCTTATATACAAAGAATGCTCATGCCCGACCAGCCCGCTCTGTTACACTTCTGAAAACAGATGCTACGCAGCAGGCATTCGGCTTACTGCAACATGAGAATCCAGGTATCTTAAACCTACGTTGAGCGATTGTTGAGCATGCTGTAGATGCAAGGCACAGGGGACGCCGCTGTAGTATACTACCGCAATTTCCCTGTAACGAAGCAGATGCAGCATGACCGACAATCCCATAGGGTTTCAACACATGCAATTTTTCTGCAGTATGGCCGCACAACCCGTCGGATGAGATGTTCGCTGTAAAAAAAATTCAGCATAACGCATTAGATAGTATACTGTTGGCACCATAAAGCATTTGTTGAAACGATCAACTTAGCCTGAATAATTCATGAGAGATCGAAAACCCGAATTGTAGAAATATACATTGAGCCGATCATGTACCCGGATTCCCTCCTGGAAACCGGTAAGAAAGCTCAAAACCACATACAGTCATGCCGCCCTGTGTAATACTATTACACGGGGTGATCCGGCATCCATGCAGACTCCGGCACCAAAGATGGATTCCCGTGTAAGACCTGTGAAATAGATGCTCGGATTTCACGGGTCAAGCACGGGAATGACAGAAAAAGGAAAGTTTCCCGTCTTTATACGCCCTTTTTTTCTTCCTTTAGTGAATTATTCAGGTTAGGTTAAAACAAAAAAATGACAGACGCCGCTCAAATTCGACAGCGCATTATTCTGATTGTATCCGTTATCTCAGGGCTTGTATTCGAAGGCTGCGCCCAAAGGAAAACAGAAGAACATACTCTCCGGCTCAAACCGTTCTCCATCGTTGAAAAAAGCGCGGGAACAGAAATCTCGGGCCTTGCAAAAAGCCTTCTCCATAAAGAGGTGTACTGGGCAATAAACGATTCCGGAAACCCTCCGGCGATTGTACCGTTAAGCGGAAAAGGTGAGATAATGAGCGAATCGGGCAGGCATATCATCATTCCTGAAGCAAGAAACATAGACTGGGAAGCTCTTGCAATAGACCGTTCAGGAACCATGTACATCTGTGACACAGGAAATAACTACAGTCAGAGAAAGGAACTGCAGGTTTACCGCATACCGGAGCCACCCCTTGACTGCGAGACCACCGCTAAACCTGAAGTCATTACTGTATGCTATCCCGATCAGTCAGCATCTGCGACGTCACCACTTTTTTTTGACTGTGAGGCTGCCTTTGTTTTTAATACGAGGCTCTATCTGCTCACCAAGCGCCTGCAGGATTCTTCAACAACCCTCTACCGCCTTGATTCCGGAAAACAAAACAAAACCAACACGCTTACACTCCTCACAAACCATCCTATCGGCGGCTATGTCACCGGTGCCGATATATCTCCCGATCAAAACATGCTTGCAGTGCTGACCTACAAGACCCTCTGGCTTTTTTATGATTTTCAGGATGACAACTTTTTTGAAGGCAGCAAAAGATCTATTCACCTCCAGAACGCGGGCCAGATCGAATCAGTGGTTTTCACCTCACCAGATGAACTGCTTCTTGTCAACGAAACAAAAAATGAACTCTTTACCATCCACCTGAACAGGGGTGACTGGTGAATCTTGAATCTTGAATCTTTAGAGAATATAGTCGCTGAATACAAGGCAAAAGTGAAAAGTCAACATGGCTGGATGGCTGGATGGGCGGCGAGACAGCTTAATAGCCCTCATAGCTCAACACTGAGCACTCAGAATTTAGATCAATAAGAAAAGGGCGAAAATTTTTTCGCCCCTACATACCCTGCATGTCAACCGTTCATCCGGGCGGGCACAGGGGCCCGCCCCTACAGCTGAATTCTGGCGACTGACTACTTGCTTCTATCTCCTACTACTCCCTCTTCCCACCTAAGACCTAACACATAGCACTTAGCTCATCCCAGACTCATTGCTCATTGCTCATTGCTCATCGCTCATCGCTCATCACTCAGAATCAGGCCTCAGTACTCCCCTCTTCACTCCTAACACTTAGCACCTAACACCTAACACTCTTCACTCATTGCTCATTGCTCACCCCTCATCGCTAATTCTCAATCCCGGCAAAAATCATTGCAATCACCTCTGCTCCCATTTCCAGGACAAGAATATCCTCATGCAAGGCTCCGAGAATTTCTTCTACCCGCCGTCGTTCATCATACCGAAGGCAGGATCGCGATTCCTTATCCTCAAGCATCTCACGAACATTTTCATGTAAGAGCCCGAGATCGCATTGCAATTGCTTCACTCTTTGTTCATTCTGCATGTTGGCATCTCCAATGATAGTAAATTGACAGCACTACACTCATAGTATATCAACATTCATGCCAAACCGTTTTCCCTCAATCTTGCCCCATTTTTCCGTCAATAGTTGTCGACTATTGATACCAATCATCTCATAATGACCCACCTGTTTCATATACGAGTGCCGTATTTTTACAGTTTTCCCTGTCGCGGTTTGTTTCACTCTTGACAGTGTTATATATTTTATTAAAACAACGTAATGTCTTTCCCCACCCCCATGGATACAAGACAGGAAAAACAAAATGTTCTTATCGCTGATGACAGTGCGGTGATGCGTACGCTCATCACTCATTTCATTACCAAACTCGGCTACAACGCCTTGACGGCTAATGACGGTGACGCCTGTATCCTGATGCTGAACAGCAAAAAGGTAGATCTTCTGCTTCTGGATCTGAACATGCCCGGCAAAAACGGCATGGAGGTACTCTCATACCTCAAAGAAAACGATATGGTGCTTCCTGTAATTATGATTACCGCTTCTGACGATATCAGTCAGGCAGTGCAGTGTATCAAGATGGGGGCGTACGAATACCTTACAAAGCCGGTTAAAAACGACCGTCTTGAAATAACGGTCAGTAATGCGCTTTCGGAATCAAACCTGAAAAGAAAGGTACAGCTGCTGGAAAAAGAGCTCAAACAACAGAATGTTTTCAGACGAATTTATGGCGAAAGTCCTGCTCTGAGAAAATGCATCGGGCTGGCGATGCAGGTCATGGAAACCGAGGTAAACGTACTGATAATCGGTGAAAGCGGGAGCGGCAAGGAGCTGTTCGCACAGGCGATCCATAGCGGAAGCAAACGAAAAAACGGCCCTTTCGTTACCATTAACTGTGCGGCCATCACCAATGAACTGGCAGACAGTCTCCTCTTCGGCCACGCGAAAGGCTCTTTCACCGGAGCAAACAGTGATCATACAGGATTTTTCGAGCAGGCTGACGGAGGTACCATATTTCTCGATGAGATTGGAGATATGAACCTTGATATTCAGGCAAAGGTGCTTCGGGTGCTTCAGGAAAGAAAAATCAGGCGTGTAGGAGAAAAAAAGGAACGAAACATCGATTTTCGTCTTGTTTCGGCCACCCATAAGGATTTTTCAGGCGCCATAAAAAATGAGATGTTCAGATCCGACCTTTACTACCGCCTTGAGGAATACCCATTGTTCATCCCTTCACTGAGAGAACGAAAGGAAGACATTCCCCTTCTGGCAAACCATTTTCTTGAAAGCTTCTGTACGGCAAACAACATTGAACCGCTTACTTTCAACAAATCCGTTCTGGATCAATTGTCGGAGTATGACTGGCCGGGAAACATTCGCGAGCTGCAGAATATTGTCAGAAGAGCCGCCATAAATCGTAGCGGAGATGAAATCATCTCAGTCCCTGTCTTGTCTCAAGGCAGCCGGCAGGATCAGCCCTCTCAAAATGCACACTCACCGGGAAACACTCCGGAAAGACAGAGTACACTGCCTGAAAAAACGCCACACTCATCACTCCCGTCAGATTCAGGCCTTCCCGAACAAAACGATGAGAAAAAATTCCTGCTGAAAAGCGCAGAACTGCAGGCTATCATAAAGGCATATACACTGACCGGGGGCAATCAGACCAGAACTGCGGAAGTTCTCGGTATCAGCCGTTCATCGCTCTACCGAAAACTGAAAAAATACGGAATAGAAAAAAACCTCTCCATATCAGTGACCAAAGAACTGTAAACACCACGCCGGCGCCGGCCGGAGCGTCATGTTCACCGTATGGAATCCAGATAACGTTCAGCATCCACAGCCGCCATACAACCGCTTCCTGCTGCGGTTATCGCCTGGCGATAGGTATAGTCCTGAACGTCACCACAGGCAAAAACACCCTTTACACTTGTTTCCGTTGATGATTTTTCGGTTTTAATATACCCGTACTCGTCGATATCCAGCTGCCGTTCAAAAATACTGGAATTCGGAGTGTGCCCGATAGCGACAAAGACTCCGTCACAAGAGGTTTCCTGTATCTCCCCTGTCAGCACATCTTTCATTCTGATACCGGTAACATTCTGTTCATCACCAAGAATTTCTTCAACAACCTTGTTGAGTTCAAGAGCTATTTTCGGATTCTTTTCCACTCTCATGCTCATGATCCTCGATGCGCGAAATTCATCTCTTCTGTGAACAACCGTCACTTTTGAGGCAAAACGGGTAAGGTAAAGCGCCTCTTCCATAGCCGTATCCCCTCCTCCAACAACATACACCTCGCTTTCCTTAAAGAAAAAACCGTCACACGTGGCGCAGGCGGAAACCCCTTTCCCCTGGTATTTTTTTTCAGAAGGGAGTCCGAGCCATTTGGCGTTTGCTCCTGTGGCGACGATCAGTGTCCGGGAAAGAATTTCCCGGCCGTCTTCAAGATAAACGCAAAAAGGGGTTCTGGATACATCAACCTCGACCGCGCTTCCGGAAAGAAACTTCGCGCCGAATTTTGCAGCCTGTTGCCGGAACATGCCCATCATTGCAGGGCCTCTGACACCCTCCGGAAAACCGGGATAGTTTTCAATCTCGGAGGTGATCATAAGCTGTCCTCCGGGCTGACAACCGTCAATAACAAGGGGATTCAGATTTGCTCTGCCTGTATATATCGCCGCAGTCAGTCCTGCGGGACCAGTACCTATGATAACTATATCCTGAATACCATTATCCATATAATTTCAAGTAGAGGGTCTTTTCAATGAGTACTAACACTATCCATGCAAAACAGTCAGGGAAAAAACCGGGGCGGAAACCCCGGCTTCAGCTTTTGCTCAGGCAAGCTGGGCATTGATTTTCTCAGCGATCATATTCTTGGGCATTGCGCCGACCATCTGATCGACAACCTCGCCGTTTTTGAAAATCAGCATGGTAGGAATACTTCTCACGCCATACTGTGCGGCTGTGTCAGGGTTCTCATCGACATTCAGTTTTGAGATAACTGCCTTACCCTCAAACTCTCCGGCAAGCTCTTCGATGACAGGGCCAAGCATCTGGCACGGACCGCACCATGCCGCCCAGAAATCTACGAGAGCAACCTTGTCGGAGTCAAGAATCGATGCTTTAAAATTCTGATCCGTTGCTGTAAAATATTGTCCACTCATAATAATAATAGTTAATACTGTTAATTGAATTTTAACTTGATGACAATACAACCAAACAGTGATGAAAGTAATAAAAAATAACTTTTAAAGCTACCCGGCAATTTTAACATTGTCAGGACCAAGAATATTTTCAAGCTTCCCAAGTACGTTTTCATCAGGCTGAACAGGGCTTCTGCGCGCAAACAAACGTAGCAATTCAATATTCTCAGCTGATTGCACCTTGACCTCAAAATCAACCGCTGTACCACCTTTGTGCTCTTCAAGCACCTCCTTCACCCTCTTCAGCTTCTCCAGGTCCGAAGGATCATCAGCATCCACTTTCAGGATGACTTTATCGATACAGGTTTCACGAACCTGCTTGATCGGAACCACCTCCCTGACAAGAAGTTTCAGCATACCGCCGCCGACTTCAGCCTCGACGGTCATCATCAGAACTTCCTCCGGCTTCAGAAGATGACGGTACTGCTCATACACACTTGAAAAAACCGTAAAATCAGCCTTCCCGGAAAAATCCTCGATACTGCCAAAAAGCATCTGCTTTCCTTTTCGGTCCTGATGGTGCCGTATTGAAACGACAACACCGATCACTTTATACTGTCTTGCCTGCTGAACATGTCTCGACTTCAGCTGAAGATTCGCAAACGCCTCCCAGTCACGTCGATAGGGTTCAAGAGGATGATGGCTCAGGTAGAATCCCACCAGTTTCTTTTCCGCCTGAAGTTTTTCACTTTCCGTCATAGGTTGAGCGGAGTCCAGCTCGGGATAGAGAGAGTCCTGAAGAGCCTCGTTGGATTCGTCGCTAAAAAAGCCGCACTGTCCGAGAGTGACCGATTTATTCTGAATCTGACCGAACTTTGTCGCTTTATCGACATTGGCGAGGAGTTTGGCCCTGTCGGGGTCAAGCTCATCCATAGCTCCCGCCAGAATCAGGCATTCAAGGGCTTTCCTGTTCATCACCCGCTGATCAACAGATGCTGTCAAATCAAAAAGATTTATAAAATCCTTCTTGCGCAAAATCCTTGCAGAAACGACCGCCCGCGCGGCATTGCCTACCTGCTTGATCGCGTTCAACCCGACTCTGATCGCTGATTTCCCCTCCTGCTCCTCAATGGTAAAAAGCGCATCGGATGTATTTACTGACGGAGGAAGCACCGGGATGTTGAAACTTTTCGCTTCGTCGGTCAGATGCTTCATTCTGGCAGTGTCACCGATTTCGCTGTTAAGAATCGCCGTCATGAATTCAGGCGGATAGTGCGCCTTGAGGTAGCCTGTCCAGTAGGCAAGCACGCCATAGGCTGCCGAGTGACTCTTGTTGAAGCCGTATCCTGCAAATTCCGACATGAGATCGAAAATCCTGTTGGCCAGCTTGTCATGAACTCCCTGATCGACAGCACCCTCGACAAAATCAGCCTTGAACTTCTGCATGATTTCAGGCTTCTTTTTTCCCATAGCCTTACGAAGGTTATCGGCCTTTGCAAGAGAAAAACCACCCATAATCTGTGAAATCTGCATCACCTGTTCCTGATAGACGATCACCCCGTAGGTCTCCTTGAGTATTTCCTCAAGCATGGGGTGCATATAATCGATAGGCTCCCGATTATGCTTCCTGTCCACAAAAAGGTCAACCGCATTTCGTTTATCATCGACTCTCGCATTGAGCGCGCCGGGCCTGTAGAGGGCACTCATCGCAATGATATCCCCAATCTGGGTCGGCTGCAGTTTTGTCATATAGTTCTGCATTCCCTGCGACTCGAACTGGAAAATACCGGCCATCTTGCCTTCCTGAAAAATCCTGAACGTCTTTTTATCATCCATGGGAACCTTCTCCAGGTCAATGACAACGTCATGCCTTTTACTGATGAGATGAAGCGTCTCATCAATAACCGCAAGCGTTTCAAGGCCCAGATAATCAATCTTGAGCAGACCGGCATCCTCAATCCAGTTTTTATCGAATTGCGTCACGATCTGCTTGTCGTCTCCGCTTGCTTTGGCCGCTCCGCGTTCAAGTTCTGCGACCTCCATCTCATCAGCAAATTTACGTTCCTCCGTCTCAATCTTGTTTGAGACGTACAGAGGCACCTCTTCATCAAGTCGTCCGTCGGTTATGACAACTGCGCCCGCATGCATTGAGACATTTCTTGCTCTCCCTTCAATGGCAAGCGCATACTCTATCAGACGTTGATTCTGTGATGAGCTGTTGACCAGATCCCTGAGTTCCCTGACCTCTTCAAGCGCCTTACCCAGGGTGATCCCCGGCTTTCCGGGAACAAGCTTTGCGAGACGATCCACAACCGCAAGGGGGACTTCAAGCACACGGCCGACATCGCGAATAGCCGCTCTGGCCCCAAGAGTGCCGATAGCGATAACTTTCGCCACACTCTCTTCACCATATGTTTCCACGGTGTATTCAAGAACCTTCTGTTTTCCGACCGGAGTAAAATCAATATCGATATCCGGCATTGAAGCTCTCTCGGGATTGAGAAATCGTTCAAAAAGGAGCTTGTAGCGTAAGGGGTCAATGCTGGTTATTCCGGTGAGATATGCCACAATGCTTCCCGCGGCGGAGCCCCGGCCTGGACCGACAGAATACCCGAGACGCCTTGAAGCGTCAATCAGGTCACTGACAATAAGAAAATAGGAACTGAAGCCCATGCTTATGATAACCCCAAGCTCCTTTTCTATGCGCTCCTCGATTTTTTCCCATGACAATCCCTGCGAATCATGATCCGCATATTTCTTTTTTGCTCCTTCATAGGTAAGGTGTCTGAGGTAGTCCGACTCGTTCTTAAATGCCTCGGGCAAGGGAAAATGAGGCAGTTTCGGTTTCTGCGTCGTGAACCGGTAGGTACACCTCTCAGCTATGGAAACTGTATTGGAAAGTTCTCCGTATGCGTTATCAAAGAGAGTGGACATCTCTTCGGGAGACTTGAAATAATTTTCATTGTTCGGCAGACACCGCAACTGCCTGCTGGAGAGCTTCTCCTTGGTTCGTATCGCAACCATCGCCCGGTAACGGTCGGCATCTTTTCTTTCAAGGTAATGCACATTGTTTGTTGCTACCACTCCGGTTGCATGCTCTTTGGCCAGACGTATGGTATCCGAATTCAGCTTTTCATCGAACGGTGTTTGATGGCGCTGAAGTTCAAGAAAAAAATCCTCGCCGTAAATACCCCTGTAGAATGAGGTAAATGAAGATGCCTCAGAGTAATTGTCCGCCAAAAGCGCCCTTCCGATCCGTCCTGATTCATAGGCGGAAAGACATATCAGCCCCTCCCGGTGTTCTTTCAGCCAACTGCTGTCAACGTGTGGAATTCCGTTGACAAACCCTTCACGCGCTCCCCTGGAAAGCAACAGGCAGAGACTGCGATAACCTTCCTCGTTTTTTACCAGCAGTATCAGTGAGGGGGGCAAGGAAGACTTGCTGTCGTGATAGGCATCCTGCTCAAGCAGATAGATCTCGCTCCCGATAATCAGTTTGATTCCAGCTTCTTGTGCGAGACCAAAGAGCTCAGGCATGTTGAAGGTTGCCGAGAAATCAGTAATGGCTACCGCATTCATCGCATTTTTCCTGCAGGCGGCAAAAAGCTCCTGAGGAAAAATCGGGCTGTTTTGCATGGAAAAATGCGTATGAGTATGAAGATGCACAAAATCCATGTCCGTGATCAGTTTAGCGGGTGTGTCAGGCCAGTATGAAAGAAGGGCTCTTCTGCTTATCGATGCCACAGGCGCCTCTTCAGCGTCCGGGCAGTTCAGTATAACATTTTCGATCCATTTATCAACCCGCTGAAACCATCCTTCCCGGCAGTACTGATGTTGCTTTCATGATATGATTCTTATGAAGCCTGGAATAGATCCTTTCATACCCGTCAACCATCTCGGCATGAGTGAAACGTCGTTCAAACTCTTTTCTGCACGCATGCCTGCTTATTTTCCCTGTGTCGTGAACAGCATTGGTAAAATCATCAACCGATTCACAGATAAAACCTGTTTTACCGTGGCTGATGATTTCAGGAGAAGAACCGCAAGGACGAACGATTACCGGGGTGCCGCAGCCAAGCGCTTCGATCATAACCAGCCCGAAAGGTTCCGGCCAGTCTATCGTATTAAGCAGCGCGCGCGCGTTTTTCAGCAACACTATCTTTTCCTTTTCCCCGACCTCACCCACATACTCGATCAGGGGATCGTCAAGCATGGGCTCGATGCGCTGCGTGAAATATTCCCGATCTGCGGGATCGACCTTCGCCGCGATTTTCAGCCTGACGCCGCAGGATTTGGCCAGGAGAATGGCCTGATCGGGCGCTTTTTCAGGAGATAAACGCCCAAGATACAGGAAGTAGTCCAAAGGAGTGTCGTTAAATTCGAAACATTCCGGCGGATAGCCATGATAGACCGTTCCCGCCCAATTGATTTCCGGAACAGGGCGACGCTGGGCATCACTTATGGAAACATAATTGAGATGGCCGTAGACCCGAAGCATTTTGATAACGTCAGGAATGTCAAGACGGCCGTGCAAGGTCATCAACGTAGGCGTACCTTGCTCTGAGGCAAAAGGAAACGTAAGAAAGTCTATATGAGAGTGAATGATATCGAACTTGCCTTTCATCTCACGGTACACCTTTGAGAGCTCGAGCATGGAAGCAAAAACAATTGAACCCTGCTTACCTTCGAGACGCAGACCCCGTTCCACTATGGGACAGAGTGTAGCAGAGGTCTCGGAATCACCCGATGCAAAAAGAGTAACATCGTGCCCCCTTCTGACCAGTTCCTCGGTCAGGCAGTACACAACTCTTTCAGTACCACCATACCGCACCGGGGGGACTCTTTCAATAAGCGGCGCAATCTGCGCTATGCGAAGGTTTTTCATCACAATCTCCTTTTAAACATGTTATCGGCTCATAGCTGAACATATACTTCTCATTTGTGGTAATAGTAAAGCACTCTCCCCAGAATGTACAGGGAAGTTGCATCTGCCTGTCCGACCCGATAAAAATCCCGACACTGTCGTGGCGTATTTCGAGCCTGACAAAACGATCGCGCCATCGGACACTGAATGCAAGTCGATGCCATCTTTTCGGAAGCCAGGGCTTGAGTACGATCCGGTCCGACTTCAGCGTCAGGCCGCCGAACCCCATAACCAGAGTCTGCCATGCCCCTCCAACGGCTGCCGCGTGAATGCCGAGGTCGGTATTGCCATGCAGGTTTTCCAGATCCATCTGAAGCGTTTTCATGAAATAGTGATAGGCATGCTGCCGATTGCCTGTAGCCAGACCTACCATGGCGTGCGTACAGTGACTGAGTGATGATTTGTGCAGCGTGCGTTTCTCGTAGAACTGGTAATTGGCTTTGTTGACTTTTTCTCTGAAAGCATGAGGAAAAAGGAGAATCAGCATGACGACATCCGCCTGCTTTATCAGACGGGTCCGGCCGATATTCCGGTAGGTGACTCCCGGGGGCAGTACAGGCCGCCCCTTGCGGTCATGTTTCGTAATAACATGATCCTTAAGACCAAAATAACCGTCGAACTGCTCGATCAGGTTCGTTTCCGGATGAATCGAGAAGCGCAGTTTCCTGCTGATTTCCTGCCAACGGGTGATCTCATCCGGCAGGAGAGAGAGCTTGCGGGTAAGTAACGCAAACCGCTTGTCGGGCCGTTTGGTGAAATAGGTATAGAGAATCACGGCCAGTTTAAGATGCCAGCGAACGAGATAGTTGGTATATGCATTGTTGTCAACGTGTTCGTGAAACTCATCCGGGCCAATAACCGTTCTGATTTCAAAGGTGTCACCTGAAGCGACAACACGGCTTGCCCAGAAACGGGCTGTCTGAAATATCATTTCAAGAGCATAGCCGAGTAAAAACTCCTCATCGCCGGTAACCCGGCAGTAGCGCTCTATCGCATAGATGACATCGGAAACAATGTGATCCTCTTCCGTGCCGGTATAGATCAAACGTATGGTTTTCGCCAGTTTAGAAGCAAACCTCGGCGTGACATCCTCTCCGGTGGTCGCTGTCTCCCAGCCGTATTTCGCTCCCGTATAACCGTTACGCTCCGCGTTTTTCAAGGCCCCCGGCAGTGTCGCGTACCGATACATAAGCATATTTTTCGCTATGTCCGGGAAGTTGTAGAGGTAGAACGGGAAAAGAAAAATCTCTGTATCCCAGAACACATGGCCGAGATATCCCTCCGAACTGAGAAACTTGGCACCGATACTTCCTGTCAACCTCGGCCCGTTTATCAACAGCTGATAGATATTGTAACGAACCGCCTTCTGTGCAATATGATCACCGTCAATACGTATATCGGCCCGCTGCCAACTTTTTTCCCACAGCGCGACATGCTCCTTGATTTCTCTGAAAGCGCCGTTGCGGATAAATGATTTCAAACCGCATATGGTTCTTTTGAACATCCCCTCCGAAGGTATCTCTCTGCTCGTATAAACCACCGCGTACTTCTCAAAATCATAAGAAATCCCTTTTTGGGCATGCAGCGTCATCTCGCTGGTGAATTTCTCCCCGTAGATTCTCGGTTCCCATCTGACCGATGCTCTGTCATGGTTAACGATCCGCCATGATGCCGCATTGGCAATACGTATCCCACGCTCCCTGGTTTTCATTTCAAGATACATCAGGTCACGTCCGCGCTCGATTCGCTCAAGATGCAGGTGTTTGAGCTTTTCATCGTGGAAAAACCCACGATTGAGCACGTCACCGTTCAGGCCGCTCAACACACGAATCTCTCCCGAGAAATTTTCAGGAACTATCCGCACCCTCATAAACCCCCAATGAACCTTGTGCAGAAAAACAAGCTTTGAGGTAGAAAGCGTCACTATCTTTCCGGCAGGCAGCCTGAATCTTGTTTTACGATGGAGAATCCCTTTTCGCATATCCAGCATCTGCTCGTGACCAAGCACCCTGCAGTCAGGCAGTGAAACCTTGTATCCGTCAATCCACAACGAAACATCCGTCCATACGGGACATTTCACCAACTCCTCGACATCGGCTTCCGACCTGTCATATATCCCGTTGATATACATCCCCCTGTAACTGCCGGGCGGCAGCTCTTCCAGGCTACCCCTGATATTGAGATAGCCATTACCGATTGTCATTACCGTCTCATTGATCTGCAACCGTTTCGGACTATTCCGGTAGCCTCCTCTTCTCAAAAGCCATTGCTTTGGTGAAAGATCAAGCAAAAAAACGGGATCTTCAGTAAAGCGGTCACTCTCCTCATCGTATCTTTTCGTCATCTCACGTTCTCCAGTACTATCATCAAAAAAAAACTACTGGCACATGCTTTACTTCTCCGGAGGTGGAGTATTCACCGATCTAACGGTTTTCTCAGGCAGGGTAACAGTTATCCTGTCACTATCATAATAACTATAACAATAGTCAGGCCCGTAATCGTTCCTCTCCTGTCAGGCCTCATCGTGTATAGATCTGTAGAGCGAGAAAAGAGTTCAAGATGTGTTAATGTATTTTTTTCTTATAATTACTATCACGAAAAATAACTCGCTTTACAATATTAACATCCGTCCCTACCTTGAAACAGATCACCTATAACAATTGCCCTGTCTGCAGCTACCCCCTGTCTGCAGAAAACGCAGTCTGTCCCCGTTGCGGCAATGACATTCTCGAAGATATTTCCTCGCTTGATGAACAAACTCAGGAAAAGCACATAAGGATCATAGACGAGAAAAAAGCCGCATGGTACACACGATGTGTCGCCGACAAGCTGAATTGCTGTGAAATGCAGCCGCCGAGTGACGAACAAGCAGAGAGTTCCTGTCATGTTTCCATGGAAAAAGGTGGCAAGCTGGTTGATTCACCTGTTTTTTCACTTCCGCGCAAACAACTGCTTGAAGACCGCTCGAAAAGGAGTGAGTGGTGGAACTCACTGAATGCTGACTGGAAAGAAGTTGTTAAAAACACCATTAAGTCATCCAGCGACCCTTCAGACCAGGAGTTGCTGGATTTCTTCACTGTCAAACACCTGAGATGTGATAACCGCAGAATTCACAGCCTTGCCCCTGTCAGGGTGCTCGAAAAACTGCAGCAACTGCGGTGTGACGAATCTCCCATTGAAAACCTTGAACCGCTCAGGGAAATCACATCACTGCAAAGGCTCTACGCCTTCGACTGTGATTTCTCCTCTCTGGAACCCCTGAGGGGCTTGCTGAGTCTGAAGCTGCTCTGGATATCGAGCACTGAAGTCAGTGACCTTGATCCGGTAAAGCATATGATCAATCTTGAAGAACTCTATTGTTCTGAAACACCTGTCAGCGACCTTTCCCCTCTATCAGAATTGAGCAAGCTTGAAAAAATAAGCTGCTACAAAACCGAGATTTCATCACTCAAACCACTTGAAAAACTTGAAAATCTCATAGAGCTTGGCTTCAACAGTACCCTGATTGACGACCTCTCTCCTTTAGCCGACCTTGAAAATCTCGAATATCTGCGTTTCAGTCGCACCGATATCAGTTCTCTTGAACCGCTTTCATCGCTGATAAACCTGAGGGAACTGAGCTTTAATGAAACCTTCGTTGCGTCACTCGAGCCGCTTGCCGGATTGTCTGAACTTGAAGAGATCTCCTTCGCGAACACAAACGTCACCACGATAGCTCCGCTGATGCACCTCACCTACCTTGAAAAGATAGAGCTGACAGCAGGCCAGATAAGGAATGAAGAACTTGAACAGTTCCTCGAGCTTCACCCTGATTGCGAAATACTCTTGAAAAAATAAAACTGCTGGATAGCTGGATAGCAAAAAGGCAGGGTCACACAGTGCCCTGCCTTTTTGCTTACAGGAAGACGGAAAGAAGAATGCCCGCAGCGACCGCGGAACCGATAACGCCTGCCACGTTGGGCCCCATAGCGTGCATCAGCAGAAAGTTATGCGGATCAGACTCAAGCCCTACCTTGTTTGAAACCCTTGCAGCCATAGGCACAGCAGAAACTCCGGCTGAACCGATAAGAGGATTGATCTTGTTTTTCATGAACAGGTTCATGAATTTCGCCATAAGCACACCCGCGCTTGTGCCGAATGAAAAAGCAATGAGGCCGAGCACGATAATCCCAAGCGTTTCAAGGTTCAGAAATTTGTCTGCTGAAAGCTTGCTCCCGACTCCGAGGCCGAGAAAAATCGTAACGATATTGATCAGTGCGTTCTGGGTTGTGTCGCTCAGACGATCGACAACGCCGCACTCCTTCATAAGGTTGCCGAACATGAGAAAACCGATCAGCGGTGCAGCGGAAGGGAGCAGCAAAGCACTGATAAATATGACGATAACCGGAAAAAGAATTTTCTCACTCTTCGACACATATCGAAGCTGTGTCATCTTGATTGCTCGTTCTGAGCCAGTGGTAAACAGCCTCATGATCGGCGGCTGAATGATCGGCACGAGCGCCATATAGGAATACGCAGCGACTGCTATACTGCCGAGAAGATGGGGACTGAGCCGCGATGCCAGAAAAATAGAGGTCGGCCCGTCAGCACCCCCTATGATACCTATGGATGCTGCATCTTTCATGGTGAACTCGATACCGGGGACATACTGTGTAAGCAATAGCGCGCCGATAAGCGTAGAAAAAATCCCGAACTGTGCGGCAGCACCGAGAAGCGCTGTTTTAGGATTGGCGATCAGCGGACCGAAATCGGTCATAGCGCCAACACCCATAAAAATAATCAGCGGGAACACACCGGTTTCGATCCCGACATCATAAACATATCGCAGAATGCCGCCCTCATCGTTGATATAGGCCAGAGGTATATTGGAAAGAATGGCGCCCATACCGATAGGAATAAGAAGAAGAGGCTCGAATCCTTTCGTGATTCCGAGAAAGATCAGCAGCGCGCCTACACTGATCATCAGCAGTCGTCCAATACCCTCAGTCCAGTTCAGGCAATTATCAGCAATAAATGCATAGATACCGGTACTTTCAGCAAGGTTACCGAAAACTTTTCTGATTGAAAGCCCTTCCACTCCGCCTTTCGATTCCTGAGAACTGGCAAGCAGCGGTTTATTTTCCAGGGTAAGCAGCACTGTGCCTGCAGGAACATGTGTATATTTCGAATACAGTTCAGGATGGATAGAGGTAATAGTACCACTGATGCCTGAAACCACCGATATCTTGTTGTGTTTTTCATCAGCAAACAACCCGAGAAAATCACCTGGCTGAACTTCATCACCAACACGTAAAAACCGGCTATTTTTGACGGGAAGCTTGACAAGTTCGAGGTCTTCAGGAACCTGAAGTGATACAACGTTTCCATCTTCCCTGAAAAATGCTTCGGCATTTGCCGTCGTGGTAAGACACAGCATGGAGAGAAGCACAAAAATGATTGTACGCATAAAAAGTTGCTGGTATACTGTTATTCAAAACTCCACTCTCTTCTCTACGACACAGCGTATGCTGTGCAGAAAGAGATCCATCAGCAGTATCACGGCAGCCATCAACAGGCGCCGTAATCCTGCCGAGCCTTCATTTATGAATATCAGGCTATGAACATGAGCGCGTCACCCGTTGCGACAGTATCGCCGGGAGAAACTTCAATGGATATCACCTTGCCTGACTGGGTGGCCTTTACCGGAGATTCCATCTTCATGGCCTCTATGATAAGAACATCATCACCTTCATTAACACTGTCCCCGACTTCAACCTCAATAGCGACAACACTGCCAGGCATAGCCGCTTCGACAGCAACCCCCTGACCAACCGGCTCTGAAGAGGCAGGCGCTGATGAAACCGCGGCAGGCGACACACTCTGTACAGCACCGGTACCTTCAGCAACGGTCACGTTATAGGATTTTCCGTCTACTGTTATGGTGTAATGACCCGGAGTAGCCGGAGATTTAGAGGCAGGCGTGGCTTGCGCCGCTGCTTTAGGAGCCGATTTTGCAGCGGTCTCCGCCTCAACATCATCCTTATACCTGATCCCGAGCTGAGCATCTCCCTTCAGGAAGGCAATTCCCTTGGCTCCGCAGGTAGCTGCGATAAAGATATTTTCATCGGTTACCGAAAGACCTTCTTTTTCGAGTAGACCCCTGTTGTACGCAATGCCCAGTTCGGGATTTCTGTCATTGATATCATGCACATCTTCCGTCGTCGGCTCCATACCAAGCTGTTCGGATGCCAGTTTTACAATTTCCGGATCCGGTTCTGCAGGAGTATGCCCGAAATAGCCGAGCACCATTTTGCCGTAACTATCCGTTATTTTCTTCCATTTCCCCTGAACGGTATTTGCAAAAGCCTGCTGGAAGTAGAACTGGGAAACAGGTGTGACGGAGGAACCAAAGCCGCCTTTGGCAACGACTTCACGCATATTTTTGATGACTTCAGGGAACAGATGAAGTGAATTATTATCACGCATCATCTGCGTATTTGCCGTGAGCGCTCCGCCCGGCATCGGTGAGAACGGAATCAGAGGATTTACCTCTTTGGCTTCAGGAGGCATATAGTACTTGTCCATATGATCGATAAACATCGCCTCCACCGCAATGATTTTCTCCTGATCGATATCAAGTGTGTAATCGGTTCCGCGAAGCCTGTGCCACATGGTCAGTATATCAACCTCTGCAGTACCCCCGCTGACAGGAGCCATGGCAAGATCGATAATATCCGCCCCAGCCTCGATAGCGGCAAAGTTGCAGGCAACACCCATTCCGGCCGTATCATGGGTATGGAACTGAATCAGCGTTCCTTCGGGCAGCATATTCCTGGCCCCTTTGATCGATTCATAGACAATAGCGGGAGTTGTCGTTCCCGATGCGTCCTTGAATGCGACACTGTCAAAAGGAATCTCTGCGTCAATGATCTCTTTGAGCTTGTCGAGATAGAACTGAGGTGTATGACAGTATTTCTCATTCAGACCCGGAGGAAGCCCCATCAGGGCAATGACCACCTGATGTTTCACTCCGGCATTGTGAATACACTGACCTGAATAGGCAAGGTTGCGAACATCCATCAACGCATCGAAGTTACGAATGGTTGTAATGCCATGCTTTTTAAACATCCTGGCATGCAGATCGATGATATCTCTCGACTGAGAAACAAGTCCTACGACATTTGCGCCCCGGGAAAGAGTCTGCAGATTGATATCCGGGCCGACAACCTTCCGGGCGGCGTCCATCATCGCAAACGCGTCCTCCTGGCAGTAAAAATACAAGCTTTGAAAACGGGCGCCTCCCCCGATTTCAAAGTTATCAGTGCCCGCGTCAACAGCTGCCTCAAGCACAGGCAGAAAATCATCGGTCTTTACCCTCGCCCCGTAACAGGACTGAAACCCGTCACGAAAGGACACATCCATAAACCTGATCTTTTTCATGAGCCTTTATTTCGTGATTCGAAATTATGTTATTGATTATTTTTGAAAAGACGCACAGTACCAGCCTTGCTTCATCGGCTTCTGTGAGCGTGAACCGCCGCTGATATCACTGCTGTAAGTCTCCCGAGATCCTCTCCCGGGGCTGCTGCCACCTGACGCTTTGCCTGTTTTTCATTCTTTTTCTTTCTTTTCGCCTCTTCGGCCTCCAGCAACATTTTTTCTTCCCGTAATGCATGATCTTTGAGCAGCCATGAAAGACCTGTTATCATAACAATCAAAAGGAGCAGAAACAGAAAAACCACCACCATCCCCACAACCATCAGAATTAAGCCATCTGTAATCATAAAGAGTAAGCTTGAAGTTTCATGAAAAATCTCTCAATCGTTACTTAGCTGTAATCTTTTACCGCCTTATCGGCAGAATCCTGTTTGACCAGCAGCACGGGAACATCCACAGTGTGAAACACCGCTTCGGCAACACTGCCCATCATAATACGAGTCAGGCCGGTCCTTCCATGTGATCCCATAATAAGCAGATCGGCACCCCATACCCGGGAATGCTCGATGATAGCTTCACAGGAATCCCCTCTCATTATCAGAATATCCGCTGAAAGTCCCTTTTTCTTTTCTTCCATAAGCAGCACCCTGAACTCTTCGGAAACAACATCCCTATGCACCCCTTTTTTTGAGATACCATAACTGTATGCGGTTTTCTCGGCGATATTTTCCGGCTGCATGATATGAAGGAAACGAACATGAGCGTTCACTTTTCTTCCAAGTTCTATAGCATAGCGGACAGCTTTATCTGATGTTTTCGAGTAGTCGGTAGGACAGAGAATTTTGGACAACTGTATCATGCAAGCTAAATCTTTGTATTATTAAGAGATTACTCTACCGGATTGTTATTTCCTTTGTACGCTGTCAAGAAAGTCGCCTCAGATCGCAAAACATTATTTTATCAGGCCTTTAATTTACAAATATTTTTTTCATTAAACCAGTTCAACACGCTTTCTGTAGTATAGATACTAAAGGGATCTGCCCTGTTTATGCAAGAAGACGATACGAGCACTATGGTCAATCTGGTCCAAAAGCTGCGACAACCTTCCGCCTATCCTCATCCCGTTGAGAAAATAGAGGTTGTTGAAACACATATTTCTCTTGTTTTTTTAACCGGTACTTATGCCTACAAGATAAAAAAGGCAGTTAACCTCGGGTTCCTTGATTTTTCTTCTCTCGAAAACAGGGAGCACTTCTGCAGGGAGGAACTTCGCCTCAACCGCAGGCTCTGCAAAGAACTCTATCTTGACGTTCTGCCTGTCATGATTCAGGGCGAAAGCGTCATGATCGGCGGCAAGGGAACCATCATTGATTTCGTGGTAAAGATGCTGCAGTTTGACCGGACCAAGGAAGTCGATACGCTGCTTGCGTCAAACAGAATCACCGGAGATCATATAGACCGGATAAGCCGGATCGTTTCCGCATTCCATGAATCCGCTCCCGCCGCAGGCCCTGACAGCGCTTACGGCAGGGCGGAGATCCTCATCAAGCCGATTCGCGACAATTTCACCGAAGCTGAACGGCTGAAAAGCCAACTGCAGGAAAAGGCGTTGCTCAAAAGACTGAAACAGTGGACGGAAAGCGAATACAGCCGTCTGATGCCCCTGTTCGCCGAAAGAAAAGCAAACGGAGCCGTCAGGGAGTGCCACGGCGACATGCATACAGGAAATATGGTGCTCTGGAAGAAGAGCGTCATGATTTTCGACTGCATTGAATTCAACCCTCTGCTGAGTACTATCGATGTCATGAGTGAAATTGCCTTTCTGATCATGGATCTGGAGCACAGCGGTCATCCGGAATATGCGTGGAGGTTTCTCAACAACTACCTGTCGCTGACCGGAGACTATGAAGGACTCCCTCTTCTCAGATTCTACAAGACCTACAGGGCGATGGTGCGTGCAAAAGTAACCGCCATACGCCATCTTCAGGAGGAAAATCGGGAGGAAAAAGAAAAAACGCTTGCGGAACACTGTTCCTACATTTCGACAGCTCTCACCTGTTCGTCACCTGCACATCCCGGACTTATCCTTACCTGCGGTGTTTCCGGAAGCGGAAAAACATCCGTCGCGCGGGAAATAGCCTCACGCATTCCAACCATCCATATCCGATCGGATATCGAAAGAAAAAGACTTTTCGGCTTGAAGCAATTCGACCGAAGCGGCAGGGATCTGGGCAGGGAAATGTATTCTGAAAAAAGCTCAAGCAGAACCTACACAAGGCTCTTCGAGATAGCATCGACCTGCCTGATGAATGGCTATACGGTTATTGTCGATGCGACGTTTCTGCGTCGTGAAGAGAGGGAACGGTTTATGGCCCTCAGCAGGAACGCTCAATGCCCTGTAATCATACTCAATTGCACAGCCCCGGTGAAACTGCTTGAAGAGCGCGTCACGACAAGACAGCAATCGGGCGGCGATGCCTCTGAAGCCGATCGATCGGTGCTCATGGAGCAACTCCGGCATCTCAGATCTTTTTCATCTGAAGAACAGCGCGTCACAATAACCATCGATACATCGACTTCAGCATCGACAGCGTCAGGCATTACCGAGACAATCTCACGGATACAGCAGGGTTCCCCCTAACTCTCCACGCCGAATACCACCCTGACGACCATACCGGCAAGAAAACTCAGAAAGGTCACACCGAGACAGAGAAAAACCATCTCAAAAAAGCGGCTCCTGAACGACACATCTTTTGCGACAGAAACATAGAAATTAAATATCGCGATAATGAGGATAGCAGCGCCAAAAGCCGTCCCAAGCGCCACATAGAGCGAAGAGAGTACCAGAAACGGGGTTATAAGGACCACGACGGTAAACAGATACGCTATACCGGTATAGAGTGCCGCCTTGACCGGATTTTTTGTCCCTGGTTCGGCTTTGGTGGAAAGATACTCGGAGGCCGCCATCGACAGAGCCGCGGCGAAACCTGTTATGATACCTGTCAGGGCAACATAACGGGAATCCTGAAGCGCAAAAGTAAGACCGGCAAGTACACCCATAAGCTCAACCAGCGCGTCGTTCAGGCCCAGCACGATCGAACCGGTATACTTGAGACGATCTTCATCAAGCATACCTATCAAAGCCTGCTCATGCTCCTCTTCATCACTGACAAGTCCCTGAACCTCCCTGAAAGAAGAGGGTAAGCGGGAGTATACCTCACTTGCGTTCTTTTCGGCGTTTTCCATCAGCTTTATGCCGAATGTCAGCCCTAAAAGTCTGCTGATCACGGTAAAAAACCAGATTTTCAACTTGCTCGGCTCGACCTCCTGCCGGGTGTAACTCTTCCAGATCGAATAATGACGAAGTTCATCATCAGCTATCTGGGAGAGTATCCTCCTGTTTTTAACCCCGCTGACACTGGACGCAAGCTGCTTGTAGATGTAGTGCTCTGTCAGCTCGTTTCTTTGAAGAGCCAGGATTCTTCCCGGCTTCATATCACCGATATCTTTCACGTTCAGTTTCCGATAGATGCGTTGATAAAAAACCTTCAGGACTTGGCCTGTCTGGTCGCCGCCTCGATTATGTCGTTCATTCTGGATATGAAATCGGCCCTGCCTTCCAGACTTCCTTCAAGCAGGAGAGCTCCCTCATAGAGCTGGTTTATGGCGGTCCGGATGAAAGGATCGTTGTCGTTGAGCATACAGAGCCCTGCCAGATTTTTGATGACCGGATGGGAGGGATTGACCTCCAGGATTTTTTTACCTTGCGCATCAGCCTGATTCATCATTTTCAGCATTTTCTCAATCTGAGGATCCATGGTGTCCTTTCCTCCAACCAGAGTGACGGGAGAATTCACCAGTCGATGCGATTCAACGACATCCTCGACCTTATCTGCGAGCGTCTCTTTGAAAATCCTGAGAACAGGCTCAATCATGTTTTCATTCAGCGCGTCTTTTTTCTCATCCTCTCCGGCAGAAAAATCTATATCCGCTTTTTCAATGGACTTCAGAGGCTTTTTGTCATACTCATGAATGGATGGAATGACAAAAACATCCACAGGATCGACAAGCAGAAGCACTTCGATGTCCTGTTTACGGAAATACTCCATATTCGGATTGGAAAGCATCTGCTGACGGTTGTCGCCGGAGAGATAATAGACCTCTTTCTGGCCCTCTTGCATACGGCTGACATACTCCTTGAGCGTAACGTACTCACCATCACCTGTTTTGGTGCTCTCGAAACGCAGCAGCTCGATGAGTTTTTCGCGATTGGTAAAATCAGTATTGAGCCCGATTTTGATAACAGGGCCGAACGCCTTGTAGAACTGTCGGAACTTCTCGGGGTCATCCTGTGCGAGAGACTCAAACCACGCAATGATCTTGGTTGTCAGAATCTGACGGATTTTAGCCATAACGGGGCTGTTCTGAACAACTTCCCTCGATACGTTCAACGACAGATCTTCCGTCTCGACAACCCCTTTGACAAACCGCAGGTACTCGGGGAGAAGATCCTTGCACTCATGCTGGATCATCACCTTTCTTACATAGAGCTGGGGCCCATGATTTTCCAAAGCGCCCTGCTGATAGAGCATATCCATCGGCGCCTCTTTTGGAAGAAAAAGCAATGCCTTGAAGTTTACCACGCCTTCAAGGGAGAGATGAAGATAATCCAGCGGATCCTGGTAGTCGACTGCAATGAATTTGTAGAACTCATTGGCCTCCTCTTTCTTGATCTCGCTTTTCTGCTGCTGCCAGAGAGCGATGACACTGTTAACCTTCTTGTTATCAAGCTGAATCGGAAAATCCACAAAATTGGAATACTTCCTTATGATGTTCTCAACCCGGTTTTCCCCGGCAAATTCAGCAGCATCCTCCTTTAGCGTAAACGATATCTTCGTACCGCGCTGTTGGCGATCGATCTTCTCAATAGTGTAGGTTCCCTCTCCTGTGGAACGCCACCGGCATCCTTGCGAATCCTCACTTTTTGTCTCGACCGTCACTTCATCGGTCACCATGAACACGGAATAGAAACCAACACCGAACTGACCGATAAGATTGGCGTCAATACCGGATTTGTCGGGCTGCTGCTCTTTGAGTGCCTGCAGAAACCCAAGTGTTCCTGACTTTGCAACCGTACCGAGATTAGCGATAAGCTCCTCTTCACTCATTCCCGTCCCGTTATCCTCAATTGCAAAAGAACGGGTTTTCTCATCGAGCGTGATAGTGATTTTCAGTTCCTCGACATCTCCTTCGGCAATATTTTCCGTCAGTTGACTGAATCGTACTTTACTCAACGCATCAGAGGAATTGGATATCAGTTCCCGGAGAAAAATCTCAGGATGCGTGTACAGTGAATGAACTATAAGGTTTAACAGCTGTTTCATCTCAGCCTTGTATTCAAACTCCTGTACGTTCTGTTGTTTGCTATCGCTCATTCTTTACTCTGTTTTTCTGTTTGTCCTGTTACATACCCGCCGCCTTTACAGCACGTCAGCACCGCAAGGCGGTATAAAAATACTGCCAGAATTTAAAAGAGAGCGGCAAATATACCAAACCCTTACTCATTCATCGCAAACTCTCCGCATATCTGTCCTGCCGGATCACTCAGGAGTTCCGCATTCTCAGTATCCATTCCGCGAACTCACGAAACGCCCCGCGACCGCCTTCAGCTTTGCAGATGTAGTGAACCAGAGGACGAACAAAATCCATCGCGTCACCAGGGCATGCGGTAATACCCTTTCTGGCTATCTCCTCCATTATGGAGACATCATTGATATCATCGCCTATGTAAGCGACCTCATGCAGCTCGAGCCTGTTTTCCGATAGAACATCATGAAGTCTGGCCCGCTTGTCCTTGACCCCAAGGTAGAGATATCTGATTTTCAGCTTTTCCGAACGCGCCCTGAGATTTGCGGAGATCTCACCGGTCATGACGCCTGTCGCTATACCTGCCGCTTCGAGCCGCTCAACCCCCATGCCGTCACGGATGGAGTAACGCTTCATCACCTCTCCACGCTCAGAGTAATACACGCCGTTATCCGTCAGTACACCGTCGTTGTCTGACAGAACAAGCCTGATATGTTTAACCCGCCGAACAAGCTCCTCGTGCGATAGCTCAATCATCTCTCATGGTATCACGATCGTTTACAAAAGCTTCAAATGAAAGCAATTAATATATATCATTTTATCAACTAATCCGTTGCCCTCCCTGACAGCCAACAACCTAAGTTGATCGTTTCAACAAATGCTTTATGCTGTCAACTTTATACTATATAATGCGTTATGCTGAATTTTCTTACGGCGAACATCTCACCTGATGGGTTGCGCGACCATAATGCAGAAAAATCGCATTTGTTGAAACCCTATGGGATTGTCGGTCATGCTGCATCTGCTTCGTTACAGGGAACTTGCGGTAGTCCACTACAGCGGCGTCCACTGTGCCTTGCATCTACAGCATGCTCAACAATCGCTCAACTTAGGAACAAGTTATCAACATTTTATTCACAGTTATCAACACCAAAGAACACGTCATGCCGCCGTAATGACATCTTGACGAACGCAAAGCAGAAAAAGATCATTATCCTACAATAATGAAACAAGTTATACACAAATCAGAAATATGCGCCTGCAACTTTACTGCTCTGAAAGATAGTACAATTACGTCACGATGCACTGATGTACAAACATCGATCAACACTCTTTGTTAAAAAAAGAAGAAAAAATCGAAAGGATATTCATTTGCTGACCGCAATACGATAAATCCAAGGGTTCAGATGAATATCCTTGTTATTTTATTTCATTCTTTCCGTTGTTTTCCGGAAAACGTATTCGCATCACGAGAAGCCGGCCGTTAGCATTTATCCTTCATATTTCTATATTCAGGCGTAAGCATTCTCTTTCACTTCCAGACTATCCCTGCTGTGTACTTCAACACCAACAATTCCGATATAGAGGCCCTGCTCAGAGAGGACGTCCCCTATTTCGATCTGACCAGCTCTCTGCTGGGACTCGACACGATCCACGCCGAAATACGCTTCACCGCGAGAGAATCCCTCACGGTCTGCGGCAGCGAAGAGGCGGAAAAAATCTTCATGCATCTCGGAGCGAAAACAGAAATTGTCAAAAAAAGCGGAGAACAGGCAGACGGCGGAGAAACCGTATTGAAAGCATATGGAAATGCCGAAAGGCTGCACATGGGCTGGAAAGTCTCGCAAAACATCCTTGAACATTTCTCCGGAATAGCGACCAGAACGCGCTCCATGGTCGATGGTGCTGCACGTGGAGGAAAAAATGTCGAAGTGTGCGGCACCCGCAAACATCTGCCGGGGATCAAACACCTCTCCCTCAAGGCTCTCTGCTCCGGCGGAGGCTACCCGCATCGTCTCGGTCTCTCTGATTCCGTCCTTGTCTTTTCAAACCACTATGACCTGCTTGGAGGAATAGAGGCCCTCTGCAGAAAAATCCCTTCCATCAAAGCCAGGTGTCCGGAAAAAAAAGTTTCCGTGGAAGTGGAAACCCTCACTGACGCTATCATGGCCACTGATGCAGGATCGGATATCATACAGCTTGACAAGCTTTCACCTGAATCAGTGGGAAACATCGCAGAACAGGTAAAAAGCAGAAACCGGAAGATCATCGTTGCGGCTGCAGGTGGAATACATGCCGGAAATGCGGAAGCATATGCAGCTGCCGGGGCTGATGTTCTTGTCAGCTCATGGATGTATTTCGGAAAACCGGTGGATTACAAGGTGACAGTACGACAATCACCATAAAAAAACCTGCCTTGCAGATAACAAGGCAGATTGAACGGAGAAAAACAGCAATTACTACATCACCTTAAACACACATTCCCTCTATTTGGTTCTAACGATTCGATAATTTTCAGAATATCCTCCTTCACAAACACCTTTCCGGCTGAATTCTTCAGTGTTTTTTCAAGACGACAATTCTGAAGAATAAACGGGACTCGAATTATCCGGGCAATCTCATAGATATCATTCTCGTCATGGTATGGCCTGAGCAGAGTTGTCCGAACTTCACAGGGAATCCCTGCTCGATGCAGCAGATCGAGAGAACCGCGAATACGATCGAGCAGAGATTCGGTACATTCACCTCCGCAGATGCTGACGTATTGCCGATAAACCAGAGGCGCTTTGATGTCAAGAGCTACATAATCAACAAGCTCATCATCAATCAGACCTTCGAGCATCGCAGGATTGGTACCGTTGGTATCGATCTTCACGTCAAGCTCAAGAGTTTTTATTCTCCTGATGAATTCCGGCAGCACAGCGTGCATCGTCGGCTCCCCGCCGGTGATGACAACCGCGTCAAGAAGAGCCCTGTTCAAAGAAAGCCAGGCAAACAGCTCTTCATTGACAAGCGGCACGGTTTCGGCAAGCCTTTCAGAAACAACCAGTTCTGGATTATGACAGTACACGCAGCGAAAATTACAGCCCATGGTATAGATAACGGCTGAAATCCTCCCCGGATAATCAATCAGGCTCTGCTTGAGAAATCCTCCCACAGGAAGCCGGGAAAACACTTCGCCGGCTCCCGACCCTGTTTTTGCCTCTGTTGTCAGACAGTGTACACCGCTCATGCCAACGGTGCAACATTGCTGATCAGCGTCTCATCATCAGCTACTCGACCCTCGCTTCCCTGCCGGTCAAATAATTTGCGGTCATGGAACTCGGACTGCTTGCCCGCGTTCCACTGTTCGACAGGCCTGAGGTAACCCACAATACGTGAAAAAACCAGGCAGCTGCTCTTTCCCCCCTCGTCCCTGCAAACCGGACATTCCCGGTGCTCACCGGCAAGATACCCGTGTGAAGGGCAGATACTGAAGGTCGGCGAAAGGGTGACATAGGGCAACCGGAAGTTAGCGGTGATTTTTCTGACCAGCTGACGAGCGGAAACTGCCGGCAGATTCTCTTCACCGAGAAAAGCATGAAAAACGGTCCCTCCCGTGTAGCGTATCTGCATCTCGTCCTGCAGTCGGAGTGCTTCGAAAAGGTCATCGGTATAGTTGACAGGCAGCTGCGATGAATTGGTATAGTATGGTTCCGCACCGTTCCTGCTCGCCCGGTCGTTGGCGACAATAATATCGGGATACTTTGCCCTGTTCATCCTTGCAAGCCGATAGGAAGTCCCCTCTGCAGGTGTTGCCTCAAGATTGTAAATATGCCCCGTCTCCTCCTGAAACGCGACCAGGCGATCACGCATGAAATCCAGCACCTTAAGACTGAACAGACGTCCTTGTGCATCGCCAATGGAACACCCCATAAAGTTGAGACAGCACTCATTCATCCCAAGCAGCCCTACGGTAGAGAAATGATTCGCCCAGTACTTGCCGTTTTTCCGATAGAGATTGCGAAGATAATAGGAAGAGTAGGGATAGAGGTTCTGTTCGGTAAGACGTTCGATCACCTTTCTCTTGACCTCAAGGCTGCTTTTCGCCACCTCCATGACTCTCGACAGGCGCTGAAAAAACTCCTCTTCAGAGTCGGCAAGATACCCGAGTTCCGGCAAATTGACCGTTACCACACCGATAGAGCCGGTAAGCGGGTCTGAACCGAAAAGCCCCCCTCCCCTGCTCTGCAGTTCACGCTTGTCGAGCCGGAGACGGCAGCACATGCTGCGTACATCATCGGGATTCATATCCGAATTCACAAAATTCGAGAAGTACGGTATGCCGTACTTTGCCGTCATCTCCCATATGTCGCTGTATACCGGGTTCTCCCAGTCAAAATCCGGAGTGATGTTGTAGGTCGGAATCGGAAAAGAAAAAACGGAACCGTTGGCATCACCCTCGAGCATCACCTCGGCAAACGCACGATTGAACATATCCATCTCATCCTGAAAATCGCCATACAGAGCATCCTGCGGCTCTCCTCCGATAATGACCTGCCGTGACCGCATTGGAGCCGGAATCAGAAGATCGAGCGTCACATTGGTAAAAGGCGTCTGAAAACCGACTCTCGTCGGCACATTCATATTGAAGAAAAATTCCTGCAGGCACTGTTTCACTTCTGCGTACTCCAGTTTGTCGTAGCGTATAAAAGGAGCGAGCCACGTATCAAAACCGGAAAAAGCCTGCGCGCCTGCAGCCTCACCCTGCATGGTATAAAAGAAATTAACAATCTGCCCGAGCGCGCTTCGCAGGTGTTTTGCCGGCGCGCTGGTTGACTGCTGTTGTACACCTCGAAAGCCGCTCGTCAAAAGATCTTCAAGATCCCACCCGACACAGTAGACGCTTAACGAACCAAGATCATGAATATGTATCCTTCCTTGCTTGTGCGCTTCGGCAATCTCGGCAGGATACAGTTCATTAAGCCAGTACTGCGAACTGACAATGCTTGATATATGATGGTTCAGTCCCTGAAGTGAATAGCTCAGGTTGGCATTTTCCTTTACCCGCCAGTCCTTGAGATGCAGGTAATCGTCAACCAGATCGATATTGGCAAAAATCTCTTTTGCCTCGCGCATGTTGCCATGCTGAAAACGGTAGATTATATAGGCCTTTGCCGCGTCGAAAGCGCAGTTCTCAAACAGAACCTTTTCAACAACATCCTGGATTTCCTCCACTGAAGGAGGCTCTTTTGCGCGCTTTGCCTCAAGAGAGGCGACAACCTGAGCGCTCAGTTCAGCCGCATACTGCCGGTCGGGATTCCCGGTTGCCCGAAGCGCTCTGAAAAGAGCAAACGTAATTTTCTCCCGATTGAAAGAAACAACTTTGCCGTCGCGCTTGATGATTTTCGCGTCATCACCCATTGCTTTCTTTTCCGTCATGTGTGTCAGATTAAATAGTGAATAAACCGTCAAAGGTGCACTGACACGAAAAAAAGCTGAGGATATGCAGAGAATATGTGAAGGGAAAAGAAGGGCCTCTCCTGCTACATGCTTTTAGACGCGAAAGCATACCATTAACATATGGAACCGGAAAACCCCCTGAATCGGTGCTTCCGGATAAAAAACAAGACAGGTCTCCTGGCTTACCCGTTTTACGACGCCTTCCCATCCCGTTCATCGGGACAGTGGCACTTTGCCGCAAAACATCTCGGTGGGCTTACAGTTGCGCGTCAGCTCACGATTCTCACGTGATTCCCTTTTAAACCCCTGTCAAGGGGTATCCTGCTTTATCAAAAATCGTCAAAGAACTATTACACTCATATTGAATGTATCGATAATAGTGTTCAGCTACAACCCGTCTATTTTCCCTTCCTGGACAAGAAGCTCTCTGATTTTCAGCAACTCCTGCCGCCGCTCCTTGCCGGTTTCAGGATAGGACATGTTGAGCGAAAGAAATGTTTCGAGAATTATCTTTGACACAATGAGGCGTGCGTTTTTTTTGTCATCGGCGGGAACGATGTACCAAGGGGCCCGTTCGGTACTGGTTTCACTGATACAGTCTTCATAGGCCGCCATGTATCTGTTCCAGCACTTTCTCTCTTCAATATCGGCTATGCTGAACTTCCAGTTTTTCTCAGGCGAGTCAATGCGGCGCAAAAATCGCTGGCGCTGCTCCTCTCTGGACAAATGCAGAAAGAACTTGACGATTCTGGTTCCGTTATGATAGAGATGGTGCTCCATGTTGTTGATCGATCGGAAACGATCTTTCCATACATCTTCTCCGTTGAGCAGATCTTCAGGTATCTGCTGGCTCATGAGTATCTCAGGATGCACCCGGACAATCAGCACCTCTTCGTAATATGAGCGGTTGAAAATCCCGATCTTTCCTCTCTCGGGAAGAGAACAGTTTGTGCGCCAGAGAAAATCGTGATCCAGCTCTCTGGGTGAAGGATGCTTGAAACTGAACACCTGGCACCCCTGCGGGTTTATCCCGGACATAACGTGACGTATGGCGCCGTCTTTACCTGCGGCATCCATTGCCTGAAAAATCAGCAGAACAGCGTAACGGTTATCCGCGTAATGAATGCGCTGCAACTCACTGAGTTCTTCGACATGCTTTTTCAGTATCTCCCTGTACTGCTCTTTTGAGGAATATATTTTCGAGGTACGGGTCGGCCATTCGTTGAGCGAAACCTTCCGCCCTTCCTGCACCCTGAAATCCTTGATCCTGATGTCACCCATCTTCCTGAAGATATAAGTTGTGAAAAGTCTGCCTTACCACACGCTTATCATAGCAACCAAGCTGTGTTCAGAAAGAAATGGAAGGAATGCAGCTATTCCCGTGTTTAACGTAACAACCATCACAACGCATCTCTTTTCTTTCCTCTGTTGTCACTCGCAACCGGTCTCTTCTCCTTCAACTATCATTCTTCCCTGTCATCTTTGATGGCACCACCCATTCGTCGAACTGTTCATTTGTTAAATGGCCAAGCCCGACTGCCGCTTCGCGAAGCGTCGTTCCCTCTGCGTGGGCTTTCTTGGCAATTTCCGCTGCCTTGTAGTAGCCGATATGCGGATTCAGCGCGGTGACAAGCATGAGGGAATTCTCAAGATGCTCCTTGACTCTTAAGTGGTTCGGCTCTATGCCGCATACACATTTATCAGCAAAAGACGCACACGCATCCCCGATCAGTTCAGCTGACTGCAACAGATTGCAGATCATCACCGGCTTGAAAACATTCAACTCGAAATGACCGTTCGAACCGCCGACGCTTACGGCGACATCGTTACCCATGACCTGCGCGCAGACCATGGTGATAGCCTCGACCTGGGTAGGATTGACCTTGCCCGGCATAATCGAAGATCCGGGCTCGTTCGGGGGAATAACAATCTCGCCTATGCCGCTCCGGGGACCGGAAGCAAGCATTCTTATGTCGTTTGCGATTTTCATCAGGCTGACAGCAACCTGTTTCAGAGCGCCATGTGACTCAACGACAGCATCGTGCGCGGCAAGCGACTCGAACTTGTTCTCAGCCGTAACAAACGGCAGGCCGGTAAGCGTTGCTATGGTTTCCGCCACCTTTTCAGCATAGCCGTCAGGCGTGTTGAGACCGGTTCCGACAGCCGTACCCCCGAGAGCAAGTTCAGCCATATGCGGCAGTGTATTTTCAATCGCCCGGATACCGTGATCGAGCTGTGAAACATATCCGGAAAACTCCTGTCCGAGAGTCAAAGGCGTCGCGTCCATCCAGTGCGTACGTCCTATCTTGACGACATCCTTCATCTCTTCGCATTTACGCTGCAGTTCGTCTCGCAGTTTTTTGATGCCGGGTATGGTTTTGCCGACAAGCATCTGGTAACCGGCTATATGCATCGCTGTCGGAAACGTATCATTGGACGACTGTGATTTGTTGACATCGTCGTTTGGATTCAGGAGGCGCTCTCCCTCTCCGAGAGTGTTACCGGCAAGAACATGCGCCCTGTTGGAGACAACCTCGTTTACATTCATGTTCGACTGCGTCCCTGACCCGGTCTGCCAGATAACAAGAGGAAACTGATCCACCAGTGATCCCGCGATAATTTCATCACATACAGCAGTTATCGCATTTTTTTTCTCATCAGGCAGCACGCCAAGCTCACAATTGGTGATGGCCGCAGCCTTTTTCAGGTATCCAAAGGCCCGGATAATCTCTTTGGGCATGGATCCTGCCGGTCCGATCTTGAAATTTTCAACCGAACGCTGGGTCTGAGCCCCCCAGAATTTTTCAGCGGGGACGTTGACCGCCCCCATGGTGTCTTTCTCGATTCTGTATTCCATGGCTGCTATGTATGTTATGCTTTCATAAAACTGGCGTATCGGGCCAAAAGGTTAAAGATAGGAAAAAGAACCTAAAGCTCATCTCAAACTCTATCCGATAACCGGAACAGGCCTTATCTCTTCAGCAACTCCGAACGTTTTCTGGTATTTTCTTATTGAACGGGTAATGATCTCCTTGGCTGTATCTGCATCCTGAAAGTCTTCCACAAGCACCGTTTTGTTTTCAAGCGCCTTGTACTCTTCAAAGAAATGCTTCAGTTCTGAATTGAAATGCGGAGAAATTTCATCGGCGGAAGTAATGTTGCTGACACTCATGTCTCCTTCCGCCACAGCGATAATCTTGTCATCACTCTCCCCATGATCAATCATACGCATGACACCGACAACACGTGCGCGCACAAGACACATCGGAACTATCGCACACTGCGACAACACGACAATATCCAGAGGATCATGATCCTCACCGAGAGTTTTCGGAATAAAACCGTAATTGGCCGGATAAAACACTGCGGAATATAAAACCCTGTCGAGTTTCAACATCCCTGTTTTTTTGTCAAGTTCGTACTTGGTCTTGCTTCCCTTTGAAATTTCTATAATGGAATTGACGACATGCGGCTGTTCCTTTCCGATCTCTACATGGTGCCATGGATTAAAATTCATGCTAAACGCTCAATTAACAGGTTATTGAAAAGCTGTGGAAGTATACAAAGATTCCTGACTTTTCAAAACACGACCAGTAGGTAGCAGGCAGCCCCTTCGCCCACTCGTCATTTCGTTCTCCACGGGCAGACACAGAGGTCTGTCCCGACATTCTCGCCTCTTGTTTCTTACCTCTTGTCTCTCCTTCCCTCTCTCATCGCTCATCGCTCATCGCTTCCCCAATCACGCTCCCTCCAGGGCATCAGCGACCACTTCCTGAGCCTCCACAAGAATACGATCCAGATGATCGCCGCCAAGAAAGCTTTCCGCGTATATCTTGTAGATGTTTTCGGTACCTGACGGCCTCGCGGCAAACCAGCCGTTTTCGGTTACCACCTTGAGGCCTCCTATCGACGCCCCATTTCCCGGAGCATCGGTCACTATGCTCTGAATCTTTTCTCCTGCAAGTTCTTCAAGACGCACATGTTCAGGCGACAGCTCTTTCAGTTTCGCTTTATCCTCCGGGGAAGCCGAAGCATCGATCCGGCTGTATACCGGTTCACCCAGTTCTTGTGTCAACCCTTTGTATATTTCACCTGGATCCTTTCCTCTTTGCGCGGTTATTTCAGCCGAAAGCAGCGCCGGAATGAATCCGTCCTTGTCTGTTGTCCATACCGTGCCGTTCTTTCTGAGAAAAGAAGCTCCAGCGCTCTCTTCCCCGGCAAACCCGAGAGAGCCGTTCAGCAGTCCCTCCACAAACCATTTAAACCCGACCGGCACCTCATACACCCTGCGACCCATCCTTGCACCAACCCTGTCGATCATGCTGCTGCTCACGAGTGTTTTTCCGATCATGGCGCTCTCCGGCCACTCCTGCCTGTTCTGAAAAAGATACTCGATACAGACCGAGAGAAAATGGTTCGGCTGCAGCAGTCCTGAACTTCCGGTTACAATACCGTGACGGTCGTAATCCGTGTCACAGGCGAACGAGATATCGAACCGGTCCTTCTGTGCTATCAGCGGCTGCATGGTATAGGGAGAAGAGGGGTCCATCCGGATTTTACCGTCCCGGTCGACACTCATAAACCTGAATGTCGGATCAATGGTTGTGTTGAGTATGGCAAGATTAAGCGCGTATTGTTCAGCTATCCGCTCCCAATAGGCTACGCCTGCTCCCCCCAGAGGATCGACCCCAAGCGTGATCCCGGATTCCGAAATACCCTCCATATCAAGAACATTGCCGAGGTCTTCTATATACCTGCCGGGATAATCATACGTGCGGGTTGCAGGAGCCGACAACGCTTTCTCGAAAGGAACCCTGTGCACTTCCCGAAGTTTTTGCTCAAGAAGTTCGTTTGCCTTATCCTCGATCCAGGAAGTGACGTGGCTGCCTGCCGGCCCGCCATGAGGGGGATTGTACTTGATTCCGCCGTCACCGGGGGGATTGTGCGAAGGAGTCAGCAGAATACCGTCGGCAAGTCCCTTTCTCCTGTTCCGGTTCCATGTCAGAATGGCATGAGAAACCGCCGGCGTCGGGGTAAAACGTTCATCGCCGGCAATCATCACCTCAACCTCATTTGCAGCGAGTACCTCAAGCGCCACGGCAAAAGCCGGCTCAGAAAGAGCGTGCGTGTCCATTCCGAGAAATAACGGACCGTCTATCCCTTCTTTCATTCTGTACATACAGATCGCCTGTGTGATGGCAAGAATATGAGGTTCATTGAACGAACAGGAAAAAGACGATCCCCTGTGCCCGGAAGTCCCGAAAGCCACGCGGTGCTCGTCAACCGATGGATCGGGCGACAAGGCAAAAAAGGCAGTCACCAGATGAGGAATATTTACAAGCATTTCCTGTTCGGGAAGCTTTCCGGCAAAAGGACTGATCGTCATAGTTGATGATTTTGATCACAGAGAAAAACTCTGAGTAGTGAGCCGCTCTGCTTGTTAGAAATTGCAATGAAAAATAGAAAACTCTCCTCACCTTTTCACGCTCATGCTCCATTTTCTTTTTCCTTTACCGCTTCGTATCTTTCGCCCTTTTGTACCTTTCCCATAAAGCGGCAAAGAATACGCCCCGATGTTATTGACAATAACCGCACAGTAGTGCCACACACGACCTGACCAATGAGCCTTCAGCAAGAGATAGACAAGAGAAGAACTTTTGCCATTATCAGCCATCCTGATGCAGGAAAAACAACACTGACCGAGAAGTTCCTGCTGTTCGGAGGAGCGATCAAAACCGCCGGAGCCGTCAAACAGAACAAAATCAAAAAATCCGCAACCAGTGATTTTATGGAGATTGAGAAGCAGCGCGGCATCTCCGTAGCCACCTCCGTCATGGGTTTTGAATATAAAGGCAAAAAGGTCAACATCCTTGACACACCGGGACACAAAGACTTCGCCGAAGACACCTACCGGACCCTTACCGCGGTAGACAGCGTCATTCTTGTCGTAGACAGTGTCAAGGGTGTCGAGGAGCAGACCGAAAGACTTATGGAAGTCTGCAGAATGCGCCGTACGCCGGTCATCATATTTGTCAACAAGATGGACCGTGAGGGCCGAACCCCTGTTGATATTCTCGATGAACTTGAAGAGAAACTGCAGATAAACGTTCGTCCTCTCACCTGGCCCATCAGTCAGGGAAAAAGTTTTCAGGGAGTCTACAGTCTCTATGAACAGAAACTCAACCTGTTCAAACCTGAACAGACAAAAATAACCGAACACACCGTTGAAATCACAAACATAGATGACCCGGAGCTCGATCGCTGGATACAGGGCGCGTTCAGCACGCAGCTTCGGGAGGATATCGAACTCATAGAAGGCGTTTATGAACCTTTTGATATCGAGCTCTACCTTGAAGGGATGCTCGCCCCGGTCTTTTTCGGCAGCGCCATCAATAATTTCGGCATCAGAGAGATGCTCGAGACCTTTCTTGAGATTGCACCGATTCCGGATGAACGGGAAACCGATCAGCGAATCGTAAAAGCCTCTGAAGAAAAACTCACCGGATTTGTCTTTAAAATTCACGCGAACCTCGACCCGAACCACCGTGACAGGACTGCGTTTTTCAAGGTCTGTTCAGGCAGGTTCCAGAGAAACACCTTCTATTTTCATACCCGCCTCGGGAAAAAAATACGTTTCGCCAATCCGACCCAGTTCATGGCCAACGAGAAAAACCTGATCGATGACGCATGGCCCGGAGACGTGGTCGGACTCTACGACAATGGCAGTCTCAAGATAGGCGATACGCTGACCGAGGGAGAGGAGTTGCAGTTCAGGGGAATTCCGAGCTTTTCCCCTGAAATCTTCAAAGAGGTTATCAACCGCGACCCGTTCAAGGCCAAACAACTTGAAAAAGGCATTCGGCAGCTGACAGAAGAAGGCGTCGCGCAGCTCTTCATGCAGTACGGAAACAGAAAGATCGTCGGTACCGTCGGTGAACTGCAGTTCGACGTGATAAAATTCCGACTGGAGCACGAGTACGGAGCCGCCTGCGATTTCACACCGCTGCGCTACTACAAGGCATTCTGGATAACCCCGAAGGACAAACCACAGTATGAAGAATTTCTGCGCCGTAAATCATCGGTCATCGCTGAAGACAAGGAAGGACACCCCGTCTTTTTCGCGGAAAGCGAATGGATGCTGAACGTCGCCAGGGAAAACTATCCCGGCGTCATCTTTCATGAAACATCCGAGTTCAAGACCGAAACCGGCTCCGGTCTCTGAATCAGCATATTCTGGAAGGCCGGGCTGGAGTTTGTCGAAAATTATCCTATTATTCCTTGAGAACCGGAAAAACCCTGCATAAATACAGGCCTCCCTCATATGGAAACACGACGATTCGGCAATACCGGCATGAACATCACACCCATCGGCTTCGGCAGCTGGGCCATCGGTGGAGAAAAATGGTCTCACGGCTGGGGACCGCAGGATGACAGAAAAGCTATTGAAGCCATCGAGCAGGCTATCGAACTCGGCATCAACTGGGTCGACACGGCAGCGGTTTATGGACTCGGGCATTCGGAAGAACTTGTCGCAAAGGCAGTTGAAGGAGCGACCGAAAAACCCTACATCTTCACCAAATGCTCACTCGTGTGGGACAACCACCGCCAAATCGCAAACAGCCTCAAACGGGACTCCATCCGGCGGGAGTGTGAAGCCAGCCTGACCCGCCTGAAAGCAGACGCGATAGATCTGTACCAGATTCACTGGCCCAGCCCTGAAGAAGATATCGGGGAAGGATGGAGGACAATGGCCGAACTGCAGGAAGAAGGGCTCGTCAAACATATCGGCGTATCGAACTTCTCTGTCGAACAGATGCAAAGAGCGCAGGCTATCGCTCCAGTCGCTTCATTGCAGCCTCCTTATTCCATGCTCCGCAGAGGAATTGAAAAAGAGATCCTTCCTTTCTGCATGGAGCACGATATCGGCGTGATCGTCTACTCTCCGATGCTTAGCGGGATGCTTTCCGGCGCGATGACCTCCGAACGCGCGCTGAACCTGTCGAAAAACGACTGGCGACGAAACAACAAGGAATTTCAGGAGCCGCGCCTCGGGCATAATCTTGAACTGGTTGAACTCTTGCGCGCAATCGGCAAAAAACATGAGGCATCCCCCGGAGAAGTCGCTGTCGCGTGGACGCTCCGTCACCCGGGGGTCACCGCGGCCATTGTCGGGGGACGGAGCGCCGAACAGGTCAATGGAACGATCGGTGCTGCAGAACTGAGCCTCACTCAGGAGGAGGCAGATGCCATCGAAAACTTTATCGCAGCCATGCCAGAATAACCCAAGGGCACCTCTATTTAATTGTCGAGCGACCTGAAGACAAGGAGGATGGAGCGCAGAAACCGGAGTGTACAAAAGGTACATGAGGATTTTGAGCACCGCACAACGAAGTATTCGGGACAAGCAACAAAGTAATTGAGGTGCCCCAATCCCCTGATTGTTACCATGAAAGCATCCTTTTACGAAAAGAAACTCAAAAGCCTTTTTTCCTCGGCGGGCATAACCGTTGGCGGGCAGAACCCCTGGGATATCAGGGTGCTGGATCAGCGATTCTACAAACGGGTCATCACGGAATCCCATCTCGGCATCGGGGAATCCTACATGGACGGCTGGTGGGAGTGCGACGCGCTCGATGAGTTTTTCTTCAAGGTGCTCAGGGCCAAACTCGACAAAAAAGTCTCCCAGTTCACCCGCGCGCTCAGCAATCTTGCCGGAATAGTGATCAACCTGCAGAACCCTTCGAGGGCATTCCATGTCGGAGAGGTCCACTACAACATCGGCAATGACCTCTATGAAGCCATGCTTGACAGGCACATGCTCTACAGTTGCGCGTACTGGAAAGATGCCCAAAACCTCGATTCAGCACAGGAAAACAAGCTCCGTCTGATTTTCAACAAGCTGCGTCTCGAACCAGGAATGAAGGTACTCGACATCGGCTGCGGCTGGGGCGGCGCGGCACGGTTTGCCGCGGAGCACTACGGTGTAGCCGTTACCGGCGTAACCGTATCGAGTGAGCAGAAAAAGAAAGCGGATGAACTGAGCAAGGAGCTGCCCGTCGATATCAGCCTTATGGATTACAGAAACATTAGCGGCAGCTACGACCGCATCTATTCCATAGGCATGTTCGAGCATGTCGGCGTAAAAAACTACCGGCGTTTTTTCGAAATCACCTCTGACTGCCTGAAAGAAGATGGCCTGTTTCTCCTGCACACCATCGGCAGCAGACGTTCGTCATCCAACACCGACAAATGGACCCACCGCTACATCTTTCCCAACTCCATGCTCCCGTCGGCCAAACAGATCGCTGCCGCGAGCGAAGGTCTGCACGTCATGGAGGACTGGCATGCGTTCGGCAACGATTACTACAGAACGCTCAAGGCCTGGCATGAAAATTTCGAGCGCCACTGGCCCTCCCTGAAGCATGCCTATGACGAAAGATTCTACCGCATGTGGAGATACTACCTCCTCAGCGCCGCAGGCTCTTTCCGCGCCAGAAACGTCCAGCTTTGGCAGGTTCTGTTTTCAAACGAGGGAATTACCGGTGACTATTACGTTGATCGGGAGTATTCAAGCATACTCAAAAAAAGCTGAAACACGCTACCGGAAAAAAAAGAATTCTCAGGCAGAGTATATAGCCTGAAATTCACCAAAGAAAGAAATAATGGGCCTACAATGACAGAAAACTTTCACTTTTCTGTCATTCCCGTGCTTGACCCGTGAAATCCGAGCATCTATTTCACAGGTCTTACACGGGAATCCATTCTTGTCCTGAAAAAACCCATGGATGCCGGATCAAGTCCGGCATGACTTTCTGACGGGGTACATGCCCTTCAACTCCAGCATGACTCCTCCACTCTCCCTGTCATTCCCGTGCTTGACCCGTAAAATCTGAGCCTCTATTTTACAGGTCTTACACGGGAATCCATTCTTGTCCTGAAAAAACCCATGGATGCCGGATCAAGTCCGGCATGACTTTCTGACGGGGCACATACCCTTCAAGGGCGGCATGACTCCTCCACTCTCCCTGTCATTCCCGTGCTTGACCCGTGAAATCCGAGCATCTATTTCACAGGTCTTACACGGGAATCCATTCTTGTCCTGAAAAAACGCATGGATGCCGGATCAAGTCCAGCATGACTTTCTGACGGGGCACATACCCTTCAAGGGCAGCATGACTCCTCCACTCTCCCTGTCATTCCCGTGCCTGACCCGTGAAATCCGAGCATCTATTTCACAGGTCTTACATGGGAATCCTTTCTTGTCCTGAAAAAACGCATGGATGCCGGATCAAGTCCGGCATGACTTTCTGACGGGGCACATACCCTTCAAGGGCGGCATGACTCCTCCACTCTCCCTGTCATTCCCGTGCTTGACATGGGAATCCATCTTGGATGCCGGGGTCTGCATGGATCCCAGCTCAACTCCGGCATGACTGTATGTAGTTTTAAGCTTGTTTACCGGTTTTCAGGAGGGAATCCGGATACATGAGCGGCTCAATGTACTATTTCTACAATTCCGGGTTTCGAACGCTCATGAATTATCCGGAATAGAGATTCAGAACCTCGGTATGTTGTCGGCTCCTGACTGTTCAATCCGGATCGTCGATATCCGGAAGGTCACCCATATCGGGGATATCGTCGTGCAGCACGGCGTGAACCTTTTCCATTTCCTCCGCAGATGTCACCACAGAAACGGGAACAGAAACTTCAGAAACGGGATGAGGAGAAGCTGAAGAAGCCGGCAATGCGGGCTGTGACATAAACAGGGAAAGCTGGCGGGATTGCCTCTGCGCCTCAGCCTCTTCCTCCAGACTTACCCCGGTCCAAGCGGATAAGGGAGTGTCAGATGCATTGGCACTGAATCCTGAAGATACTTCATCCTGACCGGCGGACGACTGCATGACAACAGAACGTCGCAATGGAGCCGGAGCATGTGCTCCACTTCTCATAAAATCACCCATCTCACGCTCCAGCGATTCCTGAACGGCATCCTCTACATCATTGCGGATAGTCTGTATCAACCGTACGGAATTACCCTGATGCTCGGCCATCTCGCGGCGCAGGCCACTCACAGCCTTTTCGATCTCCACGCGCTGACGGGCGGGCCATACAGTAAACATCAGAACGAGAACAGCAACAAGCAGAATCAGTATGATCAACAACAGGACAGTCGTCATCGACATCGGCATCGCTCCTTTTTCATTGCTCTACATGAGCGCCCCGCTCATCGGCCGGCCGGTACTGAAAAACCTTACACGGAATACCTTATGACACCCTGAAGAGAGGAGACTCCAATCAATTTATACTTTTTACATACTTTGAACAATTAAAACAGGAACGTTGTGCAGATGCTGCATTGGTGATTTCTGTTACCATACTATTCAAATGACGGCTTGCCGTATACCTCGATAATGTTACGCAATTGTCTGTCATTTTGCTTTTTTGTGACGTTTTTTCTCCATAACGCGTTCTTCTGCGTTCCTGACCAGGTCTTGACAGCAAAACTGCCGTCTACTTTCCTGCCCAAAAATCGATTTCTTCTAAACATGCTGTAAAACCATATATCATCCGCATCCGGAGCGAGTTGTACCAGAGCAGAAACATTCAATACCTCCGGGTCAAAACAATCCGGAGGATAGAGAACTCCGGCTACTCCGGTCGGGAAAACACGGGGATCAGCGACTGACAGCGTGGTATCAAATTCCCAATCCGCATACGGCAAGGGATGACCGTTCTCATCCAGGCGAATCAGGTGTGCACGATGGCAGAGGACCTCTCTGCTTGTCTCGACATACCCTTCAAGAAGAACTTCCAGCCATTCACGGGAATAGCATACATCATCATCAGCAGTGACAAGAAAACAGTCTTTGTATTTCCTGAGAGACGGAATCAGCTTGGTATAGCTTTTTATATCCTCATCGGTCACCTCAATAACCAGTCCCTTTCGCTGCAGACGTACTACAGCATCGGGCAAAAGATCAAAATCTTTCTGATGCACCCAAAGCACGAGCGTATCTGCTCGAACATCCTGAGTCAACAAGGACATGAGAGTCAAATGCAAAACATTGTAGCGTTCAGGATATGAGGTCAACGAGACAATGACAGGCTTTGACAGATGATGTGATGCTTGGCGCAGTCGCTTCAGATAAAAAAAATAATATACCTTGACACGTCGAAAGCGCTCCGCAAACCTGCTTTTCCAGCGTTTGATGCTCCTGGTCATATGCAGTAAACTGTCATTTCAGCAGATAGGAATCGAACGATATCCCCGCCATCCATCCGGGAATACCAGTGCAAAATACAATCATAAGTGTTCATGTCGTGAAATATATCGCAAGCTTTTCATGAATATCTCACGGCTTACGGTGAAACGTGGCAGAAAAAGAATAAAAAAAGCGATTACGGAACCTTCCGTAATCGCCTTTTGTGTCGGGGTGGCGGGACTCGAACCCACGACCTCTGCGTCCCGAACGCAGCACTCTACCAGCTGAGCCACACCCCGATTACAGATCTTTTTCCTGCTTACCGTGCCCTTGGGCAGACTCGAACTGCCGACCTTTAGTTCCGGAAACTACTGCTCTATCCACTGAGCTACAAGGGCAAGACAACCTGCCGCTGAAAAACACCATCTTCTGCTGCCGGTTCATGAGATGCGGTACGGGAGAGTGAAGATAACATTTTCAGGTAAATATCCATTACGTAACCCTCTCATTCACACCAAACTATCCCCCCGCCACGCGAAGAATCTCCCCGGAGGCAAGGTTAGCGCTCATCACCGCTCCCCCCATCGAGTCGTAGTAGAGCTGCTGCGTAAATCCTCCCGCAAGGAAGAGATTGGAAACAGGCGTTTTCTGCGTCGGCCTGTACTGCTCCATATTCGGCAATGGCGCGTAGACCGACTGAGGGATTTTCACCAGTGTTGATTTAAGAATCTCAGCCCCTTTTGAGGTTTCAGGATAACAGTTCCGGATACTTTGATCAACCCTTGCAATAATCTCTTCTTTAGAAAGCTGCATCAGCTCCTTTGCCGGAGCCACACAGAACTCGAAACGGGATTTGTTATCGAAAGGTTTCCCCCGTAATGTCCTGTATTCAGGGGTTGTATTGGCAAGATCCGCGTAGACGGGTATCACACCGTCTGGACTGAACAGCACATTATCTTCCCCGGTAATCTTCCGGTCGTACCATATCTGGACAGATATCACCGGTACCCCCTGGAGTTTTTCAAGGTCGCTGAAAAACGGATTGTCGCTCTTCAAACTACCCGGCATGACCTTGTTGAGATTATGCACGGGCAGGGCGCAGAGATAATAATCCGCGCGAAGAATATCTCCATTGGACAGGCGAACCCCTTGTATCTCTCCATTCTCATAAAGCAACTCTTCCGCCGCTTTCCCCAGCAGGAACTCAACACCCCTGCTCCCGGAATATTCATACAGGGGATTGATAAGATGATCCTGCGGCGAACCTTTTAGAAAACCCATACATGAGGCGTCCGGGATACGAAAAAACACCTCTGTGACGTCAAGTATGATCTTCGCGGAGATCTCTTCCGGAGGAATAAACTTGAGCGCGAGGGCCATAGGCCTGAACATTTTTTCCAGAAGACGATCACCGAACTTGTGCTGTTTTGCCCATGCTGTGAAAGTCTGATGGTCCTGGGTGGGAGGATATTTGTCCTTCTTGACGGCAAGAGGCACCAGCGATTTGGCAAAAGAGAGCATTTCACGAAACCTGAAATAACCGTTATTGACAATTGCCGGCACCAGGTGAAGCGGACTTGGCATCTCCCAGGTATTGAACGTGAAGCTGTCCCCTCCGGAAAGCGTATAGGTAAGCTTATGGTCTTTCCAGAGCACTGACTGATAGGTACCTATCTCCCGCATGAGATCATAGAGAACATCATATGCGCCAAAAAAACAGTGCGTGCCGGATTCTATCCAGTCCCCTTCCTCATCTTTCCATGAGGAAACTTTCCCTCCGTATATCGAACGTTTTTCAAGCAGTGTTACCGAAAATCCCCGATCTATCAGACGCTTTGCCGCTGTAAGCCCCGCAAGACCGCCACCGAGAATCAGAACTGACTTGTTTTTTTCCTGCATAATAAATGATTACAAATAGAAAAGTGATCGTAAAAAATCTTGTACTTCCTGTGTAAACAGCCTCGCATTTCTATAACACCGAACGCCCCTCCATTGCCCTGGACAGGGTGGCCTCATCGATATATTCAAGTTCGGCACCCACCGGAATTCCTCTCGCTATCTTGGTCACCTCTATGCCCAGTGGCTTCAAAAGCCTGCTCACGTACAGAACAGTTGTCTCCCCTTCCACTGTCGGACTGAGAGCCATGATCACCTCACTCACCTCTCTGCCGTCTTGCAGAGAGAGACGTGCCAGAAGCTCCTTGACCTTGATATCATCCGGCCCGACACCATCAAGTGGAGAGATAACGCCGTGAAGTACATGATAGAGACCTCGATACTGAGCCGTTTTTTCAAATGCGAGAACATCCGGGGGCGACTCAACAACACAGATCTTCGAGAGGTCACGGCCTTTACCCCGACATATCGAACAGGGGTCATCGCCGCGATCGGTAACATTCTGGCAGATTGAACAGCTGATCACCTTCTCCTTCACATCGGTAAGCGCTCTTGAAAGCTTTTCGACCTCTCCCGGCTTTTCCTGAAGAATATGCATAGACAGTCGCTGGGCTGTCTTACGGCCTATCCCCGGCAATTTCGCGAACTCCTCAATCAGTGCCTCAATCGCCGTTGAAGTATATCGCATGAATGGTCCTACTGGCCAATGTTAAAGTTTTTCAGCATATCTTCGCCTCCAAGCATCCCGCCTGCAGCTTTGGACAACTCTTCACGCGCAAGATCCGCTGCTTTTTCAAGCGCAGCGTTTACCGCCGCCACGACAAGATCCTGAACCATCTCGATGTCATCGAGAATCTCGGGGTCTATCGCTATGGACAGCACTTTCTGCTTTCCGCTCACTGTCGCCTTTACCATGCCTCCACCGGCATCGCCGACTGCGGTTATCTTCTCAAGCTGCTTCTGCACGTCCTGCATTTTCGCTCCAGCCTGCTGGAGCTGCTTCATCATGTCATTGAAATTCGGCATTGCCATAATCATTCTCCCTCTTGGATAATTACCTGCGCTCTATATTATCATGTCTGAATATACCGACAAACTGCTAACAGCATGAATTGTCCATTACTCTTTCCTGCGCAGTGCCAGGTATATCTTTTCAAGAATATCTTCAATTGCCAGATTATACTTACTCATCAGCTCATCCGGCTTCCCTGACTCACCGAACACATCTTCGACTCCAACCATCTCAATAGGCACCGGAATCGTTTCCGCGCACACATGAGCCACCGCGTCACCGAGACCATTATGAACCTGATGCTCCTCGGCGGTAACAATTGCACCGGTATCGTTTGCCGCACGGACAATAGCCAGCTTATCGACAGGCTTGATCGTATGCATATTGATCACTCGTACAGTAACCCCTTCTTTTTCAAGTATACGGGCCGCCTCGAGCGCTTGCCATACCATGATGCCACAAGCAATAACCGTTACATCTTTTCCAGAGTTCAGTTCGATTGATTTTCCTATCTCGAAACCATCATCATCAAGGGTGAAATCCGGAACAGAAGGCCTTCCGAATCGCAGATAGGCAGGACCTTCATGTTTGTGCAGCGCTTTCACGGCCCGTTTTGTTTCGCTGTAATCAGCAGGAACGACAACGGTCATTCCTGGCAATCCGCGCATGAGACCAATATCTTCAAGCATCTGGTGCGTCGCGCCGTCCTCTCCGAGAGTAAGGCCTGCGTGTGAGGCGCATATCCTGACATTGAGACGGGAATAGCAGATCGACTGACGGATCTGGTCGTATACCCTCCCTGAGGCAAAAGCGGCAAAAGTCCCGGCAAACGGTTTTTTTCCTGTAGTTGCCAGACCGGCGGCAATGGATATCATGTTCGCCTCGGCAATTCCGACCTGAAAAAAACGGGAGGGAAACTCTTTCTGAAAATGATGCATCTGGAGTGATCCGGTCAGATCAGCGCACAAGGCCACGACATCAGGATCCTGCCTGCCGATCTCCAGAAGGGCGTCACCAAATCCTTTGCGGGTAGCGACTGATCCGCGCGAAACATATTTCACGGCCTCAGCCATGATGTTTTGTTCTGCCATTGCTAACAAAGAATAACGTAAATTTATAAAAGTACTTCCGATAGAATTCTACAATGTCGTGAAACGGACAAAATGAAAAAAATTGAATATAAGCATACAGAAATAGCGGTAAAAAAAAAACTTGGACAGAACTTTCTCACCGATCAGAACATCTGCAGAAAAATTGTCGAGTCGGCACAGCTTCAGGAAAACGATCATGTTCTGGAAATAGGACCCGGATTCGGAGCGCTTACCACGGCAATTCTTGAGGTCGTCCCCCGTTTTACCGCTGTGGAAAAGGACAGGATTCTGGCAGAGTTCATCCGTAACGAGTATCCGTCAGTCAGGGTTATCGAAATGGATTTTCTGAAGATAGACCTTGAAGAACTGGCGTCCGAAGGCCGACTCAGGATCATGGGCAACATACCCTACTCAATTACCACTCCGATTCTTTTCAAGCTCCTCGATAACCGCCGGAACATTTTTTCTGAAACCCTGATGATGCAGCATGAGGTTGCGCGTCGTCTCGTCGCCTCTCCCGGCAGCAAAGAGTATGGCATTCTTGCCGTACAACTCCAAACGTTTTGTGACGTCACCTACCTGTTCAAGGTTAACAGAACGGTATTCAAACCCAGGCCGGAAGTCGACAGCGCTGTAGTAAGCATCATTCCGAAAACAGCGATTTTTGATGCAGATGAAACCGGGTTCAGAAACTTTGTCCGTACCTCATTCGGGCAGAGAAGAAAAACACTGCACAATAACCTGAAAAAATACTACGACCTCTCCATGGTCACCTCTATCGACCTCAAACTGCGTGCAGAATCGCTCTCCGTCGAACAGTTTCTCACGCTTTTCAAAGAGCTTCGACCGTTACCTGACTGAGCCCGCGTCCTGTTCCTCTTCGAGCAGCTGTATATCTCGGCCATCTCCACCCGGAAAGCATCCGTTCAGAGTACAAACAATTGTTATACAACTATGGTTTTCAATCGATATTTCGTAAAATGACTGCTATGCTATTGTAGTTACATCCCCCTGCTGTTTGATTAATTTTAAACAAGAGTCCGACATGCCGCTCTCCTACAATGACGTTTACAGGGAATCCATCGAACATCCCGAACAATTCTGGGCAGATGCCGCTGAAAAACTTCACTGGTACAGAAAATGGGACAAGGTGCTTGACGACAGCAACCCTCCGTTCTACCGCTGGTTTGCCGGCGGCACAACCAACACCTGCTATAACGCGCTCGACAGGCATGTTGACGAAGGCCGGGGAAATGATATTGCCGTCATCTACGACAGTCCGGTGACAGGCACAAAAAAAAGCTTTACCTACCGTGAGTTCCGGGATGAGGTAGCTCTCTTCGCAGGCGCACTGCAATCAAGAGGAGTGCGTAAAGGAGATCGTGTCATCATCTACATGCCGATGATTCCCGAGGCACTGGTAGCAATGCTTGCCTGCGCCAGAATAGGAGCCATCCATTCGGTTGTTTTCGGCGGATTCGCGTCGCATGAACTTGCTGTCAGAATAGACGACTGTAAGCCGAAGGTTGTCGTATCGGCATCCTGCGGAATCGAGAGAGAGAAGGTTATTGATTATAAACGACTGCTGGATTTCGCCATAGAACTGGCTCACTTCAAACCGGAAATGTGTATTGTCCGTCAGCGCGATCAGCTCAGAGCAAACCTGAATGAGGAAAGGGATCTTTCCTGGAAACAGGCCCTGCTGGGAGCCGAGCCGGCTCCATGCGTTCCGGTCGAATCATCGGATCCCCTCTATATTCTCTATACATCCGGAACGACCGGAAAACCCAAGGGTGTCGTACGTGACAACGGAGGACATATGGTTGCGCTGCAATGGAGCATGGAGCATGTCTATGGCGTCAAGCCCGGAGAGGTCTACTGGGCGGCAAGTGATGTAGGGTGGGTTGTCGGTCACTCCTACATTGCCTACGGTCCTCTGCTCAACGGCAACACAACCATCATCTTCGAGGGAAAACCTGTAGGCACGCCTGATCCGGGTGTTTTCTGGCGGATTATCAGTGAGTACAACGTTTCTGTTCTTTTTACCGCTCCGACAGCGTTCAGGGCGATCAAGAAAGAAGACCCGAAAGGAAGTTTCATTGAAAAATATGATCTTTCAGGGTTCAGAACACTCTTTCTTGCCGGGGAAAGGGCTGATCCCGACACGGTGAAATGGGCGGAAGAAAAACTCAATGTACCGGTTATCGACCACTGGTGGCAGACAGAAACCGGCTGGGCAATCGCCGCGAACTGTCTTGGCATAGAGCCTGGCGCCATCAAATACGGCTCTGCATCAAAAGCTGTTCCGGGCTACAATGTCAAAGTAGTGGACGATGAAATGAATGAGCTTGGCGCAGGCGAAATGGGCGATGTCGTCATCCGTCATCCGCTTCCACCGGGTTCGATGCTGACCCTCTGGAAAGCTGACAACCAGTTCGTGGAAAGCTATATGTCCCAGTACCCGGGATACTACCTGACCAGCGATGCCGGCTATATTGACGAAGATGGTTACATCTTCATCATGTCCCGTACTGATGACATCATCAACATCGCCGGCCACAGGCTGTCAACCGGTGCGATAGAAGCGGAACTGTGCGAGCACCCGGATGTGGCGGAAAGTGCAGTCATCGGTGTCGCCGACGAACTCAAGGGTGAAGTTCCTGTAGGATTTCTTGTATTGAAATCCGGTGTCGATACGTCACACAATCTTATCATCAAACACGTTATCGAATACGTCAGGGAAAACATCGGGCCTGTCGCTTCATTCAAGCAGGCGGTGATCGTCAAGCAGCTTCCGAAAACACGATCAGGAAAAATCCTCAGAGGCACCATGAAAAAAATCGCAAACAGTCAGGAGTATACCATGCCGGCGACAATCGACGACCCTGCCGTCCTGGAAGAGATACAAAAGGCGCTGCAATCGATAGGGTATGCCAAATGATTTCAAACATCGACCACATAGCCATTGCTGTTCACGACCTTGAAAAAGCCCTTGCTCAGTTCAGCGTGCTGACAGGGGCTTCAGATGAACAGATCCGTATCGAGGAAGTTCCTTCTGAAAAGGTCAGAGTAGCGTTCATCACGATAGGCAATTCCAGGATAGAGCTGATTGAATCGATGGAAACAGAGAGCCCGATCGCGAAATTTCTTGAAAAACGTGGCGAAGGCCTTCATCATATTGCCCTTGAAACCACTGATCTTGAAGCTGAAACGGCACGTACGGAACAGGCAGGCATCTCCCCGCTTTCCGCTCCGTCATCAGGTGCAGGTAAGAAAAAAATTGTATTTTTCAACCCGAAAGACACAAACAGAGTTCTTATAGAGTTCGTGCAGAAGATGTAAATTTCACCCACCTACTGTGAAGAATTTTTTTCTCCCATTTGAAAAGAGACCTGGCTTCAACTGTTCAGCTGAAGCAATCGAACAGTTGTCCGAGTATGAAAAGTATCAGCTCTCCTTCCATCCGGAACGCCCGAAGTATCTTGATTATCTCACTGTTTTTGATGATGTTCAGGAGTGCCTGCAGAACGAAAATCATGGCAGTTGCCTCATCCAGACCCACAGGGCCGTCCTTGAATCACCGTCAGGCCCTCTGAAAGTCATGTTGATCGGCCAGCAATCCGCGCCAACATCGGACTTTGAACAACTTCAGGCTATCATGAAAAACAGCGGTTCCGTAGATCAGTGGAACCAGGGAATGCCGACCCCCGCGTCCTATGAACGGGCACTTCAGGCGATTGAACTTGCCGGCAAGGAAAACCGGATTATCATAACCATGATCGATACGCCCGGCGCTGACCCGACTGAAGAAGCTGAATCAGGGGGAATCGCCTGGATAATCGGTCGTTGCATGCAGGCTCTCGCTGAAGCTCCGGTGCCTACCGTCTCTGTTATCATGAACAGAGGATGCAGCGGCGGAGCTATCGCCCTGACCGGTTGTGATATTGTTCTGGCCATGCAGTATGCAACCTATCTGGTTATTTCACCGGAAGCATGCTCTTCAATACTTTTCCGCACCCGCACCAAGGCAAACCTCGCGGCAGAAATATCACAGATAACAGCCGCAGAAGCTCTTTCCCACGGCATCATCGATGCACTTGTCGAGGAACCCGACGGTCCTGCTCACAGATTTCCCGAAGCCGCAATGGCATCGCTCAGGCAGTCGCTTGTCTCTCGCATCCAGCATCTTGCCTCTCTTCCCCCGGAAAAGATCTTCTCTTTGAGGGTAAAAAAATGGCAGCCTATCGGCCAATGGAGCACGATGCCGGAAGAAGAGATATCGATCTTTGAAAAGCACGTTTCAAGACAGCTCAAAAAACCTGAGGCCCCCGGCTATATCCTTCGTCACTCAGGGTGCAGAAACGACGCTGGACGTCGGATCTATGATCCTGTGTATTTTCCTGAACTGCTTGCGAACAACTACGTCTGTTCAGCATGCGGCTATCGATATACCCGTCTTTCGGCAAGAGATTATATCGACATCGCTCTTGACCCGGGCTCTTTTCACGAACATCCTGAAACACGTCATATTGTTGACAAGGACATTCTTCTGTTTCCCGGATACACGCAGAAGCTTACAGAAGCACGAGCATCAACAGGCCAGGCTTCAGCCTTTATCACGGGCAACGGAACGCTTCAGGGACAGGATGTTGTCTTTTGCGCGACTGATTTCGGGTTTCTGGGCGGCTCCTTCTGCATGTCGACAGGTGAAAAAATATGGCGGGCCTGTCAAACCGCCATCGACCGGCAATGCCCTATCATTCTCCAGGCTGCCGGAGGCGGGGCGAGGATGCATGAAGGCTGCTCCTCAATGGTGAGCATTCCGAAAGTACATGTAGCTCTTTCGAGAGTTGAAAAAGCATCTCTGCCGGTCATAACCATCATTACAGACCCTACTCTCGGCGGCGTTGCAATCGGGATCGGATCGAGAGGAACAAAACTTTTTGAATACAATGCAGGAAATATCGGATTTTCCGGAAAACGCGTTATTGAGCAGTATACCGGAAAAAAAACCTCTCAAGGGTTCCAGTCAACCCGGTGGCTTCTGGAAAAAGGTCATGCGAAACACATTGTAAAACCGCAGGAGATGCACGATCACCTTTCGGCCATTGTTAAAGAGTACTACAACAGTCGACTCAAGTAATATTATCATACCGGCACGTCACTATGTTCGAGGAATTCAGGCAGATCACGAAAAAAGAGTGGAAAGAAACGGTACTCAAAGACCTCAAGGGGGCAAAGTACAGCACCATTGAATGGACAACCGGAGAGGGATTTACTCTTGAACCGTATTACAGTCCGTCCGAAAGGCCTTTCTGCAGCATTCCTCCCCTGCCGGGCAGAAAGGATAACAGCTGGAAATCCGGTGTGGAGATTGACGCAACCGATTCGACTCAGGCAAACCAGGAAGCCCTCCAGCATATCGAAGGGGGCATGGATTGTCTCCTTTTCAATACCTCGGGTTCCGGAGATCCTGACGAAAACACATTGACCGCGCTTCTGCACGATATTCAACCTGGAACTGTTTCCTGCTACTTTTCCGGCATCAAAAACCCGGTACGGTTTATGCGCTCTCTTTCTCATCTTCAGGGATTCTCATTCATAGCCGGAGGATTGATAGACTGCGGAACTGACAATCCTGAGCATCTTCTTGAGTATAGTCAAACCGCAAAAGCCTTCAGAACGCTCGGAATAGATGGCCGACGATGGAGAAAGAACAACGGAACGATCGCCCAGGAACTCGGATACATAATCGCTTCAGCCAGGGATCTTTTCAGGGAAGTTGACAAAAGCGGCATTTCCCCGCTTCAGGCAGTTTCCGCCATGCATGTCAATTTCTCCGTCGGCTCCTCTTTTTTTATGGAAATCGCTCGATATACAGCATTCCGGCTTCTCTGGCAGAGAATGACGGAGAGCATCGATCATCCCGGTCTCAGGGAGCCTGAGACATCGGCGACAACGATGACAGGCCCGCCATTCCGTGACGATCACCACAGCAGGATCATAGAACTTGCCACCATCTCCGCCGCCTCCGTTCTCGGGGGATGCGGAACGCTCTTTATCAGTCACTTCGATCAGGAGAAGAACAGCGACCGGACCTTATCGGCACGCGTATCAAGAAACATACACCATCTTCTCAAGTATGAAAGCATGCTTGAGTGTGTGATAGATCCTGCTGCAGGATCTGCATATATAGAAACTATCTCGAAAAATCTCGCTGAATCCGCATGGAAGATATTTACCTCCATCGAGACTGCGGGAGGCATGCGTTCAGCAGAACAGAAAGAGGTTTTCGAAAACCTGCTCGCAGCACATGAAGCGCCCGTAACGGAACAGGGAACCGTTGCATCCCTTCCCCGGCAATTCTCCAGGACGACCTGCAGTCATGTCCCCTATCATGAATCGCCGACCAATGAAGGCATAGCGCTGAAAAACCTCTATACCTCGGATGATATCATTGACGTTGAACAGCTGCATTTTGTGCCCGGTCTCCCCCCGTATACAGGCGGACCGTATACGACCATGTATACCATACGCCCCTGGACGATAAGGCAATACGCAGGGTTCTCGACCGCTGAAGAATCGAACGATTTTTACCGGAAAAACCTCGCTGCAGGACAGAAAGGACTCTCCGTCGCGTTCGACCTTCCTACACACCGCGGCTATGACTCCGATCACCCCCGGGTGGTCGGCGATGTCGGCAAAGCGGGAGTCGCCATCGATACGGTGGACGATATGAAGATATTGTTCGACCGGATTCCTCTGGACAAAATGTCCGTCTCCATGACCATGAACGGCGCAGTACTTCCCGTCATGGCGTTCTATATTGTAGCTGCCGGTGAACAGGGGGTAGAACAGCAACAACTGAGCGGCACCATTCAGAACGACATCCTCAAGGAGTTCATGGTACGCAATACCTATATCTATCCTCCGGCTCCATCCATGCGTATCGTCGCGGATATCTTCCGCTATACGTCGGAACGAATGCCGAAGTTCAACTCAATCAGCATATCGGGTTATCATATGCAGGAAGCGGGCGCGACCGCTGATCAGGAACTGGCCTATACCCTCGCCGACGGGCTCGCCTATCTCAGAACCGGTATCGATGCCGGGCTACACATAGACGATTTTGCCCCCCGCCTCTCGTTTTTCTGGGGTATCGGCATGAACTTCTTTATGGAGATCGCTAAACTGAGGGCCGCAAGAATGCTCTGGGCGAAAATCGTCCGGCAGTTCAACCCTTCGAACCCGAAATCCCTGATGCTGCGCTCACACTGCCAGACTTCAGGATGGAGCCTTACCGAACAGGACCCGTTCAACAATGTCACCCGCACCTGTATAGAAGCGCTCGCCGCAGTTCAGGGCCACACACAATCGCTACACACCAACGCTCTGGACGAAGCCATCGCCCTTCCTTCGGTCTTTTCAGCACGTATCGCCCGAAACACACAGCTCTACCTGCAGGAAAAAACCGATATCACACGCGCTATCGATCCCTGGTCCGGCTCCTACTACATTGAAAGCCTGACCAGAGAGCTTGCCGAAAAAGCATGGGCACTCATAGAGGAAATCGAGGCTTCCGGGGGCATGGTCAAGGCAATTGAAGAAGGTATTCCAAAAATACGTATCGAGGAAGCAGCAACCCGAAGACAGGCAGGAATCGATAGCGGAACAGAGAGTATCATCGGGGTCAACCGCTTTAGAAACACCGATAAAACGCACATAGAAACTCTTGAGGTCAACAATACCGAAGTACTGGACTTTCAACTCGAAAAGCTCTCGGCGGTCAAAGAAAAACGAGACAACCGGAAAGTCAGTGATTCGCTCGAAGCACTCAGAATGTGCGCAGAGAGCGGTAAGGGAAATCTGCTTGAAACGGCTGTTGAAGCGGCACGCTCAAGGGCGACGCTGGGTGAAATTTCCGATGCCTGTGAAGCCTCGTTCGGCAGATACCGCTCCTCGGTTCAGCTCAATGCAAATGTCTACCTCTCCCAGATGCGCAATAACGGATTATTTATGAAAGCACATGATCTTTCAGAAACATTTACGCGCCATGAAGGCCGCAGGCCGCGAATACTTGTAGCCAAGGTCGGACAGGACGGACATGACAGGGGAGCAAAAGTGATCGCGACAGCTTTTGCCGACATTGGATTCGATGTCGATATCAGTCCGCTCTTCCAGACCCCTGAAGAAGTCGTACAACAGGCACTTGACAACGATGTTCACCTTGTAGGTGTTTCAAGTCTTGCCGGCGGCCACAAAACGCTGATACCCGAGATTGTTGAAGAACTGCGCAAGGCAGGCAGAGCTGATATTCTGGTCATTGCGGGCGGGGTTATCCCGGAGAAAGACTACAATTATCTGATAGATGCCGGAATAGCAAAAGTTTTCGGGCCGGGAACAGTGATCGCTGAAGCCGCCGCAGATATTCTGAAGCTCCTCATCGACAGATCAGCGTCTGAAGATACGACCGGCCTGCATACATAGGCCCGGACTCCTGAATCCTTAGAGAATGAATCATGCCACGTTCTGCAGATACCATCCATACTGAAGACATTGTCAGGGAAATCAGGAGCGGAAACCGTGCCGCATTAAGCCGTGCCATAACGCTCATTGAATCCATCAAACCTGATCACCAGGAAAAAGCCCGCCAGATTCTCGACAGCTGCCTTCAGCACCGGCAGGATTCTCTGCGAATAGGGATCACCGGTTCTCCGGGTGCAGGGAAAAGTACCCTCATAGAAGCGCTCGGTCTTGAAATACTCAACAGCCCGACCAAACACAAACTCGCGATCCTTACCATCGATCCGAGCAGTAAACGTTCAGGCGGGAGTATTCTTGGCGACAAGGCCCGCATGGAAAAACTTTCCGGCAGAAAAGATGTCTATATCCGCCCCTCCCCTTCCTCGGGTCATCTCGGCGGAACCGCTGCCAGAACACATGAGGCTATACTCCTGTGTGAAGCTGCCGGATACGACATCATTATCATTGAAACAGTCGGGGTCGGTCAGTCGGAAATCTCTGTTGAATCCATGGCAGACTACATTCTGCTGCTTATCCTGCCGGGCTCAGGAGATGAACTCCAGGGGATAAAACGCGGCATCATGGAAATTGCCGACGGAATAGCGATAACCAAAACTGATTCGACATCGGAAAAAAGTATCTCACTCTCAAAAACCTCCTGCGAGTCGGCACTCCATCTCCTGATGAAAAAAAATCCTGACTGGCATCCGCAGGTGTTGCGGACATCAGCACTTACCGGAGAGGGCATCAATGAGTTATGGGACAACATCCAGCAATTGTACGCGTTGCTTGAGAAGAACAACCGTCTTGAAGAAACTCGCAGAAAAAAACTGAACATGCTCTTCAGAGCACAGGTCGACCTGGAGTTGAAACAAGCGTTCTACAACCATCCGGACATCCTCGCGTCATTCTCCGAAATCGCAACGGCTGTCGAGAAAAATACCATGAGCCCTTTCAGCAGTGCGAAAATGCTTGTCGAAAAAGTCATTCATTCTCCTCGATAAACTCCTTTTCCTCGGCTTTAACGATGAGAACCGGACAAGCCGCCTTACGAACTACCGACTCGGCCACACTTCCCATAAGCAATCGGCTCAATCCTGTTTTCCCATGTGAGCCGAGAATAATGAGATTCACATCACGCTCTCTCGACTTACTGATAATAACCTCTGAGGGTGTCCCGATCTCGACTTCGGCCTCAACTTCCACCCCCTGCTCCCGCTCAGTCTTGATAATTTCCTCAAGATCTTCTCTTGCAGCTTTTTCAAGATCCTCTTCAAGCGGAACGTAGGACAAGGACATATCAACCGCCATCGGTCTGGGCTCAACCACATTCAGAAGAACAAGGCTCGACCCCATCCCTTTGGCAAACTCATGCGCATAACGCACCGCGTTACGTGATGCTTCCGAGAAGTCAACCGGACAAAGGATTCTCTGGATTTTTATCATGTTCAGAGGTTTATGGTTGAAAAAACAGGTACACCCTGCACCTTTCCACTACCCTTTACCCATAAAAGGCTTAAGGAGATCGATAGGAAGCGGAAAGATGGTTGTCGAATTATTTTCAGCCGCAATGTCCTGAAGCGTCTGCAGATATCGAAGCTGTAACGCTCCCGGATTTTGAGCAATGATAGCCGCCGCCTCGTTAAGGCGTTCGGCTGCCTGAAACTCACCCTCGGCATTGATAACTTTCGAACGTCTTTCTCGCTCCGCTTCAGCCTGCTTGGCCATCGCACGCTGCATTTCAATGGGAAGATCGATCTCCTTGATCTCCACCTTGCTGACCTTCACTCCCCATGGCTCGGTATCCTTGTCGAGAATAGTCTGGATGCGCTCATTGATCTCGTCTCTTTCAGACAACAGATTATCGAGTTCACCCTGTCCACAGGTACTTCTCAGGGTGGTCTGAGCCAGCTGTGAGGTTGCGAAATGGAAATCCTCGACATCAACCATAGCCTTGATGGAATCAATCACCCTGAAATAGACCACAGCGCTTACCTTCACGGTAACGTTGTCCTTGGTTATGACATCCTGCGGCGGCACATCGAGCGTTACGGTACGCATGTCTATACGCACCATCTTGTCAATAAACGGAATGAGAATAATGATACCGGGACCTTTCGCGCCGATAACGCGCCCGAGTCGAAACACGACAGCCCGTTCATATTCTCTGAGAATCTTGACCGCTGAAGCAAAAAATGCTACTGCGAGAAAAAGAAGTGGTATGAGATTGAGACTGAACATTATACGTTCTCCTGTTTTTTGGTTACCTGCAAAATAAGTCCTTTCAAACCTTTCACGATCGCGACTCCCTTTTCAGGGATCTCTTCGCCGCTTTCCGCGTCCCAAAGCTCGCCATGAACAAACACCTTTCCGGGCTGACCGGGCAAAATGGCATGAATCACACTGCCCTCCTCCCCGATCAGCTGTTCGGGTCCGGAAGAAAGCTTCAGCCTTGAGGATTTGGTAACGAGCCAGACAATAGCCAAAAGGGATACTGACACCATGATAAATACGGGAAGGAAAACCGTCATGGAAATGGAAATCCCTGTTTCAGCCGTATTGAAAAGCATAAGAGAGCCGACAAAAAGAGCTACCAGGCCCGCCAGAGCCAGTATACCGCCGCTAGCGACAAAGAGTTCCAGCCCGAAAAATACCACCGCCAGAACAATGAGCAACACACCGACGACATTGACAGGCAAAGCCTGAAGAGCGAAAAGAGCAAGAAGAAGCGATATTGCGCCCAGTACTCCGGGGAAAATAGAGCCCGGATTTGCTAACTCGAAATAGAGCCCTGCAAGCCCGACCATGATAAAAATATATGCCAGATTGGGGTCGGCAAGCTTAATAAGGATCTGTTCCTGCAAGGTCGGAGAAAATTCTTCAATAACTGCTCCCGTCAAATCAAGCGTCAGACTGCCATCGATCGTTTCGACCGTCCTGCCGTCAAGCATCCTGAAAAGTTCCGCACGATCGGCGGCGACAAAATCGATAACTCCAGCCTTGAGTGCTTCGTTTGCGGTTGAAGCAATACTTTCCCGTACCGCGTTTTCCGCCCACTCAGCATTTCTTCCCCTTTCTTCCGCTATGCTCCGGGCAAAAGCGGCAAGATCATTCTCGGCCTTTTTACTCATGGTTTCATCACCATCACCTCCTCCACCGAGACCGACAGGATGTGCCGCTCCGATCTCCGTGCCCGGAGACATGGCAGCGACATGTGCGGATAGTGTCAACAGAGCCCCTGCAGATGCAGCCTGAGCTCCCTGAGGCGCCACATAAACAATCACAGGAACAGGCGAAGCAAGCACGCTCTGTACCATTGCACGCAATGAGGAGACAAGCCCGCCAGGTGTATCAAGTTCAACAAGGATAGCGTGAACCTTCTCTTTTTCAGCCTGGTCAATCGCACGCTCAAAAAAATCCGCGCTTCCAGGATTCACCGTACCCTGAAGAGAGAGAAAAAGAACTGTCTTGTTGCCTTTTGCCTCTTCAGCGCGTAAAGTTGATGAAAAAACCGTCACTGCCGCAAAAAGCAGCAAAACGATCACAACATATTTTGAAGCCGGACATCTTCTCATGGTTGTATAAAAAACGGTTCACGGATCTGTTGCGTACACCTATATGTGAATATATGTAAACGTCTTGTATCTCTCTTTAGGTTCCTTCAACGTAACAAATCAGGTGCAGGAATTTAATTTTATTCACGTCTAAACTATAAACATCCCTGAACTGTTTCAGTTCATTGCATTGTATGTCCCGAACCTGTTAACCAAACATATTCTCTAATCTATGTTTTTTTTCGATCCATTGTACTTTCTCTTCGCCCTGCCGCCCCTGCTGCTTGGACTATGGGCGCAGTTCAGGGTTAAATCGGCATTTAAAAAATACTCTCAGGTAACACTTGCAAACCGCATCAGCGGCGCAGAAGCAGCCCGCATGATTCTTGACAGGAGCGGCCTCCGGAATGTTGAGGTCGAGCAGACGCGCGGCATGCTTTCCGACCATTACGATCCACGCAGCAAGAAGCTTCGCCTGAGTGAAGCCGTTTTCGGACTTCCGAGCATTGCATCCGTCGGTGTGGCGGCTCACGAGGCAGGCCATGCGTTGCAGGACAAAAAAGGATATTTTCCTCTTCAGGTACGTTCAGCCATGGTTCCCGCAGTCTCCTTCGGCAGCAACCTCGGCCCCATTATCTTCATGATCGGACTCTTCATGGCAGGATCTCTCGGTACGACCCTTGCATGGGTCGGCATTCTCCTGTTCGCGGCCACGGCACTGTTCGCGCTGGTAACACTGCCCGTTGAGTTCGATGCCAGCCGACGGGCAAAGGAGATTCTGGTTTCCCAGGGCATTGTATCGCGTCAGGAAATACAAGGGGTCAATGCCGTACTCGACGCTGCGGCGCTGACCTACGTAGCCGCGGCTGCTCAGGCCATCATGCAGCTTCTCTACTTTATCACCATCATGAACAGAAGAAACTGATCGTTCAATCCCTGAGACAACGGACCGAGAATCCGTAGCTTGCGCTCCCCTGAAACCTCTCTTGTAGCCCTCGATGAGAGACATACCAAGGTGCCGCTCAAGATTGAGCCACTCCTGAGAGCTGGCACGTCCCCACCAAGCAGGATGCCTGGAAGCAAAAACAGAACCCGTAACGTGACTTTCAAGCAAGTCATTATACTACAGGCAATCAGGAGAAATCAACCGGCCATAATATACAACCGGGATCATTAAGATTCAGTCTGTTTGCACTGTCTCAACAGAAAGTATCCACCGAAGCAACTATCTTCACGAGCCCTCAGGACTGCAGAGCGAAATGGATAATTGGCTGAAAAAATGAGGTCTCAAGAAAACACTGCGGGTAGTGACCCGGATCACTGTCTGGAAAAGAGAAGAAAAAACAGCACGTCGAGAGAATTGATATCTTGAAAAAAACCTCTATATTCCGGTCGTTTTTCAATCGCCCTCGACAACGACACACATCATCCGTATCACAGGACAACGGGTATGTGCACGAACATGCCGGGATTTCTTTTGGGCTCCACCCGACGCAGCAATCGACACGCGCAATACAATCCTGGTGGTGCCCTTTTATAATACGACTACAGATCAGAGAGAGTATTCAATGCTGCAAACCTTGAAAAAAGAATGGTTTTCAAATATTCGGGGCGATCTTCTGGCTGGCCTCGTCGTCGCCCTTGCCCTCATACCGGAAGCAATCGCCTTCTCTATCATCGCAGGCGTAGATCCTAAAATAGGGCTCTACGCCTCTTTCTGTATTTCTGTTGTGGTCGCATTCACCGGCGGCAGACCGGGGATGATATCCGCCGCGACCGGAGCCATGGCGCTTCTGATGGTCACGCTGGTCAGAGAACACGGTCTGCAGTACCTTTTTGCGGCCACACTGCTGACAGGCGCTCTGCAGATCATCGCGGGCTACCTCAAGCTGGGGAGTCTGATGCGATTTGTCTCGCGATCTGTTGTAACTGGTTTTGTCAACGCCCTCGCCATTCTGATTTTCATGGCCCAGCTGCCGGAACTGACCAATGTCAGCTGGCATGTCTATGCGCTTACCGCCGCAGGTCTCGGCATCATTTACCTCTTTCCGCTCATTCCATCCATTGGAAAGTCGGTTCCCTCACCGCTGGTATGCATTGTCGTACTTACCGGCGTCTCGATCCTGCTTGGCCTGGATATCCGCACTGTGGGAGACATGGGCGCACTTCCGGACACACTGCCTGTGTTCTTATGGCCGCAGATTCCGCTGACTATGGAAACCCTGTCGATCATTTTCCCTTATTCAGCAGCTCTTGCCGTGGTCGGCCTGCTGGAATCCATGATGACAGCAACCATTGTCGACGATCTGACCGACACCTCGAGCGACAAGAACCGGGAGTGTAAGGGACAGGGAATCGCGAACATCACCGCAGGATTGCTGGGCGGCATGGCAGGATGCGGGATGATCGGGCAGTCAGTCATCAACGTCAAATCGGGAGGACGAGGTCGCCTTTCCTCATTCGTCGCAGGCTTTTTCCTGCTCATCATGGTGGTCTTTCTCGGTGAATGGCTGAAACAGATCCCGATGGCCGCCCTTGTCGCCGTGATGATCATGGTATCCGTCGGCACCTTTTCCTGGGACTCACTGATAAAACTGAAAAAGCACCCGCTGTCGACCAATATCGTTATGGGGGCAACCGTGATCGTCGTTGTCACAACCCATAATCTGGCTATCGGAGTCTTTGTCGGGGTATTGCTGGCTTCGATGTTTTTTGCCAGCAAGGTCGGACATTTCATGGTGGTAAAAAGCCTTGTAGACGAGGCTGCCGGTTCCAGAACATACAAAGTGATCGGCCAGGTCTTTTTCGCTTCATCCGACAAGTTTGTTGAGGCATTTGACTTCAAAGAAGCTCTGGAAACGGTTATTATTGATCTCTCACATGCTCATTTCTGGGATATCAGCGCGGTTTCCGCTTTCGACAAGGTCGTTATCAAGTTCAGGCGCGAAGGAACCCATGTAGAAATTATCGGTATGAACGAAGCAAGCGCCACCATCGTTGACCGTTTTGGCGTACACGACAAGCCCGAAGAGGTAGAAAAAATTCTTGCAAGTCATTAACGGAGACGCTCCATGACAAAAGTTATCGCCTGTATCGACGGTTCCCCGGTTGCTCCGGCAGTGTGTGATGCCGCATCCTGGGCCAGCCTGAGCCTTGAGGCTCCCCTGACACTGCTTCATGTCCTTGACCGTTCGGAATATCCCGTGAAGGGCGACCTGTCCGGAAACATCGGGCTCGGCAGCAGAGAACATCTGCTCGACGAACTTGTCTCTCTGGACGAACAGAGAGGACGACTTGCCCTTGAACATGGAAAGCACATGCTTGAAGCAGCGAAGATCCGAGCAGAAGAGCACGGCGCAAAAGATCTCAGCAAACTCCAGCGTCATGGCAATCTGCTTGAAACACTACAGGAGCTGGAATCCGATACACGCCTGCTGGTAATGGGACGTCAGGGTGAAGCGCATAAAAACAGCGCGCATGCCATCGGGACCCATCTTGAAAACGTGGTCCGTACAATCCACCGCCCTATTCTTGTAGCGCTGCCGGACTTTTCCTCTCCCCGGAGATTCATGATTGCTTTTGACGGAAGTCCTACAGCGACAAAAGCCCTGGAAATGGTTGGCAACAGCCCCTTGCTGAAAGGACTGGAGTGTCATGTCGTCATGGTATGCAATCCTACAGCCGATCGGGAATCAGCACTTGACGCGGCCTGCCGCAAACTTGTTGGAAAAGGTTTTGACGTCACCAGGAAGATGCTCTCGGGAGAGGTTCTCCAGACCTTGCTCGACTACCAGAAAAAACACAGCATCGATCTGATGGTTATGGGCGCATACGGACACTCGAGAATCCGTCAGTTTCTCGTTGGCAGCAATACAACCAAAATGGTAAGCTCCAGCGACATCCCGCTCCTGCTTCTCCGGTAAGTCACCTTGTCCGCCAAGGGTTCTTACTCCAATTCTTCTTTTCTTCTCAGCCTGCTCTAACAGATGTTAGAGCATACATGGTCTGTAAAGAACATCCCCCTGGTCAAGACAACTGTGTCACTTACGCTCATTCGTCCGCATTATACACAAAAGCGCGCCCAGCAGCAGCTATTGAAAGCGGCAGCGCACTCGACCGTATACTATTATACTATTATGACTTAGAAGACTCATAATGACTTTGGCCCGGCAATTGCCTCTACAAGAGTAGAAACGCAATCGAAAACAAGCCGGGAGTCATCATGAAACGCTCAACACTCACAAGACTTATCACAGCAGCAACC
>JADHTF010000004.1 GCA_016776555.1 Chlorobium phaeobacteroides
CCCTATCACAGGCATTAAACTGGCGTGTGACGTACGCACAGACCAGAACAAAACGTTAAAACGGTAGCCCTATAGGGACAACCGGGATTTTTTCACCGGCTGATGCTGCTGGTCAGATACTAATCGATCAATTCAGGTTATAGAATGCTCCATTTGCGTTTGAAACGGAGATGACCATTCCGCTGTAACCGCTTAAAAGACCTCTCTGGAGAATGTATGATTTAAAAAAAGTGAACATGCCCCGGCTAACAGCCTTCAGAGGCGACGAAGTTTTTTTCCCTTTATGATCTTCAGCCCAAAGGGTCGAGTAGTGCTCCATCTTTTTGATGAGATGAGATGCATTATCGAAAGTATAATGCTTGATCGGGTTATGCAATCTCTTCACGCATATCTCATTTTTGAGTTCAAGAGATTCATGAACCAGCTTTGTGTTAAAACCGGCTTCCTGTCTGTTGAAAAGCCTGTTGACCCAGTCGTTTTCCCAGCCACAGCCGATGATTTTACTGCGGTTGTAATAGTTGTCCCTTCGAATTGCATACACCGTTTTTTTTTCAAGGCGAAGTGCCCGGATTTCTTCGACAAGTTCCCGGGTAACAATCTCGTCACTGTCGATTGACAGCACCCAGTCATGAGATGCATTCCGTGCGGCAAGTACTTTCAGCGGGCCGAACCCGATAAATTCATGCTTGAAAATCCTGACATTCGGGAAACTACCGGCTATTCTTATCGTATCATCAGTTGAGCCATTGTCCAGAACTACTATCTCATCAAACAGTTCGAGCGCTTCAAGGCACTCTTTGAGATGTTTTTCGGAGTTTTTTGTGAGAATGGTCACGGTGATGTTTTCAGCCATTTCTGCACCTCGTTGAAGATTGTGGAAGGGTCGATATGGTAAAGGCAGTCGCTTTTTCCGTGTTTATCGTCACATCCTGCCAGACCGCACGCGACGCAGGGCATGTCCGCCTGAAAAATAGTGATATTGCCATAGGTTTGCACTGGCCTGTCCGATGCTGTGCTTGTCTGTAATTCATTTGACCAGGGTGACCATGTTTGTAAAAGGGTTGGTCCGAAAATCGCAAATATTCTTTTGTTCTGAGACGCGGCAATATGCATGTTGAGCGTATCGGAGCCGATATATACAGTTGCTGCATTGCTGAGAGCGACATACTCCTGAAGCGTTGTCTCACCGATAAAATTATGAATATTATCAAGATCGGGAATGTCTTGCTTTATCGCATCGTCAAGCTCACTTTTTCCTCCCGTGACAATAATCGGGATGTTCAGGGTATTCAGAAGACAGAGCAGTTTCGTTCTTGATGCAGCCGGATATATTTTGTACTCATACTGCGCGGATGGATGAAAGAGTAAAAATTCTTGAATGTTCAGTTTTTTCAGTTTTTCATGTATGGATTTTTTTGCGTTTTCCGAGTGGGATATGGTTACTTTTATGTTCTTTGGATGGATTCCTAACAGAGATAAGCTGGCGGTGTTGTTGATGACGATGTGTCTTGTCGGATCATAAAAATAGCTGTGACTTAATAAGATTCTTTTCCACCAGGATTTCAGTACTTTTTTTTCTGTTGCGCTGATTGAGGTTTTTCCTGAAAGTATTGAAAACAGGATGCATCTGTCGCTTGCGGTTAAGCTTATGCTGAGATCATATTTGTTGCGAATTTTGCTTATCGTTGTTATGGTTTCTTTTAGGCGACTGTTTTTGTATGAAAAAATATGTACATGGCTGACATTCCTGAGAGCTTTGGCTACTGCAGCTGTATTTTCATTGACAAGTAAATCTATTTTTGGCTGATCATAGTATTCGTACAGTATGTCTATAAGAGGAGAACTTAATAATACATCTCCATTGGCTCTTTGGATGATGATAAGTATTTTTCCTGGTTTCGATTTATTCATATACCTTGTAAGTGAAAGAACTAAAATATACATAGAGCATCGTTGTGTAGTGCCCTCTAAGATACGAATCACTCAGCATTATTATGCCAAATAATATGGGCAGGGTAAGGCCAAATTTCTTTTGAAAATCAATTTTTGATGATGTTGATAGTTGTGTTTGAAAAAATAGCAGTGACAATAGCGAGACAAGGCCAATTATTCCAAGTTGAACCGTTGTAAGGACATACATGTTGTGCGGGTTTTCTGTCGGTCTGAGTTCCGGTGTATTTTTGTTATTTATTTTCTCGTATTCATGCGCAAAGTCACCGGTGCCGACACCGAAAACAGGGTTGTTTCGAATGATTTCGAAAGAATTTTCCGCAAACACAAGACGTAATCCGGTTGACGTCTTTTTATTATTTTCCTGATACTTTTGTACGTCGCCTACTATTGCATTCATTCTGTTGCTGAAATTATCGCTTGTTGAATAGGCGATTGAGAGTATGAGCGGTACCAGAATGGCGGCAACAAGCAACCCTTTTTTTCTCTGCTTGTTGAAGTATTGTACTGTTGTAATAAAAATCATTGCAAAGAACATTGCCTGGCCGGCCCTCCCTTTTGTTATAAACATGTTGATGCTGAAAATCAGCACGACAAGAGAGAATAAAATCTTATTCCTTTTGCTTTGTGTGTCATCAAAGAGAATGAGAAAAAGAAGCAGGTATATCGCAATCGTTAAAAATGGATTGTATGAAATGTGGCTCATGAACGGAGTGGGGTCTGACTGTTTTGCTCCTGAAAGAGGCGGGATGATGCCGTAGTATATGGCAAATGACAGGAGAACCATGCATGATATCGAGATAAGAAAAGCAAATATGTAACGATGGAGATGCTTTTTTTGTATGAAAAGCATAAAGATCGGTATAAGTAATAAAACGGATTCTTTCTGTAGTGTCCGGATACCGGAATCAATGTCAAGAGTCCACAATAAGCCTGCAAAGTAAAGGGCAACGAAGCACAGTGTCGCAAGAACAAATTTGTTGCCTTTCAGTGAGGCCCAGTTTTCCTTATGATTTCCGCGAAAGATCCACAGGAGCGTGATAAGTGCGGCTACAATATTCCCGACAGCTACAGAAAAAGGAAAAATAAATCCGAAGAATACGATGAGGTTTGATTGTATATCCTCTATTTGTATGTTACGGTCAATCATTTGCAGGGGGTAAGATTAATTGTAGAGCATGCCGGAGATGCAGGGCTCAGAGAGCGAAACATCGTCACGTCTTTTCGGGAAACGGTTTTTCTGTATCGACGCAGACTCAGTATGATCGGCACCTTCCGGCATCCAGAGGTGTCGGCAGAAGCGGCTCTTTTCTTTTCAGCAGTGTTCGCTTTTTCCTGATGAGTGAGGAGCGGCTACTATCCAAGTGCTTCATATATGATTGTGCGTGATACAGTTAACATCTTTAAGCAGTTGTTGAATTGTTCATTTCAGGCTCATCATATCATAGTGATACACTTCTGAAAAGAGTATTTTGAAAATAGTTACTATTCAGTAATGAGTGAAATTAGTGGTGGCCGGACAAAGAAAAACCGGATTTTTTTTCATACCAGTGCAGTACTTCTGGTCATTCTGGTTGCCTATCCTTTGTTCGGCGGCATGATGATGTCATCTGTGTTGCAGGTTACTACGGATGGTACAGTGGACCCGATATCATGGAAGAGCAGGGAGACCTTGTCAGTTGTCCGGGTAGTTCAGGCCATCGGTCAGATTGTATTGATTGGCCTGCCGGTTCTTTTTCTGACAGGTTTCATCACCGGAGATAAACGGCTTTTCTCAAAACATAACTTCGCCTTTCTCGGGATCGGGCACCGGGGTTCAATGCAGGGTGTTTTGCTTGCGATTACAGGTGTTTTGCTGCTGCAGCCTTTTGTATATGCTCTCATGGAAGCTACAGGTTATCTCCTTCCGCATCTTGGTGATTTTGGCAAGGCTCTCCTCGAAAATCAAAAGCAGCTTGAGCACTACCTGATTTTTCTTGCCGGCGCGGATTCTGCGAGTGAGTTCCTGCTCGTCGTTCTTGTGATTGCTGTGATTCCGGCAATTTGTGAAGAGATTTTTTTTCGGGGATATATTCAGAAAAACTATGAGGAATCCTTGAATCCGTTCAGAGGCATAGCTCTTTCAGGTCTTGTTTTCGGGCTTTTCCATCTGAGCCCGGCCAATCTTGTGCCGCTTACGGTCATGGGCTGGTACCTGGGATATGTGTACTATAAAACCCGGAATCTTCTTGTTCCGGTGCTGGTTCATTTCTGTAACAATTTTTTGGCTCTGAGTGTTTTGCAGTTTCAGCGAAGCGGTCAGGATGGGGCCGGCCTGATTGAATCCCGGGATGTTCCCGGCAGCTCACTTGTTCCTGTTGTTCTGATTTCGCTTGCTTTGTTCGTGCTTGTACTCCGAAGTTTCAACAGTCGGTTTGCCGTAAAGAGGGCCTGAGCACCGGGTTCTACTAATCCCTGAGTTGAGCGATTCAATAGATGCTAAAAACTGAGAAGAGTTTTTTCGTTTCCTCCTCCCGCCGGGATTGCCGAACATACGGCAGCTTCTTTGTTACAGGGAACTTGCGGTAGTTCACGACAGCAGGCGTTTCCTGCGCCTCGAATCTCCGGCATGATCGACAATCGCTCAATTCAGGTGTTCATTGTGGTGGTTTTTTTGTAGATTCATCTCCTGCACGTTATTGCTGGTTTTGCCATCGGAATGCAGATGAAGATTTGTTTTCAGCGCACTGATTTGGAACAGTTTGCCGTATTCCTCGTTACTGTTTGGAGGCATCGTGCTGACATTGCATTGCCAATCGCTTTTTTGAAAGAATATCGCTATGGCTGAAACAGGTATGTCCAATATACAGCAGAGAATAGCGGTGGGTGTCGCAGGTGTCCCGCTGGTTATCTGGATTTCCTGGATGGGAGGGGCATATTTTTTTGCATTGATGCTTTTGTGTTCGCTGCTTGCAATCAATGAATTTTACCGGTTACTATCTGTCAAGGCTATTCCTCCGGCAAGATCGCTTTTTCTGTTATGTTCATTCGTTTTACAGCTGAACTTCTTTTTTGTGGTTGTTGAACCCTGGATTCTTCTGCTTGCTATCCTGATGACTTTTCTTGTTCTGGAGATGTTCCGGACAGAGGGATCAAGAATCGTCAACATCGGATCGTCAATGACTGCAATTTTTTATGTAAACATAACCTTTGGTTCGCTGATGGTAATCAGGGAGAGAGAGCCGTCAGGTTTTGCCTATGTTCTTTTACTGTTCGTCTGTATCTGGTCAGCTGATATCCTGGCATATTTCGGGGGTCGGCTTTTTGGCGGCAAGCTGTTTAAAAAGAAATTTTTTGAACGTTTAAGCCCGCACAAGACCTGGGAGGGCTATATTTCCGGATGTCTCGGGAGCGTGCTTGGCTCAGCGGCTGTCGCGCTTCTTGATCTGGGCCTTCCAACTGTTTTTACGCTTGTTGCCGGATTGAGCATCGGTCTGTTCAGTCCACTGGGTGATCTGGTGGAGTCGATGTTCAAGCGTGACGCGGGAGTCAAAGATTCTTCTTCGCTGATACCCGGACATGGCGGTGTTCTTGACCGGTTTGACACGATTATGTTCATGTCACCGTTGCTCTACCTGTATATTTATTTCGTGGAGGTCTGGACGGGACTGTAGGGAATGTTTTTATATTGCCGGTTCATATGCGTAGCGTCGTAACATCGCGTGAAAACAGGTGATTCTGATTATCGGGGAAACATCAAGCGGGTTGTCATAATGAAGATCGAAGGTTTGCTTTCCGAGAAATACATTGAGTTGAATCTCGAACTGACGAAAAAGTCTCAGGTAATTGATGCAATGCTCTCTATCGCCGGACTGCATCCGGGTGTGGAGAACCGGAAGAAGTTGCGTCATGATGTACTGAAGCGCGAAAAGGAGATGTCGACAGGGATAGGTAAACAGATTGCTCTTCCCCATGCAAAAACTGATGCGGTATCGGCTCCTGTGCTTGCTTTTGCTACACTTAAAAACAGGATTAACTTCGATTCGATAGATAATGAGCCTGTCGGGGTTGTTTTTTTTCTTGCCACACCCGAAGATATGCTTGCGGAGCATCTGAAGCTTCTGGGGCGCATTACCCGCCTTGCAGGTAGAGCGGATGTCCGGGAAAAGCTGATGTCGGCATTGGTGTCATCAGAAGTTCTCGAGCTGTTCAGGGAAGAAGAGAAAGATTTTCCCCAGATTTAACAACCTAAGTTGAGCGATTGTTGAACATGCTGTAGATCCGAGGTGCAGGAACGCCGCTGTAGTTGACTACCAAAAGTTCCCTGTAGCGAAGCAGATGCAGCATGACCGACAATCCCATAGGGTTTCAACACATGCGTTTATTCTGTTTTATGGTCGCGCAACCCATCGGGAGAGATGTTCGCTGTAAGAAAATTCAGCATAACGCATTATAGAGTATAAAGTTGACTGCATAAAGCATTTGTTGAAACGATCAACTTAGGAACAAGAAGCCACATGAAGTAAAGAACGGGTAATACTATGTCGGAGTACAGGGCGGTAAAGGGAACAAAAGATATCTTTCCTGATGAGATCACCTCATGGAAATATATTGAGGGTGTCATTCACAGAGTTGTCGGGCTCTATGGCTTTCAGGAAATCCGCACACCCGTATTTGAATATACAGATCTGTTTCAACGCAGTATCGGCTCAACAACCGACATTGTGGGCAAAGAGATGTTTTCCTTCAGACCTGAGCCTGACGGCCGTTCGGTGACTTTACGTCCCGAAATGACGGCTGGTGTCATGCGTGCGTTTCTCCAGGCGAATCTTTCTTCTGCTTCTCCGGTTCATAAGCTGTATTACATAGCAGAACTGTTTCGAAAGGAACGCCCTCAGGCAGGGCGCCAGCGTCAGTTTTCACAATTCGGGGCTGAAATGCTGGGAGCTTCCTCCCCTGAGGCTGTCGCTGAAGTGATAGATATGATGATGCAGGTGTTTACCTCTCTGGGGGTATCCGGGCTCAGGCTGAGGATTAACACGCTTGGTGATCTGGATGATCGGGTTCGATACAGAGATGCATTGCGAGCCTATCTTGAACCCCATAGCGGGCTTCTTGACGCGCCGTCAAGAGAGCGTCTTGAAAAAAACCCTCTTCGTATTCTGGATTCAAAAAATCCCGATATACAGTCAGTCATTGCCGATGCTCCGAAACTGCATGATTTTCTCAATCCTTCTGCAAGAGCGGAGTTTGATCAGGTCTTGCTCTATCTCGATCAGAAATCCATAGAGTATGTTATCGATCCTTTGCTTGTCAGGGGATTGGATTATTACTGTCATACAGCGTTTGAAGTTGTCAGCCCTGAGCTTGGAGCACAGGATGCAATTGGAGGGGGCGGTCGTTATGACGGTCTTGCAAGAGAACTTGGCAGTAAATCCGATATTCCTGCTGTCGGTTTTGCCGTTGGTATGGAGCGGTTATTGATTACCATGGAAAAGCAGGGATTGCTTCGGCATATCGTGCCGTCAGGTCCCCGGGTCTATATTGTACTCCAGAATGAGGAGCTGAAAACCCATGCTCTCTCTGCCTGTGACCTGTTGCGAAGATCAGGGATACGAACTGAAATGGATCTTTGCGGAAGGAGCATGAAGGCGCAGATGCGCGAGGCCAACAGGCAGCATGCCGACTATGCTCTGTTTGTAGGGAAGAGCGAGGTGGAGTCGCAAGCCTATGGGTTAAAAAATCTCAGGACATCCGAACAGGATTTTCTCTCCATCCGGGAGATGATCGCAAGGCTTGCTTCATCAACGAAGCACGTTGAAGTCCCGGATGGCGGCCCCGATTGAGGCCGCGAACAGGTGCCGAGGCTGACTCGGCACCTGAATGGTTCAGGTTAAGAGGCAGGAGGAGCGCCATGTATGATAGTAACGTTGTGTTGTATACAAAGCCTGGATGCTCGTTGTGTGAAAAAGCCGGACGTGCGGTTGAGCGGGTGCTTGCGGACATACCGTTTGCTCTTGAGGTGGTTGATATCACAACTTCTTCTGAGCTGTTGCAGCGATACGGATTGTATATTCCGGTGATCAGCATTGATGGTGTCGAGTTTTCCCGATATCATGTCAATGAATCGAAACTGCGGGCTCTGCTCAATGGTGAACGGACGCAGGGAACCCTTCGCGGCTAGAATTTGTTTGTTCAATTGCAACTGCTTTTCCGATTGGAGCAGTTTTTTTCTTATCGCAGCTGCTTTCAAAAGGTTCATCGATAGAGTGGTGGGTATGCAACGACCGGGCAGGGGCTAAGAAAGAAGTGAAGACGGATCAGTTGAAAAAATAAACAGTCGGCAAATCAACAATACTTACAGTCAAGGATGTTACGGTTTCTTTTAGTCGTTATTGTGCTTTTTCTTCTCTTGAGGGCGATCATGCGTTTTTTTGCAGGCCGCTTTTTGAGGCAGCAATGGCCTTTTGGGTCGTTTAACCCTGGAAGCGGCAAAGCGGCATCGTCTTCAGGGGTTACAGAAGAGGCTGATTTTGAGGTTATTGAGACGAATGTCAACAAAAATGAGAGTAGCACAGCGTGAGAAAGAGATGATTTGCTGTTTCGTGTGAACAATTTTGCCCTTTTTTATTACATTGAACCACACGAGCAGGGAGGTAACAGGATTTTTAAGAAAGTGGGTTGCCCCCACTTTTTTGTTTTTCTGATAGAATGATTAGCGGTGAACGTGATAAAAGACAGGTTGCTGGCGTTTATAGAGGACTCTTTTGAAGAGTATTCAATTGAGAGAAGCGCTTCCGGCGAGCCGGATGTTTTTCTTGTTGCTCTTCTTGTGAAAGGGACGCTTCCGTCACGAAGGGTGGAAGTTCTTGCCGAGACAGACTCCGGTATTTCGGTTACCCGGTGCATGTCTATAGCGCGTTGGCTGAGAAATGCTTTTGAAGAGAATGAAGAGATAAGAAATCTGGTTGGTGAAGATTACGGGCTGATGGTCTCATCTCCCGGTATCGGTGAACCGATTCAGCATGCCCGGCAGTATATTCGCCATAAGGGTCACCTGCTTCGGGTCCGATATACAGATGCAGGTGATGCTGAGCACGAAGTTTCCGGAAGGCTTGTCGAGGTGGAAGTTGTTGAAACAACAAGTCCGTTTATTGTACTTGAACCGGAAAAGGTATCGAAAGGCAGAAAACGGGAACGTCTTGAACCGGTACGGTTGGAGCTCAACCGGATCAAGAGCGCTGTAGTTGAAGTTGAGTTCTGAAAACGGATATGAAGAAAGCCGTATTTTCTTTAAAATAAAGGAATTACAAAGAGATGGCAAGAAAGCAGGTAAAAAAAGAAAAGCAGGATCGTAGAGAGCTTATCGCAAATGCTTTTGGTGAAATTGAGCAGTCGAAGGTTTTTCTGGAAAAACATACGGAGAGCGCCGCAGTGAAGATGGATATTGCGGATCTTCTGAAGGATATTATACAGAAGCAGTTGCGCAAGGACTACGACCCCGAGGTTGAGGCTAATATTTTTATCAATCCGGAGCGGGGCGACTTCGAGGTGTATATTCTGAAAACAGTTGTTGATGAGGTTGATCTTCCTTCCATTGAGATCGGACTTGAGGAGGTTAGCAGGATCGACGAGTCTCTTGAGCTTGGGGACATGTATGAAGAGGGTCCTGTCAACCTCGAGGATTATCTGACCAGAAAGTCGATACAGATAATCAAGCAGTCGGTTCAGAAAAAGGTGCGGGACATGGAAAAGCAGGTGGTGTATGAGGATTGTCTCGAGAAAGTTGGTGAAGTTGTCGCAGGGGAGGTCTATCAGGTCAGGCAGAACGAGGTTATTTTTTCCTACAACACCTCAAAGGATCACCGTGTCGAACTGGTACTTCCGAAATCCGAAATGATGAAAAAGGACAATCCAAGGCGCACCCCGAGGATGAAGCTCTATGTGAAAAGGATAGAGAGAGAAAAAGTGAAAGTCAGACAGGATGATGGCTCCATTGTCGAGAAAGAGAAGCCTGATGGCGGGATGAAGGTTATTGTTTCCAGAATCGACGACCGGTTTCTCTACAAGCTTTTTGAAAGTGAAGTGCCTGAAATTCTGGATGGGCTTATTGTCATCAAGGGGATTGCAAGAGTTCCGGGTGAACGGGCCAAGGTTGCTGTTGAGTCGACAAGTTCGCGGATAGATCCTGTAGGGGCGAGCGTGGGATACCGGGGAAAGCGTATTCAGAGTATAGTCAAGGAACTCAACAATGAGAATATCGATGTTATCAATTTTACCGACGATCCACAGATCTATATCGCCCGGGCACTTCAGCCGGCGAAAATCGATCCTATGACAGTTCATGCGGATATGAAGACGCACAAAGCCAGAGTGATGCTCAAACCTGAGCAGATCAAGTACGCCATAGGTAAAAACGGTAACAATATTCATTTGGCCGAGCGTCTTACCGGTTATGATGTGGATGTCTACAGGGACGTTATCGATAAATCCATGGAGGATCCTAACGATATCGATATTATAGAGTTCCGCGAAGAATTCGGCGATGATATGATCTACCAGCTTCTCGACAGCGGGCTTGATACAGCCAAAAAAGTGCTCAAGGCTGAAATAGAAGATATTGAAGCTGCTCTGGTAGGGCCGCCTTCTAAAAGCGAGGAATCAGCGTTCTTCACCAAAGGAAGAAAAGCTCCGTTCAAACCCAAAGAGAGAACGCTCAGCGAAGATGAGAAACGGTATTGGAAAAAGATCGCTGAAAATATTTACAAGACAGTGAAGGAGCAGTTTAACGAGGCGGATCTGCAGGAGATAATAGATGAAGAGGACGAAGATATACTGAGTGATGGCGATGCAGATGTGAGCGTTGATGATCAGAACAACTGATAAACAAACAGTGTAATCGGTTACTAAATCCAGAGGAGGTTGTATGTCCCCTGAGGGAAAGGAGATGAGATATCGTATTAGTGATATTGCCAGAGAACTGCAGGTCAGTCCTCAGGAGGTACTGCATTTTGTCAAAGAGGCAGGCGGAAAGGTTGCCTCGACATCTTCTATGGTCAAGGGGCCTATGCGTGACTTGATCCTGGATCAGTTCAGTGATGAGAAAAAACTTGTGGATGAAACCCGCAAGATTCGTGAGGAAAAACAGTTGCGCTTGTCACGCCTTGAGGAGCAGTCCAGAAAGACCTATGAGAAGGAGCAACAGCTGAAAGATACTATCAGCGGCCGTCCTGAGAGAGCGGCAGCGAAACCCAGAACAGAGGTTCCGTCTGAATCGGTTGAGCCTGAACCGGTAAAGGAGATGCCGGAGACAGTTGCGGAACCCGAGGTTACCGGGGTGGTTTCAGAGCCTGATGAAAACGTTGCGGCTGTAGCAGAAGAGGTCAAGTCTCCGGTTGAGGAAACGAGTGAGACAGTGGCTGAAAAAAATGACGTTGAAGGGCAGGTCAGTTATGAGGTTCCGCAGAAAATCGGCGGGCTTACAGTTTTCGGTACACTTGATGTACAGAGCTCTCTGGGAATGGGCGGCGAGGCCGACAAGAAGAAACAGCGTAAAAAACGTTTCAAGGAACAGGCTGATGAGCTGAAAGATGAGTTTGATATTAAGGCCAAGGAAGGTGGTAAGGAGAGAGAAGCGGGCGGGGAATCCAGGAAACCGGTGAAAAAGGGTTCGGAAGAAACCAAAAAGACAACGGTAGAGTCAACGTCGGCCAAGAAGAAAAAAGGCAAGAAGAAAAAGAAGCCGGAGGTAGACGAAAAGACTATCGAAAAGAACATCCGCAGTACCATTTCAGGGATGGATGACACCAGTGGAAGCGGTAGTTCGAGGCAGAAGTTTCGTAAGATGCGCAAGATAGAGCGTGAAAAAGAGCTTGAAGAAGCAGAGGCGATCAAGGAAGCGGAGCGCAGTATTATCAGAGTTACCGAGTTTGCTACAGCTCATGAACTTGCTGATCTTATGGGCATCCTTCCCAAGGAGATTATTCAGCATTGCTTCACGATGGGAAAATTTGTTACCATCAATCAGCGTCTCGACAAGGAGACAATAGAGCTTGTCGCAATGGAGTTCGGTTTTGATGCCGAATTCGTATCGGAGGTTGAGGCGACTGAGGTTACGGAAATAGAGGATGAGGAAGAAGAGCTGGAGATCAGACCTCCGGTGGTCACTATCATGGGGCATGTGGATCATGGCAAAACCTCTCTGCTTGACTACATTCGCAGCAGTAACGTCGTCGCCGGTGAGTCAGGAGGTATTACTCAGCATATAGGCGCCTACGAAGTATCACTTGACGGTGATCGTAAAATCACCTTTCTCGATACACCCGGTCACGAAGCTTTCACTGCTATGCGTGCAAGGGGTGCTCAGGTAACCGATATCGTAATTCTCGTTGTTTCGGCCGACGACAGTGTTATGCCTCAGACAGTAGAAGCGATAAATCACTCCAAAGCTGCAGGTGTTCCGATTGTTGTAGCTATCAACAAGATTGACAAGCCTGACGCAAATCCTGAGAAAATCAAGACGCAGCTTTCAGAGGCAGGCGTTCTGGTTGAGGACTGGGGTGGAGAATATCAGTGTCAGGAGATCTCAGCCAAGCAGGGTACAGGTATTGACGCGCTCATGGAGAAAGTATTGACTGAAGCTGAAATCAGAGAACTGAAAGCAAATTTCTCAGAGGATGTTCCTTCAAGAGGTATTATTGTCGAGGCGGAACTCGACAAGGGAAAAGGAGTGGTCTCAACTGTTCTTGTGCAGCGCGGCTTTTTGAAAGTCGGAGATCCGTTCGTTGCGGGTCACACTATGGGCAAGGTAAGAGCGCTTATGGACGAACGGGGCAAAAGAATCCGCGAGGCGGGGCCTTCCCAGCCGGTAAGTGTGTTGGGATTTGAAGATTTACCGCAGTCAGGTGACCTGTTTACGGTAATGCCTTCCGACAGGGAGGCAAGGGAAATAGCGCAGAAACGACAGATAATACGCCGTGAACATGAGTTCAGGCGCAGTACCCGTGTGAAGCTCGACAGTATAGCCCGCCAGATCAAGGAGGGGCTGATGAAGGAGTTGAGTGTGATACTCAAAGCCGATACAGACGGTTCTATACAGGCTCTTGCCGACGGATTGATGAAGATCCATAACGATGAGGTTAAGGTGCAGATTATTCATCAGGGTGTAGGTCAGATAACCGAGACGGATGTTCTGCTTGCTGCGGCATCAGACGCGATTATCATCGGTTTCCGGGTCAGGCCCAACGTGAACGCGAAGAGACTTGCAGAAAAAGAGGATCTTGATGTACGTTTCTACAGTGTGATCTATCATGTGATTGAGGATATCGAGCAGGCGCTCGAAGGGATGCTTTCTCCAGAACTCCATGAAGAGAGTATCGGTTCTCTTGAGATACGCCAGGTGTTCAAAGTTCCGAAAATCGGCAATGTCGCGGGTTGCTATATGCTTGAAGGAAAAATATTCCGTGATTCCAAGGTACGGCTTTTACGTGATGGGGTTCAGATCTACGATGGTGTACTCGATTCCCTCAAACGCTTCAAGGATGATGTCAAGGAAGTCGATGCAGGCTATGAATGCGGTCTGAACCTCAAGGGATACAGCGACATCAAGGTTGGTGATATTGTAGAGGGATATCGCATTGTTGAAAAGAAACGAAAACTATGACCTGAATCGCTCAATTCAGGTATGAACATACTCACTTGAGCGGTTTAGTGTAGAAATAGTGCCGTTCAATTCTGAACTATAGATTGTGACTCATGACGATTCGTACCGAAAAAGTTGCCTCTCTGCTGCAAAAGGAGTTGAGTGCGATTTTTGAAAAAGAGCTTCCCAGAAGTGGACCCCTTATGACGGTCGTGCAGGTTAAAGTGACAACTGATCTTGGGATCGCAAGAGTATACGTGTCCATTATCGGCAGTGAAAAAGAGCGTAAAACAGCCATTGCACACCTGCAGAATGAGACCAGATACATTCGAAAGCTGCTTTCCGCGAAGATACGACACCAGTTCCGCCGGATACCGGAACTGGAATTTTACGAAGACCGGCTATACGAGAAGGCTGAAAGAATAGATCTGCTGATCAAACAGGCTCTTGGCACCTCAAAGTGATCCTGAGCGTGAAGTATGCCGGTATCCTTTCTTCTGCCCGGTCCGGTATCAATGGTTGTAATGATTCTGGTCGCATAAAAGAGTTGTAAGGCGGATGTGGCGATGATTGAAGCGAAAAAACTCTCGACAGTAAGTCCAACCGGTGATTTTCTCCTGGTTGACAAGCCTGTTGAATGGACATCTTTTGATGTTGTGGCGAAAATTCGTAACACCTATACCGGTGCGGGGCTTCGCAGGAAAGTCGGGCATTGCGGTACACTTGATCCAAAGGCCAGCGGTCTGCTTATTCTCGCGACCGGCAGAAAAACAAAACAGATCGCGTCACTCGAGGTTCTGGACAAGACCTATGAAGGGGTGATCAAGCTTGGAGTGATGACTGAGAGTTTCGATGCTGAATTGCCTGAATATGGACAGTGCAGCGTCAGTCATCTTACGGACAGAGAGATACATGACGCGGCTGCCGGACTTGAAGGCAGGTGTATGCAAAAGCCTCCTATGTACTCGGCTGTATGGCATCAGGGAAAGCGATTGTATGAATTTGCCAGGAAGGGACAGGATATAAAGGAACGAAAAACACGTGAGATAACAGTAAACAGTTTTGAGATTACCGCTATAGACCTTCCTTTTGTTCGTTTCAGAACGAATGTTTCCAAAGGAGCATATATACGGGTTCTTGCCGACGATTTAGGGAGAAATCTTGCTGTCGGGGGATATCTTTCTTCGTTGAGAAGGGTTGCGATCGGTGAGTACAGAATTGAGGATGCAAGAAGTGTTATCGATACCGTCGAACGTATCAAGCGTGAAGCAAACGATTTAGCAGAGTAGACTGTGTATGCGAGTTGTTCTCTATAAGGGTGGGCGGGTAAGGGATTACTATTCCGGAGAAGAGATAGATTTTGCTCCTGAACCCTCAGCAGTTACCGTTGGCTCATATGACGGTGTTCACGCAGGTCACCGGCGAATAATATCTCAAATGGTTGCCTCCGCCTCAGCACGGGGTCTTCGAACCGTTGTGATTACCTTTGAACCTCATCCCAGAAAGATTGTGAACCGGGATCCGTCCGGGCAGATCCGGCTCCTGACGTTGCTTGAGGAAAAGGCTGTTCTGATAGAGGAACTTGGAGTGGACTGGCTTTTTGTCGTACACTTTGACCGTTTTTTTGCGGCACAGAGCTCGGAATCGTTTATTCAGCAGGTTCTTCTGGATAGCATCGGGGCAAAAACAATTGTCATAGGATACGATCACGGTTTCGGGCACGATCGCAAAGGAGGAGTAAGTACGTTGCGCCGTATGGCGGAGCAGAAAAGGTTTGATGTTCTGGTCGTTGACGAGGTTCGTCTTCAAGCCGAGCACTTTTCAAGCACGAGGATACGCGCCCTTCTTGGAGAAGGACGGATCAGGGAGGCTAACCTGTTTCTTGGGGCACCGTATCTGATATCAGGTGACGTTGTTCATGGCGAGAAAAAAGGACGGGAGATAGGATTTCCAACCGTCAATCTGCGGATCGGCAGTTCAGACAAGCTGTTGCCGAAATACGGGGTATACATCGCGACGGTGATAATCGACGGAAGAGTGTTCAAAGCCATGATGAATATCGGACTCAGGCCTACGGTTTCTGAAGGATCTTCACCGCTTTGTGAAGCGCATATTCTTGGCCATAAGGGGGAATTATACGGAAAGCGCCTTACCTTTCATCTCCTTGACAGAGTAAGGGATGAAATGAAGTTTCCTTCATTTGAGGCGTTGCAGGAACAATTAAAGAAAGATCAGAAATTCGTAGAGCAATACAAAAATTAATGCTATATTTTCGATCTTCCTATTCTAATAATTAAATGACTGGTTCATGAGTGTCACAAAGGAAATAAAAACAGATATTATCAATCAGTTTGGCGGTTCAGAAAAGAATACAGGGCAGACGGAAGTACAGATTGCGTTGTTCAGCAGACGTATCAGCGATCTTACAGGGCATTTAAAACTGCATCCGAAAGACAAGCATTCACGCCATGGACTGCTCAAGCTTGTAGGAAAGAGAAAGAGCCTTGTGGCTTATCTGAAGAAAACGGATATCGGACGCTATCGCAAGGTTCTTGCTGATCTTGATCTTCGTAAATAAAGAGAGTTCATGCAGATCAACGCTGTTGTCTGCTTCTGACTGCAATGGGGCAGACGCGCTCCTCGCATGAAATCTAACCGGTTAGTAATATGTTGGAAAGCATGACAGGATATGGCAGCGCGGAGCGTGTTGACGCAGGTGTGCTTGTTTCTGCTGAAGTCCGTTCGGTTAACAACAGGTTTGCCGACATAAGTATAAAACTTCCCCGCCAGTTTTCTGTTTATGAGCACGATGCCAGAGAGCTGATCAGGTCATATGTGCAAAGAGGTAAAGTATCCGCATTTGTGCAGGTGAAGCTCGATGAGCAGATGGCGTTGCCTTTGGCTGTAAACAGAGAAAAAACAAGAGCTATCAGCAAGCTGCTGCATACAGTTCGTTCTGAAGCGGGTATCGATACCCCTCTTACCCTCGACCATATTCTGCGTTTTTCTGAAGTATTTGATGCCGATAACCAGCTGCTTGACAAGACAGATGAACTCTGGTGTGTTGTCAGCGACGTGCTTCGTGAGGCATTGGAAGGCATGAAGAAAATGCGGCTTCAGGAAGGCGAGGAACTTGCCGGAGATTGCACCGGAAGGATCGCGACCATCGAAGCGACATTGGAAGAGGTTCAGGAACTCTCGCGAGATAATCTGGTGACTGTTCGACAACGGCTGTCCGAGAAGGTCACGGCAATTGCCGGAAAAGATATCGAGTATAGCCGGGACCGTCTTGAAATGGAGATTGTCCTTATGTCGGATAAACTGGATATAACCGAGGAATGTATTCGTTTCGCCAGTCATAACAAGTTTTTTACCGATGAACTGCGCAATAGCCAGAGCGGATCAGGAAGAAAATTGAATTTCCTGTTGCAGGAGCAGCTCAGGGAAGCCAATACTATCGCGTCTAAATCTCAGAACGCAGATATTTCCCAGAGAATTGTTCTTGTAAAAGAGGAGCTTGAAAAAATGCGTGAGCAGCTTCAGAATATTGAATGAGAAGCAGTTGGGTTGTTGATGTGTTGAACTGTTGAGTTGTGGAGAGTGCAAGAAGCCAGAATCCAGCAGCCAGCAAGAGGTCAGCTGGCAGGGTGTTGCGTGTGTTATATGTCAGATGGGAGGACATGATCGGAAGTCGGGATCGTCAAGATTTAAGTGAAACGTAGATGACTGACAGGCAGGGGAAATTAATTGTCTTTTCGGCTCCTTCTGGAACTGGTAAATCAACAGTCGCCAGGAAAGTTCTTGAACGCGTCGAGGGACTCGAATTTTCGGTATCCGCAACCACCCGGTCGAGGCGTGAAGGTGAAGTTGACGGAAAAAATTACTATTATCTTACAAAGAAGGCTTTTGAAGAGATCATCGACAGCGATGGATTTATTGAATATGAGCACTTCTTTGGCAACTTCTACGGGACACTGCTGGATAAAACAGAAGCTGCTGTTGCTTCCGGAAAGCATATGCTGTTTGATCTGGATGTGAAGGGCGCATTGAACCTGAAAAAGCATTTTCCAGAAAACACGCTATTGCTTTTTCTGAAACCTCCCAGCCTTCAGGAGTTGAAAAAAAGGCTCGATGGCAGGGAGAGCGAGGACGAAGACGCGCTTAATGAACGGTTGAAGAGAGCCGAGTTTGAACTCTCTTTTGCGCACCAGTTTGACCATGAAGTGGTCAATGACAACTTGAGCCGCGCTGTAGATGAAGTAACGGCGCTGATCACTGATTTTCTTTCAAAACAATAAATACCGACACCTCTATGTCTGTTACACCAGTTGATCTGAACAAACTGAGAGCCAGTCACGATAATCTTTATGCAACCGTCGTAGCTATTTCAAAAAGGGCAAAAATGATGCATGAGGAGGAACGTGCAGAGCTTGAAGAGAAATTGCTGCCATATAAGGAGATGATCCGTAATCCGGCCAGTGAATCGGAGTCCGATAAGGTATTTCCTGAGCAGGTGGCTATCAGTCTTGAATTCGAGGCTCGGGAGAAAACAGCCCAGAGAGCCATTGATCAGTTTCTTCTCAATACGTACGATTACCTGCTGCAAGATCAGGGCGATGTGAACAAAAACCGGGATGAAGAGGAAAATGAAACTGACGGGAATTAATCAGATTACCCTGAGGGTCAACGATGTCAGGGTTGCCGAGGATTTCTACATAGGGGTTCTGGGGCTGAATGTTGAATATAGGGCAGGAGCCAACATATCCTATCTGAGAGTTAACTCGGATATGATTGTTCTTGTCAAAGCTGAAACACCCGGAGTCCCGGAGGCTCGCGATATTCGTGTCGATCATTTCGGTTTCAGGCTATCGAGTGATGCAGAGGTGGATGAGGCGGCTGAGTATCTCGATGCACAGGGAGTTCATCTCATAACAAAACCGGCACAACGCAGGGAAGGCAGAGCTTTTTTTGTTATGGATCCTGACGGGAACCTCATTGAGTTTTACTCGATGAAATCAAGAGAGCTTGATGCATCAAACAAAGATATTGACAGCAGTTTTCCTGATGAGTTTGCAGCTGACACCAGAAAGAAAATGGCTGAAGGCGGCAGTGCAAAAAAAACAAGGCGTAGTCGGAAGTGAAGTGATAACGATTATCAGTCCGCTTGCGTAAACAGCCCCTTAAGAGCGGCTGTCTGTAGAGTTTTTCAGAAGTACCCGTTCCGCTTCCCTGAGTTGTTCCACCGTATTTATTCCTTTGATTTCGTCGGCATTTTCTGTTTTGCATGCGCTTACCTTTTCCCCGTTTTCAAAGCATATGGAAAAGACGTCGGTAAGGTAGTACTCCTGCTGCGCGTTTTTGTCTGAGATTTTACTCAGGGAGTGGAAAAGAGTGTCCGATCTGAACACATAGACGCCTGAATTGATCTCATGTATCAGGCGTTCTTCAGGAGAAGCATCTTTATGCTCGACTATTCTCGAAACATCGCTGGTGTTTCCGTTACGTATAATTCTACCGTATCCGGATGGGTCAGTAAGGTCTGCCGTCAGAACTGTTGCAGCTGCGCTTTGATTCCGATGACTTTCAATCAGTTTTCTGAGGGTTGAAAGCGTGACCAGCGGGGCGTCTCCGGAAAGGATAAGTATATCGCCTTTAAAAAAACTCAATGGCTCCTCTGCCTGCATAATCGCATGGCCTGTGCCAAGCTGAGGTTCCTGTAGAGCCCACACAACAGGGAAATGGCTCGTTGCCTTTCTGACTTTATCGGCCTGGTGTCCGACAATCAAAACTGTTTTATCCGGATCGAGAGCAGTTGTTTTATCAAGGACATACTCTATAACAGGGCGCCCGTTCGCCTTGTGCAGTACTTTGGCAAGATCTGACTTCATTCTGGTTCCCTTGCCGGCGGCCATGATAATAATTGCTAATGACATAGTGGGAGGGTTAATAAGTCAAAAGTGAGAAGTCAAAAGTAAAAAAAGAAAAGTAGCTTAAGCAGTCGAGTACAGCTTGTTTTTCAGATTACGGTTATCGTTTCACTGAGTACGGGATCGACAAATCAACAGCTCAACAAATCAACAATCCTTCCTACAACGGGTTGTCTTCTTCACCGACAAGGTGCCGGCGTTTCGGATTGTTGTGCTTGTCGACAATGAGTATCATCGGTTTGAAGGATTTTGCCTCCCGGGCTTCTATTTCTGCAAATGTCATGATAATAATCTCGTCGCCCGGCAGAGCGCACCTTGCTGCAGCACCGTTCAACTGGATTTCCCTGGAGCCCGCTTTACCCTCGATGATATAGGTCTCAAAACGCTCCCCGTTGTTATTGTTCACGCAGAGAACTTTTTCATTGGGGATCATATTTGCAAGATCGAGCAGTTCACTGTCGATGGTGATGCTTCCTTCGTACTGGAGATCTCCGCTGGTGACAACAGCGTTGTGAATTTTTGATTTCAGAAGATGTACTCTCATCAAGATGAAAAACGTTTAACTATTATAGGTATGGACAATTGCATCGTGCCGACACTGTCAAGTGGACTCGTCCGGCATGAAGGCCGATTCATTTGTATCAGCGGCGCTGTACTTCAGCCTCGCCGCTTGCTTTGAAAATTGTATAGTTTTTCAGGGATTCATCGCTTTCAAAACCATAACCCCGTATGGTTTCACCCTGTGTATTGATAGTGACATATGTATCGGACCATAGACGTTTTTCCTTGTCAAACCTTTTTATGTAGTCGGTATGTACAACAGTAGAATCTTCTGATCTGATGACGACATTATCGAAAGCCTCCATATCGTTATTGTCGTAGACTGTCCCCCTTTCGGAAGTGAGGGTTGATGAAGGGCGGCCAAGATCGTTGTAAAATGTAACCTGCACCCCCCCGTCAAGACGACGAGTGATAATATCGTTTTTTTTATACTCTGCAAAATGGCCGGCGACTACGTCTGCATGAATCTTGTCCTTCTTGAATATTTTCATGCTGACATTCCAGCTTTCCTGAACCGGTAGTTCTTCACCGATAAAACTGGTGTCAGCTGAGCGATTGTCCTTTTCAGGAGCAGCACAGCCGACACAGCAGAGTATGAGGCAGTATCCAAGGATTCTTACAAGGCAGTTTTGCAAAAGAGGTGGTCGCAGGTTTATTTGAGCTGGTTGATGACCTTCGCTGTAATGTCAGCAGAAGAGCTTCCGTAGATCATTGCCTGCTTGTCGATAATTACTGAAAAACCCTCTTTAACTGCTACAGCTTTAACTGCCGCGAGTAATTTCTGATGAATAGGCGCTAAAAGTTCTGCTTTTTTCTTTTCAAGGGCGCCGTTCGGTCCGAATTTGTCCATCTGATATTTCTGGATGCTCTGCAATTTCACGTTGAGATCTTTTTCTTTCTGTTCTCTTGCTGCTTTTGAAAGTGAGCTTTTTTGTTTTTCATAACTGGCTGCAGACGTCTGAAAGCTCTTCTTGAGATTGTCGAGTCCCTTTTGCCACTGTGTGCCGGTTGCTTTCAGTATGTTTTCAGCTTTTTTTGTTTCAGGCATCTGATTGAGCACACTGGTAGCATCGATAACGCCGGTTTTCTGTCCTGTTACAGCAAGAAGTTCAGGTGAAACAAAAAAGAAGCTCAGGATAACAGCAAAAAACATAGTGCGGGGTAATAACGTACTAGCAGAATTTCTGGACATTATTTTCATGGTTAACTCTCTTGTTTTGGTTGCAATTGTGCCGTGGAACATCTTTCTCACGGATTTAAAAAGGTAATAATTCCCCTATAAAAAACGATATGTTCCGTTTCGCGGAGAGCGGCCGGAAAATCTACCCGGAACCTCTGTCTCGCTTATCGGTATGACGTCAAATATATTCAGAACCTGTGCGCTTGCAAGAAAAGGTTTTTGTTGCTTCATGCTTGCTCAAGTGGTTGAGTGATTGCTTTGCGATTGTCAGCTGTTTTTGCAGAACATTTGTCCGGGTTGTTGCTCTATAAGGTTTTTCAGCTCCATCTCAAAAAGGTGAACAAGCAGCTCCGAGGGTTCAATTCCTGTTTTTTCCGCAAGCATATCTATGTGTAGAGGCTCTTCTGAGAAATGGTCCAGTATGATGGTTTCTTCAGGAGTGAGCGGTACTCTGACAGGGGTGTCCGGGATGGTTTTCTCCGGTGTTGCAGGGTATGAACAGAGTTCGGCAATGATATCTTCCGCTCCGTTTACCAGTTTTGCCTGGCTTTTTTCAATCAGTGCGTTCGGGCCGGCAGAGGTGGTTGAGAAAATACTTCCAGGTACGGAAAATACTTCTCTGTTCTGGTCAAGAGCATAGGACGCGGTGATCAGGGAGCCTCCTCTCGATTTTGATTCCACTATGACTGTCCCTTTTGATATGCCTGATATCAGGCGGTTTCTTTTCGGAAATTTTGAGGGCGAAATAGTGCTTTCAAGCCACTCCTCGGAGAGTATGGCGCCCTCTTCGATAATACGGGGCCATACTTTTCCTGCCGGATCGGTATGGGGATTGTCTACTCCTCCGGCCAGAATCGCAATGGTTTTCCCACCGTTATCCAGTGTTGCTTTATGTGCTGCCATATCTATGCCATAGGCAAATCCGCTGACAATGGTGAACCCTTTTGTCACCAGACCCCGGCAGATATGTTCAACCGCTTTTCTGCCGTAGAGTGTCGCTTGTCTTGTTCCGACCACGGAAAGGCAGGGTGAGTGCGCGGCCTGGATATCACCTCGCACAAACAGATAGGGCGGGGGATCGTATATCTCTTTAAGAAGAGGAGGGTATGATGCTTCATCGATCGTGACAAGGGTTGCGTTATACCGATCGAGAAGTGCGAGCTGCCGTTCTGCCGATTTTCTCGCCAGGTCAAGGTTTCGGGGGGATCGAAAAAAATCAGTGATGGTTCGGGCAAGTTTCCGGCCTATGCCCGGAATAACGGCAAGAGCGCGCTCATCTGCATGAAAAATAGCGTTTGACGTGCCGAACTGACGCTTGAGCGCACGTATTCTTGCCGGACCAAGCCCCGGAACCCGGGAGAGTACCAGGAGATTGATTTTTTGCTGAGAGCTGTCCAGGGAGTCACTAAAAATCACGTTTCATGAGTTTGAGGGCAAAACCTTTGAGATACTCTCTTCCTTCCGCGTAGGGTAAGGTGTCGACAGCGGAGAGAGCATCTTCAGTGTCGGTGTTGATAAGGTCCCGAGCTTCATCGAGCACACCGCACTGTTCGTATATGGCTCGTATTTCAGGCACCCTGTCAGGTGAAATACCTTTGTTGTCAATAACGAATTGCAGCATATCCCGTTCCTGTCCCGTAGTCAGCTCCAGAGAACGGAGCAGCAGATAGGTTTTTTTTCCGTTGATCACATCTCCACCGGGGACCTTGCCGGATTTCCCGTTTTCTGCCATAATGTCGAGGTAGTCATCCTGAACCTGAAAAGCACGCCCGATTTTGTCACCGAAAAGCATCAGTTTTTCAATTTGCTCAGAATCGGCATCACCGACTATGCCGCCTGCCTCAAGCGAGGCGGATATAAGGCGTCCGGTTTTTTTTGCGATCATGTCAAGATAGTCGGCGATTGTGGCATCCTGGCGCTGCTCGAGTTCCATGTCGATAGCCTGCCCTTCGCAGATGGTGATATTTGCATCATTGAGGATATGAACGAGCTCGTCATGTCGTGCGGTTTTTGTCTGCAGAGCGCACTCATAGGCAAATGCGATCATCATGTCACCGGATAAAATCGCAGCAGTGCTATCCCATTTGACATGTACCGTCGGTCTTCCGTGGCGCAGATCGGCCTGATCCATGATGTCGTCGTGTACCAGCGTGAAATTATGCAGGATCTCAACAGCGAGCGCGGTTTTTATGGCATTCTCGCTGGAACCGCAGACAGCTTCAGCAGCAAGCAGGGTAAGAAAAGGACGGATTCTTTTCCCTGTGCCGTCAAGAATATATCTTGCCGGTCCATAGAGGCTCCTGGGGGAATCTTTGGTAAAGCATTTGCCAAGCTCATCGTTGATACGCTTGTGATACTGCCTGTATTTTTGTTCTACCTGTTCAAGGGTTACACTGATATTCATTACGGAGCTATCCTTGTTTTAATGAAATGCTGGTTTGTTGCAACTGTCTTATATCTTTTGTTCCTGTGAGAAACATCACAGCCTTGAGATCGTTCATCCATGTAAGAATCGTTTCTTCAAGGCGCTGTTCATGCAATGCCTTGAGCATCTGGCCCGCTGAAGCACAGAGATCTGCTCCGAGAGCGATCGCCTTGGCAATATCTACACCGTTCGAGATGCCTCCTGACGCTATGATTTGAATGTGCCGGTAGTGCGTATTGTTCGATTTAAGTGCGGCAACGCCCGTAAGGCTTCGAGCGGTCGGGATACCCCAGTTGAGCAGTTCTTCAAGCGCGGAAGGAGAGAAACGGTTTTCATGCTGAAATTGCTGCAGGTAGCGCTCTTCTTCAACCTTCTGCCAACTGATGCCTCCTGCTCCGGCAATGTCGATGATCGTAACGCCTTTTTCAACAAGGTTTTTCGCTGTTTCAGGAGATATACCGCAACCGACCTCTTTAACGATGACCGGAACCTTCAGGGTTTCCGTGATCTTTTTCAGTTGTGTGAGAAAGTTTTTGAAGCGGGTATTGCCTTCGGGCTGAAACAGCTCCTGTGCAGGGTTCAGATGGACAATGAGGGCGTCAGCACGCACAATGTCGATCAGGGTGTCGAGCTCTTTTTTTGTCAGGCCTTGTGCAATCTCAGGGGCGCCGATATTTGCCAGAACAGGAACAGAAGGAGCTGATTGGCGTACAACACTGAAGCTCTCTCTGAAGGATGCATTTTCAAGCGCCTGGCGCATGCTTCCCACTCCGAGAGGAATACCAAGCTTTTCAGCGGTTTGAGCAAGAATGCGATTCAGATTTTCAGCTTGCTCATAACCTCCTGTCATCGAAGAGATCATGAACGGATAGGAAATCCGGTGACCCAGAAAGCTTGTGGCAAGGTCTATGTCACTATGGTTTATTTCAGGGGCGGCATTATGGGTGAATTCATATCGCTCAAAGCCTGTGGTTTTTGTGTCGAAACAGACATTTCTTTTCAGGCATGTCTCGACGTGGCTCTGCTTACGGTTTACCGTGATTGTTTTTGATGCGTTCATGCCGTTTACCGGTGATAACGACTGTTTGTTAGTATCGTACCCGTATAAAATGTATAAATTATAATGTAATAATATATCGCCACAAACATTTTCTAAAGAATCTTCGCCTTAACTCATGCTCAGCACTCTGGTTGCCATAGCCTTTCGTCATCTCACAGGGCGGAGAAGACAGACCCTGACCACCATGACCGGCGTTGCTGTCAGCACCATGGTTCTGATTACAACGATTTCGCTGACCAGAGGACTTCTTGATTCTTTTGTTGAAACGATTGTAGACGTTGCGCCGCACATAACCATCAAAGGTGAGCCTGTTGAGCCTCCACCGGTTGATCTTCTGGGCAGTGCAGGTGGGTCGCGATATGCTTTCATCGAAGAAAATATACAAAAAGAGGAGCGTAAGGAGGTGCGGAACTATCGACAGGTTCTGAGTATTCTGAACTCGGCAGAATACGCTTCAGCAGTCACTGCATCATCACCCTATGTGGTTTCGAGGGTGATTATGATCAAAGGAAACACCAATCAGCCGATACTCATAAAAGGGGTGAACATAGAGCAGGAGAACGCTATCAGCAAGGTAGGACAGCAGCTGACAGCAGGAGATCTTGCGTTTTTTGAAAAGACGCCAAACGCTCTTCTTGTCGGTAAAACCGTGGCTGATGATCTCGGCCTTGAGCTACACGATGAGGTTTCCGTAGTCCCTGCTTCAGGCCCGGCTCGTCAGTGCAAGGTTGCCGGAGTTTTTTTCTCAGGTGTCAACGCCGTTGACAATACGGTTTATGTTTCTCTTAAATTCGCGCAGATTCTTGAGGGGTTACCCGCTGACAAGGTGACCGGGATCGGGCTCAAGGTAAGCGAGCCTCTGGTCAATCAGGAACTGGCCCGGGAGCTTGAGCGGATTACCGGTTATATTTCCGATACGTGGCAGGAAGAAAACGCGAGCGTACTTTCGCTTTTTAATCGTATCGGGTTTATCGTGTTTTCCCTGGTTGCTTTTGTCGGGGTTGTTTCCGGCTTCGGGGTCGCCAATATTCTTGTTACGACTGTTTTCGAGAAAAGTCGTGATATTGCAATTCTGAAGTCCGTTGGATTTTCGTCCGGTGCACTTGTCGGAATGTTTATACTTGAGGGTTTTCTTGTCGGTTTCGCCGGTGCTCTTGCCGGAGGAGTTCTTGCGACAGGTTCTATCAATCTTCTGGCAAGCATTCCGATTGAATCATCACAGGGACCCCTCACCAAAACCGGCTTCAGTATGTCGTGGAATCCGCTCTATTTTTTCTTTGTCATATTCATAACGGTACTTATAAGCACTATTGCAGCGACGATACCCTCAACCAGGGTGGCTAAACTTGAGCCGGTGCAAGTCCTCCGTGACAGCAGCCTGTAGAACGCCTCTATAAATCTGTTGCGCAACCTGATTACTTCGTTGAGCGGTGCTCGAAATCCTCGTGTACTTTGTGTACACTCCGGTTTCTGCGCTCCTTCCGCCTCGTACTCAGGTCGCTCACTACAATTTATAGAGGCGTTCATCGGTTGATTACTGTTTTCTTGATTTTCTCATTTGCCGGTAAGCGAAGCACTTGATAAGTCTTCACTGTGCACGCAATTACATATCAACATCTCAACAGTTCAACAAAAAAAACTAGCCACTGCCTTACCCCGTCTGCAGGCGCATTTTCTCCGGGTGCTGCAGGAGATACAGTTTGTAGTAGAGGCCTTTCTGGGCAAGAAGTTCCTGATGGGAGCCGCTCTCCTTTATGGTGCCTTTGTGCATGACAATGATTCTGTCCGCATGTTGCACGGTCGAAAGGCGGTGCGCGATGATAATTGATGTACGGTTTTCCATGAGGTTCGCGGTCGCCGTTTCAATGAGCTGTTCAGTCTCTGTGTCGACCGAACTTGTGGCTTCGTCAAGGACAAGTATCTCAGGGTTGTAAAGAAGAGCGCGGACAAAAGCAATGAGCTGCTTCTGACCTGCCGAAAGGCCGGAACCGTTTTCATTGACCCGATAGTTATAGCCTTCCGGAAGTTTTTCAATGAAACGTTCGGCACCAACGGTCTTGACGGCATGGTATATCTCTTCATCGGATACATCCGGCTTTCCAAATGAAAGATTCTCTTTTATTGTTCCGGAAAAAAGAAAGACATCCTGCATGACAACACCGACAATCTTTCGGAGTGTCCGTTCAGGAATCCTTGACAGTTCTGCTCCATCGAGCGTTACCGATCCTTTTTGATAGGTGTAGAGTTTTGAAAGGAGATTGATGATGGTTGTTTTACCGCTTCCCGTTGCCCCTACGATCGCAATTTTTTCTCCTCGTTTGACGCTGAATGAGATGTCTTTGAGTATCCAGTTGTCGGCGCTGTAGGCCGACCAGACATTGGTGAATGCGATTTCATCCCTGAAAGAACCTGGATTTACAGGGTTTTCGGGTTCCTTGACGATATCTTTTTCATCCAGAAGCCTGAAAATTCTGTCTGAACTCGCAAGAGCGGTCTGGAGAATATTGAAGCGGTCGGACAGGTGTTGCAAGGGACGGAAAAACAGCCAGATGTACTGTACGAACGAGACAACGATGCCGAGTGTAAGATCCCCCTCAAGCATCCGCAGACCGCTGTACCAGATGACGAGACCAGCCGCTGTCGAGCTGAGCAGTTCAATAAGCGGGTAGTATACCGAGAAATAAAAAACCGTTTTAATATTTGCATCCCTGTATTCTCTGTTTATAGCGACATGTTTTTCATATTCTTTATCACCCCTGTCAAACAGCTGAACGATGCTCATGCCTGATATATGCTCCTGAAAAAAGGAGTTAAGCTTCGCCAGGTGAGCTCTGACGTCCTGAAAAGCCTTGCGAACCCTGCTTTTAAAAGACATGGTAGCATAGATCATAAACGGAAGAATGCTCAGAACGATCAGTGTCAGTTCCGTGTCTATCATGAACATGAGAATAACGATAAACAGGAGCTGCATGATGTCCCCGATAATTGTAACGATACCGCTTGAGAGCATTTCATTGAGCGCTTCAACATCGTTGGTCGCTCTGGTGATAAGCCGGCCAGCCGGATTACGGTCGTAAAACGAAACGGAAAGTTTCTGCAGGTGCCGGAAAACATCCATTCTCAGATTCAGCACCGCTTTCTGACCGAGGAGCTGTGTGAGGTAGGTCGCGGCGTACTGTTTTAAGCCGTCGAGGAGTATGATGAAAAGCAGGATGAGGCTGATCAGCGCAAGACCTTTGATGTTTCCCTTTGCGATATAATCGTCGATAGCCAGCTTGGTCATATAGGGCCTGAGTGGCCCCAGAACCGATCCGGCAAGGGTTATCGCTATGGCTGAAGCGAGCAGGCCTTTATAGGGTTTGACATAGCTCAGCAGGCGTAAGATGATATAACGGTCAGCCGGCCCTTTTTTCCCTGAAGAAAGCAGGTCGTCTTTCTGCGGTGTAAACCCTTTTGATTGTTCTTTGCCGCTACTCATAACAGCGGCCTGTTTCTTTCACTGCTCATCGTGTTTTCACAAGGTTTCGATTCTTGAGCTGATCTCCTGACTGAAAGTGTCCGCCAGCATTTCAGCGCGTTTTCTGTTTTTGGCTTCCGTGTAAATTCTGAGAACAGGCTCTGTGTTGGAAGGCCTGATATGTACCCATTCTTCGGGGAAATCCAGTTTCAGGCCATCTTCCCTGTTTACTTCAGCTTCAGGATGCGCGCGGGAGATTTCAGTGAATATGCTGTCAAAATTCTCGGGCCTTTCAGCGAGTCGAATTTTATGTTTGGCCATAAAATAATCCGGAAAACATTTTCTGAAACCTGAAAGTGTCCTGTTTTGACTGCTCTTTTCCCGCCAGTCGGTGAATGCCTGGAGCATAAGGGCTATTCCTGCAAGTGCGTCCCGCCCGTAATGCAGTTCCGGAAGAATGATGCCGCCGTTTCCTTCCCCACCGATGACAGCGTTTTTTTCTTTCATGAGGTCTACGACGTTCGCTTCACCGACGTTAGCGCTGAAAAAGCTCTGGCCGTGCTTTTCGGCAATATCCCGAAGCGCTCTGCTGCTTGACAGGTTGTTAACGACAGCACCCTTTTTGTGCCTGAGATAAAAATCGGCACAGACTACGAGGGAGTACTCTTCGCCAAACATAGAGCCGTCTTCACAGATCAGCGCGAGCCGGTCTGCATCAGGATCGACGACTATCGCGAAATCACACGCTTTATCCTTGAGGATTTCAACCGTCGAAGTCAGATTTTCGGGAAGGGGCTCAGGGTTTCTGGGGAAAATGCCGGAACCGTTACAGAAGATGGTTTCTACCTGTGAAACTCCAAGTCTCCTGCATAATTCAGGGACGACGGAAGAACCGGCGCCCTCAACTGCATCAACCAGCACCCTGAATCGTTGCTCGGCAATGCTGTCGATATCGATTGAGGAGAGGGCGAGAATACGGTCGATGTGCAGGGTATCGTACAGGCTGTTCTTTTCTGACGATCCGACATGAGCCCAATCCGCCGGAGTGAACTGTTCAGTTCTGAAAATATTGAGCAGTTCCTGAAGCTCGGTCTCGTTAAGAAACTCCCCGTTTCTGTTGAGAAGTTTCAGCGCGTTCCACTCAACGGGATTGTGGGACGCGGTAATAATGATCCCGCCGTCGGCATGTTCTTCGGTTGTTGCGATTTCGACGGTCGGTGTTGTCGCGATGCCGAGGTCAACAACCCTGCAGCCGGAGAGCGCGAGCGTGCCGGCTACGAGATCGGAAACAGCCTCACCCGTCGGACGTGTATCTCTTCCGATAACTATTTTCGGCAGGGCATTTTTCTCTGTTCTTTCTTCAACGTTACTTTTCGTGTGTACCCATGCGGCAAATGCCTGCGTGAAAGAGGTGAGGACAGCGGGCGAGAGACTTTCCCCGACAACGCCCCGGATACCCGAAACACTTATCATCAAGCTCATGAGGGATCTGTCTTTATACGTTATAAATTATATGTTTTCATACAGTGTGGCACTTGTCACGATTCAGCTCAGGCAGATGTTTCTGCCATATGGAAGGGAAAAAACGACAGGTTTTCAACGTGATCGTTGTTATGTTCACACGGGAATCGCACCAATATAGTGAAAAGTCCCTGAACGCATAAGAGCAGACCGCGGAGCGACAGGTATTGACGTTCGAGGCAATCGCGGCGCACGAGGCAGGAGGAAAAAGAGGATTGTTATTTGTAATCAAAGATCGGTTTCATATATTTCAAATCTTTTAATCGTATATTTTTTTCAAAGGGCTTATTAAAAAGGCCCCGCAAAGGCTATCAGGTCATGCGGACGCCGATCTGTCCCGATATCACAACTTCAGTTACAAGAGATACGTTTTATGCCGCTACACAAATCAGCCGAAAAAAGGCTCCGTCAATCTGCACGACGAAATGAAAGAAACCGGGCAAGAAAGAAAGAGCTGAAAGTGCTTTTGAAAACGGTTCAGAAGTTAGTAGACACCAATGCAGACAAGAAAGAGGTGGAAGCAGCTTATCGTTCTGCCATACAGAAACTTGACCGGCTTGGAGTCAAGCGTTACATTCATCCTAACAAGGCGTCACGTAAAAAGTCCCAGCTTTCCAGGATGCTGAATAACTATATGAAGGCAGAGTAGTTTATTCGTCCCTTCTTTTTCGCATCTGCTTCTCCTTTTATGATAACCGGCGCCGTGCGATGCCTGTGAACAAGGCTTACGGTGCTGCGGTTTTTATCTATACATGTCATGTTTACATACTTTCGTGGTGAGCTGATAGAGGCTTCTCCTGATGAGGCGGTTATCGAGGTCTCCGGGGTAGGTTATCTTCTTTCGATCTCTGCGACCACCTATCGTCAACTCCCTGAGCCTGGAAGAGAGGTGCTGGTTCTTGCGCACCTTCATGTCAAGGAAGATCTGATGCAGCTCTTTGGTTTTCTTGAAGAAGAAGAGCGTCAGCTTTTCAGGCTCCTGCTTTCGATTTCAGGCGTCGGACCGAAACTTGCGCTCGCTATCCTTTCCGGATTACAGGTGCACGAGATACAGGAGGCTATTGTGTCGAATATGCCTGAGAGATTGTTTGAGATTACAGGTGTCGGTAAAAAAACAGCAGCCAGGATTGTCCTTGAACTGCGTGACAGAATTCTTAAACTTCGTCCGTCAGGGGGGACAAAATCAGTATCACGTCTATCAGAAAGCTCCATGCGTGATGACGCTGTAAATGCCCTGGTGACGCTCGGTTTTTTGCGATCTGTCGCACAAAAGGCGGTTACTGAATCATTGACATCCCTCAGAAATCCGCAAGTGGAGGATCTGGTAAGGGATGCACTGCTCACTATTCGAACCCCATGAGTCAAGGAACGTGACCTATCAGGACGCCATCAATTTTCTTTTTCCTCTTCACCGGTTCGGGATGAAACCCGGTCTGGAAAGGATACGCAGTCTTTTGAACGCTGTGGGCAATCCGCAGAAACGGCTTGGAAAAGTAGTGCATATCGCTGGAACCAACGGCAAGGGAACTGTGGCTTATGCGGTTGCTTCCATATTTTCTTCAGCGGGCTTTACGACAGGTCTCTATACGTCTCCACATCTTGTTTCATTTACTGAACGTATTTGTGTTAATGGTTGCAGGATTCCTGAACCGCAGGTAGCCGCATACTGTGATGTTCTGAAAGAAGAGGTAGCTGATCGAAAAGCTACTTTTTTTGAGGTGACCACCGCGATGGCATGTATGTACTTCGCTGAGATGCAGGCAGAGGTGTCGGTTATCGAGACCGGTATGGGGGGGCGGCTGGACGCTACCAATGTTGTGGATCCTGATTATGTCATTATTCCGAGCATAGGGAAAGATCATACCGCCTGGCTTGGAGATACGGTTGAAAAGATTGCTGCTGAAAAAGCCGCGATTATCAAGAAAGGCTCAAGAGTGTATACGGCGGTAAAGGATCCGGCAGCGCTCAAACCGATTATCGGCAGAGCCGCTGCCGTCGGCGCAACGCTACACGTACTGCAGGATTTCCCGGAGCCGGTTGTTCACTCGGCAGCCGTCGGGGAACTTGTATTTTCCCTGAAAGCACGGGGGGCTGATTTCAGGAAGCTCAAGTCAGGGGTTACGGGCGATTTTCATGCATCTAACCTGGAGCTGGCTGTTTTGGCTGCACATGATGCAGGCATTGAGGAACGTTCGATCAGAAAAGGACTGTTATCGATGAGGGATTTTGGATACAGGGCGAGACTTGAGCGTCTATCCGGAAAACCTGATCTGCTTCTTGATGTCGCGCATAATCCTGATGGTATGGAGAAGAGTGTCAACACCCTCCTCCGGTTCAGTCATGCATACCGGAATGTGCTTGTTGTCTTGGGTCTTGTCCGGGACAAGGACGTCGCGGAGGTGGTTCGATGCCTGAAAAAACTGACAAAGACGGTTATTACCGTTAACCTGCTCTCTGAGAGAGGGCTTCCTGCATCTGAACTTGGCGGGATGTGCCGGAATGAAGGTTTTCATGCTATCGTTGCTGAAACAGCCGCTGAAGCGTTGGATATCGTAAAAAGAACTGCTGATAAGGATGATCTGGTTCTTGTCACAGGCTCTTTTTATCTGGCTGGAGAAGTACTGAAGTTGATGAAGCGTTGAGTGTATCAATCAACCATACAACGCTGATTTCAGGAGCGGGAAGTCAGAGCGACAGAATGATCTGTCAGTAATGAAAGAGGGGTGTTTAGGAGATACTGAGGGCTTTTTTAGGAAAAATTTTATATTAAAGGCAATACATGCTCCAGAGATCAAGCTTCCATACCCAGGGTTGCTCCCAAAAGATGAATCGGGATTCGGCAACTCGTGTTTTTAACGGTACAACTTCCATCTTTAGCTTTTGTCAAAGCACTCATATCCTGTCGCAACAATTGTTTCATGAGTACCACTCATAGTTGCATGATTACTACCCGGTTATTATTCCGTTACCTATGCTTGTTTCAGACAAGTACTCTGTTTTTGTAAACAATCAAGAGATGAATAATCATAATGTCGAATAATTCAGTTTCAAAAGGTCTGGACATCAACATGCTCCAGAAGAAGAAGGTGCATGAGTTGAATACGTTAGCGAAAGAGTTTGGTGTAGTCAATGCCGGTTTACGAAAAGAAGAGCTGATATACAAAATTATCGAGGCGCAGTCCCAGAAAGGAAGCAGTACGGAAAGCGGGCAGGTGATGGTCAATACGGGTGTTCTTCAGGTTATTCCCGAGGGCTACGGTTTTCTTCGTTCCTCCAACTACAACTACCTCTCATCTCCGGACGATATTTATGTGTCGCCATCACAGATCAAGCGGTTTAACATGAGAACCGGGGACACGGTGTCCGGTCAGGTCCGGGCGCCAAAAGAAGGGGAACGATTTTTCGCGTTGCTGAAAATCAACACCATTGACGGCAAAGATCCCGAGATTACCAGAGAGAGACCGTTTTTTGAGAACCTTACCCCGCTGTTTCCCCGTGAACGTTTGATTCTTGAAACTTCACAGAATGAGCATTGCGGGAGAATTATGGACATCTTTACACCGATCGGTAAGGGACAGAGAGGTGTGATCGTGGCTCAGCCCAAGACCGGTAAGACCATGTTTCTCCAAACGGTGGCAAATGCAATCATTAAAAACCATCCTGAGGTATATCTCATTGTTCTGCTTATAGATGAACGTCCTGAAGAGGTTACGGACATGCAGCGAAGTGTTCCTGCGGAAGTTGTCAGTTCTACGTTCGATGAAGACCCGGAGCGTCATGTACAGGTTGCCGATATGGTGCTTGAAAAGGCAAAACGTCTTGTCGAAGTCGGTAATGATGTCGTTATACTGCTTGACTCTCTCACCCGTCTGGCAAGAGCTCACAATACCATTATTCCTCATTCCGGCAAGATTCTTTCCGGAGGCATCGACGCAAATGCGTTGACGAAACCAAAAAGATTTTTCGGCGCTGCAAGAAATATTGAAGAAGGCGGCAGCCTGACCATCATAGCAACCGCACTTGTCGATACAGGTTCAAGGATGGACGATGTTATCTTTGAAGAGTTCAAGGGAACGGGTAACATGGAGCTTGTTCTTGACCGCCGTTTGTCGGAGCGTCGTATGTTTCCTGCAATTGATATTCTGCGATCCGGCACCAGAAAGGAAGAGCTGTTGTTTACGCAGCAGGAACTCTCAAGAACCTGGCTGCTGCGTAAATATCTGGCAGATAAAAATCCAATCGAGTGTATGGAGTTCATGCGTGAAAAAATATCCGACACCAAAGATAACAAAGAGTTTTTCAAACATATGAATGCTTAGCCTGAATAAATCACCAAAGGAAGAAAAAAAGAGCGTACAAGGACGGGAAACTTTCCCTTTTCTGTCATTCCCGTGCCTGACCCGTGAAATCTGAGCATCTGTTTCACAGGTCTTACACGGGAATCCAGCCCTTGATGTGAAAAACCGCTTGGATGCCAGATCATCCCGTGTAATAACTTGAATATTACACGGGTCGGCATGACTCCTCCCCACTTCCTGTCATTCCCGTGCTTGACACGGGAATCCATCTTTGGTGCTGGGGTCTGCATGGATGCCGGATCAAGTCCGGCATGACTGTATGTGGTTTTGAGTTTTCTTACCGGTTTCCAGGAGGGTATCCGGGCACATGATCGGCTCAATGTATATTTCCTGCAATTCGGGGTTTCGAACTTTCGTGAAATTATTCAGCTTATGTGATGTGGGTGAACGTGCTTGAATGTTGATGCATAAAGTCGTAAATTTTATTTCAGCTTTCACCCATGCTTTTTTTTCGGGAAGTTTGCATTTGAAGGGTGGAGCCCGTATATTATTGGCCTTTAAAACAAGAGTAAAGACATTATTATATGCCTTGCGGAAAAAAAAGAAAACGCCATAAGATGGCAGTGCACAAACGCAAAAAAATGCGTCGGAAGAACAGGCATAAGAAGCGTTTGAGATACCAGAACAAGTAATCGTCTGGTGTTGATCTGTCTTACAGAGAAAAACGGTTGAGAATATAGCTCAGTTGGTAGAGCAACTGCCTTTTAAGCAGTGGGTCGAAGGTTCGAGTCCTTCTATTCTCACGAAACAGGTACTGCATACTTCAGAGTACTGTTTTCAAAGCCCGAGTGGTGGAATTGGTAGACACACTATCTTGAGGGGGTAGCGCCGAAAGGTGTAGGAGTTCGAATCTCCTCTCGGGCACATATATCTGCTTCTGATCATGGGCCGCTTTGAGCGGCTTTTTTTTGTTCTACACGTAAACCCGGCATAACAACAGTGTGGTTTCTGAAAGCCTATATCCGCGCCATCGATTCATTTACCGAACGTTCAGGACGTGCAGTCAGCTGGCTGACGCTCCTTCTGGTACTTGTCGTTGTCTATGATGTATTTACGCGCTATGTGCTTTCTTCGAGCAGCGTCGCCGTTCAGGAACTCGAATGGCATCTTTTCGCGCTCTTGTTTCTGCTCGCGGCGCCCTACACCCTCAAGCATAACAAGCATGTTCGTGTTGACGTGTTCTATGCACGATTGACAGAGAAGCACAAGGCGCTGGTGAATATTGTGGGTGGGATATGTTTTCTTGTTCCTTTTACACTGATGGTTGTTTTTGCGTCGCTTTCGTTTGTCGGTAGTGCTTTTGTTATTCTTGAGTCTTCTCCTGATCCGGGGGGGCTCCCATACCGGTATCTGCTCAAGGCGGCTATTCCCGTCGGTTTTTTGTTTTTTTTCCTCCAGGGCAGTGCCGAGATTGTTCGTTCCATTCTCGTCTTAGCGGATAATCCTGATACAACAGAAAAGGAGTAACTATTGATGGAAGTACTTCCTTTTATCATGTTTGTCGCGGTGTTTCTGCTGCTGCTGCTAGGGTATCCGGTTGCCATGACGCTCGGAGGTGTTTCGGTCTTTTTCGGCGTTCTGACTTTCGGAACGGATTATTTTGCGCTGCTGCCGCTCAGGATATGGGGGACGATGACCAACCAGGTGCTGCTTGCAGTCCCCCTGTTTATTTTTATGGGAGTGATGCTCGAAAAATCCGGAATCGCCGAGAAACTCCTCGAAACGATGGGGATGCTTTTCGGTCGTTTTCGCGGAGGACTGGCAATTTCGGTTGTTATTGTCGGCGGGTTGCTGGCGGCGTCAACCGGTATTGTCGGCGCAACAGTTGTTACCATGGGGCTGATGAGTCTTCCTGCCATGTTGAAAAGGGGATATGATCCCGAGCTCTCTACAGGCACGATAGCAGCATCCGGTACTCTCGGTCAGATCATTCCCCCGAGTATCGTACTGGTTCTTCTGGGGAGCGTTCTTAATGTTTCGGTTGGCGATATGTTTGTCGGTGCACTGGTGCCGGGATTGCTTCTCGTCTCTTTATATCTGCTCTATATTGTCCTGCTTGGTGTACTCCGCCCGGGGCTTATGCCTGCCATACCGGTAGCTGAAATTCAGGTATTCAAAGACAGTAAGCCATGGAAAACCATTGTCGAGGCTTTCGTTATTCCTTTTATGCTGGTCATCGCTGTACTTGGTTCTGTTTTTGCAGGGATCGCCTCACCCACGGAAGCTGCAGCCATAGGTGCGTTCGGAGCTTTGCTGCTGACCTTATTTCAGCGCCAGCTTTCACGTGATGTTTTGAAATCGGTGATGCGGGAGACTACATGGTTGACTTCCATGGTTTTTATCATTCTTGTCGGAGCAAACGCATTCAGCCTTGTGTTCAGGGGGATGCACGGGGATCGCTATCTTTCCGAGATGATTGTTCAGGCAAATTTTCAGCCTGAACTGTTTCTGGCTGTTGTCATGATCGGGGTATTTATCGCAGGGTTTTTCATTGATTTCATAGAGATCATTTTCATTGTGGTTCCTGTGGTCGCGCCGATATTCACGGCTTTCGGAGTCGATCTGTTATGGGTGGGGGTGCTGCTTGCCATGAACCTTCAGGCCTCTTTTCTGACACCCCCTTTCGGGTTTTCACTTTTCTACCTCAAAGGCGTAGCTCCGAAAGAGGTGACCACAGGTCATATCTACCGGGGGATCATACCGTTTATCGTTATCCAGCTTTTCATGCTGGTGCTGATCATTCTGTTTCCCGAGCTGGTAACCTGGTTGCCGCAAGTGCTGTCGGGAAGATAGTATGCGGTCACCGGTATCAGTCCTCAGTCGGCAGTTGGCAGTCTCCAGTCTCCAGTTCTCAGTCTTCAGTTAGCAAGTGGGCAGTCAGAAAGAAACTGGCGGGCGAGGGCACAGAGTAGTTTGCTCCTGTTCGATAGTCTCTGGTTCTTTTCAGAAAAAAGGCGCTTCGGTTTACAATGCATTCGCATAGTAGATTTTCTCTGAAATATCCGCCCATGGCGTTATCTGCATGCGGAAAGAGGTATATGCATCATAAATCTTTTTGCTTTGAGCGTCGCTGCTGACAATCTCTCTGATAACCTCATCTGAATAGGTGCGTAACTGCTCAAGCACTTGTGAAGGGAAAGCTCTCAGATCAACGTTTTCTTCATTGACAAGCTTCTGCAGGTAACGGTTGTTCTGGGCTTCGAACTCGCAAAGCATCCAGTAATGTACTCGTGCAGCTGCGTTACGGACAATCTGCTGCAGGTCGGAGGGTAGTTGTGAAAAAGCGCCTTTGTTGATAAAGAACTCAAGGTTCGTACCAGGTTCGTGCCAACCGGGGTAGTAGTAATAACGGGCTACTTTGTAGAATCCCATCATATAGTCATGGTAGGGTCCGATCCATTCGGTTGCATCAATCACGCCTCGTTCCAGATTGGTATAGATTTCACTGCCGGACGACAGTATAGCGGATCCACCGGCTTTGGAGATTACTTTTCCTCCCAGTCCGGGAATCCTCATTTTAAGGCCTTTCAGATCGCTGACGGCATTGATCTCCTTGTTGAACCAGCCGCCCATCTGTATTCCGGTATTGCCCCCGGATAAAGGAATCAGATTGAAGGGTGCGTAAACTTCTTCCCAGAGTTTCAGTCCTCCCCCGCTGATGATCCAGGCGTTCATCTGCTGTGGATTCATCCCGAAAGGAACAGCCGCGAAAAACTGAGCGGCAGGAACTTTTCCCGCCCAGTAGTACGACGCTCCATGGCCGATTTCAGCTGTTCCCTGGCTGACGGCTCCAAAGGCTTCGAGTGCCGGGACCAGCTCTCCTCCTCCATAGACCTGGATATCGAGGCGCCCTTCCGACATCTCCTTTACCCATTGAGCGAACAGTTTCGGTCCATCCTGGAGTACGGGCAGCGTTGGCGGCCATGTTGTCAGCATTTTCCATTGAAAACGCTTGCCGGTGTGAACGGCAGGTGCACCGTCAGCAGGTGACGAAGATGATTTATTGCATCCTGCATTGAGTATGGGGGCACTCAGTGCAAGCGATGCAGTGCAGGCCTGAAGCGAACGTTTCAGGAATTTTCTTCTGGGATTGTCTTGCATACGGTTCAGTGTCGTTTGGATTATCATCAATAACGTTATACAATAATGTAAAATACTTTTCTTGTTCATGGAAGGGAAGATGCAGGGAGGTGCTATGTGTTAGGGGTTATGTGTTATGTGTTAGGTGTTAAGTGTTAGGTGGAATATGAGGAGACGGGAGGTTGATGATTTGTAGGGGCAGACCCCTGTGTCTGCCCGCGGTGACTGGGGAGGCGGGACAGATTTCCCCCCTGTCATTCCCGTGATTGACCCGTGAAATCTGAGCATCTATTTCACAGGTCTTACACGGGAATCCAGTTTTCATGCCAAGGTTTCTTATGGATGCCGGATCAAGTCCGGCATGACTATGCCGGGGGGGCCGGAGATGGAGAGAGGCAGGCCCCTGTGTTTGCCCGCTTTTGGCGATGCAGGTGTAATGTGCGTTAGGTGTTAGGGTGTAGGGGCGAAAAATCTTTCGCCCGTTCGGATCGTCTTCAGGCTATCTCGCTATCCAGCCATTTTGCCTTTTGCCCTGGCCTGATGACTTTGGCGGGAAAAAAGATATGACTATTTTCGCCTTATAACTCAGAACTCAGAACTCAGAACTCAGAACTCAGAACTCAGAACTCAGAACTCAGAACATGGAAATAGCTGTTTGTATAAACCGGGTGCCGGATACAGGTTCGAGAGTAGATGTTCAGGACGGAGCCGTGAATGTCTCAGCTCTTAATATGGTACTGAATGCCTATGACGAGTATGCTATCGAGGAGAGTGTCCGGCTCAAGGAGCGGTTTTCCGGAGTTACTGTGACTGCTTTTTCCTTAGGGACTAAGGAGAATTATGACATACTTCGTAAAGCGTTGGCTATGGGGGTTGACAAGGCCTGTCTTATAGAGGGAGGAAATGATGATGATTCCTATGTTGTGGCGGCATCACTTTCCAGGGCGATCAGGGAGTACTATTCCGTACTTCCCGATCTGGTTTTCTGTGGACGCGAGTCCTCGGACTTCAATCGTGCGCAGGTGCCGCTGATGGTCGCCGAAATGCTCGGGGTCGCTGCCATAAGTGCGGTGACATTCCTGGAAATACGGGGCAGTAACGTAACGGTGACTCGTGAGACAGAGGGGGGGATCGAGGAATATATACTGCAATTGCCTGCGGTCATCAGTGCTGAAAAAGGGTTGAATGTTCCAAGGAAAACCAGTATCAAGGCGGTTATGAAAGCAAGAAAAGAGCCTATCGTTCATGTAGACGGGCACACAGATGAGCTGCCCCGAATAGAGTATGGCGAATTTTCCATGGTAAACCGTAAAAGGAACTGCCGGTTTATTGATATCGTTGAGGATCTTGTTCCTGCTCTTCTTGAAAAGGGGGTGGTGTAGGTGACATATTTTGTACTTCTTGAACAAAGAAATGCCACACTCAGCGAAGTGTCTCTCGATGTGTGGAATGCCGTGCAGCATCTCGCCGCTGATGCAGGATGCGCAGAAATCTACGGTGTGGTGATCGGGGACATTGACGACGGCGTTGTTTCCTCTTTGTGCTACGGGAACGGTCAGGTTTACGTGCTCAGAGACAAGGCTTTTGACAGATATGCGCCATCGGTTTACGCTCAAGCGATAGCTGAACTGGCAGCAGAAACCGGTGCGGAACATGTTTTTCTGGCCGCCACGGCAAGGGTACGAGATCTTGCCCCGCGAATAGCCATGCGCCTTGGCGCTGCACTGGTTTCAGACTGTGCGTTGAAGGCAGACGATCAGGGGTTTCCAAAGGCGACGACAGCCCTGTATGCAGGTTCAGTCAGAGCTGTTGCGCATGTCAGGACAGAGATCGCGGTCTACACGTTGGGAGCTCAGGCAAACCGGTCGGCAAGGATCTCCTCCAGCCCTGTCGAGGTTCGTAACGCTGATGCTTTTTGCCCGGAGTTCTCCGGCTGGAATCCTCTTCTTGAAGAAGTGCGGTATTTTACAGCAAGGCGAGATATCAGTGAGTCTGATATTATTGTTGCCGGAGGAAGGGGAGTGGGAGGACGTGATAATTTTGTTCTCCTCGAGTCTCTTGCCGAGGCTTTGGGCGGCGTTGTCGGGGCCAGCCGCTCAGCGGTGGACGAGGGGTGGCGTCCGCATGCCGATCAGATTGGACAGACAGGCAAAAGTGTCGCCCCGAAACTCTACATAGCGTGCGGGATTTCCGGAGCCGTTCAGCACCTCGCGGGCATCAGCGGGGCGGGGATAGTCGTCGCGATAAACAGAGACAGGGAGGCGCCCATATTCAGCGCTGCGGATTACGGTGTTGTCGGCACCATCGAGGAGGTTGTTCCTCGTCTTGACAGCGCTGTCCGGAGTTTTCAGCGCTTGAAATGATTTGCACTCTTCCATTGTTTAATGATTTTGATGAGTTCTTTGTACGCTTCTGCCAGGGGTCCTGTTGCATAATCCGGTATCTTGTTATATTCGTGTTGAGATGTCCCATGAGATATACATGCGACTCTGAGTGAGCGAATTTGAAAAGAAGTTGCTTCTTGTCGATAGGGGTAGCTGTATTAAATAAATGTAGTTACGATGGAAAAATTACGAGTTGATATACTTGGGCTATCTACCAGCCCGCATACCAACGGAGCCTATGCGCTTATTCTCTATGAAGTCGAGGGAAAGAGGAAACTGCCTATCATTATCGGCGGGTTTGAGGCTCAGGCGATCGCCCTGAAGCTTGAAAATATTAAACCCCCGAGACCGTTTACGCATGACCTGTTTAAAACCGTTGCTGATACATTCAATCTGAGTGTGCAGGAGGTGTTCATAGATGAACTGCATAATGAAACATTTTATGCGAAAGTAATCTGTGAAATGCAGGGTGAAATTCATGAAATCGATGCGAGGCCCAGTGACGCCATTGCAATCGCGGTCAGGTTCGGGGCACCGATATTTGTATCGGAAGATATCCTCAATGAGGCGGGTATTCTGGAAGAACAGCAGGAAGACAATACCGTGGAGGCTCAAGAAAAAGCGGGAGAGGAGGTTTCCAGTGAGATTATCGGTTCGGCGACTTCATCGCTGAACGATTTGCAGAAAATGCTGGAAGATGCAGTGAACCGGGAAGATTATGAAGAGGCTGCACGGCTGCGTGATAAAATATCCCGTTTTAAGGAAAGTTCATAGAAAGCAAAGAGCAGCGAGTGCGGGCATAATGAAAAAAGGAGGTCATGAGACCTCCTTTTTTGCTGTACCAAGACCACTTGCAGAAAGAGTTTAGAACATGACTCTCAAACCAAGAAGAGCGTTATGGCTTTCGATGTTTGTGTTTGCTACAAGAACCGTAAAATCAGTGGTTGCAAAGTAGCGGTACCGTGCATCGAGCATGATGTTTTCGGCAACAGGAATACCGAGACCTATACCCGCCTGGTATGCGAATGTAACCTCATGAACGTCCAGGTTGAGGTCGTCACCTGCTCGCATCTGTCTTTCTTGAGGGGATTCTTTAACCTCTGTGATCTCATCATCGAAAGGAGGATCATCAGGGACGATAATAATATCGCCACCATTATTATCACCATTACAACAGTTGGAATAGTCTTCTGATATACCTGTAATGGTGACGTCACCCATGGATACCTGGGCGAGGCCGACACCGACAGTCGGAGAAAGCTCTACTCCGCCCCCGAGATCAATATCATAGTAACCGTTCATGAGAAGAGAGAGAACCGTGATGTCACCGTCAAGATCAACATTGATGACGGCGTTGTCTTCTGTGTTACAGCAGGGAATGTAGATATCGAGTGCATCAACATTATTGTTCTGGTAGCCGAGCTCTCCTTCAACCCTGTAGTCTCCGTAGTCGCAACCGAGTGCGCCAAGAAGAGTGAGTCCGGAGCCGAAGCCCAGTTCCGCTTCGATCCCTGTATATTCGGTATAGCCGATAATGTCTTCAACTTCTGTATTGTTCATCCAGGAAATGCCGATATTCCCGCTGACATACTTGTCTGCACTGAAACCGGACGCGGATCACGTGACCGCAACCAGAAACACTGCCAGTAGTGATAGCGCTTTTTTCATTGTTTTTCTTCAGTTAGGTTGTAGAAAGCATGACGGATCATCATGCGTAGGAAATGTATCGCTTTGTAAAAAGAAGTTTACGTGTTTTTACCGTTATTATCAACTGTTTTTTTGAGACATATGCGGATTAAAGAAAAAAAAATGGAAAAAAAAGGAGGCGGTTACGCCTCCTTTTTAACCGATGAATCTCGGATTTAGAATCCAACACGCAGACCAAGCATTGCGCTGTGGCTGGTAACGTTGGTGTTGATCAGTGCGAGTGTCGTGAAGTCTGTTGTTGCAAAGTAACGGTAACGTGCATCAAGCATCATACTGTCAGATACAGGAATACCGAGAACGACGCCTGCCTGATATGCCAAGGTGGTCTCATGGACATCAAGGTTGAGATCATTGAGCAAGTCACTATGATCAAATTCAGGTCCTTCATCAACAAGGCCACCTGCTGCTTTGACATCGGACAGGGATACCTGAGCTACACCGACACCGACATATGGGGAAAGTTCAACACCGCCGAGATCGATATCGTAGTAACCGTTTACCATCAATGAGAGGACAGAGATATCGCCTTCAAGAGCTCCAGACCATGTTCCATCCCATTCTTGACCATTATCACCTTCAGAGTGAATATCGACAAGGTTCGAGGCATCAAGACTAATTCCATTAACGTCGCCGGACTGGTAGCCCAACTCACCTTCCATCCTGTACGAACCATAGTCGCAACCGAACGCTCCTATTCCGGTTATACCTGAGCCGTAATCCATTTCGACTTCAACACCAAGGACATCTTCTGTTATTCCTGCTACATCATCAATATTGGAATCGTTGATCCATGACATTCCTCCGCCAAGACTTACGTATTTTTCGGCGCTGTATCCGGTAGCGGTAAAAGCGACCGTAACCATAAATACCATAAGAAGTGATAGTGCTTTTTTCATTTTTTCCTCCATGTTTTTTCGTAGGAACTAGTTAGGGTTTGTTGCACAATAAACAGGACTCAACTGAACATATAGAAGCCTATGCTTTACTAAAGATAAGATAGTAATTATTTCGTGACGATTCATAAAAAGATTCATAAAAAAAGTATTTATTGGGCAAACTGACCGAAGCTGAAGATGAATTTCCAGTCCTGATTGTCCTCACCGGGGCTACTGTCCACCGGGTCGAAGCCGTAACCGTAATCAACAAGCCCGATGATCGCCCGCTACAGTCTCCTGAAACCTCCTGAAGCACCTGATCACGCCCTGACTCCAGGGCGTGATCAGGTGGACTTATTACCTTGCAAGGCTTGGGCAGTCTAACAGCGTATTTACTATGATCAATTCCCTGAAAGTATTGATGGTTAAAAGACTGGTACGCAAAAAAGGCTGTCTCAACAATGCATTTGAGACAGCCTTTCTTTTTTTGATACCTCTAACATCTAAAGCCTTACATGCCGACCCTTAGACCGAGTAATGCGCTGTGGCTTGAAATATCGACGGTATGTGACGGCCCGTTTATGGAAAAATCAATGGCATTAAAATAGCGGTAGCGAGCATCGAGCATAATGTTGTCAGCAACCGGAATTGCAAGACCGGCACCGATCTGGTAAGCAAAGGATGTTCCCGTGACCGAACGTTGGTCGTTATATGATGAGTCGCCTTCTTCACCCCTCTCTTCAGGATAATTCTCGTAGTTTTCTGCAGCGTCTCCGCATAGTGTAGCGTCTTCAAAAGAAACATGAACGCCACCCAAACCGGCAAAAGGATAGAGCTCGATTCCGCCCAGATCGATATCGTATGCGGCATTGAGCATCAGGGTAAGAATACCCACATCGCCGAAACCTTCATAGGTTTCTTCATCACTTTTATCGTAAACTGAAACGATGTCTCCTGACTGGTAGCCCGCTTCTGCTTCGAGACGGTAGTCGCCGTAATCGCAACCGTATGCGCCAATTACAGAGATGCCGGAATCATACTGTAGTGTGGCCCCATTATCGTCGCGATAAACAGTTCTTTTGACTTCATTGTCACTATCGGATAACCATGAGATTCCAATATTTCCGCTTACATATTTGTCGGCGCTATAGCCAGTCGTTGAGAAAGCAACAGCAGCGACAAAGACCATTAATAGCGATAATGCTTTTTTCATTTTTTCTTTGAGTTACAATTGTAGGAACAGATTACTGATCGTCGGGTCGTAAAAAGTATTGCATTTTTACAGGTGAGGATATAAAGTTTTAAATATATGATTCATAACAAAAAGTTAAACCACCTGTTGACTTTTTAATTACTGAGCAAATTGTCCGAAACTGAAGATGAATTTCCAGCCCTGATTGTCCTCACCGGGGTTACTGTCCACCGGGTCGAAGCCGTAACCGTAATCAAGCCCGATCAGTCCGATGATCGGCAGGTAGAGCCTCAGGCCGAGTCCGGCCGATTTCTTGAGGTCGCTGTAGTTGATGGTATCCGTTGACCCCCAGAGGTTGCCGGCCTCGAAGAACGCGAGCGCGTAGACGCTGGCGGTTGGTGACAGGGTAAGCGGATAACGGACTTCCGTGGTGAACTTTGAATACACTCTTCCGGTATACAGATCGGTATCCTCATTGAGCACACCGAGAGAACGGTCATCATAACCGCGCAAGGGAATCGTGGAGAGTGATGAAAGGCCGCTTCCGCCCATGTAGAAAGAGTCGGTATAGGGTATGTAATCATCCTCGCTGAAGGTGTTGAGGTACCCGTGTTCGGTTGCGAGGTTCAGGACAAAGTCTCCGCCCAGAGGTACGTACCAGCTCGAACTGCCGATAAACTTGTAGAAGTCGACACTTCCCGGCAGGGGGCCGCCTGCAAGCTGCGCTGAAACTGAGTTTTTGCTGCCCCTGCGGGGATAGATAGGATTGTCTATGCTGTTTCTGGTGATGGTTTGTGTGATGGAGATCTCATCAGCCGTGTCCGGCTGATTGTCAGAGTCTACAAAGCTCAGCAGTTCCCCCTCGCTGTGCAGGTACTTGAGCTTCCAGTTGATCGTGAAATAGTCATCGGGCCAGGTAAGCCGTCTTCCGATGTTCAGGGATGCTCCGGTCTGTTTGAGAAGGTTGTCACTATCCCCGTCGTCCGTATAGTTTCGCTGCGTTTTAAACACTGAAAAGCCCAGGACTGTCGGCGTGCCGAATGCCCAGGGTTCCGTAAACGACATAGAGAGGGTTCGGTAATCTTCGTTGCCGAACTGCCACTGCAGAGAGAGTTTCTGACCGTCGCCATGCGGTAGCGGATCCCATGCTTCCCCGTTGAACAGATCCTGCAGCGAGAAGTTGTTGAACGTGACGCCGAGGGCTCCGGTGAAACCGACGTTGCCGCTATAGCCTACCGATGCGTTGAATGTGTCGGTCTGTTTTTCCGTGACGTTATAGGTGATGTCAACGGTCTTGCTCGCCTCATCCGGCTGAATGTCGGGCCTTGTTGTTTCAGGGTCGAAGTAGTTGAGCATGGAGATCTCCCTGACGCTTCTGACAACGTCTTTCCGGCTGAATGTGTTTCCGGGGACGGTGCGCAATTCGCGGCGGATGACATGGTCCTTGGTTTTCGTGTTTCCCCTGATATTGATTTTTCCGATCCTGAACGGTTCGCCTTCCCGGAGCGAAATGTTCAGGTCCACCGAATCCGGAGGAATGACCTGTTCGTCGAGTGAGGAGCGGAAGGAGAGGTAGCCGCGGTCGAGGTACAACGAGGCCACGTCACGGTTGTCTTTGGAAAAGTTCAGCTTTTCCTGAATTTTTTTCGAGTTGTAACGATCCCCTTTTTTAATGCTGAAAACGCTGTTCAATATATCGGTTGTGGCAAAGTTCTTGCTGTTACCGTTCCAGGTTACGTTTCTGACATAGTAAACGGCGCCTTCATCGATGTAGAGGTCAATGTTCACGCCTTTGAGATCATTGGTGTAGGAGATCGAGTCTTTCACAATACTCATGTCCCGGTAACCGTTTTCACGGTAAAATTCAACAAGCAGTTTTTTATCCGCGTTGAATTTTTCTACATCCAGTTTAGGCTGACCGAAGATTGTTTTCCACCACGCGTTCTGACTGGTTTCCTTGAAGACACCCCGAAGTTTCCCGTCCTTGAAAGCGGTGTTTCCGTGGAATGTAATGTTCTCGATAACGACTTTTGATTTTTCATCGATAGAGAAGCGTGCCGCCACCCTGTTATTTTGAAGCTGTTTCAATGTATAGGTTACTTCTGCACGCAGATAACCCTTTTTGGTATAGGCTGTTCTGATTTTACTTGCTGCGGTCAGAAGGCTTTGTTCATCGACATGTCTGCCTGCATAGAGTGAAGCTATGTTGTTGAGTTCCTTGTCGTCGAATTTATCGTTGCCGTCAAAAACAACCCTGTCGAGCAGAGGCAGCTCTTTGACGATAAGCTGAAGGTTGACCGTTGTACCCGATATGTTCTGATTTGCCTGAATATCACTGAACTTTCTTTGTTTCCAGAGATATTCAATAGTTCTCGGGATGTCAGCCCCCGGTATGGTGATGGTGTCGCCTTTCCTGACAGGTAGGCTGTTGAGCAGCTCATTTTCACTGATGGTTTGCAGGCCGCTGAACGAGATGCCGGATACGGTGTACTGGTTCGCTTTATTCTTCGCAACAGGGTCTGCCGCAGAAGCAGGGTACGCAAAGAGCATTGCTGTAATCAGCAGTATGCATGAGGAAAGAGTGTGAAGACGAAATGAGTGTAGTTGTTTCATGAAAGTGCTCATCGTTTTTTATAACCTGCTTTGTAAAGCGTTTTTGTCTTGAAGTTGTTCGCTTGTCTGACCGAAGCGACGTTCCCGTTTCTGGAAATCCCTTATGGCGTCATAGAGCTGACCTCTACGGAAATCAGGCCAGTAGGTGTTGGTGAAATATATTTCCGAATAGGCACTTTGCCATAAAAGAAAGTTACTTATTCGAAATTCTCCACTTGTTCTTATGAGCAGTTCAGGTTCCGGAATACCTCTGGTTGAAAGAAAGGAATCCATGAGCTGCTCATCAATCTTGTCAGGTGAAATCCGGCCCTCGGCTATTTCCCGGCTGATGGCCCTGCATGCCTGCAAAATATCCCATTTCCCGCTGTAACTCAATGCAATACAAAGCGTAAGCCCTGTATTGTCTTTGGTGAGTTCTACAGTGTCTTTCAGTGTTTGTTTGACTTTTTGCGGTAGTTGTTCGATGTTCCCGATCACATGGATGCGTACCTTGTTCCGGAACAGCGCCCGAGCTTCTTTCTGCAGGACTTTTACAAGAAGCTGCATAAGTGACGAGATCTCTTTTTCAGGCCGTTTCCAGTTTTCGGTTGAAAAAGTAAACAACGTAAGATACCCTATGCCCAGCTGAGCACAGGCTTCAACCACGTCACGAACCGCTTCCACTCCGGCTGCATGCCCCTCGATGCGGGTTTTCCCTTTTTGTCTTGCCCATCTTCCGTTACCGTCCATAATGATAGCGACATGCTCCGGAAGATAACAACCGGCTTTCAGTTCAATTCGGGTTTGTTCGTCCTGAGGGTCAATTGCAGGGTGGAACCAGCGGGATGTAAATGCTGCAGAAAAATCCATAGTTGACATTCGAGACTTTAACCGTCCGTATCATCACTTTCACACACTTCGCAGTCAGAAAAACAAAGCCGTACACTCAACGGGGACAAGAATATACTAAATTGAATTATATGCAGTTATTTATTATTATACAAGCCAAACGTTGCTCCAGCGCATTGCGTCACGGTTCAGCTGACTCTACCTACAAACTAATTCATTGAAAGAAAGCAGTGTATTTTTCCTCATACCAGAATCTGCGCAAAAGACTTCTCAGTCGTGAAATCAGTTGCGAGACTGTTGTCCTTGACTATCTCGAGCGAATACGGAAAAACCATGAAAGAAATGTCTATATAACGGTTTTCAACGATCAGGCACTGCAACGGGCAAAGGAACTTGACAGAAAGCTCGAGGCAGGTGAACAGCCAGGGAGACTTTTTGGTCTTCCTATGGCAGTAAAGGATAATCTGTCAGTAAAGGATGCTTCGCTTACCTGTGCTTCAAAAATTCTGGAGGGGTATACCGCGGTCTACAATGCTACTGCTGTTGAAAGGCTGCTCAAAGAGGATGCTGTCTTTCTTGGCAAGGTGAACATGGATGAGTTTGCAATGGGGAGCTCCAATGAGAATTCAGCTTTCGGGCCGGTTCCAAATCCCTATGATGACTCCAGGGTACCCGGAGGAAGTTCCGGAGGCTCTGCCGCTGCTGTTGCTGGAGACCTTGCAATGGTTGCTCTTGGATCGGATACCGGTGGTTCCGTCAGACAGCCGGCAGGGTTCTGCAATGTCGTCGGTTTGAAGCCGACTTACGGCAGAATATCCCGTTACGGTCTTGTTGCGTTTGGTTCGTCCTTTGATCAGATTGGAATTCTCTCAAGGAATTGTGACGATGCTGCACTTGTTCTGGGTGTAATCGCAGGAAAAGATGCGGCTGATACAACATCTTCACAGCACGTTGTTCCTGATTATCTCTCAGAGATGGGCAGCGTAAGCCTGAAAGGCATGAAAATCGGGGTTCCTGAAGAATATTTCCCTGAAACGCTCGATCCCGGGGTTGCTCTTGCTGTCAGAAACCGTCTCGAAGAACTCCGGGATGCCGGTGCGGAGCTTGTGGATATTGCTCTGCCTGAAAGTGATCATGCTATTGCTGCCTACTATATACTGACGACCGCGGAAGCCTCTTCGAACCTTGCCCGTTTCGACGGAGCGCGTTACGGCTACCGTTCAGGGGACGCTTCCGATCTTTCGGGCATGTATGTCAATTCGCGCTCGGAAGGATTTGGGGGCGAGGTCAAACGGAGAATCATGCTGGGGACCTATGTGCTCTCCGCAGGATACTACGATACCTATTACAAAAAGGCCCAACAGGTCAGAAGGGTTTTTCTTGACAGATACAAGGAAGCGTTGGCGAAGGTTGATGTCATCGCCGGACCAACCTCGCCGTTTCCTCCTTTCGGGATAGGAGATAAAATGGATGAGCCGCTGGAGATGTATCTTGCCGATGTGTTTACGGTACCGGCGAGCATTGCCGGACTGCCTGCGCTGAGTGTGCCTGCCGGTTTTGACCGTTCAGGACTTCCCGTAGGACTTCAGCTCATTGGAGATTTTTTTGATGAAGGAAAACTTCTCGGGATTGCACGGGAAATTCAGCGTTCACAGGAAGAGTGACGGGCACATTGTAGTGATCGTCGGAGGATAAACGGTGACATGGTGAACCGGCGGTTGAGCTGTCAAGCGTGTGCATGCAACAAATCAATAATTTTGTCAATTCCAACACAGATAACAGTATGAGTGTATTAGTCAATAAGGATACCCGGCTTGTCGTCCAGGGTATTACCGGCGGTGAAGGAACTTTCCATACGTCTCAGATTCTTGAATACGGGACGAATGTAGTTGCCGGCGTGACTCCGGGAAAAGGTGGATTAGAGTATACCGGCAATGATCGTGACACCTTTCTTCGGCCTGTCCCGGTTTTCAACACCGTAAAAGACGCGGTGGTCGTTGCCGGAGCGAACACGTCCGTTATTTTTGTTCCTGCTCCGTTTGCGGCAGATGCGATTATGGAAGCTGCTGAAGCGGGTTTGAAGGTGATTATCTGTATTACCGAGGGAATTCCGGTAAACGACATGATGAAAGCCTACAGGTATGTGCAGGAAAAAGGAGCTGTACTTGTAGGCCCGAACTGTCCTGGCGTTATTACTCCGGGTGAAGCCAAAGTTGGTATTATGCCTGGTTTCATTCATAAAAAAGGATCTATAGGTGTCGTTTCAAGAAGCGGAACGCTCACCTACGAAGCTGTTCATCAGCTTACAGAAGTTGGTCTGGGGCAGTCAACGTGCATCGGTATTGGCGGTGATCCTGTCATCGGCACCCGTTTTCTCGACGCCATAAAGCTTTTTGCTAAAGATGACGAGACCGAGGGACTTGTCATGATCGGTGAGATTGGCGGCAGTGCAGAAGAGGAAGCGTCGGAGTATATTAAAAAGCACTTCAAGAAGCCGGTTGTGGGTTTTATTGCCGGGCGCACCGCTCCTCCCGGAAGAAGAATGGGGCATGCGGGGGCGATCGTTTCCGGTGGTAAAGGAACCGCTGAAGATAAAATCCGGGCCATGGAAAAAGCCGGGATTCACGTTGTCGAGAACCCCGCGGATATCGGTGACACCATGCTCAAGGCGCTTGGAAAAGCGTGATTGGAGTGACGAGGAACCGGGAAGAAGTGACAAGTAACAAGTGACAAGTAACAAGTGACGAGTGACCGGTGACAAGAAGTTGTGAGGCTGTCTCATTGAAGTATGAGGCAGCCTCTTTTTTTTGCTGTCCCGCCTTCTTTTTTCAGTTGGCAATCGTCAAACAACGTGGACGAACAGTACGAGATATTTTTGCAGACTGAGAACGGCTTACTGCATACTGAAGGCTGCGGACTGCCAACTGACTTTCTCACAGTCCCAGTGAAATGAGGTCATGGATATGAATCAGGCCTACCGGGCGGTTATCGTCCTCGCAGACCAGCAACTGGGTTATTCTGTGCGACTCAAGAATTTTCAGGCATTCCTCGGCCATGGTATCTGCAGAGACGGTTTTCGGCCCTTTCGTCATGACATCTTTTGCCTGCAGCGAAAGAATATCACTTCTGCATTGAATGATCCTGCGAAGATCACCGTCGGTAAATATTCCCGAAAGTTTGCCTGAATGATCGACAATGCCGCTCATGCCAAACCGCTTGGATGTCATTTCAAGAATAAGGTCGGTGAGCGGTACGGTTTCCTCTACAAGCGGAAGGGCTTCTCCGGTAGCCATGATATCAGAGACTTTCATGGTGAGTCGTCTGCCAAGTGATCCTTTTGGATGGGTGACGGCAAAATCCCGATGTGTGAACTGCTTTTCCTGCATCAGGCAGATAGCCAGAGCGTCACCCATGGCGAGCATGGCGGTGGTGGATGTCGTCGGTGCGAGATCGAAAGGGCAGGCCTCCTCTTCAACGCTCACGTCAAGTACGATGTCGGCATTTTCAGCAAGATATGAACGTTTGTTTCCGGTAAATGCTATAATTGAAACCCCGATTTTCCTCAACGCAGGAAGGATAAAGTTGAGTTCTTCAGTCATACCGCTTTTGGAGAGGCAAATGACTACATCATCTTCAGAAACAACACCCAGGTCGCCATGGGCGGCATCGGCAGGATGCATGAAAAGGGCTGTCGTTCCAGTGGAGGAAAGGGTGGCGGCAATTTTCTGGCCGATAATGCCCGATTTTCCCATTCCGGAGATAATGGCTTTTCCCCTGCATGCGCAAAGCAGTTCAACGGAGGCATGAAAATTCCGGTCGAGCAGTCCGGCAATACGCGAAAGCGAAGCAGCTTCCTTGAGAATAATACTTTTTCCTGTAGCCAGAATGCCCTGTCTGTCGAGGGATAATGCCATCTGTATGTTCCTCTGTTATGGGCACTCAGTATGTATTCCGCGATTCAATTGCCTCGTTGAGCGGATAGAAAGGGTTTCTGCGCTCCTTTCCTCTTCTGCTTGAACCGCAACAATAAATAGAGGTGCCTTTAGGTGAAATATTTAAAAAACTACTAAATATTGATATTTTATTGCAATCAGAATGATTGTCACGGATTTTCAGGTTTTTTTCTGAGCTATCTTTTGTCTGTCAGGAACAGGAACGTCGTGTCGCACTCTTCCGACAAGATATTTTTTCAAACATTGTACATGTTCGGCATAACCCCGGATGCTCAACATGGGAGGACGTTGTTATGAGCTGGCTTATCATTATGGCTTTTGCCCTGCCGATTTTTTTCGGTCTCATCTTTGTTATGACAAAGTTCATCAAGTATATGCAGGAAGAACAGAATATTGAAATCGAGTCCTTCAGGGATTCGTTGATCGATGATCAGAATCCTGTCGGTTTATCGGGAGACGATCTGGAAAAATTAAAGCAGCAGCAGGCTGAAGCACAGAAGCACCTCAGGGAAGTGATTTCCAAAATTCCCATAGAGGAAAAAGACGGTCGTCTTCGTCCCGCATTCGATAAAATGAAAAAAACACAGGATGAGGCGTCGGAAAAAACAGCCGGAAACGGTAAAGATTCAGAAAATAAGTAAGCATAGTCGTTGTAAACGGGCTGAAGCTCTATGCTTGACAAACTGAAACTTCTTGCAAAGGATACCGTTATTTATGGTTCAAGCACGATTCTGGCCCGAGGCCTCAACTATGTGCTTGTGCCGCTCTATGCGAATCTTCTTACCACCTTTGACAACGGCGTACACGCACTCATATACGCTAACATAGCGCTGGCAAATGTGCTTTTTGCCTATGGTATGGAAACATCATACCTGAAGGTTGCCTCTGACAATACACGTTCAGGAGGTGACAGCGCGCGTTGTTTTTCAACGGCGTTTATTTCATTGCTGCTTACCTCTACCGTATTTACCGCCGCCATACTTTTTTTCGCACCTGGAATAGCCGAGCTTATCGGGTTATCGGAGAACCAGAAAGATTTTATCCGGTATGCCGCGGTGATTCTCTGGCTTGATGCACTGCTGGTCATTCCTTTTGCCGATCTTCGTCTCAAACGAAAGGCGATACGGTTTGCAATAGCAAGGATTCTCGGGGTTGTAACGATCGTTATCAGCGCCTTTACGCTGATCGTGCAGTTTAAAACAGGTCTTCACGGAGCTTTTCTGGCCAATATTGCCGGTTCTCTGGTCAGTCTGCTTTTCGTTCTGCCTGTATTCGGGCAGTTTCAGCGTTTTTTTTCTTCCGATACGCTGCGTGAAATGCTGAGAATCGGATTGCCGTATGTCCCGACAGGGATAGCAGGTCTTCTGATTCATCTTATCGATCGGAATATTCTTATAAGAATGCGTCCGGAAGATATTGAGAATATCTATGGTGCCGGGTATGTGCAATCCGATATTGTGGGGATTTACGGTCGCGTCGCGGCGTTCGGTATTCTTATCCAGCTGTTCATCCAGGTGTTCAGATTTGCGTGGCAGCCATTTTTCCTGCAACATGCCGATGATCCTGAAGCAAAAAAACTTTTTCGCCATGTGTTGAGTATCTCAACTGTTTTTGCCATGGTGATCGCTCTTGTGTCCACCTTTTATGTTCCCGATCTTATACGGTATCACTATTTTGAGCGGCTCTACATTTTACCACCGGCCTACTGGGTCGGCCTGTCCATTCTTCCCTGGATATTCTTCAGTTACATTTTCGATATGATTTCAACCAATCTTACTGCAGGTATTCTGATTACCGGCAGCACCAGGTATCTTCCTGTTGTTACCTTTGCGGGCGCAGGTGTGACAACGGTCACCTGTCTCTTGCTTGTTCCGTCTCTGGGGATGGAGGGCGCCGCGATTTCGATTCTTGCAGGTACGGTTGTGATGAGTATCTGTATGGGTTTTTTCTCGCTGAAAGTGTATCCGAACAGCTATGAATGGTCGAAACTCCTGCTTCTGCTCGTAACCGGTATTGTTTTCAGCCGTCTTCCGGGTCTGGCAGGAATGGAGCTTATATGGTTTGAGGCCCTTTTGACGCTTGTTTATCTTGGATTCATTGCGGTTGTGTTCCGGAATGAAGCGGACTATGTTTTCAGGCTGCTGCGGACAAAGATGGATGGAAGAGGGGATGAGTGACTGGTGGGGTGACGAGTAACGAGATGTTATCTTTGCAGGTCATGCCGCACTTGATGCGGCATCCATGCGGTTTCACGTAAGAGTATGGATTCCCGTGTCAGGCACGGGAATGACTCGAAAAAGAGAAAGTCATTCCCCCGTGTAATAATAACGGTCATTACACGGGCTTTATGTGGCATCCATCTTCAGGTTAAGTCGGGGGCTGTTGTAGACTGCCTGCTGATTCTTCATGGTCGGTTACGTCCTTGTCCATTTCCCCTTCCGGGGTTTTGGGATGGTGGCGCAATATCGAGCAGTTCATACACCTTTTGTGCGGAAGTGTTGTTCTCACTTCCGATGTTTTCGAGCGTCTGGTCAAGCGATGTGACGCGTATCCCTTCTTTTTCGAGTTTTCCACGCAGGCTCTCAGGGCTTTCCCCGCTGGCGAACTGATCGGAAATTTCTTTCAGGGTCATTCTTTCAGTGTGCGGTATCGGGGGCTGGCTTTGCGGTTCTTCCCATGATTCCGAAAGAGATTTTCCGAAATCAATTACCGCGGAGAATGGCTGAATTTGCATGAAGGTGCCGATCCCGAAAAACATGGCGAGCAGAAGAATGCTGAAAATTTCGAAAGGTTTACCAAGTCCCGCATGAGTCTTTGCGGCAATATAGGACCAGAAGGCTTTCCAGTTGATGGAAAAGAGATGGAATATCGAGAGTAGTGCAAAGGTAAAGCTGAATATGGTGTGCTGATTCTGCCAGGCCTGTTTGCTGAGTCCCAGTAACTGCCAGTCTGTCCAGTTTGCGACTCTGCCGGGAGGAGCCAGATACAATACGATTCCTGAGACGATCAACATGAGAAACGACACGAAAAGACCGAGGCTGATAAAGGCTCTCCAGCTGAAAGGTTTCATTGTTGTTGTGTTGATTGTTGCGCAGGTTCTTTAGTGCGCATTCCACGTTTTTCAGATGAGTCTTGTTGAAGAGGTGAAAACTCTATGCGCCTGAGCAATAATCTTCTTTTCAGTTTGAACGGTTTTGCCGTTACTTTTTCAAGTACTCGCTGTAGAGAGTCTCTCTGTTCAGGAGTGCAGACCCTGGAGAGGCTGTTGAAGTGCCAGGCAAGCCTGTATTCTACAATAGCCTGTTGCCTGCCGATTTTTCCGGCAAGGGTTTTCATGGAAAGCGTATCAGGCTCGACTTTGAGCGCTTCCTGTATGAGTTGGCGTTTCAGCCCGGAGATCGCGACAAGAGCCGGCAGCGTTCCCTGAAAGTGCTGGCGTCTGAGTTCGTTGAACTGTTCGCTCTGTTCCTCGGTTAGCTGGAGCTCTTTTTGGAAAAAAGACTGTTTGTTTCTGTATTTGTGATTGACCGTATCCCTGCCCTGCTTTTGAGACGAGTGTGTGTTTTGCCATAACAGTGTGCCAAGCAGAACAAGATTTAAGACAACCAGTATTGCAAGTACTATTGAGATAAAACGTTTGGATGAAAGAAAATCCATTCGAAAGATAGTTGATTGATTTCTGCTTTTATTGCAACTGTCGTTAATCTCTGACGGTCAAGGCTGTTTGGTTTTTCTCTTCGTTCATTGCTTCTGCGATCAGTCGTTTTTGTCTTCAACGCTGTCGTTATCAAAGTAATAGGAAAGTGCCGGACTGTTGTATTCATTCGTCAGGCTCTGGATAACTTCCTGTTTGCTCAGCATCTGTTCATTGGTGTTGGATTGCATGAGAACAAATACTGATCCGATATTGATAACGAAGAGAAATGCCATCAACGCAAACTTCAAGCCGCCTGCAGTCGTGTGACGCTCGTGATACGCCCCGGCTGTTTCATGCTCGATCCTTTCAAAAAGTCGAGCCCTGAAAAGGTAATGTGGTTCCAGTTCAGGAAGGGTGTCGAGAAGAGCGAGGGTTTCCCTGACTTCGGTCTTTATGTGATCGTTTGTATGCATTGTGTTACTTGGCTGTTTTCAATTAGTTTGACGTTTCTGAGTCGAAAACCTTGCACGAAAAGGCTGAAAAGTATACCGGGAGCGATCGTTCAAAGCCTTGACGTTGTTGGTAAAACGATGAATAATAAGGTGATAAGTCATTGTTTTTTGTAGTGCTTTTCCAGTTTGTTCTGAAGGCTTTTTTTTGCCCGGTGAACCAGAGATTCAACCGCCGAGACAGTTGTCTGCATGATATCGGCGATTTCCTGATTGGAGTAGCCGTCGTATTTGCTGAGAAGAAAGGCCGTTTTCTGATTGTCAGGAAGTGAACTGAGCGCGTCCTGAAGAATCTCTGTTCTTTCATTTCCCGAGAGTACTTCCTCAGGTGTTGCTGTAGATGAAGGAAGCGCAAGTTCTTCGGTCGGGTCATGCAGACCGATTACCCGTTTCAGAGAGGAAAATCTTTTTTTTCTTTTTTTCTTTCGGAGATGGTCAAGCGATTTGGTGACGGCGATCCTGTAGAGCCAGGTTGATAGCTTTGATTCCTTTCTGAAGTTCTCAAGCGAGCGATACGCCTCAATAAACACTTCCTGAGCGATATCTTCAGCGTCTTCCCTGTTCAGCACAAAACGAAAACAGGTATTGAGCACCATATCCTGGTGCTCAGCCACGATGGTACTGAAATCATCTTCCTGTATTGAATGCCCGTTTCGCTTCAATCTTTGTTGATTTACCTGCTCTAAGGAAATGTTACTGCTCTCACATGCCCGAAGCATGAGTATACCGGAAAACATCATGCGGTTGTTTCAGAAAATCCAGGCTCAACGCGATATTCGTACTATCATCTTTTGCCTTTTTGCATAAAGCTATTGGCACATTTGACGATTTTTTTTCGGATTTCTTGCGACGCAGTCTGGTTTGCCGGCAGGTTTATGATTCTGTAGGCAAAGCCACTTTAAGCATGATGGGCCATTCTGCCTTTTTAATCTCCTCCGGATTTTTCCACTGCATGCGTAGTTCGGGAAGAATGGTATCCAGCGGATTTTTTTTCTGTTTTTTTCGGCAGACGTTGAGTGCAGACCATGTTTCCAGATAACCGATAACCTGATGGAACGACCACGCTGTCGTTATACTGAAGGAGGGATGAGATAGTTCAGGGAAAGGGAAGAGGAGTGTCCTGTATTCGGACTGGATGTGTCTGATCTCTTTTTCCCAGAATTTTCCGAGTGTCACGCTATAGAGTTGATGGATGATCCGGTCGATTTCAGGCTCGATTAGCGGTAGATGATAGCCCCATGCGGCAAAAATGCCGTTGTTTTTCAGAACGCGGCGTACTTCACGGTAGAAAGATTCCGTATCAAACCAGTGAATTGCCTGAGCGACAGTGACCAGATCAACCGATCGGTCCGGCAGAGATGTTTTTTCTGCCGGCGAAACGCTGTACAGGATGTTGGGTTTTCGTATGGCATGTGCTATTTGTCGCTTACTTGCGTCAGTTGCATACACCTGCCTGAACTTTTCCGCCAGTGAAACAGCTGACTGACCATTTCCCGTTGCGCAATCCCAGGCGGTATCTCGCTCAGGTACGAGCGAGACAAGATAGCTGAAGAGCGCTTCAGGGTAGTGAGGCCGGTAGAGAGAGTACTCCGCAGCCTGATGGGAAAACCGGTCTTTGAATGCATTCTTCATGGCGTTTTAAGGCTGAACGATACTGTCCGGCGACGGCAGTTGTTCAAGAAATCTTGATTTGATTTCCGGAGTGGGTATCATGCAGCTTTCTTTTTTGCCGAACCACGCATACCTGTTCCAGGCAATGACATCATAGATCTGATCACGTACAGGTTGCGGAATCAGTGACAAAACCTGCAGGAAGTTCCATGGTATGTCGAGTTCCGAGGCGATTTCAAGCGCGGCTGTGCTGCGCGTATATATACGGTTATGTTTAACCAGAACGACAGTGTCCAGTGTGCCGGTATTGATCTGGTAGTGCTCCAGCAGCTTGCTGCCGAGAGTCGACTGGGCGGGTGTAAAGGTGAATTTCCCTTCGACGTCTCTCTGGTAGATGAAGTTGACGGAAAATTCGCACAAATTGCAGACGCCATCAAAAATGACGATTCTTTCCGGTAGTGCGTGGTGTTTCATGATTACGTGGATTGCATTCAGCCAAGCGCCATGGCGTAGTCAAGTGCCTCATCAACTTTTTCAGGTGAATCAGCCTCGCAATAAAGCCTCAGTACCGGTTCCGTACCGGATAGTCGTATCAACAGCCATCCCCCTTCAAAATGATACTTGAAACCGTCCAGAGCGTTGAACCCTGTTACACGGTAGGTTGCTATTCTTTCCAGATCCCCTCTGGAAGCTTTTGCGATCAAGGATTGTTTTTTTTCTTCATCTATAGGCAGATCGATCCTGTTATAATAAAAGCTGCCATATTCGTCAAAGAGTTCCTGAACAAGGCCGGACAGCGTTTTTTTCTTCTTTGCCATGATTTCCAGTATCAGGAGCCCGATATAGATGCCGTCCCTTTCAGGAAGGTATGATGTGATGCCAATCCCTCCGGATTCTTCTCCGCCGATGAGTATGTCTCTTGTCGTCATGAGTTTGCTGACGTGTTTGAATCCTACCGGAAGCAGATGAAGGGTCAGGTTGTGTTTTCGGCATATTTTGTCAATGACGTCGGTCAGGGCAAATGTTTTGGCGACTTCTCCGGTTTTTCGCTTGTCTTCAACCAGATACTTGAGTACAATGGCGAATATCTTGTGTGAGTCGATATAGTCCGCGTTTTCATCAAGCATGCAGATCCGGTCGGCATCGCCGTCGTTTATGATGCCTGCTGCCGGTTTTGTTTTTTTGCAGAAGGTCATAAAGTTCCTGATATATCGGGGTATCGGTTCGGGATTAATGCCGTCAAAACCGGGATTGAGCCTGCAATGGTAACAGTCTACCTGTGTCGTGCCGAGGATTGAATCCATGATATGCTGTCCGGACCCGAACATGGCATTGTGGGCGATATGCAGGTGGGATTTTCTGATGGTATCGAGATCGATATGTGACAGCAGGTATTGCAGGTAATAGCCTTTGATATCTGCCGTTTCAATCAGGCTTTCATCAGGCTCGATAGTCGTGCCGGGGTCTGTTTCGTTCAGGTTCTTCTCGATAACGGAGATAGATTCCGGAAGTGCCGATCCTCCATAAGAGGCCTTGATTTTAAAGCCGTTATAGTGTGGAGGATTGTGAGACGCGGTGATAACGATGCCGCCCGCAAGTTGTTTGTCACGGCTGAAGAGTGATACGGCCGGTGTGGGTGCAAAGCTGTCTGAAAGAAATACGCGAAGGCCTCGTGAAGAGAGAACTTCTGCGGTGTAGCGGGCAAATTCCGGAGACATGAAACGGGTATCGTATCCTACGCAGACACCGTTTAAAGCCTCAGGAAGGTCAAGAAAATAGTCGGCGGTAGCAAGCGAGGCAAGTTTCAGATTGTCGAACGTATACTCATCTGCAATGATTGCTCGCCACCCGTCGGTGCCGAATTTGACTTGCATTCTCCGGGTAATTTGATATTATTGGATGAAGTTATTGTAGTAACATATTATTACGCAGGGACTTCCACCTTCAGTTCAAAGATACTTCATGCCGGGTGATGTTCCAATTAAGATAGTGTATGCGGGAAAAGAAGCTTTTTGTGCTTGCCGGAGAGGTGTCCGGGGATCTCCATGCTTCAGAAGTTATTGAGGTTGTGCAGACCAGATGCCCTGCGATCAGGGTCTTCGGCGCTGGTGGTCGAAAACTCAGAGACCTCGGAGCTGATCTACTCTATGATGTCGATGACCTGAGTGTCATGGGCTTCTTTGAGGTAGCCGGGAAGGGCTTTTTTTTACGGAAAGTTATTCGTGATCTGAAGCGTGCTATTGCCGCCCGAAAACCTGATGCGGCTCTGCTTGTCGACTATCCGGGAATGAACATGGTTCTGGCCAGGTATCTTCATCAGCACGATATCCCTGTTATCTATTATATTTCCCCCAAGGTCTGGGCATGGAAGGAAAGCCGTATCGCTAAAATCAAGGCGTATGTCGATCGCCTGATGGTGATCTTTGATTTTGAGGTGGATTTTTACAAGATGCATGGTGTAGAGGCGGAATTTGCCGGTAATCCGGTGGTTGAAGAGATCAGCCGGCTTGAGTTTCGCTCGAAAAGCGATTTTCTCAGTGATCATCGTATCCAGGAAAACCGGAAAATTATAGGGCTGCTTCCCGGAAGCAGAAAACAGGAGATAGCTCTTGTGTTTCCCGAGATGCTTCGGGCGGCGGGAATGCTTCAGCAACAATATGATGCTGCATTTCTTCTGGGCAGGGCGCCGCATGTCAATCACCGCTTGTATGATTCCATTGCCGGAAGAGCAGGCGTTGAGCTTGTGGATTGTTCGGCATATGAGGCGATGCATTACAGCGATCTGGTACTGGTGACTTCCGGAACGGCAACGCTTGAAGCCCTTTGTTTCGGGGTACCGATGATCGTTCTTTATAAAACAGGCTGGCTGAACTACGCTATAGGAAAGCGGCTTGTCCGGCTGCACAGTTTTTCGCTTGCCAATCTTGTTGCTAAAGGTCTTGATGAGAAATCTCAGGTGGTTACCGAACTGCTCCAGTCCGCGGTCACTGCCGACAGAATATATGAGGAGTCCACAGTCCTGCTTGATGACCGGGACGTTTCTGAAGTGATGCGTCAGAATCTGCTTTGTGCAAGGGAGAAACTCGGTACGGTACGACCTTCGGAAACGGTAGCTTCCGCAGTCTGCAGTTACCTGAACGGGTGAAGCCGGGTTGATGTATATGAGGTACCTATGACTTTTTTTCACATAGCTCTTTATGAAATATGGAACAGTTTGTCACGCTTCTTGTTGAAAATCCACTCTATCTTATCATAGCGGTTATTCTGTCGATTGCCGTGCTGCTGCTGTTTTTGAAAAAGCTTCTCAAGCTGATCGTCTTTGTGACGGCCCTTTTTATCCTCTATTTGGGCTACCTTTACTTTATAGGCGAGAATATCCCTGAAGTTGTCCATGGCGTGCAGCAGATAGTAGATTCATTGCTTGAAAAGGGCGCCGATTATGTTAAGGAATTAGGAGGAGGCGACTAAATGCCTGTTATTTTTAGGCAGAACCCGTATCTTGCATTATTTATTCAGGTATTTTTTTGTTCTTTTGTGCCGATGCGTTATGTTGTTAACGAAATAACGAATCAACAGGTCACGCAATGAACAGGAATCGCCGAATATATCTCTTGCCGTTGTTGCTTGTCTTCCTGACAGTCAACGCCTGCGGCGGGGGGCCCGCAAAGCAATCGCAATCAGCCCAAAGGTCCGATGTGCTGCATATCGCGGCAGCGGCAAATCTCAGTTATGTTATTTCATTGCTCATCGATGCTTTCATAGAGGAACATGGTGAGTATGCCGTAATGGATATCAGGGTTACAAAGGCGTCCAGCGGCAGCCTGACTGCCCAGATTCGCAACAGTGCGCCATTTGATGTTTTTCTTGCTGCCAATACGGGCTATCCCGAAGCCCTCTCTGCCGATTCATTGACGTTCGGGTCTCCTGTTGTGTATGCTGAGGGAATTCCGGCGATGGTCTATCGACAGGAGATAGACGGGGAAAAGGGTGTTGCCTGCCTCCTGGACGTGTCGGTTGACAAAATCGCGCTCGCAAAGCCTGAACTTGCTCCATACGGTGAAGCCGCGGTCGAAATTCTGTCCCGTGCGGGGATTCTGAAGCAGGTTGAGAACAAATTTGTGTACGGCTCATCTATAACCCAGGCGTTTCAACATGCGATTACTGCAGCTGACGCAGGTTTTATTGCTGCTTCGCTGTTATATGGCGACTCTGGACAGGAGATGGAAAAAGCAGGAATGCGGTCGGTGGTCTTTGCGCCTGATGCATATAATCCGGCAGCACTGCGCCAGGCAATGGTGCTTCTGGATTCCTCCAATGAAGCGGCACAGGTGTTCTACAGCTTTATGCAGGGAGAACGGGCTCGTGAAATCTTGAGAAACAATGGCTACAGGGTTGAATGAACAGGATACGTGCTACGGTTACCGGAATAGATCGCAGAGAAAGCCTGCACAGGGTGACGCTCACCGGGGGAAATCATGAGTTCACGCTGTTAACGCTTGAACTGGGAGAGGAATATGGTATCGGCGCTCTGGTTGAAATACATTTCAAATCGGCACATGTCTCCCTGGCGAAAAATATCTCAGGTCAGGTGAGCATTGCAAACCGGCTTGAGGCTACCATTGTCTCGTTGCGGGAGGGCGAGCTTCTGGCGGAGATTGTTCTCGAGAGTTCAGTCGGCAGATTTTTCGCCCTGCTTACCGCCGAAGCGGTCAACAGGATGCAGCTTGTTGCCGGTGACAGGGTGACAGCGCTCTTGAAAGCAAGTGATCTGTATCTTTCAAAAGCAGGTGAACTATGAACCCACATGTTGACACGGAACCGTTTTTTCTTTCGTTCAGGCTTGCGGCTATAACGACGGTAGTTCTTTTTGTGTTTTGTGTTCCCCTGGCATGGAAGCTTTCACAGACACGCTCGGGTTACAAGCCTCTTGTCGAGGCGTTCATCAGTATGCCGTTAGTGCTTCCCCCTACGGTGCTTGGATTTTATCTGCTGATATTTTTCTCTGACCGGTCTATTCCCGGTATGTTTTTAAAAGAGACACTTAACATTGAACTGGTGTTTTCTTTTGAAGGTATACTTATCGCTTCCTGTATCTACTCTCTGCCGTTCATGCTTCAGCCTCTCGAGTCCGGAATGGAGCAGGTACCTGCAAAACTTATCGAGGCATCCTACACGCTTGGAAAGTCTAAACTTCAAACGCTTTTTCATGTGATACTGCCCAACATCAAACCATCGATCCTTACCGGATTGATCATTACGTTTGCTCATACAGTCGGTGAATTCGGTGTTGTTCTCATGGTTGGCGGCAGTATTCAGGGAGAAACAAGAGTTGCTTCGATAGCGATATATGAACTGGTCGAACTGCTCGATTACAGAACCGCTCATATCTATTCTCTGATTCTGATTGTCTTCAGTCTGGCGGTACTCATGGTGGTCTATGTTCTTAATCATCGAAACAGGGTCACAGGTTGAGATCATGCTGGTATCATCACTGAAAAAAAAACTCGCAGGCGCGGAAGGTGATTTTCTGCTGCACACCGATGTTGAGATCGCCCGCGGAGGAATCACGGCAATAGCAGGACCTTCAGGCAGCGGAAAAACAACATTTTTGCGAATGCTCTCCGGATTGACCACTCCTGACGAAGGCTTGCTGGAGGTTGACGGAGAGGTGTGGTTTCGGAAAGAGCCGGGGAAAAAAACGGTAGTGAATCTCAAACCGCAGCAGCGGAAGGCAGGAGTGGTTTTTCAGGGGTATGCACTCTTTCCGCACATGTCGGTACTGGGAAATATGCTCTATGCGTCGCGTGACATGGTTCTGGCCGAAAAGCTTCTGCACATGACCGGCCTGCAGCAGCTGAAGCATGTAAAACCGGGAAATCTGTCTGGTGGCCAGAAACAGCGGGTGGCTCTTTGCCGGGCGCTTATGCAGCAACCACAGCTGCTCCTGCTTGACGAACCGCTTTCGGCTCTCGATGAAGCCATGAAATCAGTTCTGCAGGATGAACTGATCAACGTGAACCGGGAGCTTGGAGTAACCATACTTATCGTAACGCATGATTCAAGCGAAATGTACAAGTTGTGTGATCGTGTTCTTCTTTTTGATACAGGGAGAATCATCACTGACACGTCACCTCGTGAACTTTTTGTCGAGCGTGCTACAACGCAGAAGTTTGCCTTCAAGGGAGAAATTCTTGAAATACTCGCGGTCGATGCGGTCTCTATAGCTGTCGTTGCGATAGGCAACAACCTTGTTGAAGTGGTCATCGATTCGGATGAAAAAGAAACCCTTAAGGCTGGCGATATTGTTATTGTCGGCACGAAAGCGTTCAATCCTACAGTGCGGAAGATTGCTGCAAAGGATTTTGACTTTTCACGGCTTTGAATGCCGCTTACCATCTGACAGCTTACCTGCTCAAAGCTCCGGTCGGACAGCGCTCAACAAGAAGCCGCAGGATTTCATTGCCATCCTTTCCCGTCTCTTCGAGTGTACGCACACAGATGCCGCAGTCGACGCATTTTTCCCGTTCAAAACGGATTTCCTGATTCCTTGTAATGGAGAAATCTTCAGTAGCTACAGGCTTCTGTTTCTGTGCTACGCCGTAAACAGAGGAGAGGTCGCGAAGTGTACAGTCATGACTGTTTGTGCAGCTGCAACGCATGCATCTCAGCGCTTCCTCTCGTGCGCTTTTTTGTGAAAGGCCGGCCGATACTTCTTCGAACCCGCCTGTACGCAGGTGCAGGGGCAGTTCCCGGAGCTGTGCCCTGGGTGCCGGTTGCGTTCGCCTGTAGAACCCTTCAGGTGCCTTGTCTCTCGGTCCGTAGGTTGCATTGAAGAGCGTCGGGGAAGCGGTAACTGGTTCTCCTTTGAGATAGAGATGTACGGCACGAGCGGCCTGTTTGCCTTGTTTGACAGCGTTGATCGCGGTATCGGGACCGGTGACGCAGTCTCCTCCAGCAAAAACCCACGGGACAGATGTTCTGCAGGTTTCAGGATCAACAACCACCGTTCCTTTTGCGGTCGCAATACCCGGGTTTTCAAGAATGGTGATGTCCACCTGCTGGCCGATGGCGGAGATAACCTGATCGGCCTGGAGGGCATATGCTGCATGTTCAACGGGAACAGGCCTGGCTCTTCCGCTTTGGTCAGGCGCTCCCATTTTCATTTTCTGCACGATGAGCTTGATGCCGCCTTCATCTCTTTGTATGGAGACCGGAGCAGTAAGAAAGTCAATGGAGACTCCTTCATGCAGCGCTTCCTGAATTTCCGCACGATTGGCAGGCATCTCTTCAATGGTTCTTCTGTAGAGAATGCGAACAGATCCGGCGCCAAGGCGAAGCGCGGTGCGTGCGGCATCTATTGCGGTATTTCCTCCTCCGATGACCACTACTTTCGGGCCAGGTGAACGCATGGTTCCGGAGGCGACTGTTTTCAGGAAATCAATGCCGGAAACAACCCCTTCAGATTTTTCCCCCTCTATGTTCATCTCTGCGGCTTTCTGGGCGCCGAAAGCAAGATAGACAACATCGAAACCCTCATTTTTGAGGCCTTCCAGAGAGATATCGCGGCCTAAAACTGTGTTACAGACAAAGTCTGCTCCCATAGCCCGCAGTGGCGCCAGATCTGCTTCTATGATCTCTGCCGGAAGCCGGAAGCGCGGGATTCCGTAGCGCATCATTCCCCCGGGTTGAGCATGAGCGTCAAAAACCGTTACATCATGCCCTTCACTCAGCAGATAGTATGCAGCAGTCAATCCAGATGGGCCAGCACCGATTATCGCCGCTTTTTTGCCGGTTTTTTCACTGAGGGAGGGTATATACCTGTCTGAGGCTTCATTGTCCCTGTCAGCGGCAAAGCGCTTCAGGGCACATATAGACAGGGGCTCGTCAACGCCATGTCTTCTGCACTCTTCTTCGCAGGGCGCGGGACATATCCTGCCGAGAATTCCCGGAAGAGGAATATCCTCCTTAATGATTCGTATCGCTTCGTGGTCGTCGCCCCTGGCGATTGCCGAGACGAAGGCCGGTATATCACATCCCGCGGGACAGGAAACTTCGCATGGGCCGTCACAGTCTCCGCAATGTCCTTCAAGAAGGCGTTCGAGATTTCTCTTGCGAATTTCAAAGAGCTCGGCATTGTCGGTTTCAACAGACATTCCTTCTGATATCCTGGTACTGCAAGCGGGAACGAAACGGTGCTTGCCCTTGATTTCAACGATGCACATCCAGCAGGAACCGAGCGCCTGCAGCGATTGATGAAAGCAGAATGTAGGAATGGAGACGCCGTTATTTCTGCAGGCATCCAGAATTGAGAGGTCTTTTTCGGCAGACTTCTTTTTACCGTTCAGAGTGAAAGTAATAGTGCTCATAGTGGTGACGTGAATAATCCGGACAGATCAGCCGGCATACGTTTGTTCAATAGAGTGCGCTACGTTCTCCAGCAGCCACATAGGCGTAGATGTCGCCCCGCATACGCCCACACTGCCTACCGGACGACCATTGTCATAAAACCACTCGTCCTGAAGACCTGTTTGATCTGCGATAAAGTAACTGCGGGGATTGGATTCTCTGCAGATGTTGAAGAGTACCTGTCCGTTTGAGCTCTTTTTACCCGCGACGAAAATTATTATGTCATTTGCGGCAGCGAAATCATGCAGCTTGGCGTTTCTGCTTGAAACCTGACGGCAGATAGTGTCTTTATAGACTAAGTCGGGCAATGGGCAGATGCCGGTCATTTCCGCCGTAATGTCTATGTCACGTATGGTTTTCCATGAGTGCGTACTCTTCTGTTCTGCGGCATCGGTTCTGTCGGCAAAAAGGGATTCAAGATTTTTTTTCAGGATATAAAACCCCGGCACATCCATTGTTGTCTGTGAAATCAGAGCGGTTTGCCGTGTAAAGTCGATCGGATCGGTTTCTTCTGGTACGGAGAGGTCGGCGTGCTTGATGATAACCGCCTGGTCTGCACACTGACCGTTAATGCCGATAACTTCCGGGTGTGTTTTTTTGCCGTATATGATTATCTGAAACCCCAGTTCAAAAAGCAGCCTGGCTGTGCGTTGCAGTTTCGAGACTACCGGACAGGTTGAGTCGGTAATGGACAATTCGTTGCTATCGGCTCTCTTGTAGGTGGAAGGCGGTTCCCCATGAGCCCGAACAAGCACATGAGCATGTTTGAGCTTGTTGTACTCTTCATTATCGATGGTGATCAGTCCCAGGTCCTCGAGGCGTTTTACCTCGACCTCGTTATGAACGATGTCACCCAGACAGTAGAGTTTACTGTCCAGTTCCTCAAGTTTTTCTTCCGCAAGATGTATGGTGCCCTGAACGCCTATACAGAATCCTGATGATGTTCTGTCGAGATGTACTTTCACGATAGAGTCTGACTTATGGGTACTTTTATTATAGAGATACCCTTATTAAATGCTGTCGGAATATAGAAAAAAACCTACCCTTTTTTCTGCTGGATTTTATTGTCCAGGTAGTACTTGAGGTAGTTGAAGACGAGATCCTTCCCTGAACGCAGGGCATCGATTCCTATGGAGCCGATGGCGCTTTTCAGTTCGGAAGGCTCGCTTTTCAGATGCATAGCCTGCTGGATGTTTTTCTCTGAGGGCTGGGAAACAACGGCGCGCAATACTTTTCCTGCAAGAACGCCGAACAGGAGAGAGATGCCGGTTGATTGAAGCGGATATTTTTTTACTACCTCTTCAGGAGATAATTCCTTCTGCAGTTCCTTCTTGAACTCGCCGGCACGGTTTTTCAGCTGGGCCTCACGTTCATGGATATTACTTTCCAGTTTTTCTATTCTTGCTTCTACGTTTTTCAATGGTTCAGTGTTTTTTTCCATGAGAGGAAAGAAGAATGTTGTGGATGATATTTTTCAGAAGGTTCGGACTTATTTTGGCAAATAAGAGGAATGTTAACAGACAAAACAGGCTGATGATTAGATACCCGAGATAGTAATGACCGAGGAGTTCTCCAAAAAGGAGCGCCAGGGTTGCAATGAGATAGATGAGCCCCGCGACAAGAAAAAATATGATAACAAGAAGAGATGCGACAATAGCAAGTTTTTCGGTGATTTCGATCTTGATAAGTTCCGTTCTCGCCTCGATAATGGCCAGAAGGTCCTCATAACTCGAAGTGACTGTGCTATCGATCAATGTGCCCAGTGTTTTCTTTTTCTGGTCACTCTGGCCGTAATCTTTTTTTTCATGAGGATCCATAAGCATCCGGAATGTTTTTGTTCTGTTCGTTGCCGAAAGTGTCCGTTTTCTTGGTTCTCAACAGCGTATTATTTACAGCATACGGTTGAGTCTGTTCTACCGTTATTTTTTTCTGTGCAGCAGCAGTCCGAGAATGAAGCCTGCCCCGAGAGAATAGAGCATTGAAGGAACAGGGTTGTCCTGTATGTAGTCTTTCAGTTTAACAGCCTTTTCTTCGATCTCCTCATACTGTTCACTTTCCCTGAACTGATTATACATTCTGGATATGCTGTCACTGATTGCCTCAACCTGCTCCGGGATGTGTTTTTTCCCTGAATGTTGTGTCTCTGATTCGCCGTTTGCCGGCTGGTTTTCCGGTATTTCCTGCATCGTCGTAAAGTGATTGTAGAACACCGCTATATATGGTATGGCGACGTCCTGGTGTTTTGAATATGAGCTTCTTTATAGTAAAAAATATATAATAAAAGAATGTTCATAGCTAAATCAGCGTAATATCCTTCCGCCATCAACGGTAATGACCTGTCCGGTTACGTAGCGGCTTTTTGTAAGAAATACAATGGCTTCAACGATATCCTCAGGTTCTCCGATACGCTGCAAAGGGATCATTTTTGACAGCTCCTCTTCCGGGCCGTCATTCCATTCAGGGTTTATCGTAACCGTTCCGGGAGCGATTGAGTTCACAAGAATTTTCGGGGCAAACGCTTTTGCAAACACTCTTGTAAGATGCTGGACAGCGTTTTTAGAAGCGGTATAGGGGGCGAATTGTTGCCAGACAAGGTTCGCGGAAATATCGGTCATGGTAATGATTCTTGATACAAAAGGCTGTTTTTGCATCAGCCTGGCCCCGATCTGCATGGTGAAAAAGGTCCCCTTCAGATTTGTGTCTACAAGGTCCCCCCACTGGGTTTCAGTAACGTCAGGCAATGAGGTGCTGTAAAAGTTTGACGCGCTGGTGATCAGCAGGTCAAGCCTGGAAAACTGCTTGCTGAAAAGTTCGAAGGCTTGTTCGATAGCAGAGACCTTTGAGACATCACATCTTGTCATTGCCGATTGTGGCGTGAAGTCGCGGAGCCTGTCAAGTGTTTTTTCCGCTTTTTCCCGGGAACGGTTGTAGGTGAAGAAAACGGAATATCCCAGTTGAGCCAGTGATAAGGCTACCTCGCTGCCAAGGCGACCGGAACCGCCGGTGATGAAGCATACTTTTTTTCCGGACGATGTCATTACAAAGAATAAGGTTTTGTTCAGGATTTCACGCATCAGCCTGTCGATCGTGATGCCTGTGAAAATCTGTCTCTGAATCGAAACAGGTAACGTAACTCGCTTAAATTATGTTATTAAACGTTCTGACTTTCTAATAAGTTGTTACAACCGGGAAAAAAGAAGCTTTTACCGGCATGCGGTTTTTCAGCTGTTTAGCGGTGCGCCTGTTTTTTTCTTATTATTACTGCTGTCCGTGACCGCATTCGGGATGAGAATACAGAGCCGGTGGGGCAAACTTCCATAAACAGTACGTTCTTTTTTTTCTGCTGATGAGTACAACCATTTTAAAACTTGTTGCTGTCCGAAAGGAACTTGAGCTCTCCCGTGATATCCGGCAAACCATTATTCCCGGTCTTTCTCTTGAGGTCGAGGAAGGTGAATTTATCTCCATCACAGGACCTTCCGGTTCCGGGAAATCAACCCTTCTGTATATCATGGGAGGTCTTGACAAGCCTACATTCGGAGAGGTCTGGCTGGATGGAGTGAATATTTCAGACAAGAACGAGAAGGAGATGTCAAAGATCCGCAATGAAAAAATCGGTTTTATCTACCAGTTTCATTTTCTGCTTCCGGAGTTCACGGCCGTTGAAAATGTCAGTATGCCGATGATGATTAACAGTACCAGGACAAAAGCGGAAATACGACAGAGAGCTCAAATGCTGCTTGACAAGGTTGGCTTGAGCGACCGTTATGATTACCGGCCAAGCCAGCTTTCCGGAGGTCAGCAGCAGCGGGTTGCCGTTGCACGCTCTCTTGCCAATGAACCAAAGCTTGTTCTCGGGGATGAGCCGACCGGGAATCTGGACTCAAAATCGGGCAATCAGGTTTACGAGCTTTTTGAACAGCTCAACCAGGAGTTTAACCAGACGGTCATCTTTGTCACGCATGATGAGGAATTCGCCCGCAGAGCGAAGCGGCGCATACATCTTGTGGATGGAAAAATTGATAAGTAGAGGCGCATGATGTTGGAACAGATACGAAATACCCACCCGCTCGTATACAGGAATTTTTCTTCCCTCGCAAACGGTGATGGGTTCTTGCGTCGGGTTATGGAACTCGACCGATACTGGACCCGAGGCCATAAGAGCGCTCCGAATGATGCGGTTCTTCCCGGAAGCGCTCTTCCTGAAGGCGCAAATATCGGTGGCGACTATGATATAGTCTATGCGGGAGCGACTCTCGGACTGCTCCATGCAGCAGTAATGACAGGGCGCTACGATCACAGTGTACTGCTTGTTGACAGGCATGTTGCCGGCAAGTCGACCAGAGACTGGAACATATCCCGGAAGGAACTGGAGAAACTTGAGGAAACCGGTGTGTTCAGCTCTGCGGAGATCGATGCCGTCATACAGCGCCACTACAAAACAGGCTGGGTTGAATTTAACGTTGAAAACGGTCGTCAGAAACGATTGTATATAGACAACGTGCTCGACTGCGCTGTCGACGCGGACCGTCTGCTTGGCCTCGCAAAGGGCAAGATACTTGCCCACGAGAGAAACGCTATACGTGACAGGACATCTTTCAGGAGGTGTTACAAGTTTCCGGATCACGTGATCGTCGAGGTGAACGATCCGGAAGGCAAGGTTCATTTTTTCAAGGCAAAGGTGCTGGTGGATGTCATGGGGATTCTCTCGCCCATCGCCAGTCAGCTGAACGAGGGGCGCTCCCAGACGCATGTATGCCCGACAGTAGGTACCATCGCCAGCGGGTTTCAGGACGTCGATTATGACGTCGGTGAGATACTTGTGAGCACCGGGCCTGCCGATGTTACACCGGGAGGAGGACGTCAGCTGATCTGGGAAGGTTTTCCCGCTGCCGGAAAGGAGTATATCAGCTATCTGTTTTTTTATGACGCTGTTGAATCCGGGAATGATAAAACGCTTCTCGGCCTGTTTGAAACCTACTTTCAGAAGCTTCCCGAATACAAGAAACTCTCAGACGACTTTACCATTCACCGCCCGGTTTTCGGAATTATTCCGGCATACTCTCATGATGGATTATCAAGAGTAAGGGAGATAGCCGATGACAACATTATCCTGTTCGGGGACGCGGCAACGCTGCACTCCCCCCTGACCTTCTGTGGTTTTGGATCGATGGTACGCAATCTTGGGCATCTGACAGCGGATCTGCACCAGGCACTGGCTTCCGGGAACCTCCTGCGAAAGGACCTGGAGAAAATCAGTGCCTATGAACCCAATGTGGCATCTATGGCAAATCTCATGAAATACATGTGTTATGATCCGGCAACTGATACGCCCGGTTTTATCAATGAGCTGATGAACGAGGTGATGATTGTCCTTGATGAACTTCCCCAGCGCTACAGGCAGTCAATGTTTCGGGACGAGATGCGACTGGATGATTTCGTGACCGTTCTGCTGAAAGTTGCATGGCGCTATCCGCAGGTTCTCAAAGCTACCTACGAAAAACTCGGTGTTGGAGGTACGGTATCGTTTTTGAAGAATCTTGCAGGCTGGGGTTTGTCCGCCGCGAAATAATCAACTACAGGAGATTGATGGATAAAAAGCAGGCTGTTGCAGAGATCATAAGGTTGCGTGAGGAGATCGATCGTCACAACTACCGCTACTATGTTCTTGCCAGGCCGGAGATTTCAGATTTTCAGTACGACGCCATGCTTGAAAAGCTGGTCGCGCTGGAAGGGGAGTTTCCGGAACTGAAAACCTCTGACAGCCCCAGCCAGCGGGTGGGCGGCGGCATCACCAAAGAGTTTCCGACGGTCGAGCACCGTGAGCCGATGTTGAGCCTTTCCAATACCTACTCGATCGAGGAGGTGGGAGAGTTTTATCACAGAGTAGTGAAACTGCTTCCGGAAGAGCACCGTGACAGCCCTGAATTTGTTGCCGAGCTCAAATTCGACGGTGTTGCGGTAAGTCTTCTTTATCGTGACGGCCTCCTTGTTCGCGGGGCGACAAGGGGAGACGGCTCGCAGGGGGACGATATCACAGGGAATATCCGCACCATCAGGTCGGTTCCCTTGCGTCTTGGAAATCCTTCAGGTTCCGGAGAGGGTGTGGAGCGCTATGAGGGAAGAGAGATCGAGGTACGGGGAGAGGTGTTCATGACAAAAACCGATTTTGCCGTTCTCAATGAAGGACGCCCTGAAGAGGAACGGTTTGCAAATCCGAGGAATGCAACCGCCGGGACATTGAAACTGCAGGATTCAGGGGAAGTATCACGCAGGAAAATGGTTTTTGTCGCCTACTACCTGAAAGAGAGTTCTGCAGAAATAATCAGCCATGCCGAACGTCTTGAGCTGCTTGAACGTCTGGGTTTTTACACCGGAGGTGAACACCGTGTATGCCGGACGCTGAAAGATATTCGCGAATATATTGACGGGTGGCAGAAGAAGCGTCTGACTGGACTGCCGTATGAAATTGACGGCATTGTTCTCAAGCTGAACAATACGGCGCTCCGGGATGAACTTGGAGCCACCTCGAAAAGTCCCAGGTGGGCAATAGCGTACAAGTTCCCCGCCGAGAGGGCGCGTACGGTTATCCGAAGCATTGTTTTTCAGGTCGGGAGGCTCGGCACCATCACTCCGGTCGCCGAGCTTGAACCTGTCCGGCTTGCAGGAACGACGGTTTCCCGCTCGACGCTGCATAATCTTGAAGAGGTGGAACGTCTCGATGTCCGGCTGCATGATACGGTCGTTATCGAAAAGTCCGGCGAGATTATTCCGAAGGTTATCAGCGTCGTCGAGGAAAAACGCCGGCCGGGCACCCTGCCCGTTGTTGTTCCCGAGAGCTGTCCTTCCTGCGGAACTCCTCTCGTCAAACCTCCAAACGAAGTGCACTATTACTGCCCGAACAGCGAGGGATGCCCGGCTCAGACGAAGGCGCGCATTGAGCACTTCGCGTCACGTAATGCCATGGATATCAACGGTCTGGGCAAGGCGATTGTCGAGCAGCTTGTCAGCAGCGGAATGGTTGTCGATGCGGGCGATCTCTATCGTCTGACTCCCGATCTGATCATGCGTCTCGACCGGCAGGCTGAAAAGTCGGCAGGCAACCTGGTCAATGCTATTGCAAAGAGCAGAAACCGTGAGTACTTCCGTGTTTTGTTCGCCCTTGGTATACGTCATGTCGGTATCGCTACGGCACGCGAACTTGCAGGGGCCTATCCTACGCTTGACATGCTTTGCAAAGCATCTGTCGAAGCGCTCTCGGATGTTACTGATGTCGGGCCTGTTATTGCTGAAAGCGTTCACGCGTTTTTCAGGAAGCCGTCCGCGACGGCAATGATCGAAAAACTCAGAGAGGCCGGAGTGCGGCTGGAGGCTGAAAAGACAAAGAAGCCGGTCAATCTCAATTTTGACGGTATGAAAGTGATCTTTACCGGGGCTCTGGAGCGGTATACCCGTGATGAAGCGGCAGGGCTTGTACGTGAAAGAGGAGGGAAAACGGTTGCTTCGGTGAGTAAAAATACGAATCTCGTTGTTTATGGTAAAGAGCCGGGCAGCAAACTGGAAAAGGCGCGAAAACTTGGTGTCAGGGTGATTACCGAAAGCGAGTTTGAAGAGATGCTGGGAGAAGTGGGAAGTAACGAGTGACCAGTGACGAGAGGGCGACGGATTTTTTCCTGTCATTCCCGTGTCAGGCACGGGAATGACAGGGAGTGAAAAGGAGTCATGCCGGACTTGATCCGGCATCCATAGGGTTTTCAGGGCAAGAATGGATTTCCGTGTCAGGCACGGGAATGACAGGGAGTGGAGAGGAGTCATGCCGGACTTGATCCGGCATCCATAGGGTTTTCAGGGCAAGAATGGATTCCCGTGTCAGGCACGGGAATGACAGGGAGTGAAGAGGAGTCATGCCGGAGGCTGAACGAAAACAGGCAGGGTAACACAAAGCAAAATACTATGGATCCTCACTACCGTGTCGCGATTTTCGGTTCCGCCCGCATCAGCGAAGAAGACCGGGAATACCTCGATGTATTTGCCATAGCCAAAGCGCTTGCCGAATCGGGCTTCGATGTCGTGACAGGAGGTGGCCCCGGGCTCATGAATGCAGCCAATGCGGGTCACAAAAGCGCGAATTCCCCTACACACTCGATAGGTCTGAATATCAGGCTTCCTCATGAAGAGATGCCCAGCCCCTATCTTGACATCAAGCAGGATTTTAACCGGTTCAGCAGCCGTCTTGATACCTTTATGGCGCTTTCAGACGCGATTATCGTCGCTCCGGGAGGGATCGGCACGCTGCTCGAACTGTTCTACGCATGGCAGCTTGTGCAGGTAGAGCATATCTGCGAAACCCCGGTTATCCTCTACGGCTCTCTGTGGGGCGGCCTTCTGGAATGGATGAAGAGGGAGGTGTTACGAGAGAATCTGATCAGTGAGAGTGATCTGCGAATGATTTTCCATGTTACCGATGTTGACAAGGTCATCGCACTTATCAGGAAAATCCATCAGGATCGTTCAGCAAACGGTCATGTATGCAGCAATTACGAAAAATACCGGGTTGATTTCTGTTCCGGCAGCGGCAATCGCGAGTGAGGCGGAGGATAGATCTGCTGCCGGATGTTATTTGCGGGCGACATAGAGTATGGATGTCTCAACTGTCATCGGGTGATATTCAGCACTGCTGAACCCTGCTTCTTTTAAAATCGAGGTGAATGCCTCGTCCTGGGGAAACTCTTCAACCGAGTGTGGCAGGTAGTCATAGGCAAAACTTGACTTGCTGAACATTCCTGCGATTTTCGGAAGTACCTTTTTGAAATAGATAAGGTACATGGTTTTCATCAGAGGAATTCTGGGAATCATCGGTTCGATAACAAGGGCGTGACCTCCCGGTTTGAGCACCCTGTGGAACTCCCTGAGGCCCTGAGAAAGGTTTTCGAAATTTCTTGCCCCGAAGCCGGCGCAGACAATATCGAAAGAGGCGTCCTCGTAAGGAAGCTTTTCTGCATATCCTTGCTTGAACGTGATTTCCGGATACTTTTTTCTGGCAATTTCCAGCATGTTCCCGGACAGATCAAACCCCTGGACCGTGGAGCCGGGTATCCCGGCCATCGCATGTGCCAGATCACCTGTTCCTGTTGCGACGTCAAGTATGGCAGGAGCGGGATTCGCTCCGATCAGCTTTTTTGCTTTTCGGGCGGCGTTGGATCGCCAGTAGTTGTCTATGCCGAGACTCAGGAGATGATTGAGAAAGTCATAGGTGGGTGCGACTTCGTCAAACATATGCTCTATCGAGGCATGTGACTTCGATCTGAAAAGAGATTCTGCCGTCTCTTTCGACCGGTTGACCGACGAGTCAGTTTTTTTTGCCATAGACATCTTCCGGGTTAAACATCAATGTATCACAGATTTCAAGAGAGAGGTCGCTTTTTGCCTTCCGGTAGAAACAGGAGTGGTATCCTACATGGCATGCGCCGCCTTTCTGGGAGACCTTCAACAGCAGGGTATCACCGTCACAGTCAATCAGGATTTCATGCACATCCTGCATATTTCCTGAGGATTCCCCTTTAAGCCATAATTTTTTTCGGCTCCTGCTCCAGTAGCAGGCTTTCCTGTTTTTCAGGGTCATTTCGAGGCTTTCACGGTTCATCCAGGCCATCATAAGTACTTTTCCGGACTCATGATCCTGAACGATAGCCGGTACAAGACCGTTACTGTCAAAGGAGACGGTCTCTAAAAAGCTTTTTTGAAGATCTTGATGCTCATTCATGTACAGCGCAGATTAATGCTAAGGAAGTCTGAGTCGCCGCAAGCTGTATCAGACGTTTTTACTAGTGATCCTAAAGATTGATAAAATTATGGAAAAACCAAGGTTGATAGGGAGAAAAATCGGGAAACTCGTAACTTCCACATCAACATTTCAATGGTTCTGCCCGAATAGTTATGCAGTCACTACAGAAAATACTCCCTAAATATACCATCGCTCTCGGGGTCATTTTTCTTATAACGATCGTCTATCTCATTACGAGAGGGAATACCGTTTCTGTGGAAGTTCATCCTGTCAGGAAAATGGAGCTGGCCCGGGCGGTTTACGCGACAGGCTACGTGGATGCCGATGCAATGGCTGATCTCAGCAGTGAACTATCGGGAACGGTAGGTTTTGTCGGCGCTCTTGCCGGAGAGTGGGTGACCAAAGGAAGTGCCATTCTGGAGTTTGATGAGCGTCAGCTTCAGCTTGCGTTCGAAGAGGCAGGCGCGGCCTATGCGGAACAGCGATCCGAAACTGAAGATTTACGTATCAAACGTGAGCGAAGCCGCAATCTCCTGCAGGCAGGGGCAATTTCACGACAGGATCTTGAAGAAGCCGAAAAAGAGTATTTTCAGGCGAAGAAGTTGCTCCGCCAGCGAGAACTGCAACTGAAAAGCCGTCAGAATGATCTGAGAAAAAAAATTGTGCGTTCGCCGATTAACGGTGTGCTGACACTCCAGAATGCAAAGGCAGGAGATTATATCGCTGCCAATACGCTTGTGGCCAGGGTGGTCGACACGACAAGCTACATGATCAACGTTGAGGTTGATGAACTTGACGTGCTTCGTCTGAAAACAGGACAAAGAGCAGCGATAGCGCTGGATGCATTGCCGGAAAAACGTTTTTCTGCCAAAGTTTCCCGGGTGGTTCCCCAGACAGACAAGATCACCAAAACGTCCAGGGTATATATAAAACTCGAGGAGCATGTTGAGGGAATACAGATCGGAATGACGGCAACCGCGAATATTATCTACAGCGTCCGGAACGGTGTGCTGCTGGTTCCTGTGAGCTCGGTATTTGAGGAAGCCGGCTCGGACTTTGTGTGGAAAATCGTGAACCGGAAGTTACAAAAGCAGAAGATTGTCCGCGGGGCATCGGATATCCGGTATATAGAAGTCCTTGAGGGTCTTGCTGAGGGGGACAGCGTTGTGGTGACGCCGGAAGAGAGGTTCAGGGAAGGCATGGATACGAAGATAGATGCTGAAAAGAAAGAGTGATTCCGGTTAAGAGATGCTTGCTTTGTGACTGATCGTGCATTGAATATTCTCCAAACCCCATTCCATACGCAAGGAGGCTGACATGCAAAATAAAGCTGTTGACGAAATCGTTTTTAACTTTGACGCTATCGTTGTGCAAAGATCTGATCCCGAAGCTCTTGCCGTGAACCTTGCCCGTCAGTTTTATCAGCAGATGCGAAAACAGGATTTTGACCAGAAACAGGTGCTTCGGGTCGCTTCTGAGCTGGTCGGTTGTCTGACCGAGAATCTTGAAGAGTACAGGAAGAAAATTCTCAATCAGAAAGAATAATGCAGCGATCACATGCACAATCTTCTGCTTCTTATCGTTTGTTTTACCGCCGGGGTCATGTTGCGGCGTTTCGGTAACATGCCTGAAAGTACACCCCGGGTGCTCAACGGTTTTATTATTCATGTTTCTCTTCCGGCAATCACGCTCTTGTCGATCCATGAACTCACCATTTCCTCGGATATGCTGTTTATGGCGGCTATGCCCTGGATTCACTTTGGCCTTGGGGCAGGTTTTTTTCTCCTGCTGGGCAGGCTTTTTACGTTGCCGCGAACAACTGTCGGGGCTCTGATGCTGACCGGCAGTCTCGGCAATACTTCCTTTGTGGGTTTGCCTATGATCGAGGCATTTTATGGCAAGGAGGCTCTGGTGAACGGGATCGTTGTCGATCAGCTTGGTTCGTTCATGGTGCTCTCGACGCTGGGGATTATTGTTGCCGGAATCTATTCTGACGGGTTGCCTTCAGCACAGGACATCCTGAAGCGGATTGTTTTTTTTCCTCCCTTTATCGCGCTCGTGATTGCTCTTCTACTGCTTCCCCTGGAGTATCCTGCATGGCTGACTCCGGTGTTACAGCGTCTGGGCGACACGCTTGCGCCACTTGCCCTGTTTTCCGTTGGATGCCAGCTGAATACTGGCCATTTCGGGGGTAATGTGGGCAATCTTGCTTTGGGTCTCGGGTTTAAACTGTTGCTCGCTCCTCTTGTACTTTTTCTGTTGTATGTCAAGGTTTTCAACCTCGACGGACTGCCGATTACCGTAACGCTTTTTGAGGCGGCTATGCCGCCTATGATCACAGCAGGCATCATAGCGACGGAACACGGCATCAATCCTCCGCTGGCAAATCTTATGGTTGCTGTGGGTATTGTGCTGGCCTTTTTTACGTTGCCCCTCTGGTGGATGGTACTGTGAGCGCCGGTTCTTTGTTCGCTGATGTTTTTTTTGCTGGTAAAAGCACTGTACTTTATAGAAATTCTTTAAACAGCTATCACGATAACACACAAAAGCAATGACGATGGACATCATCAATGATATGCTTAAAACCGTTACCGGCATCACTTCAGGTCTATGGCCTGAACCCTCCTTTGCGACGCCTGGACTTGTCGGGGAGCGCCTCAGGCCGTGTCCTGGAACTCCAAACTGTGTATGCAGTGAACATTCAGATTCACCTGAATGGGTAGAGCCGTTAGCGTTCAGGGAAATGTCGCCGGATGAGGCCTGGAAGTTTCTCAAAGAGGTTATCGGCACGATGGGTGGAGAGGTGCAGAATGAAGAGGAAGGGTATCTCTGGTCCACGTTTACCGTTCCTGTTTTCGGTTTTGTCGATGATGTGGAGTTTCGCATGGACGATGCCGAAGCTGTCATTCAGGTACGTTCGGCATCCAGGCTGGGGTTTTCCGATCTTGGCGTCAACAGGGGCCGGGTGGAAGAATTTCGCAGAAGGTTCGCTGATAGAAGCGGTGGTTAAGAGTTGCCTCCTGTCAGGCTTGCCGTAATTATTTTTTGATTGATAACGATTTTAGTTAATTACATGCTTTTCCTGACCCCCGGGTTTTTGTGGTTAGCCTCAGCGTTATGGTGTTGAGCTGATCGACTCGTGCAATTAATTTTCGTGTTTACCACCGCGCACCGCGCTTTTCTTTTTTGTCGTGGTGAAGTGTGTTATACAAGTGTAATCTTTAACAAGGAGAGAAAGACGTGGAACAAAACTCCCTGGACGCAACGGTTGACGAGACGTTGGTACAGAAATGGATTGCTGAAACGGGAAAAAGCGTTTCAGCGGCAGTTCCTCTGCTCCAGGCTGTTCAGAATGAATATGGCTATCTTCCGAGAGAAGCCATGGATATCATTGTTGCTGAAACTGATGTCGGGGCAAGTCAGCTTTACGGTGTTGCAACATTCTATTCCCAGTTTCGTCTGGACCCGGTCGGAAGGCATGTTATCAAGGTTTGTCATGGTACGGCCTGTCATGTCAGTGGAGCTGACAGGATAAATACGGCTCTGCGACAGAGCCTGGGGATAAAGAATGAAGATGAGGATACGGCATCGAACGGCAGCTATACTGTTGAAGATGTGGCGTGTATAGGCTGTTGTAGCCTTGCGCCTGTTATGGTGATTGGCGATGAGACTTTCGGGAACCTGAAAGGAACGGATGCCCAGAGAAGTCTGAAAAAGCATGCCCGTCAGCAAGGGGAATTTCTGCCAGGTCATGAAGAAGAGAAAAGTGAGGCGGAAGCACCTGACAGGAGATCGCCCGGGAAACAGAAAAAGGAGGTATGGCAATGAATCAAAAGCCATCGAAGCCGTTAGAGATAATTGTTGGTGAGGGCACATGCGGTATAGCGGCAGGGTCGAAAGATGTTATAGATATATTCACTGAACTTGCTCCTGAAGCGGCAATAAAAAGTGTCGGATGTGCAGGAATGTGTCACGATGAAGTTATGGTTGAGATTATCGACGAGAAGAGAGGCGCCTGTCTCTACAGGAAAGTCGATAAGAAAAACATTCCTGATCTTCTGAGTTTTCACAGGGGTGAAGGAAAGGTGCGGCAGGACCTGTTGATCCGCTCTTCCATGCCGTCAGTCGGGGCTGATTATCTTGACCGCCAGACAAGGATAGCCTTGCGCAATATCGGGCAGGTCGACCCTCAATCTCTGGATGCATACAGAGAGAGGGGAGGCTACCGTTCGATAGAAAAAATTATCACGGAGGGGATCAAGCCTGAACAGGTAATCGAGGAGGTACGAGTATCCGGTTTGCGAGGCCGTGGAGGAGCAGGTTTTCCGACAGCGGTTAAATGGGGATTCGCCCGTTCCGCGAAGGGTGAAAAGAAATATCTGATCTGTAATGGTGATGAGGGTGATCCGGGGGCTTTCATGGATCGTTCTCTGCTGGAAGGCGATCCGCATAATGCCCTTGAGGGCATGCTTATAGCTGCCTATGCGATCGGAGCCTCTTCCGGGTACGCCTATATCCGGGCGGAATATCCTCTGGCTGTTGAGCATTTCAGAAAGGCTATAGATGATGCAAGAAAGGCAGGGCTTCTCGGTAACAACATACTTGGAAGTTCATTTGATTTTGACGTTACCATTAAACAGGGCGCAGGAGCTTTCGTCTGTGGTGAAGAGACCGCGCTGATCGCATCTATCGAGGGTGAACGCGGGATGCCGCGTATTCGTCCGCCTTTTCCTGCGGTCAAGGGGCTTTTCGGGAAACCGACGATTATCAACAATGTCGAGTCGCTTGCCAACCTTCCGTGGATCATTGAGCATGGCGGTGCAGCTTACGCGGAAATCGGGACCGAGAAGAGCAAGGGGACGAAAGTATTTGCTCTTGCAGGACCTATAAAGCGTGGCGGCCTTGTCGAAGTTCCTATGGGGACGACGGTTCGGGAAGTTCTTTACGATATCGGGGGAGGTTCATCTGCCGGCAGGCCGATCAAGGCCGTGCAGCTTGGCGGCCCGAGCGGAGGATGTATTCCGGAATCACTTTTCGATACACCTATCGAATATGAAGCGCTCAATGCAACAGGTGCTATCATGGGTTCGGGTGGTATGGTTGTCATGGACACCAAATCATGTATGGTTGATATTGCCCGATATTTTCTCGAGTTCACCCAGATCGAATCCTGCGGCAAGTGTACCTTCTGCAGGATTGGTACTCTTCGTATGAAAGAGCTGCTGACCAGGATCTGCGATGGTCAGGGAACGATGGATGACATCGATACGTTGGAAGATATTGCTCATCAGGTGAGATCATCCAGCCTTTGCGGATTGGGTCAGACCGCCCCCAATCCGGTACTGACGACACTGAAATATTTCAGAGATGAATATGTCGCTCATGTTGAGGAGAAACGGTGCCCGGCAGGTGTCTGTAAAGGGCTTATCACCCATACCATTATGCAGGATACCTGTACAGGTTGTTCAATCTGTGAACGGTACTGTCCGGTTGACGCGATTACCGGAGTGATCAAAAAGCCCGAAAGCTGGGTGATTGACCACGACCTCTGTGTTAATTGTGGTATGTGTGTTGAAGTTTGTAATTCTGATGCTATCAGCGTTGCATAACAATGGTTTGATACAGCGCCAGACATTATTTTAAACGATCAATCCAGGTTTTTATTATGAGCGATACAGTAACCGTTTTCCTGAACAATGTATCAGTTCAGGCACCCGCCGGGGCTACTATCCGTGAGGTGGCAGCAGCAAACGGGGTTCATATTCCGACGTTCTGCTATGATGACCGTTTACAGCCTTACGCTTCCTGTTTTCTCTGTGTTGTTGAGGTGGAAAAGGCAAGGGGTCTTCTGCCCGCATGCAGCACTGTTGTGGCGGAAGGCATGGTTATCCATACGGATAGCGAAAAAGTGATCACCGCCCGGAAGACCGCTCTGGAACTTCTTCTTTCCGATCATGCAGGGGATTGCGTCGCCCCGTGCGAAGCTACCTGTCCGGCGCATATCGATATACAGGGCTATATAGCCCACATTGCCAACGGGAATCCGGAAGCCGCGGTCAGGCTTATTAAAAAGTCAAACCCCCTGCCGGTGGTATGCGGCCGTATCTGTCCTCATCCCTGTGAACTGCAATGCAGAAGAGGACTGGTCGATGAACCGGTTTCAATCAATCCGCTCAAGAGATTTGCCGCGGAATATGAGTTGGAGCATGGCGCGTATCTTCCGGAGACAGCTCCTGATACCGGTAAACGAGTGGCTGTTGTCGGTGGAGGGCCTGCAGGTCTGAGTGCCGCGTATTATCTTCGACAGATGGGTCACGCAGTGGTGATTTTCGAGGCACTGCCTGAACTCGGAGGCATGGTTCGTTATGGTATACCGAGATTTCGCCTGCCATGGGAGCTGCTTGACAATGAGATTCAGTCGATCCTTGATCTTGGCGTGGAGGTACGGACGGGAAAGAAACTTGGAGAGGATTTTACGATCGCAAGTCTGAAAAAGGAGGGCTTCGACGCAGTACTTCTTGCTGTGGGAGCTCACCGGGCGAAGCCTATGGGCGTAAGCAGGGAAGAGGCTCCAGGGGTTATCGGTGGCATTGACTTTCTGCGTAAAGTGGTGCTGGGTGAAGAGGTTGCTCTTGGTAATCAAGTAGCGGTTATCGGTGGCGGTGATACCGCAATGGACTGCGCGAGGGTTGCAAGGCGCAAAGGAGCCGAAGTGACGCTGCTTTACCGCAGGACCCAGGCGGAAATGCCGGCTCTTCCGATGGAACAGGACGAGACCATGGAAGAGGGGGTCGAGTTCATGTTTCTCACTGCGCCCACTGAGGTGCTGGTCGATGAAAACGGTCAGGTTTCTCATCTCCGTGTCATCTCCATGAAACTTGGGGACCCTGACGAGTCCGGACGGAGACGTCCTGTCCCGGTCGAGGGATCTGAAGAGGATCTGCAGTTTGATATGGTTATCAGCGCAATCGGTCAGGATCCTGACATGAGCTGCGTCGAGGATGATCCTGAAAAGCCGGAACTTACGCGCTGGAACACGTTTGTATACGATGAAAAGACCAACGTCACTTCACAGAAGGGGGTTTTTGCCGCGGGAGATTGCGCTTTCGGGCCTGATACCGTGATCAGGGCTGTTGGTGAGGGGCAGCGATCTGCCAAAGCTATTGATCTCTACCTCTCCGGTGCCGATGTACATCTGCAGAATGAGTATGCGATTACCCGCGGACGGGTTCAGGACCTGAAAATGCAGGACTTCGCTTCGCGATACACCCATGAAAAAAGAGTTCAGGATTCCGTATTGCCTGCTGAAGAACGGTTGAAAGACGGGGGATGGGTGCCGATCAACATCGGTCTTGAAAAAATTCAGGCGATGGCTGAAGCCTCACGTTGTATAGAATGCGGTTGTAATGCAAGGTTTGACTGTGATCTGAGAACCTATGCTACCGAGTATGGTGCGGATGATGCGCGATTCCGGGGCGATAAAAGAAAGTATGACAATGACGAACGACACCCGCTTATCAGGATAGAGGGCGATAAATGTATCACCTGCGGAAGTTGCGTGAGAATCTGTACCGAAGTCAGGGGCATAGGGGCGCTCTGCTTTATCAATCGCGGGTTTTCTACAAGAATCGGCCCCAATTTTGATGATCCTCTTCAGCTAACCGGGTGTGATGCCTGCGGCATGTGTATCGATGTCTGTCCTACAGGAGCACTTGCACCGAATACAGGAAAAGAAGCAGGTCCCTGGGAGGCTGTGGATGCCATGACGAGCTGCAGTTCATGCAGCAGAGGTTGCGGACTGATGGTCGCTACAGCTGAAGGAAGGGTCGTCAGGGTTCAGAGTATTGACGGAGACCCGGTTAACAATGCGGTTATCTGTGCTGAAGGGCGCTTCGGCTATCAGCTGCTTGACGACAGAGGCAGTCATGACGACCAGTCGTCAGTTGAGGAATCCAAAGCGATGCTTGCATCCGCGGAAGAGCTCGCTGTTGTGGTATCCCCGAGGCTTACCATAGAACAGACCTATGCCGCGGCAAGGCTTGCGAGGCGTTATAATGGCAGGCTTCTCTATATTTCGGGAGAAGAGGGCGCGTCAGAAAAACCGGATTCCGTGCGATACGCCAAAATATCCGGGGAAGCAAATACCGCGCTTCTGGATCGTCTGCATGCCGGCGGTATCTCGATTGTAGAAGAACTGAAAGCCGATACGGTAGTTCTTGTGGGTGCACAGATTCCATCATGCAACGGGCAGAAAATCATTGCCATCAATCCTGCGAAAGGCAATGAGGAGTGCTATTTTGTCATGGCTGACCCATTACAGACTGAAGGTATGACGCTCAACCGGGACGGCAATCTCTGTATGGTCCATGCGGTAGTTCCAAAACCGGAGGAGGTGCCTGATTGTCATGCACTGCTGGCGGAACTGGCAGGAGAGGATTCATTGAAAGAGCTTGAATCGCTCCGCAATGCCCTGGCCGACGAGATTGAGGAGCTGTCGGTGATACGAAATCCCGATAGTGACAAACGGTTGTTCCACTCCGGTCTTGAGCCTGTACTGACAGCAGTCTCGCCCGATACCCGTGAAAGAGCCTTTGCCGCGCACTTGAAAGCTATCGGGATGTACGAACCGAGGTGTGCCTGTGCATGTGGCGATTAATATGAATTGAGTTTCCAGTTATGATTTTTATTGCTGACTATGGTGCGGGTAACCTGCATTCTGTGCAGAAGGCCTTTGAATATCTCGGTGTGAAGACGGTGGTGAGTGGCGACGCTTCCCGATTGCCTGATTATCAGAAAGTACTTGTTCCGGGTGTCGGGGCGTTCGGTCATGCCATCAATTCCTTTAACGCTTCCGGATTCAGCGATGCTCTTCGGGAGCATGTCGATAAAGGCAGACAGGTGCTTGGTATCTGTCTCGGCATGCAGCTGTTTATGGGCAGAAGTGAAGAGCGGGGAGAACACACCGGGCTGGGTTTTGTGCCCGGTAATGTTCTCCGTTTCGACAGCGAGAAGGAAAAGGTGCCCCAGATAGGCTGGAACTCGGTTGAATATGCTAAAGAGAGCGTGCTGTTCCGGGGTATAGAGAACGGTTCGTTTTTCTACTTTGTTCACTCCTACTACTGCGATCCGGTTCATGCTGAAGACATCGCCGGCACGACCATGTTCGCGGGAAAAAATTTTTGTTCAGCCATTGAAAAAAATGGTATTTTCGCTCTACAGTTCCATCCGGAGAAAAGTTCGGATGCAGGATTGAAAGTACTGGATAATTTTGCCAAATGTTAAAAGTTGCCCGGAGAGTTTGAATATGTTGATAATTCCGGCTATAGATATTAAAGACGGTAAGTGTGTAAGGCTTACCCGCGGAGAGTTTGACAAGAAGAAGATATATCTTGATAATCCCCGTGACATGGCCATCATATGGCGAAAACAGAACGCCAAGATGATACATATCGTTGATCTTGACGCGGCCTTGACCGGGAAGTTGGTGAACTTTGAAAAAATCAGGGAAATAGTCACTGACCTTGATATTCCTGTTCAGGTTGGCGGCGGGCTGCGCTCAGTCGATGCTGTGGAGAAATATCTCGATATCGGGGTCAGCAGGGTGGTGATCGGCTCCGCAGCAGTCACCAATCCCGGGCTTGTAGAGGATTTGCTGAAAAGGTACTCGCCTTCGCAGATCGTTGTCGGTATCGATGCAGAGAACGGCATTCCTAAAATCAAGGGTTGGACGGAGAGCAGCGGGATGCAGGACTATGAGCTTGCTCTGCAGATGAAAAAACTCGGTGTCAAACGGATTATTTATACCGATATAGCCTGTGACGGCATGATGCAGGGGGTTGGCTTTGAGAGTACGAAGCGGTTTGTCGAAAAAGCCGGTATGAGAGTCACTGCTTCAGGGGGAGTGACAGGTTCCGAGGATCTCAGAAAGCTGCAAACGCTTGAAAAGTACGGAGTGGACTCGGTTATTATCGGTAAAGCGCTTTACGAGAACAATTTCTCGTGTCAGAAACTCTGGTACAATTTCGAGAAATGTATAGGCATTGACTGTGACTTCTCGACCGCATTGAAGAAAGAGTGCTGTTCCTGATCCGGCGTTGATCTGCATCCTTCCATCTGGAACGCAACTATTCCGAGAGCAACGTGTCACAAAAAGATCCCTCCACCTTACAGAAAATCGAGGCTGTGATTTTTGCCTCGGATGAGGCTGTATCCGCGCAAATTATCCTGCAGGTTCTTGCTGAAGAGCTTTCTGCAGAAGATATTGACGCTGGTGTAGAAAGCCTGAATGCTTCCTATGCATCGACCGGGAGAAGTTTCAGAATTGCCCGTATAGCCGGGGGGTTTCGTTTTTTAACGCTCGGAATGCTTGAGCCTACCCTGAAAAAAATGCTTGCCCCTAAAATTCAGAGAAAGCTTTCACAGTCTGTTTTGGAGGTGCTTGCTGTAATCGCTTATCAGCAGCCGGCAACGAGAGGGGAAATACAGCAGGTGCGGGGTGTCAGCCCGGATTACGCGATAAACAAGCTTCTCGAGCGCGGTCTCATCGATGTGAGAGGCAGGGCGGAAAAACCGGGAAAGCCTCTTATTTACGGTACAACAAAAGAATTCCTGGATTTTTTCAATATCACTTCTCTTAAAGATCTTCCGAAGCTGCGTGAGATCAGGGAGCTTGTCCAGGACAAGGAAATACAGGAGTATCTCGCTTCATCAGAAAGAACGGAAGAATATGAAAAAAAAGAGCAGTAACGCTCATGTAGAAACCCCGGGTGCAGCTGTCAGGATCAACAAGTACCTCGCGCTTTGCGGCATAGCATCGAGACGTGCCGCTGACCGGCTGGTTGAGTCCGGAGAGGTTATGGTAAACGGCCGCATCATGATGAAGAAGGGAGCAACGGTTCGACCGGGGGTCGATGAAGTTGTCGTTAGTAATCGGTTACTTGCTTTGCCTGAAGAAAAAAAAGTGTATATATTGCTCAACAAGCCCAGGAATTACATTACAACCAGCAGTGATGAGAAAGAGAGGGAAACGGTTCTTGATCTGGTGGATGTGAGGGAACGTGTCTTTCCTGTAGGCCGTCTTGACAGGAAAACAACCGGTATGCTTCTTCTGACCAATGACGGTGCATTGGCTCATCGGTTGATGCACCCATCATCGGAAGTTGAAAAGGAGTATCTGGCAGAGCTGGAAACCCCTTTTTCTGAAAAGGATCTGCCGTCGTTGACTGGCGGGATGCGGCTGAAAGATACGGGTGAAAAGACCAGTCCCTGCAAGGGAAAAATTATGCAGGGAGGGTTACGGGTTCTCGTGACCATTCATGAGGGGAAAAATCACCAGGTGAGAAGGATGTTCCGTTCTTTGGGCTATGATGTTAAGAGACTTGACAGAACGGCATATGCCGGCTTGCGGGCAGGTAAGCTTCGCAGAGGCGAGTGGCGATATGCCACATCGAAAGAGGTTGAGCAGCTCATGTTGACAAGCTCCGGCCTCTGAGAGCATAGCCGCTGAAACGTATAATTTTCAGGTTATGAGAGCAACCATTTTTTTAGCGGCATTTCTCCATCTATTCATTTTTCAATCCCTGCCGGTTTTCGCAGACGACGATCTCGAAGCCCTCTTTGATCAAAGCGATATGCCCGGCGACATCGAGCAGCTGCTTCTTGAACTGCAGGAGCTGAAGCAGAGGAAAATCCCTGTCAATAGCGCGACGGAAGAGGACCTTCTGCTTATCCCGTTTCTCTCGAACGACGATGCCCGCAGGATCATCGAGTACAGGGAGAAGAACGGCCCCCTGACTTCTGTGGGGCAGCTTGCCGGGGTTATCGGCAGTGACCTGGCGCGCAGGATTTCACTGTTTCTCTCCTTTGAGTCCCCGAGGCTTATAGTTCCTGAGAAAGCGGTTCCCTTTAGCGGAAACTGGTACGGCAGATACTTCAGTGAAAGCCCCGAGCGGAGCGGGATTCTTTCAGGGAAATACGGAGGAGAGAGCTACAAGTTGTACAACCGCTTGCAGGTGGTCAACGGGGGGATTTCGGTAAACGGGGTAATGGAAAATGATGTCGGAGAGCCTGATATCGACGACTTTACCTCGTTGAGTGTCGCATACGACGGTTCCGGGAGTTTCGAGCGGCTGATAGCCGGTAACTATACGGTCAATTTCGGTCAGGGGCTGTTGTTCGGGCAGAGCAGATACCTTTCAAAAGGGGTAGATCCTCTCGGGGTGAAGCTTTCCGGGCGTCGGCTCAAAGCCTACGCTTCAAGTGCGGAAAACGGTTTTATGCAGGGCGCGGCGACAACTCTCAATCCGGACCCGTTCAGGCTCACGGCGTTTTATTCCAGCAATCTGATCGATGCTTCCGTGGAAGACGGAACAGTCACCACCATCCGTACATCAGGCTACCATCGAACTGAGAGTGAAATCGAGCACAAAGATAACGTGACTGAGCAGGCTGGAGGGGTGAACATCCTCTACACGCTTGATTCCGGGCCGGTCAATGGAACTGTAGGTGGGACATGGGCGCGCTACCGCTATTCGATGCCCCTTGACGATATCGAAGGCAGCGGGGAATGGCTTGATATGGGAGGTGTCGAGGCTGATCTGCTCATAGGGAAGGTCAATGTTTTCGCGGAAGCTGCTGTGACCGGCAAAGATCCCCGGCTCTCCTGGATCAGCGGAATGCGTTTTCCGTTGACCGATGATATCCGCACTGTACTTGTGGTCAGAGATTATCATAACCGGTACTTTTCCCCCTTCGCTGGCGCTTTCGCTGAACGTGCGGATGACGCGTCAAACGAAGAGGGCTATTATATCGGTCTTGAAGCAAAAATCCTGAAGAACCTTCGCCTCGGGGCCTACTACGATATCTTCAGGTTTCCCGAGCTCAGCAGCCGATACCGATTGCCATCGACAGGGGACGAAGCGAAAATTTTTCTCACCTGGAAACAGTCCCCGGTGTTGACGACGGAACTGCTGTTGCAGAACCAGTACAAGGAAGAGGCCAAAAAACTTGAGGACGGATCAGGTCGTGAATATTACCAGCCGGTTCCCTTCAGGTCGAACCGCGCACGCCTTGGCCTTATCGGAAAAGTTTCCAGGTGGCTGACGCTCAAGACAAGGGGAGAGATCAAGTTTGTGGATGGAGAGTATCCCGATGGTGATGACCATTCCGAAGGGTGGCTGATCTATCAGCAGGCGACGATACGCAAGGATCCTGTCACCTTCAAGGCCCGCTACACCAGGTTCTTTACCGATGACTTCGACTCTGCGATCTATGTCTATGAAGATGACCTGCCGCTGGTCTTTACCCTGAAATCCTACTATGGAGAGGGACAGGCCGCTTTCGCGGTTGTTTCGCTTGATCTTCTCAAGAATTTCAAACTCTCCGCCCGATACGGCAAAACATGGTATGACGATCGCGAGGTATACAGCAGCGGCAACGACAAACGAGAAACCAACGCCCCCGCGTCGTATCATCTCGGTTGTGCGTTACGGTTTTGAAAAAGCTTGGTTGGTAATAACGGGGTAGCCTTTATCTCTGCTGTAAACAGAAGATACTCTCTCTTTCCAGTCGTTTCGCACTTGATGCGGAATCCATAAAGGCCCTGCGATGAATACGCAGGTAAGTGTAAGTAGTGAATAGCGTCCCCCTTCTGATTACCAACGAGATGCTGAAAGACAAGCCCTGTTGCGAAGAGGTGATGCTTGAGTTTTCAGGGTTTATCGCCGATCATAACATCGTCGCGCACAATGCGTCATTCGACAGGCGTTTTCTGGATTCCGAGCTGAAACGGGCGAACCGGAAATATGAAGGCTCCTGTTGCTGCTCTCTGCTCCTTTCAAGAAGGGTGTATCAGGATTCGCCGAATCATACGTTACAGACACTGGTGTCTCATGCGGGTATCCCGGAGACCGGAACGTTTCACCGCGCGCTGGCAGATGCCGAGATGACCGCGTATTTGTGGCTGTCGATGATTGATCGTATTCGTCGTCAATACGGGATACCGGAGATTTCCTTTGACCAGTTGCGTGAACTCTCAAGAGTCGACAAGCTCTACGCCCATCGATACCTTTGCGCTCTGGCAGAGGAACCCTGGAATAACGTTAAAACGTGAATGAAGATAACCGACTATGAGCGATGAGAAGGTGGAACGTCTGCTGCGTGAGCTGGAGACTACGAATCCGGCTGGATACAAGCTGGTTCAGGCTGCGAGAAGTGCGATCTGCAGCGTTGTGCCCAATGCCTCAGAGCGGGTGATGTATGGCGGGTTCATGTTTTCGGACGATGCGCAGTTCTGCGGTGTATTCGCATACAAGGAGCATGTCAGTGTCGAGTTCGGGCGAGGGTGTGACCTTGACGATCCGCACTGCGTGCTCGAAGGCAGCGGAAAGATGCGGCGGCACATCAAACTGTTTTCACAAAATGACATCACGTCGAAGTACCTCGAACTGTATGTCGATGCCGCTCATCGAAACAGTCAGCGCGCTTGATCCTTTCAGATGGTCTCTCTCAAAACTATGAGCGTCCCCTAATTTTTCATGATTATTGCTTCGTCGATCTGTCTGAGTATTTCCCGTAATGAACCGGCCGTCGTCAGCTTTTTCTCGTCCGTGGATGCATTGTAAAAACTGATAATCGCCTTGCCGCCGATGCTGATCGGGGGATATTCCTTTTTGGCGAGCATCGGCATCAGGTCAAGGAATTTCGACACCGTTTCCCTGTCCATGCCGTTGATTCTGCTGACGACATCCTCAATGATAGCGGAAGAGACATCTTCATCCAGTCCGGCAACATACGCGGCGCTCTGTACTGCTCCGTACTGGAAGCCAAGCACGGCAAAAACGACGTCCCTGTTCGTGCTTCGTTCGAGTCCGGTAGGGCATTGCCCGATCGCTTCAGCGAGGAACTGCAGCGACAGCTTCGTTACGGCATCGATGTTTTCTTCAGGATTCTTGTGCTTTGCCATTGATTCAGTACCAGGAGACGATGTTTTGTGGAAAATAACCGGCAAGCAAGTTAACTAAAATAAATATGGGGACACTCACAAGTGCGAAACATAGGTGACCTTGAAAACCTCATGTACCGGCCGGATTTCTTTTTCTCGTTCCCGCCCTTGCAGTTTTCCGGGAAAAATCACCAGCTTAAGAAGGTATTGCATATTCCGGCCACCAGTGCCGCCTGACAACGTGCGTGGCGAAGTTCTGCCTGGCAGGTAGATCGTTGTGGCGTCTGGTTTTTCTTCTTGCAACGACAGAGCCTTCTTTGCGGTTATATTTTTTCTGAAGTGATCGAGATCTGACAACATGCATGCTATTACAAGGTTGAGGGTATCATGAAAGCACTATGGAACGGCAAGGTGATCGCGGAGAGCGATGCAACGGAGGAAGTTGAAGGCAATCACTATTTTCCGCCTGATTCAATCCTAAGTTGAGCGATTGTTATAAAGTTGACAGCATAAAGCATTTGTTGAAACGATCAATTTCGGTCAATACAACAGGAATATCTGAGCCCGAGCAAGACAACAACCGTTTGTCCCTGGAAAGGCACTGCGCACTACTACACACTGAAGGTTGAAGGAGAGGAAAATCCTGACGCAGCCTGGTATTATCCGGATCCTAAAGAAGCTGCTATCCGGATTAAGGATTATATTGTGTTCTGGCGTGGAGTGGAGGTTGTCTGAACAGGGTGAGTTTTTCAATAAGCGTAACAGTGAAGCTGATTATTTTCGTGTAGATGGCAAAAAGTATGAAGTACCGGTTGCTCGTTTTTGATTTTGACGGGACGTTGGCCGATAGTGAGGCAAGTATCATGCACGTTCTTCAACTTGTGGCGCGGGATCTGGGGCTTTCGGGGGTTGACAGGCCACGTGCCCGGAAGAGTATCGGTCTGCCGTTGCGGCATACGATTGCTATGGGGCTTGGTCTTGAGCCTGAAGAGGCTTCCGGGGCGGTTGAACTCTACAGAAAGCACTACAACGAGGTTGCCTTCGGGTCGACACGACTTTTCCCGGGGGTGAAAGATACCCTTGACCTTCTACGGCAGGATTTTCTGCTCGCTGTAGCGTCGAGCAAGAGCAGTCAAGGACTGAAAAGTATGATGCAGCACCTTGAGATTATCGACCGTTTCGCTTTTATTGCCGGGGCGCAGGATGTGCAGCAGGGAAAGCCGGCACCGGATATGGTGCTGATTGCATTGAAGGCCCTGGATGTTACGGCGGAAAAGTGTCTGGTTGTGGGAGATACCGTTTATGATATCGAGATGGGCCAGAGGGCATATGCAGATACCTGTGCGGTTACCTATGGAAACAACTCGGCGGATGAGCTTCGCCGCCTCGCTCCAACGTATCTGATTGATTCGTTTGAGCATGTCATATCGTTGGCGCATGCATGAGACTGGACATCAGATTTGTTTAAAAGTATCCTCTCTTTCGGGATAACGTTAGTCCGGAAAAAACCGATCATGGTGTATCGAAACAACATTCCTGCTGATCGGGAATACCTGACTTTTCTTCATCAAAGGCCGGATTTGTTATGATGAAAGAAAATCGTTCACTATCCATGGTGTCGTTGTTCCCGTTCCTTCTGTTGACTTTCGGGCTGGCCTAAGGCATTCTCGCGCTCTATATTTTCCGGGGTGAGGCTGTGACGCGCCTGGCTGGTGAGCTGACGGGCAGCCCTGTGATACCGGTTTCTATATCGCGCTGGCTGCTTTAGTGGTGTGGTTCAACCGAAAAAGCATGTTCACGCGGGATGGTGCCGTGACGGAGATCATTCCCTGAATATCAAACCATATATCCTCTTCCATGATGGCCGGGAGGGGATGTTTCTCGAACCGTGCAACAGGTGATGATCCGGGTTTAATAACGGGGAAGCGAATCAGCAGGTGGATATTCGAATACGATTTTTTGTGTCGTTGTTTTCGCTGTGTAATCTGTGTATTTGGATATTCAATACCTTTTGTGGATATTCATCCAACAGAATTGTATTGTCCTCGTTAGGATTTTTGCAGGTTAAGACATCTGAAGTGATTAAAGCAGAGGTGCTTAAAGTAAATAATTGAGTGTATGAATTTAATGAGCGAAGTAAAAGAACGGGTCAGCACCATTCCTGTTGTAAAGGCGAAAGCCCTTGGCGGGGTTGTGGCCATTGCCGGGCTGTGTTCTATGGGAATGATGGTGAAGGGTCATACGTCGCATCAGCCCCGAGAGAAGACGGAGCAACATTACAAGGACTATGTTAAGGCTTTCAACAGCACTGAAATGGAATGGCTTGCCCGCAACATCTACCATGAAGCCCGTGGAGAGTCGTGGGAAGGGATGCTCGCGGTCGGAGTGGTGACGCTCAATCGCGTCAAGTCTCCTGATTATCCCGATACCATAGAACGTGTCGTCAAGGACTATAAACAATTCAGCTGGTTCTGGGACGGCAAGTCCGACAGGGTGAGGAACCGGAAAGCCTGGAGAAAGGCCAAGGCGGCGGCTGCAGAAGTCATGCTGAATCCGGATCATCCTCTCGCCGGGGAGCTCAAGGGAGTGATCTACTACCATGCCGATTACGTCGCGCCTTACTGGGCGGGGACAAAGCAGGAGGTCACCACGATCGGCAACCATATTTTCTACATGTAGCACTTTCGTTGTTCAGGCCTGAGTTGATCGATTCAAGAGATGCTACAAAACAAGTCTATAAGACCTATCCATAATCCATCGGGCTTGCATGAAGATGCTTAAAGATTCGTATCTCCTGAATCCCATTGCGATTGTCGCTCAATTTAGGGTTCAGGATATGCAGGGCAGACATACTAACAATATTTACTTATTTTCCGATTCTATAGTACAGGGGATGGATTCCGCATCAAGTGCGGAATGACTCAGTGGCGGCGGCGGAATGACTGAGTGGGTGTAGCGACCTCTATTTGTCATTCCTCTCGGCGGCGCGTTGCAGACGGTCGCGGATAGCCAGTCCGATGCCATCCGCCGGCGGCATTTCGCAGAAGATAACCGAGATTCCTTCCCGGTCGCATTCCCGGAAAAAGCTGAAAAGCCTGAATGCGTATTCTTCAGGGTTTTTGCAAATAGCGGTTTTTGCGATTCCTTCAGGTTGTTGAGAAATTCCTATCCACGCGCTATTGGTTTCTCTTTCAATGGGTGGATATCCCTCTTCGCAGAGAATGATCTGTGCTGAAGGGGAGTAGTGAGGGTATTTCAGTCCTGGGCTTTTTGGCGAATGTGTTTTTTCATTAGATGAGCCAGCTCTGATTTGAGGAACAACGTTTCTCAGGGATTCCAGGCTGATTGCTCCCGATCTGAGCAGCCGGGGCGGATGGACTGAACAGTCGACAATGGTTGATTCAAGTCCTATGGTGCTTTGCGGGCCTTTGAGCACGCAGGGTATTTTGCCTTTCAGGTCGTCATAGACAGCTTTCCAGTCGGTTGAGCTCGGTCTGCCGGAAATATTAGCCGATGGAGCGGCTACAGGATGGGTGCATCGTCTGAGAAATTCCTGTGCGACGGGGTGTGCTGGTAAGCGAATTCCCACGGTCGGTAACCCAGCGGTTACCAGTTGAGAGACCTCCGGGTTCTTGTTGAGTATCACTGTCAGGGGGCCGGGGAAAAAGTGATGGATGAGCGATTCCGCGCTCCTGGGTATGTCCGAGGCAACTTCCTGTAACTGATGAAGGGAATGGATGTGAACAATTAGCGGATTGTCAGGTGGTCTTCCTTTTGCGGCATATATTTTTTCTATGGCAGCATCCGAGGTGATATCCGCACCAAGTCCATAGACCGTCTCGGTAGGAAACGCAACGATTTCTCCCCTGTTGATCCATGTCGCCGCTACGCCAACGGATTGTGTAACTATTGTCTGCATAAATGGTTTTGAGTGGGTGAGTCCCGGGCTGCAAGTTTTCAAATTTCAGGGACAGGAATCGAGCAGTGGCAGTTTGTGCGGCAATAAAAAGAGATAATACAGATGACAGACAAGGGCGCTCGATAGCGGAATCGTAAGATTGTCGTCGATTTTATAGTCGTTTATCTTCAGAGAAAGGGCCTCCACCACTGTCGCGACAAATGCGGTAATGATTCCGGCAAACAGATCGAGCCCCGGCATGATAGCGACAATGACGAGTGCCGAAAGCAGAAACGCCAGACTTCCTTCAATACTTTTTTCCCCTATCGGGTGCTTTCCGAATTTTCTACCCACGAGGGCGGCCATCGTATCAGAAATCGCTACCAGTGAAAAGCAGGTAATGGCGATGACTTTCGGGAAAAAGAGTATGAGCAGGAGCGCGGAAAACGTAATGAACGTCGCCCCGTTAAGCTGTGGGATTCCTTTGGATAGTTCATGCTCACGGAGCATCGGGTCAAAGGTGTTGTGATACCAGCGAGCGAGGGACGGAATGAAGTTTTTCAGCAGATCTACCAGAAGAAAACCCGAAAAAAGAGGTATCAGGAGCAGAAGCGCAAGTTCTCTGGTGATGAAGCAGTAGATTATGGCGATCGAAACAGAGGAAAGGTGAATGATCTTTCGAGCCAGCTCGAACCTGAACTGTTGATGGACAGTTTCTGAATGTCGCATACTGTTGTTTTTTCGCCGCTTCGAGGGATAGTTAAAGACGTACTTGATTGTCGATGATGGGGGTAAAGATATGCAACGTTTTTTAACTAATATAAACTGCCATGAAAAAACCGTGTTATTTCATCTTATGATTCCTTGTGATTCTGGTGTATGTGTTGGAGAACGGCTCAATTTCCTGAAAATAAATCAATTGTACAAAGGTATGATTGTTGGAAAATAAAGTAACAATGAAGAAAGATTAAAACCACTGCTACAGCAGTTCCTGCTGAAGTGTATGATACTGTTTCAGCTATTACGTAGAAGGTCAGTAAACAAGTCGGATTGGTTACACGCGCAGTACTACTTTTAGTAATTGATGCAACTCGTTGTATTCGTAAGCCCGGAATTTTTCCGGGCTTTTTTTGTCCCTGGTAAAAGGAGTATCTTAAGAGCGCTTCGCATAACCTGATCTGATTTCGAGAAGTACTGAGGCTTTTATCCAACCTGATGTATGAGCATGACCGGGATGTCTAATGAATTAAAAAGAGTTGCAGCCATCGATCTCGGGACGAACTCTTTTCATATGGTGGTCGTCGAGGATACCGAAGAGAAAGGGATCGTTGAAATCGACCGCGTCAAGGAAATGATCTGTATCGGTCGCGGGAGTATTTCCTCGAAAATGCTTGAAGAGAAGGCTATGGAATCGGGGGTTACTACCCTGAAACATTTTCTGGTACTTGCTGCACAGCACGGAGTGACCCCCGGGAACATTATCGCTTTTGCTACCAGCGCCATTCGTGAGGCAAAAAACAGGAACGATTTTCTATGCAGGGTCAGGGAAGAAACCGGTCTCAAGATCAGGATAATTTCCGGTCTCGAAGAAGCGCAGTTTATTTATTACGGGGTTCGTCATGCAGTCAGGCTCTCTTCGGAACCTGAGCTGATTTTTGACATAGGCGGTGGTTCAGTGGAGTTTATTATTGCCGATCAATGGAAAATTCATCTGCTTGAAAGCCGCAAGATAGGGGTTGCACGCATGTTCGAACGGTTCATGACAACCGATCCGGTATCTGGGCATGAACGCAATCTTCTTGAGCAGTTTTTCGCCGCGGAACTATTCAGTTCGGCTGAAAAGGCAAAGGAACTCGGCATTAGAACTGCCATCGCATCTTCTGGAACAGCTCAGAACATTGCCAGAATGATCCGTTCGATGACGGGGCGTGACGATGAGGTTATGCTCAATCAAAGTACCTTTACCCGTAAAGAGTTTCAGAAGCTCTATAAGTCGGTTATCTCGCTCAGTGTTTCAGAAAGGAAAAAGCTGACAGGTCTCGATGAAAAGAGAGTTGATCTGATTCTTCCCGGACTCATTCTGGTGAATGTGATTTTTTCACTTTTCAGGATCAAGGAAATCAAGATTTCCGATTCGGCTCTGCGTGAGGGCATGGTTATTCATTATCTGAGTGAGGGTTATACGGATAGCGAAGAGCAGGGCATAAAGCTGAATATCCGTCTACAGAGTGTTGTTGAGCTCGGATATCGATGTGGCTGGAACAGGGATCATTCAGAACAGATCTCCCGGTTGTGTTTACAGTTGTTCGACCAGCTGCAGTCATTGCACGGGCTCGATGTTCATGATCGTGAGCTGCTTGAATATGCTGCACTTCTGCACAATATCGGGACCTTTATCTCTATTTCCTCACATCACAAGCACAGCCAGTATATCATTCTTAACGGGGAACTTCGCGGATTTGCTCCTGCAGAGATCAATATCATCGGTAACGTTGCCCGATATCATAGAAAATCCCCGCCTTCAGAGAAGCATGAGCCCTATAGCCAGCTCAAACCGAGGCAGCAAAGGGTGGTCGATGTACTTTCAGGAATTCTCAGGGTCGCCAACGGGCTGGATCGGGGGCATCGCCAGAATATAGTTTCCATCGAAGCGAAGATAAGAGACAGCATGATTACTATCGGCCTGCAAGCCAGAATGCATCCCGATATCGAAATCTGGGCGGCAGAAAGGATGAAACCCTTGCTGGAAAGCGTTTTGGGAAAAACAATTGGTTTTGAATCCCTGAACGCTTATGAGAGATAGCTTCGCAGCCAATACGATGTTGGATGAACCCTTCACGGTTCTGTTTGGAGGTTCCTTCAGGAAAGATGATCCCGGGGGGTATCTTCTGTTCTCAGACCCGGTGGATACTATCGCGCTCACCTCTCCTGATGACCTTCGCTCATTTTTCGGAAAGCTTGAAGCATTTCTTGCTGAAGGGTTCAGTCTGGCAGGGTATGTCGGTTATGAGGCCGGCTACGGTTTTGAGCCTGAATCTTTTTCTTCCGAAAGCGCAGCGAAGGCGGTTGTTCCGCTTGCCTGGTTCGGGGCCTATCGCTCTGCTGAGAGATTGTCGGGGAACGGGGCCGAAGGTCTATTTTCCGGGCAGTGCAGGCCGGGAGCGCTTCAGTTTGACATGACGCAGGGGGAGTATGCGGAAAAGATTGACGAGATAAAGAAACATATTGCGGCCGGGGATGTCTATCAGGTTAACTTTACGGGAAGGTATCGTTTTGATTTTGGAGGAAGTGCCTCCTCGTTGTTCCGGTATCTCTCTTCCAGGCAGCCTGGAGTCTACTCAGCGTGGATGAACCTTGGTGAGCATCAGCTGGCGTCGTTTTCTCCTGAACTGTTTTTCAGGATGGAGGGGAATGGTATTGAAACCAGACCGATGAAAGGAACCGCACCGAGAGGTGGCAGTGAGCATGAAGACAGGTTGTTCAGGGAGTGGTTGGGATCCAATGAGAAAAACAGGGCCGAAAATCTCATGATTGTGGATCTTCTTCGCAATGATCTCGGGCGAATATGCAAACCGGGTTCAGTTAACGTTCCTGAACTCTTTTCCGTCGAGACCTACCCGACACTGCATCAGATGGTATCCTCCGTTCGCGGAGAGGTACAGGACGACATTTCACTCTATGAACTTTTCCGTGCGGTATTTCCCTGCGGTTCCGTGACAGGGGCTCCGAAAATAAGAGCAATGCAGCTGATTCAGGAGCTTGAGCGTTCACCAAGAGGGGTCTACACCGGTGCAGCAGGCTATATGCTTCCTGACAGGTCAATGTGTTTCAATGTGGCAATCAGGACAGCGATGTTGTGTGGTCATACCGGAGAATACGGGGCCGGAGGAGGTATTGTATGGGATTCGAATACCGGGGAGGAGTACAACGAGTGCAGATTGAAAGCGAAAATCCTCAAACCAGGCAAGGCTGAAAATTTCGGCATTTTTGAAACCATATTGTATAACGGATCTTTTGTCTGGCTTGACGAGCATCTTTTCCGTCTCAGCGAGTCGGCAAGGTGTCTGGGCTTTTCGTGTGACCTGGAGAGGATCAGGCGCGAACTGGAACGTCTGACTGATGAAGAGCTCAGGGGGAGGGGTAGATATAAGGTTCGTCTTGAACTTCATCCTGAAGGTACTTTTCAGATAACTGTTGATGACCTTTCTGAGAGCCCCTCATCTGATCCGGTTTCTGTTTGCAGAGCAGGAGTATCCCTGCCCTCAGACGGTCATCTCAGAATGCATAAAACAACAAGGAGGGAGCTCTACGATAAGTTGTTGCGAAAAGCAAAGAAAAGGGGTTACGATGAACTGCTGTTCTGCAATGACAGAGGGGAGGTTGCCGAAGGAGCGATAAGCAACATCATTATCTGTTCTGACGGGCACTATGTTACACCGGGCCTTTCTTCCGGACTGCTTAACGGCATCTATCGGCAATATTTTCTTTCAACCCGCATGAATGTTCAGGAAGCGATACTCACTATGCATGATATAGAACAGGCCGATCTCCTGTTTGTCTGTAATTCATTGAGAGGGTTGAGAAGAGCGGTTCTTTTCGATGAGGTGGTGTCATGACGCTTGAAGTCTTTTTGACGGGATGGAAGGCTGTCCACGGGAGCGAGGAGACATTATGCCGTGAGAAGCTGAAAGAGGAGTTGACGATGAGAGGTAATAGCTGTATATTTTTACTATAACCTGTTACATCAAAATGTTTTAAAATACGTTACCGCTATGCGAGACCACACGCCCGACTTTAACATGCAGGAACTTTCAGCGGAAAACAAGGAGCTCATCGGAAAAACCGTTCGTCGTATCCTTGTTTGTCTGGCTGATGACAGGCAGTTAACATCCGATTCACTTCTCGAGTTCTGGGTTGAAGTGCCCGGGGTCAAGCGTCCGAGGGGCACCTATCGGGGAGGTTTTCTCATGCCCGACAGTTTCATTGCCATTGCAGACTATTTTCAGGCTGACATGGCTACGCTTGTTCCTGTTCCGTCATTCAGTGATGCTGAAAGCGCCTGGAATGAATTGTTTGATGAGCTCTATTACCAGATAGAAATTTTTACGTCACAGATTGATTGCTCAAAAGGCATCACACTCGAGTTCTGGACCGGTCACAGAAACAGGCCTGAAGGTGAGTGGGTCTATGCTGTCGATACAAAAGTTGAGCTGATGTAAAGGTGGAGGGCGCTTCAATTGCTTCGTTGAGCGGTGCTCGAAATCCTCATGTACTCTCTGTACACTCTGGTTTCTGCGCTAGTCGAGGCCATGACGGATTGGAAAGAACGATGGAAGTTAAGTAAAAGTCATGCTGCACCAGATACGAGATAAAAGCGTTGCTCAGATTGTCTTGTTTTCGTAGTCACAGGCAGGCAGGACAGGGCATTTCGTGCAAAGCGGTTTTCTCGCCTTGCAGGTATATCGTCCGTGCAGGACAAGATAGTGGTGAAAGTTGATCACCAGTTCTGCCGGAATGGCGGCGATAAGCGCATCCTCCGTTTCTCTTGGTTTTTTGGTTTTTACCAGCCCGATACGGTTGGCAACCCGGTGAACGTGTGTATCGACAGCCATTACAGGCTGACCGAATGCGTTGCTGAGAACAATATTTGCTGTTTTTCTTCCGACCCCCGGAAGGCTTTCAAGCTTTTCGCGTGTAGAGGGAACCTCTCCCTTGTATGATTCCACAAGCATCCTGCTGGCTGCAAGAATGTTTTTAGCCTTGTTGTTATAATAATTGATGGACCGGATAATTGTTTTCAGCTCATCCAGCTCTATGCGGCTCATGCTTTCCGCGTCCGGACAGCGGGAAAAAAGTTCAGCAGTTATGACGTTCACCCGTTTGTCAGTGGCTTGTGCGGCCAGGATGGTTGCTATGAGCATCTGAAAAGGGGTCGAGTAGTGCAGTTCGCTTTTCGGTGAGGGGTATTGTGTTCCGAGAGCCGCATCGATGAGCGCTATTTTGGGTTTGCTGAAGAATTCAAGCCATCGCCCAGCGGCACCCAATCGCCGCTCGGGGAGATGACCACGCGAACAAATTTCTGATTACATCAAGCTCCAAAAGGAGCCATTCAAACAGGCACAAAAAAGGAGCGGCGAGCAG
>JADHTF010000022.1 GCA_016776555.1 Chlorobium phaeobacteroides
AGAGAAGAGTGAAGGGGAGAAAGGGAGAGCGGAGAGGCGAGAGACGAGAAGAGAGGGGGAGGAAGTAGGTTGTCGGTAGGGGCAGGCCCCTGTGCCTGCCCGCAGAGGGCTTTGGCTGGACGATCCGAGACGGGGATAGAGAGACGAGAGATGAGAGAAGAGTGAAGGGGCGAGGGGGCGAAGGGGAGAAAGTCAAAAGGTAAAAGTCAAAAGCAGGGGAAGGATTCAGCAGCACGGGGTTTGGATTTTGTGACGAATGGACAATGGAAGAGTGTTCTGTGCTATGAATTTTATGGTAATGCAAGATGTTTATTCTGACTACTGACTACTGACTACTGACTACTGACTACTGACTACTGACTGAAGACTGTCGACTGATTCCTGCTGTCCGGCAATCAAGCTGTCCAGCAATCGAGCTATTATACATATGAAACTCATTGAAGTCATTGCCGACGAGGGCAGCGTTAAAACCGTTGCCGCAATAGCGGAAAAGCACAAGGTCCGTGATTTTCGTACCGGTCTGAAGGACAAGGATGATTCGCAGCTTATGCGTCTTGTGGTGACGGATGACAAGGTGCAGGAGGTGCTGGACTCGCTGCAGGGGGTTCTCGGTGCCCAAACTTACGCGAAACTGCTGGTCTATCCGATTGACATTTCTTTGCCCAAGCAAACCGAAGAGCAGGAGGAGAAAGAGTCAAAAGCGACCCAGGCACGGGAATCGCTTTACAAAGAGGTGCAGAAGAATTCCCGGCTCGATATGAATTATCTCGTTCTTGTGCTGCTTTCCACTATCGTCGCGGCGATAGGCCTGATCGAGAATAATGTGGCTGTCGTTATCGGAGCAATGGTGATAGCTCCGCTGCTCGGGCCGAATCTTGCTTTCGGGCTCGGGACGGCTCTCGGCGATCTCTCTCTTATGAAAAACTCTCTGAAAACCCTGTTTGCCGGAGTTTTACTGGCGGTGACCATTTCGGTGATTTTGGGGATTGTCTGGCCGTTTCCGGTCACCAGCCCTGAACTGCTTTCCCGAACCGACGCCGGGCTTGATTCGATAGCGCTGGCTTTCGCGTCGGGTGCGGCAGCAGCTCTTTCGATGAGCACAGGATTACCGAGTGTCCTTGTCGGTGTCATGGTCGCGGTTGCCCTGCTCCCCCCTGCGGCGACGTTTGGCCTGATGCTTGGCCATGCGCGTATCGACCTGGCCTCAGGAGCGGCGCTGCTTTTGGCTGTAAACATCGTGAGTGTGAACCTTGCCTGCAAACTGGTCTTTCTTATCAAGGGCGTTCAGCCACGAACATGGTGGGAGAAGGAGAAGGCCAAAAAAGCCATGCGGAGTTATATTCTTGTCTGGGTGGTTACCCTGCTTCTGCTCGGGCTGGTTATCTATGTCAGGACGTTTTCGCTTTAGCGTTTTTTTTGTGTGCTGAAGCACGCTGCAACCATATACGGTAAACGATGGCAAAATTCACGAGATATTATAAACGAAAGATAGGACTGCCTTCGGGGAGCCTTATTCATCTCGGCGAAAAAAAAGTTGAACGGACCCGCATCAAGGTCATCGATTTCAGTGAAGAGTACTGCCTGCATAAAGAACTTCTGAATGTCGAGGAGTGTAGACCGTATAAGGAGAGCGAGACGACAACCTGGATCAATATCGATGGCCTGCATGATGTCAGGGTTATCGAGGCGGTCGGAAAGCTCTTCGATATACATCCTCTCGTTCTCGAGGATATCCTGCATACGGGACAGCGTCCGAAGATCGAGGATTTTGAGGAGTATGTGTTTCTTGTGCTCCGCATGATATCCTATGACGAGCAGCAGGAAGCGGTTCAGGAAGAGCAGTTGAGCGTCATTCTTGGAGAGAACGTTGTTATTTCTTTTCAGGAAAAACCAGGGGATGTCTTCAATCCGGTGCGTGAGAGGATCATCAAGGGAAAGTCAAGGGTGCGCGGCAAAAAGGCGGACTATCTTGCCTATGCGTTACTTGACGCTGTTGTTGACAACTATTTTCAGGTGCTGGACCATGTCGAGCAGAAGCTCGAAAGACTTGACGATGAGCTTTTTTCCGATTCATCGACGGAGACCTTCCAGAAGATCAGCGGACTGAAAAAAGAGATGATCCTGCTGCGAAAGTCAACGTGGCCTCTCCGGGAGATCGTCAACTCGATAACCAAAAACGAGTTTGAGGTCATCGATGAGTCAAACCAGGTCTATTACAGGGATGTCTACGACCATATCATCCATGTGATCGATATTCTCGAAACATTCAGGGACATGATCTCTGCGATGCACGACACCTACATGAATTTTGTCAATAACCGCATGAACGAGATTATGAAGGTTCTGACGGTGATCGCGACCATATTTATTCCCTTGACCTTTATAGCCGGAATTTACGGCATGAACTTTCGCTCCATGCCGGAACTCGAGTGGGAGTGGGGGTATTTCGGGGTGCTGGGGTTCATGGGCCTGCTTTTTACGGGTATGGTTCTGTATTTTAGAAGGAAAAACTGGTTTTAGGGCACCTTCATTAATTTATTCCGCATTTCGATAGCCAATCCAAACCTTTTTGATATGAACTGGTACAAAGTTCTTGATGATGCTTCACAAATAGGTGAAGGTCAGCTTATGGAAGCAAACGCCGGAGGGCGGACGATTGCGCTTTCAAAAGTCAACGGCGTGATCTGCGCGCTCGACGGCACCTGTCCGCACGAAGGTGGGCCGTTGGGCAAAGGAGATATCGAAAACGGCCATGTTACCTGCCCCTGGCACGGCTACGAATTTCAACCCTGCACCGGCAAAGACGCTTTCAATCCCGCGAGGGGAGTCGAATCGTTCCCGGTTGAGGAGAGGGATGATGGGGTGTATGTGGGGGTGTAAGGGAGAAGGTGAAAAAGTCAAAAGTCAAAAGTCAAAAGTCAAAAGGCAAAGGGCAAAAGGTAAAAGGGAGAAGGTAAAAGTCACAATAGGGGTGAGGAGTAAGTGGCAAGGAGTAGCAGCTCTGCTGCAGGAGCAAGATGAAAGAAAAAGAGAGACAATTCTTTTTTCAAATTATCTTCGCCCTACTGCCTACCGGTTGCCTCTCCTCCTTTTACCTTTTCACTTTTGAATTTTGCCTTCCTCTTTCTTCTTCTTCTGGCTGGTGAACCAGGTCAGGGCTGTTATCATAAAAGCGATGGCTGCGCCGTAGTAGACGATCTCTGTTTCACCGTGCCATTTGATGACATTGCCGAGAAACACCACGCCCATAACCACCACGATGACTCCTACCAGCTTCTGCTTCAGATCGTCAAGTGTGTGAATTTCCAGCCAGCCCGGCAGTTCTATGTTGTCATCGATGAACAGTTCATACAGACCTGTCGAGATAATATACATCACGGTGCCGAGCAGGAAGATGTCCGCGATTTCAACAAAACTGAGCATCAGGGATTTCGAGCCCTTGCTCGATACATATCCTGCCTGGATTGTCTCGATGATCTGCTGGACGGTGAGTATGCCGCCGTAGACGAAAAGCGATATTGCTGCAAGAAAAGCGCCGATGACGCCGATGATGACCATGTGGCGGCCGTTTGAAAGAATGAATTTCATAAAGGTTAAGTCAAAGGTCAAAAATTAAATGGCAAAAGTTCTGAATTCAAAAGGCGGGAAAGAATCCTCTCAGCAGTTGGAAAAAAGATGCGGTAATGCTGAGTCTTCACGTATTCGCGGCAATTTACGCAATACCCTGATGAAATGAAATGCTTTGACGGATGTCCGTGTAGGTGAATGGTTGAAAAAACGATATTTTACGTCAAGGTCTTTTTTCAACCAATCTGAGGAGCCTGCCGTGGGTGAACAACGTAAAACGATCACCGATTTCAAACATCCTCCGCTTCTTCGCTGGACAAGCGTGAATGATGTTGTTATGGGAGGGGTGTCGGACAGTCTGATGCAGGTTTCCGATGAGGGTACCGGTCTCTTTGCCGGTCATCTTTCCCTTGAAAACAACGGAGGTTTCGCGTCGGTGCGGGCCCCGCTGCCGGAAAATGATTTCAGCGGTTATGACGGAATCCTGCTGCGCGTCAAAGGAGACGGCAAGCGTTACAGCTTTCGTGTCAGGACCGATATACTCTTTGACGGTGTGCTCTACCGTCAGGAGTTCGATACGGAAGCGGAAAAGTGGATAGACGTGTCGCTTTCTTTCAGAAGTTTCAGACCTTCGTTTCGCGGAAGGGACGTCCCCGACGCCCCGCCCCTCGACCCGTCCCGTGTTTTCCAGATCGGTTTTCTGATTTCCGATAAGCAGGAAGGTGAGTTTCGGCTTGAGATTGAGAGGATCGAGGGGTATGGAGCGTAAAGCGATTATGCACCGTCCCATTTTTTGACTTTTCTTTCTATGAACGATCCCAAAAAAACCCTGTCGAAGCTATCAGAAGCAGAGAGGTAGGAGGTGTATATTGGGCTTATTGAAAGAATCGAGGAGTTGATTTCCTAATCGTAGAAACCCTATAAGGAGAACATCATTATGCCTTCAGGAGTCATTGTTGCGGAGAAGATTATCTCGTATGACATCGCGTATTATGCGGGCGGTAAGTTCGCCAGCGGTTATCCGTTCCGGGCGATTATCGGGTTGCGGCGTGAGGACGGGAGCCTGATCGGCGGGGCGTATTTCCATCGGGATCAGGGTAAAATGCCGGATACTGATGAACAGACGTCAACAGGTTACATCTGGTGTCACTACCACTGGGAGGATTTTCCGCATATTCTGGACATGCTGCGCAACGAAAACCCGGTCTATGTGCGCTATGTCGCCGGAAGCTGGAACCTGGCCTCGATCACGACGATGATGGAACCCGTAGGCGAAGGGGAGCCGAAAGGAAGTTAGGAAATGGCTATTGAATGGTGAAAGCATATCCTGAATGGTCAGTAAGGAGCAATGAGCAATGAGTTGGAAGAGGGTGTTAGGGGCTATGAGTCAGGTGTTAAGACTTCTTTTTTTTTGAATAGCCAAATAGTTCTGAGTTCTTGGTGCTAAGTCATCTCTGGGTCTGAACCGGAGATCCATTTTTTGACCTTTGCCTTTTGACTTTACCTCTTGATGGATGCCGGATCAAGTCCGGCATGACTCCGGGGAAGGAGAAGGCGAGGGAACAGCATCAGGTGCGGCATGACTTTCAGGTAGTCGCGGCGTTCTTTTTCAGGCTTCCTGATTCCGGCTTCTGAATTCAAAAGTATTTCTTCCCAACAACTCAACGATTCAGCAAATCAACAGTTCAACAACGATAAAAGCCCGACCGGTCGGGCTTTTATGTTACAGTCTGACTTCTATCCCTCTTTCCCGCAGATACTCTTTGGCTTCACGGATGGTGTACTGGCGGAAGTGGAAGATGGAGGCGGCAAGCGCGGCGTCGGCGCATCCTTTGGCGAATCCGTCATAGAGGTGTTCGAGGTTGCCTGCTCCGCCGGAGGCGATAACGGGGATGTGCACCGATGTTGAAATTTCCCGGAGTATCTCGTTATCGTAACCTGCTTTTGTGCCGTCGCGGTCCATGCTGGTGAGCAGGATCTCTCCGGCGCCCAGTTCCTGAACCATACGGGCCCATTCAAGGGCTTCATACTTTGTCAGCTCTTTGCCGGAATGGGTATGAACGATATATTTTTCCCCGACTTTTTTAACGTCGATCGCGACCACAACAGCCTGTGAGCCGTATTGGTCGGCAATGCGTGTGATCAGTTTCGGGTCGTAGACTGCGGCGGTGTTGACCGATACTTTGTCCGCGCCGTGCAAGAATGCATCTCTTGCGCGTTCAACCGAACTGATGCCTCCGCCTACCGTGAGAGGAATGAACACCTCTTCTGAAACTTTTAAAACTTCCTCGAGTGTTGTCTTTCTCGATTCAAGGGATGCTGATATGTCGAGAAAAACCAGTTCGTCGGCAAGTTCATTGTTATAGAACCGTGCCTGTTCGAGAATGGAGCCTGCGTCACGCAAGCCTTCAAAGTTAATGCCTTTGACAACTCTTCCTTCACGGACGTCAAGACAGGGAATAATACGTTTTGCTAACATCTTATAGTAAGACAGTTTAGTGGTGGCCAGTGACCAGTGACGAGCAATGAGCGCAATGAGCAATGAGCAATGAGCAACAAGTCAAGTGTCAAGTAACACGAGACAAGAAACGAACGAGCAATGAGCAACTAAGTATACGATAATCTTGAAGAACAAGTAATGAGATGGCACGTAAAATTCTCATTTTTAGAACTACTATTATATATTAGCCCCCACTAAACCGAGAAGTAAAGGAGAGACAGATTATGAAATTTCCTGTATGCGATTTTGCTGACGCGGATGACGGGTTTTATTCCCAGTGTGCCAGTTGTCCGATTGATCCGGATGCGGAAGGTTGTGCGCTTACGCAGCTTGAGGATGGAACCTATGAGTTTGTCGGTGAAACTCCTCATGGCGGGGTGAGGGCGGTATTTCTTTTCAAGAATGATGCCGGGGACCAGGTTGAGAAACAGGAAGCGGTACATGTTGAAATCCATGAACTCGACGAACATGGGCACCTGGTGACGCTTCTCTATGGAATTGTCGACCCTGAAGGCATGATTTATCTCAAGAGATCCGGTGACTCGTCATAGCGTCGCCGGAGAGTAACGATATCTGAAAGTACAGACACCATGAAAGAAAACGGAGATTCTGTTTCCGGACAGGACGAACTGTGTGATCTTACCATTATAGGCGGCGGGCCGACCGGTATTTTTGCCGCCTTTCAGTGCGGTATGAACAATATTTCATGCAGGATTATAGAAAGTATGCCGGAGCTTGGAGGCCAGTTGACAGCCCTCTATCCTGAGAAACATATTTATGACGTCGCGGCTTTTCCCGAAGTACAGGCATCTGAGCTTGTTGAAAGTCTCTGGGGACAGGCAAAGCGTTACGACCCGGAAGTGGTGCTCGATGAACAGGTCAGGCAGTACAAAAAGCTCGATGACGGCTCTTTTGAAGTTGAAACGCTCAGCGGGAGGACTTTTGCATCACGTGCTCTGCTTGTCGCAGCAGGCCTGGGCGCTTTTTCACCGAGAAAGCTTCCCCAGCTCGGCGACATCAGTGAACTTGAAGGCCACACGGTGCTCTATTCGGTGCAGAACATGAAGGAGCTGGAAGGTAAAAAAGTGTTGATCGTCGGCGGCGGTGATTCGGCGCTTGACTGGGCGATGATGCTTCTTCCTCACGCGGAGCATATAACGGTAGCGCATCGTTCGCCTGATTTCAGGGCGCACGGAAAAACAAAGGATGACCTTTTTGCGGCCGCTGAAAAGGGACTTGTGGATGTTCATCTCAATACCGAGGTGATCGCGATCGATCATGATGGTCCTGCACTGCGTCACGCCTATCTGCGTTCGAAAAGCGGTAAGGAAACCTCTCTGGAGGCGGAGTACATGCTTGTGCTGATCGGTTTCAAATCTGATCTTGGGCCTTTAGCTGAATGGGGGCTTGAACTGTGCGAGAATGCTATGGTTGTGGACAGTCAGATGAAGACGGAGGTTGACGGTCTCTACGCTGCAGGAGATATTGCATACTATCCCGGAAAACTCAAAATAATCCAGACGGGACTGAGCGACGCCACGATGGCCGTGCGCCACTGTCTGAACTACATTCATCCTGGAGAAAAGATCAAACAGCAGTTCAGCAGTATCAAAATGGCAAAAGAGAAAAATAAATGACGGAAGGCACGCTACAAGGTCAGTCGAGCACTTCACGTTTTCAGGCATGGATGTTGGCCATAAGGCCGAAAACACTGCCCGCGGGGGCTGTTCCTGTCGTTGTCGGCACCGCTCTCGCGGCGGTTGACGGAAAAATGCTCCCGATAGCGGCTGTTGTGGCTCTTCTCTGCGCGCTTGGCATACAGGTCGCGACCAACTTTATCAATGAGATATACGATTTTCGCAAAGGTGCCGATACGGCGGATCGTCTCGGCCCGACGCGGACGGTCGCGGCAGGACTTGTTTCTGAAAAAAACATGATCGTCGTTTCGGTTTTTCTGCTGGTCGCTGTTTTTTTTATGGGGCTCTATCTTGTCTATCTCGCAGGATGGCCGATTCTTCTTGTCGGTCTGCTCTCCATGTTTTTTGCCTGGGCATATACCGGAGGCCCTTTTCCTATAGCCTATTCAGGGCTGGGAGATCTTTTCGTGTTTATTTTTTTCGGGCTTGTTGCTGTCGGCGGCACCTACTATGTGCAGGCCCAGGAGGTTACCTTTCCTGTTTTGACCGCGGCAATCGCTCCTGGTCTTTTTTCCGTGAACATTCTTCTTGTCAATAATATTCGTGATATCGATACTGACCGGAAAGTCGGAAAGATGACTCTTCCGGCAAGGATCGGCGGCGGAAACGCACGTTGGCTCTATCTCGGTTTTACGATTGTCGCCTACTTTGTCCCGGTCTGGATGTGGATGACGGGTTATTCTCTTTGGGTAATGCTGAGCTGGCTTTCTCTGCCGCTTGCTGTCAGTCAGACAAAAACGCTGTTTGGCAGTGACGGCCGCGCATTGAACGCTGTTCTTGCCGGTACCGGCAGGGTGATGACGCTCTACGGGTTTCTTTTTTCAGCGGGATTGCTTGTCCCGGCTTTATCAGCTCTTTTTCTGTAACTCTATGTCAGATTCCGTTCGAATAGCTCTGGTGCAGATGTCCGGCGAAAGGGAGCCGGGCGCAAACCTGAACAAGGCGTGCGCTCGAATAACCGAAGCTGCAGCAGGCGGAGCGAAAATCATCTGTCTGCAGGAACTGTTCACCACCCGGTACTTCTGCCAGACTGAAGAGTACGAACCTTTTGGTCACGCCGAAACCGTTCCCGGTCCCACAACCGGGGTGCTTCAGCAGCTTGCCGCCGAACATGAGGTGGTTATCGTCGCATCGCTTTTTGAAAAGCGAGCAAAGGGGCTCTACCATAATACCGCCGCTGTTATTGATGCTGACGGTTCCTTCATGGGGAAGTACCGGAAGATGCACATTCCGGATGATCCGGGGTTTTATGAGAAGTTTTACTTTACACCGGGAGATCTCGGCTACAGGGTCTTCAACACCCGTTACGCGGCAATAGGGGTGTTGATCTGCTGGGACCAGTGGTTCCCGGAAGCTGCACGGCTGACAGCCCTGATGGGAGCTGAAATACTTTTTTATCCGACAGCCATCGGTTGGGCGATGAGTGAGACTTCAGATGAAGTCAGGAGTTCTCAGCTCGATGCATGGAAAACCATCCAGCGGAGCCACGCGATAGCAAACGGGGTCTATGTCGCTGTGGCAAACCGTGTCGGGACGGAGGATAAACTCAGGTTCTGGGGTAACAGTTTTGTTTCTGATCCTTTCGGGAATGTTACTGCCTCGGCTATTGAGAGCGGTGAGGAGATTCTCTTTTCTGACTGTGATCTCGAAAATATAGGATTTTACAGGTCTCACTGGCCGTTTCTGCGTGACAGGCGCATAGATACCTATGGAGAGCTGCGACGGCGTTTTATCGATTGAAAAATCCTTGTTGGCTAATTTGTAACAGCTACGAAACAATACGTATATGAGTGTCCATTCAGGTACTCTTTCTCAGACGGGTTCAACCGGTTCAAAGCCGGCTGTAAAGGAGTGGTTTTTTGTCGCTGTTCTGGTCTATCTCCTGCTTGTCAGCGTTGCTCTTATCGGGAGCGGCTTCAAGGCAGCGGCCGGCGACAACGCGAAAGAGCTGTTTGCCTTTGCCGTCAATCCAGTCAGCGGACTTGTTATCGGTATAGTCGCGACGGCGCTTCTTCAATCTTCAAGTACGGTGACTTCCATTATTGTTGGTCTGGTGGCAGGGGGGCTTCCTGTCGGGATAGCTATTCCTATGGTTATGGGGGCAAATATCGGTACGACCATAACCAATACTATCGTCAGTCTGGGGCATGTTCGTGAAGGAGAAGAGTTCAAGCGTGCTTTCGCAGCGGCGACCATTCATGACTTTTTCAACCTGCTCTGCGTGATTATATTTCTGCCCCTTGAAATGTTCACAGGTTACCTGGCCAAAGCGGGGCATATGCTCGGTGTGTTTTTTGCCGGGGGGGATTCGATGTCCATCAAAGGGTTTAATTTCATAAAGCCTCTGGTTAAGCCTGCGGTTCATCTTTTCGAGGGTACGCTTCAGGGGGTTCTGCCGCAGGTAACGGCAGGGATAGTGACAATTATTATCGGGATAATGATTATTGTCGCGGTGATAACCATGCTCAGCCGTCTGCTGAAGGCTCTCATGGTCGGTAAGGCAAAAGAAATTCTGCGAAAATCCGTTGGCAGGGGCCCGCTTTCCGGTATGTTTTCCGGTACGTTTCTTACTGTTCTTGTGCAGTCTTCATCGACGACGACCAGCCTTATCGTGCCGCTTGCCGGTAATGGCGTGTTTTCGCTCAAACAGATATATCCATTTACTCTGGGCGCAAATATCGGAACGTGTATTACGGCATTGTTTGCGGCAACTGCAATTACCGGTCCGAACGCTGTTTTTGCCTTGCAGATCGCATTCGTTCATCTGTTGTATAATGTTTCCGGTGTTCTGGTGATCTACTCGATGCCGTTATTACGAAACCTTCCGATTCGGGCAGCTGAAGCTCTTGCCGAGGTTTCTACCGATAACAAGTTGTTCGCTCTTGCCTACGTTCTCGGTGTCTTTTTTCTGATTCCGGGGGTTCTTATTTTCTTCTCCACCAATGGAGGAGTGTAGTGCAGTAAGGCATTAACAACAGGTGTGTGTTCTTTATTATGGATGATATCAGGAGGCAATATGCTCGGTCATAACAAAAGAAAGGAAGAGCTCGAATCAAGGATTACCGAACTCGAGACATCTCTGGACAATTTGAAAAAGCAGCTGCAGGAAGGTGTCGGTAACGATTCACAGAAGGATATCGATCACCTCGAGGAGTATCTGGATGAAATCAGTCACCGGTATTCCAATCTGAAAGATTTCTGGCATATGGTCAGCAAGGAGCTCAAAGAAATATTTGCCAGAAGAATCGCCAATATAGGCAGAGAGGGGGAGGAGGAGGGAGAGGGAAGGAAGTGAGAAGTGAGAAGTAGGGAGTGGGAAGTTGTAGGGGCAGAGGCCCCCCCTGTGCCTGCCCGCGGAGGGCGTTGGCGGACGATTGGGGACAGGGGGGGGATAGAGAGAGAGACAAGTGACGAGAAACAAGTGAGAGTGACAAGTGAAGAGTGATAGTCGATGTTCCGTCTTTTCTTGTCATCTTCGGGCTTGACCCGGAGATCCATTAATTGTGCGCGAAGTGTTATGATAGCTCAAAAACCGGTTGGATAGCAGGGATGGATGCCGGATCACCCCGTGAAATAGATGTTTGGATTTCACAGGGCGGCATGACAGAGAGGGAGAAAAGAGATGGCTGGTTAGCAGTATAGGACTGAGTGCTGAGCAATGAGCAATGAGTGGGGGAGGAGTTAGGAGTTATGTGTTATGTGTTATGTGTTATGTGTTATGTGTTAGGGGGCTGAGTAGCCATTTAGCCATTAAGCTATCCAGCCATTTGGCCAGGGTGATTATTCTACTCGTACTGCTTCAACTATCTTCACCGTAGAACCAACAACCAACAACCAAGAATGGTGACAATCGGGAATTGTGCATGAATCTATACGGTATTGTGATACTGGGGACTCTTTTCGGTACGTTTATACTGAAGCTGGTTTCGGATGTAATGAACCTCAAGGCTGCCGGGGCGGATCTGCCTTATGAGTTTCAGGATGTCTACGACAGGGACGCATATGAGCAGTCCCAGCGATATCTTCGTCATACCACGGTGTTTTCTCTTGTGACCGCTGCATTTGATCTTGTGGTTCTGCTTGTTTTCTGGTTTTCCGGAGGGTTTAATTTTCTTGATCTGCTCGTCAGGGGCGCAGGTTTTTCCCCTCTTGTTACCGGTCTTTTCTATATCGGCGTCCTGCTTTTGCTTCAGGCGCTCATCTCTTTGCCGTTCGGTGTCTATCATACCTTTGTTCTTGAGGAAAAATTCGGGTTCAACAAAACCTCTCCCGTCACGTTCATGGCTGATAAAGTGAAAGCCGTGTTTCTCGCTCTTCTGCTTGGTACACCTGTACTTGCCGGACTGTTATGGTTTTTCGAGAATTCCGGTTCACTTGCCTGGTTATGGGCCTGGGCCGCTGTCTCGCTTTTCGGTTTTCTGCTTCAGTATATCGCGCCAACACTCATCATGCCATTGTTCAACAAGTTTACACCCCTTGAGGATGGAGAGCTGAAGGGCGCTATTATGGAGTATGCGCGCTCGGTTGATTTTCCTTTGACGGGGATCTATGTCATTGACGGCTCGAAACGTTCCTCCAAGGCAAATGCCTTCTTTACCGGTTTTGGAAAGCAGAAGCGTATCGCGCTTTTCGATACGCTTGTCGAGAACCACTCCGTTACGGAGATCGTTGCCGTTCTGGCTCATGAAATAGGCCATTACAGGAAAAAGCATATTCTGATCTCGATGTGGCTCAGCGTGGTCAATATGGGCGTGGTTTTTTTCCTGCTTTCTGTTTTCATGAATAATCGGGCTCTTTTCGATGCTTTTTTTATGGATGAGCTTTCCGTTTACGCCAGCCTTCTGTTTTTTTCCCTGCTCTATTCTCCTGTTGAATTCATTCTTTCTGTTTTTCTCCAGTCCCTCTCGAGACGTCACGAGTTTCAGGCAGATCATTTCGCGGTAACAACCTACAGCGGCGGCTCCACTCTGGCAGAAGCGCTTAAGAAGCTTTCAAGAAAAAACCTGTCCAATCTGACACCTCATCCGCTCTATGTTTTTCTCAACTACTCTCATCCCCCGGTTCTTCAGCGTATTGCGCGGATAAGGCGGTCAGCGCAGGAGGCGGCGTAAGACCAATGCGTCCGGAAAGCTACACTATGCCGCCCGAGTGGGCACCTCATGATGCCACATGGCTCTCATGGCCTCATAAAGAAGCCTCATGGCCCGGTAAATTCGGCCCTGTACCCGACGTTTTTGCTCGAATCGCAGCGCACCTCTGCCGTTTTGAAAGGGTGCATATCAACGTTCTCGGGCCGGAAATGGAGTATGATGCCCGAGAGCGGATCAGGCGGTTTGTGAAGGAAGCCTCGTGCATGCAAAACATTGTTTTCCACCCGATTCCAACGGACGACGCATGGTGCCGTGATCATGGGCCGAACTACGTGTTCAGACGCACGGAAGAAGGGTTGGAAAAAGTTATTCTGAACTGGAAATTCAATGCATGGGGGGGAAAGTATGAGCCCTATGACAGCGACGCAGCGGTTGCTGAAAGGGTTGCCGCAGAGCAGGGAGTCAGGCTGGTTGCAACGGATATGGTGCTGGAAGGGGGGGCTATCGATGTGAACGGTAAGGGGTTGCTTCTGACAACAGAGGCGTGTCTGCTCAATCCCAACCGCAATCCGGACATGGTAAAGGAAGATATCGAGAACGTGCTCAAATACTATCTCGGAGTAGAGAAAATTCTCTGGCTGAAAGATGGTATCGCGGGTGACGATACCGACGGGCACGTTGATGATATGGCGCGTTTTGTTGATGAAAGAACGGTTGTCATTACCGTTGAAGAAAATCCGGAAGATGAAAATCATGCGGTATTGCTGGAGAATTACCGGCGGCTTAAGCAGTATACAGATCTTGAAGACAAACCCTTGCGGATTGTGACACTGCCGATGCCGGATGCGGTGTATTATGAAAATGAAAGGCTGCCGGCCAGCTATGCAAACTTCTATATCGCCAACAACCAGGTGCTTGTTCCGGTTTACGGTTGTGATAAAGACCGGGTTGCTCTCGATATCCTTGCCCGATGCTTTCCGTCACGGGAGGTGACGGGAATTGATTGCACCGATCTTGTCTGGGGACTTGGCGCCATTCACTGTGTGACCCATGAAGAACCTTCTCTGTGATTCATAAGCCCTCTGTCGTGCAGTCCACCTCTTTTTTACCGACACGGCTGCGTCTCAAAACGATTTGAGTTTCTCATTCTGAGTCCCGTATTGTTATGGGCTATGTGCGGGAGTGGCTTATTTCACTATTACTACGCTATCCACTCTTTGCTTATACTTCGTGTTGTTTTGGCACATTCATTGCTATTATTATTGTAGTTAAGTTTTCAGCCTCACGCCCGTGGGGTTGGGCAGGCGTAATGGGGGACACCTGCTCGAAGAAAAGCGGTCTGCAAGGCCGCTTTTTTTTTGCCCGCTCGGTTGTTTCCGTTCAGGAGTCTTCGTTTTTGGCGCAATGTGTTTAGAGCAGTTTTGTCAGCAGTTCTCTTGTCGCTCGAATATCGGAGAACGCGTCATGGGCCTCAAGCCTGATGCCATAGTGACGACAGACTGTTTCGAGCTTGTAGTCAGGCAGATGCAGGGCTCCGGTGAAATCTTTCATAAACAGGACGGGAAGGGGGTCAAGCCTTCTCCAGTTCACGTACGATCCTATTCCGTATTTGTCGCCGTGCATTTTGAACCACTGCTGTATGAAGTCAAGGTCAAAGTGCACATTGTATCCGGCAGGATAACATTTGTCTTCGCGGTCATACTGTTCGACGTAACGGTTGAGAAACTGTTTGAACTGAAGCAGTGCTTCCTTGCTGCTCATTCTGTGAGTCAGTTCCTCCCTGCTTGTGCCTGTTATTGTCAGCGCGTGATCGTCAATGTCAGCGCCACTGTGAGGGGCGCATTTGAGATTCAGCTCTTCTGCGATGATACCGGAAACCTCCATGATAGCCCCTATCTGGATGATCCCGTGTTTCGCCGGGTTGGTGCCGGTTGTTTCTACGTCGATGTAGAGGACTTTTTTGCTCATTCCCGAAAGTGGTCTATGGAAGAGTCGTTACTCGATTGTCAGTCATTATCCGGTTCGGAAACTCTTCCCATGAACAGAATTGAGCCGGAACGGTTCGACCTGATAAGAACAAGAAATGGATGATCGGCCCTGAAAACGGGCGTCGGTGCCTGAACAGCGGATGTCAGGCCGACTACGACGCCGGTTGCCGCAGAGGCTTCGGTTCCCGTTTCGTTGATATCGACAAAAGCCTTGTGAACGACTGCTCCGATGAAAAGTTTATCCTTATTGACGGTCATTGGTGAGAAATCTGCTCTCCCGGGATCAAACGCGTCAGTCATTCCAAGTTTTTTCAGGGAATCATCAAGACGCAGGGTTGATGACATGGTGAATTTCGGGAGGAATACCCTTACCTTCTGCGGTTTGAGGGAATCTGTCCAGAGTGAGAGCTTTTCAGCTGTAAGATCGGCTTCGAGTCCGGCAAGTCCTTTGTTTTTTTCAGGCAGCAGGACGAGCATTGAAATATCTTCTCCGGAGTAGGGGAGTTCAAGAATCTGAAGGGAATCTGAGAGCGTGTAAGGGAAGGTGTTTTCCTGATGCATCATGGAGACTGTTGACGTTGAACTCTTGTCGGTATAAAAATCGGCGGCAGTGGTCTCTGACTCGGCAAAAGCTTTTTTCCAGTTACCTTTGAAATATATCGCGTTGACAAGGGTAAGTCTTGAAAGGGTGTTGAGAATTCCCGGCTGTATGAGCTCACGGATGGTGTTTCGGGTTCTTTGTTCCGCCCATCTGTTGATGGTTTTTCTCGCTTTTTCAGTGTCCGCCCGGTAGTCAACCGGAGTCAGCGTCGAACGGTAGACGGTGAGCAGTTCCTGAACAAATGTTTTTGACAGCTCATAGCCTTTCTGGGGAAAGAGTCCGTTGGCGGTTTCGAGCGTGACGCTTCCTTTTTTTGCGATGCTGCTGATCTCTGCTTCTCTCGATGCCCGGGTGTGATGGTATCGCTGTAGATCTTCAGGAGCGTAGAGCATATCGCCCATCTGACGTGCGGTAGTCCCGGCTGCGCCGGAAAGGGTCATTGAGAGTGCCGATGAGATACTATAGGGCGAAAAGAAGATGTTGCCTTTCGTGCTTTTTCCGATGGTGTGATAGAGATCCAGCGCAAATGCTGTATTCTCTCTTTTTTCAGCTTCGGTTGATTGCATCGGTTCCGGTTTCTCTGTTTTTCCGGGCGCTGCCGGCTGGCTGAAAGAAAAGAGCGCCATGAGCAGGAAGAGCGGAGGAATCAGGTGCAAGGCTTTTCTTGTATACATGGCGGCAGGGATTAAGCGGTTATAAATAATAATACGCATTATCCCGGAAATGAAAAAAGCGGAACAGGAAGGGGTCGGAAAGGCAACGCTATCGTTGCTTTTCAGGCCCTGTACGGGGATGTACAGGGCCGGTGTCAGGTAATGTGCAGGATCTCTTTAGAGCTCTACCGTTTCGGTTGACGTCGGGGCACACAGGGCTGCCTGTGCGTTGAACAGGTGGTAGTTCAGGCTGTCGCTCAGTGCCTGAAGACTCGCATCGATGATGTTCGTCGAGACCCCGACAGTTGACCATGTGGTGTGGCCGTCACTGGTTTGGATAAGTACCCGTACTTTGGCGCTTGTGCCCTTTCTCTCTTCGAGTACGCGAACCTTGTAGTCCACCAGACGAATGGCGCGTATTGAAGGAAAGAAGCCGCGCAGAACCTTACGCAATGCTTTGTCCAGAGCGTTGACCGGCCCGTCGCCGTCTGCCGCGGTCATCTCGATTTCGTCGTTTACCTCTATTTTCAGAATTGCCTGGTCAACCGGTTCCCGGTTTTTACCGGATTCGATATGTACTTTGGATTCAAGTATCTCGAAGAAAGGCTTGAACTCTCCGAGTTCCTCATGAAGCAGCAGTTCAAAAGAGGCTTCGGCGACATCGAACTGGAAGCCTTCATATTCAAGTTTTTTGATGCGCTGTACGAGTCTCTTGAAGAGCTCTCCGTTTTCCGGCAACGCTATACCGAGTTCTTTTGCCTTGTAACGGATATTACTCTGTCCAGCGAGTTCCGATACAAGCACGCGCTGGCGGTTTCCAACAGTTTTAGGGTCAATGTGTTCGTAAAGGGCGCTTTCCTTCATGACCGCGCTGACGTGAATGCCGCCTTTATGGGCGAATGCCGATTTTCCTACAAAGGGAGCACGGTTGTCAGGTGGAATGTTCAGCAATTCATAGACATAGTTGGAAAGTGATGTAAGCTGGCTCAGCTTCAGTTTGTGATGAAACTGTCCGTTGAGTTTCAGCACGACGTTGGGGATGACGCTGATAAGGTTCGCGTTGCCGCATCGTTCCCCGATGCCGTTGATGGTGCCCTGTACATGCATCGCTCCCGCACGCAATGCGGAAAGTGCGTTGGCTACGGCAAGTTCACTGTCGTTATGGGTGTGGATGCCGACCGGAACGCTTGTCGCGGAGATAACTGTTTTGACTATCTCGAAAATTTCATGGGGCATCGTACCCCCGTTGGTATCACACAGAACAAGACGTTCAGCGCCTGCTTCTTCTGCTGATAAAAGCATGCGCAGGGCAAATGCGGCGTCATCCTTGTAGCCGTCAAAAAAATGTTCGGCATCGAACAGTACTTCCCGGCCCTCGTTTTTCAGATGGAGGACTGATTTATAGATAAGCTCGGCGTTTTCAGCATCCTGCAGTCCCAGCCCTCTTTCTGAATGCGCTTTCCAGGTTTTACCGAATATGGTTATGACCGGTGTTTCCGATTTCAGGAGGCCGACGAGGTTCGGGTCGTTCCGGATGTTGTCCGGTTTTCTCGCTGTTGAGCCAAACGCGCAGAGTTTGGCGTTCTTAAGCTTCAGGTGCAGCGCCCGGCTGAAAAACTCTTCATCTTTCGGGTTACTGCTGGGCCATCCTCCTTCTATGTAATCGACACCGAACTCATCGAGTTTTTCTGCTATGAGCAGCTTATCCTGAACGGAAAGGGTTATTTTTTCCCCCTGAGTCCCGTCTCTGAGCGTTGTGTCATAGAGTTCGATGGCGTTTCTTCCTTTCATATATGTTTCCTTTCCTGAATGGATCGTTCGTTTTATCAGGAGTTTATAATATTGTTCTGTCTGGCGTATTCAAAAATACCCCCTGCCATGACGATATTGAACACGTCCCCTAACGGGTTGAGCTCGTAGGTGATACCCTGAGTCAGGTTGGTGATGGTGTTCTTTTCAATATCGATCTTGAGATCGTCTCCGGTGAGAACGGTTTTGTTCAGCTGTTCAGCTGTTTCGTAAGGTATAACAAATCCGCCGTCTACACAGTTGCGGTAGAAGATTCTTGCGTATGATTCTGCGACTATCGCCCGGACTCCTGCGACCTGAAGGGAGAACGGGGCATGCTCACGTGATGAGCCGCACCCGAAGTTCGGGCCTGCTATGATGATCGAGTAGTCCGATTCGAAGCGATCCTCTGCGACAAACGGGTGTCCTCCTTCCGGCAAACCGGCCTCATCGACCGGTACTCCTGAAAGAGCGTATCTGCCGTAGAGTTTCACCTCTTCCGGATCTGAAAGGCTGTAGACGAGGTGCTCGGCCGGTATGATCTGGTCGGTGTCGATGTTTTTGCCCAGTACGTAGGCTTTTCCTTGTATGATGGTATCCATATTCGGTTCTTTCTCTTTACGGTTTCATCTGATGTTAGGCCTGATTATCTGAGAAATTCTCTCGGATCAGTAAGTTTTCCGGTAATTGCCGAAGCGGCAGCTGTGAGCGGTGAAGCGAGGCAGACGCCTGCTTTTTTGCTTCCCATACGTCCGGGAAAGTTCCTGTTTGTTGTAGAGACAACAAGATCGTTATCTACGGAACGTCCGAAGGTATCGGATGGACCGCCAAGGCATGCCGCGCATGAAGGAGGAGCGATTGTGCAGCCGGCCTCTTTAAGGATTGTTATGATCGGCTGACCGTCGAACTCTTCTGTTGTAAGGCTTTGGGCGACTTCAACGGTTGCGGGTACAATATTAGTCGGTACGGAAACCGTGTTTCCTTTCAGGACTTTTGCCGCCATAACGAAGTCGATGAGTTTACCTCCGGTGCATGAGCCGATATATGATTTGGTTATTTTCGTGCCCTGAACGCTTCGAACCGTCGCGCGGTTGTCCGGGCTGTGCGGCATGGCGACAACCGGTTCGAGCTCTTCTGTTTTGTAGCGGTGGATGCTGTGATACAGGGCGTCGGGGTCGCTGGTAAATATTTCGTAGGGCTTGTCGCTGCGTTCTTTGACATAGGCTTCCGTGATCGAATCGGCTGCGATGATTCCACTCATTCCACCGGCTTCGATCGCCATATTGGTGAGCGTCATTCGCTCTTCCATCGGCAACGAGAACACTGCTGAACCGTCAAACTCCATGGCACGATAGGTCGCTCCGTCGGTAGAGATATCTCCCAGTATCTGCAGGATCAGATCTTTGGCCATCAGGTATTCCGGCATCTCGCCTTCAAAGATGAACTTCATTGATTCCGGTACTTTTTCCCAGATCTTGCCTGTGCCGAGGATAAAGGCGGCATCTGTGTTGCCTATTCCTGTTCCGAACATGCCGAACGCGCCCGAGGTACAGGTATGCGAATCGGTTCCGAACAGAACCGTGCCGGGGAGGTTGTAGCCTTCCTGGGCAAGAGCGACATGACAGACCCCTTTGTAGCGTTTTGTTCCTACATCGTAGTAGTTTGGCAGTTTCTGCTCGTTGGCGAACTCACGAAGAAGATCGATGTTGCGGTGTGCGTGCTCGTTTTCAGTGAATATGTAGTGATCAGGAAGAACCACAATCTTTTCCGGGTCCCACACTTTTGCTTCCGGACCGAATTTTTCCCTGAAAATGTCGAAGGTCGGCGGGCCACACACATCATGGGTGAGCAGGACGTCAACGTTGAGCCAGATATTTTCTCCCGCCTCGACAAATTTGCGGTTGGCGGCTCTGGCGAGAATTTTCTGCGTTATTGTTTGTGTCATGGTACTCTTAAATCGTGTTTTCGATTGTAGTTGTGATGTCGTTACCCGAGGCGTTCTGATGCAGGCTCAATGCCTGCAGGTATGCTTTGGCGCTTGCTTCGATGATATCGGTAGAGACGCCGCGTCCGGTAAAGAGCCGATCGTCACAGTTGAGCTTGACGGTTGCTTCCCCGAGCGCCTGGCGTCCCGCGGTTGTTGAGCGCACGGAATAGGAGTGGAGGAGCGAGCCGAGGCTCAACGCCCGTTCAATCGCTTTAAAACAAGCATCGACCGGTCCGTCTCCCGTCGAGGATTCCTCATAGGTTTTCCCTTTGGACCGGATACGTACTGTCGCGGTCGGGATGGACGCTGTTCCGCTGTTGATATGAAGGTAGTCGAGTTCAAGCGGTTCGATCAGCTTGTTCAGTTCATCTCCCATGAGCACTCTCAGATCGTCATCGTAGATCTCTTTTTTCTTGTCAGCCAAGGAAACGAAACGCGCGTAGACTGTTTCAAGTTCGGCGCCGGTAACCTTGTATCCCAGGGCGCTGAGACGAGCCTGCAGCCCGTGTTTGCCCGAATGACGTCCCAGGACAATCGTGGTCTGCGGGACACCGACGGATTCAGGGGTCATCACCTCGTAGGTATGACGGTTTTTAAGCATACCGTCCTGATGTATGCCGGATTCGTGCGCAAACGCGTTATCTCCTACAATAGCCTTGTTGGGCTGGACGATAAGGCCGGTGAAAGAGGACACCATTCGGCTTGTGTTGTAGATCTCTTCGGTGACGATGCCGGTAGAGAAGTTGTGAAGATCACTGCGGACTGAAAGCGCCATGACAATTTCTTCGAGTGACGCATTGCCTGCCCGCTCTCCTATACCGTTGATCGAGCATTCAGCCTGTCTCGCCCCGTTTTCCACGGAACTGAGTGTGTTGGCAACGGCAAGTCCCAGATCATTGTGACAATGCACGCTGATAACCGCATGGTCAATGTTGGGGACGCGTTTTTTCAGGTCGGCGATTTTTCTGCCGAATTCAGAAGGCCAGGTATAACCGGTGGTGTCAGGGATGTTCACGGTTGAAGCACCGGCGGAGATAACCGCCTCGATGATTTCTGCAAGGTAGGCCGGGTCGGTTCTTCCGGCGTCTTCAGCGGAGAACTCAACGTCATCGGTGAAGGTTTTGGCATAGCTGACAGCGTCTACAGCCATTTTCAGGATGGTCTGCTGTTTCTCCGCAAGCGTTTTGCCGTAACGATCGTTGCTGAATTTGCCCATGATATGAATGGCGGAGGTACTGATAAAGGTGTGTATCCTCGGGTATCGGGCATTGCGCAGGGCTTCGTGAGCGCTTTTGATATCATGCTCCATGGCCCTGCAGAGCGCGGCTACTGTTTTTCCTGATTCTTCACCAACCCGGCGGACCGCCTCGAACTGCAGAGGAGATGAAGCGGGAAAGCCGGCTTCTATGATGTCTACATTGAGCTTCTCGAGCTGTCGGGCGATCTCGACCTTTTCCTGAAGGTTAAGCGACGCGCCCGGCGACTGTTCTCCATCACGCAGGGTGGTGTCAAATATCAGTACTTTCTCTTTCACGATGCATCCTTCGATGGTTACGATGCCTCCAGGCCGGCTGAGATGGCGTCGGTGATTTCATCTGTTGACACAACATTGTCGCCGTCATTCGCGATGTCTGCGGTCCTCATTCCGGATTCAAGAACCGTCTCTATGGCCTGGTAGATTTCCTCTGCGACATGCGGCATGGCGAAGCTGTGTTCGAACATCATGGCCACCGAACCGATGGTCGCGATAGGGTTCGCCTTGTTCTGTCCCGCGATGTCAGGAGCACTGCCGTGAATCGGTTCGTAAAGAGCATGTTTGCTGCCGATGCTTGCGGAAGGAAGCATGCCGAGACTGCCGGTGATCATGCCGGAAATGTCACTGAGAATGTCTCCAAAAAGGTTCTTTGTGACAATGACGTCAAACTGTTTCGGATCGCGGACAATCTGCATCGCGGCATTATCGACATACATGTCAGTCAGTGTGACTGCCGGGAACTCCTTGTGTATTTCATGGACAATGTTTCTCCAGAACTGTGAGCATTCCAGCACGTTTGCCTTGTCAATGCTGACTAGCTGTTTTTTGCGCTTCATGGCTGTTTCGAAGCCAAGACGGGCGATGCGCTCGACCTCGTATTTTTCATACACCATGGTGTTCCAGCCTTTGTTGTCGTCATAGCCTCTGGGCTGGCCGAAATAAATGCCGCCGGTCAGTTCCCTGATGACCATGAAGTCTGTTCCGGAGAGGATCTCCGGTTTGAGTGAGGATGCGCTGATAAGTGCATCGTAAACTTTCGCAGGGCGAAGGTTTGCAAACAGGCCGAGTTCCTTCCGGATCTTGAGTAGTGCCGCTTCCGGCTTTTTTTCGTGGGGAAGGTTTTCCCATTTCGGACCTCCAACAGCACCGAGCAGAACTGCGTCACAGTTTTTGCACGCCTCGAGGGTTTCATCGGTAAGCATCTCTCCGTGTTCATCGTACGATGCACCACCGAAGAGATGTTCCTCGATCGATATGTCCAGGTCATGCTTTTCAGCCAACACGTCCAGGATCTGAACGGCACTGGCAACGACTTCCGGTCCGATGCCGTCGCCGGGTATGGATACTATCTTCAACATTCGTTCTTGTTTATTTTTTCAGAAGCCAGCTCATCATGTCACGGAGTTTTGCCCCGACCTTTTCGATCGGATGATCGGCGTTGGACTCGCGCAGTTTTTTCATGTTCGGGTAGCCTGCATTGCATTCGTCGATAAATTCTTTTGCAAAGCGGCCGTCCTGTACCTCTTCAAGTATTTTTTTCATTTCAGCTTTCACATCGGAGGTTATCACTCTCGGACCGCGTGTCATGCCGCCGTATTCCGCGGTGTCGCTGACGGAATAGTTCATGCGGGAAAGCCCGCCTTCATAGTAGAGATCAACAATGAGTTTCAGCTCATGCATGCACTCGAAGTAGGCAAGTTCTTCCGGGTAACCTGCCTCGACAAGGGTTTCAAAACCTGCCTTGATGAGCTCAGCCGAGCCGCCGCAGAGAACAGCCTGTTCTCCGAAAAGATCGGTTTCCGTCTCGTTCTTGAACGTGGTTTCTATAACGCCCGCTTTCGTTCCGCCGAGGCCTTTTGCCCATGCCAGAGCCTGCTGTCTGGCTTCGCCTGTATAGTCCTGATGTACGGCGATCAGGCAGGGGACTCCGTTGCCCTGGGTATAGGTGCGTCGTACGAGATGGCCGGGGCTTTTCGGCGCAATCATGATGACATTGACCGTCCCGGGAGGAACAATCTGGTTGTAATGAATATTGAAGCCGTGAGCGAACGCAAGGGTGTTTCCTTCTTTCAGGTTCGGTTTGATTTCACTCTCATAGATGCTTTTCTGGTACTGGTCAGGGAGAAGTACCATAACGATGTCCGCCCACGCTACCGCGTCGGCTATCGTGTTGACTTCAAGACCGTTCTCTCGCGCCTTTTCACAGGAAGAGCTGTCAGGTCTCAGACCGACACAGACATTCAGGCCGCTCTCTTTCAGGTTCAGAGCGTGAGCGTGCCCCTGGCTGCCGAAGCCGAGAACGGCAATGTTTTTTCCCTGCAGGTACTTCAGATCAGCGTCCTGCTCATAGTATGCGTTCATAGTGTCTGTATTTATTGATGGATGTTATAAAAAATACAATAGCTCAGCTCTCGCCACGGGTCATTGCTACCGTGCCGGAGCGGGCGATTTCCTTGATGCCGAGAGGCCTGAACATCTCAATGGTTGTATTGATCTTGTCAGGTGATCCAACGACCTCAATAGTAATGGATTTTTGTTTTATATCCACGACTTTTGCCTTAAAAACATCGATCAGATTGAAAATCTCCTGCTGCGACTGTTTTCCCCGATTCAGGGTCATCAGAAGCACCTCCCGTGATATATGCGGCTTGTTGGTCACATCGACCACTTTGAGGGTGTCAATAAGCCGGTTGAGCTGCTTGAGTATCTGACTGATGATGCTGTCGTCTCCTCTGGTGACGATAGTCATACGGGATATTTCGTTGTCTTCGGTTTCACCGATGGATATACTTTCAAGGTTGAAGCCCCGCGCGCTGAACATGGCGGCAACCCTGTTGAGCGTACCGAATTTGTTTTCAACCAGTACGGATATGATATGTTTCATAGCTGCAGTTAGACCATTGTTTTAGGGTTCAGTCTTTCAAAAAGCATGTCTGAGATGGAGGCGCCGGCGGGCACCATAGGGAAAACCATGTCTTTTTTAATGACCTTGAACTCGACGAGTACCGGGCCTTCATTGTAGGCAAGTGCCTCTTTGACGGCTTTTTCTGCCTCAGCCGGATTGCCTGCGCTGAGCGCTTTTACGCCGAAAGCTTCTGCGACACGCACAAAGTCAGGGTTGCTCTGCTGAAGGTCCGTAAATGAATACTTTTCCTGATGGAAGAGCTCCTGCCACTGGCGGACCATGCCGAGGAAGTTATTGTTGATCAGGAATATCTTGATCGGCAGCTTATAGGAAACCGCAGTGACAAGTTCCTGGATATTCATCATGAACCCCCCGTCACCACAGAACAGCACGACCGGTCTGTCCTGAATTCCGAAAGCGGCTCCGATGGCTGCCGGAAGACCGTAACCCATGGTGCCGAGTCCGCCGCTGGTTATGATTGAACGCGGGTTGATGAATTTGTAATGCTGGGCGGTCCACATCTGGTGCTGGCCGACATCGGTAGTCACTACCGCGTTTCCTCGGGTCTGCCTGGAAACCTCGTCAATGACAAATTCGGTTTTTAACGTATCCTTCTCGTTTGTAAAGGTCAACGGGCATTCTTTCTGCCATTGAGCAATCTTGTCAAGCCACGCTTGACGGTTTTCCCTCGTTTTCGGGAGGGCTTTGAGGACTCCTTCAAGGAAACATCTTGAATCACCTACAACCGGCAGGTCGACCTTTACGTTTTTATCGATGTTTGTGGGGTCGATATCATTATGGATTTTGTACGCATGGGTCGCAAATGTATCTATCTTGCCGGTTACCCTGTCGTCAAACCTCGCGCCGACCGTGATGAGCAGGTCACAGGTATTGATCGCCTGGTTTGCCCAGAACGTACCGTGCATACCGAGCATTCCCATGCTCAAGGGGTGGTCTCCGGGAAACGCACCGAGGCCCTGAAGGGTCATGGTGACCGGGATATCCTGTTCGATTGCAAGCTTTCTGAGCGCATCCGAAGCCTCGGATGCTATGACGCCTCCTCCGACATAGAGCAGCGGCTGTTTGGCTCTTGCGATCATTGCGGCAGCTTTCCTGATCTGGTTTTCATGCCCCTTGATTGTCGGTTTGAAGCCGCGTATGTCTATTTTTTCAGGCCAGTTGAACGTACATTCGGAACTGAGGATATCTTTCGGGAGGTCAACCAGAACCGGGCCAGGCCTTCCCTGTGTTGCCAGGAAAAACGCTTTTCTGATCGTTATGGCCATGTCCTTGACGTCCTTGACTAGAAAATTATGTTTCGTTATCGGGCGGGTAATGCCGACAATATCAGCTTCCTGGAATGCGTCGTTCCCGATCAGTGTGCTGGGTACCTGACCGGTAAAGACAACCATTGGAGATGAATCCATATATGCGTTGGATATCCCGGTGACCGTATTTGTCGCGCCGGGACCGGATGTGACCAGTACTACTCCGGGTTTGCCGGTGGCACGCGCGTACCCTTCGGCCATGTGGGTGGCTCCCTGTTCGTGCCGGACAAGGATATGTTTGATATCCTTGACGTCGTGGAGCGTTTCATAGACCTTCAGGAGGGCTCCGCCCGGATAGCCGAAAATGTATTCGACATGTTCCCGGCGCAGGCATTCAAAGAGTATTTCAGAGCCGTTCATTATTTGACCGGATGTATGCATGAGTTATCGTTGTTTATTGTTTTTACAGACCGGGTTTTGCAATATCGCGCCGGTATTGGCCGAAGTAACCATTTGTGCGTACCTTGACAGGTAGCCCGTAGTGATTTTCGGAACGAATTGCGGTACTTGCGCAAGTCTTTCTTTAATGGCGGCATCCGGGAGATCGACAGACATGGTTCTGTTCGGGATATCGATGGTGATCATATCTCCGTTCCGGACAGCCGCAATCGGTCCTCTTTCTGCAGCTTCAGGAGATACATGACCGACACATGCCCCCCTTGACCCCCCCGAGAAACGGCCGTCGGTCAGAAGCGCGACAGACTCTCCGAGGCCCCGACCCATGATCGCGCTGGTAGGGGAGAGCATTTCGGGCATTCCGGGGCCGCCCTTTGGTCCTTCATACCGGATGACCACGACGTCGCCGGCAACGACATCTCCCTCCATGATGCCTGTCAGGGCGTCATCCTGGCACTCATAGACCTTTGCGGGGCCGGTATGGTTCATCATCGATTCACTGACGGCACCGGTTTTTACCACAGCTCCTTCGGGAGCAAGATTGCCGTAAAGAACCGCGAGGCCGCCGGTCGTGGCATAAGGGGATGCAACGGTCCGGATGACAGAGCTGTCAGTAATAATGGCCTGCTCGATGTTTTCCCCGAGGGTTTTTCCTGTGACGGTAGGTCTCGTCAGGTCGAGCAGACCGTCGATTCTGGAAAGTTCCTTCAAGATCGCGGAAACACCTCCGGCCCGGTCGACATCCTCAATATGAACATTCTGTGTGGCAGGACTGACCTTGCAGATATAGGGTGTTTTTGCGGAAAGATCATTGAGTTCGGAAAAATCGAACACAACCTCGCCTTCATTGGCAACGGCCAGTGTATGGAGGATGGTGTTCGTGCTGCCGCCCATCGCGAAGTCGAGAGCAAAGGCGTTGAGTAATGACTCCCGGGAGAGAATATCCCGTGGTTTAGTATCCTTTTCAACCAGATCGATGATGCGCCGGGAAGCCTCTCTGACCAGTTCCAGTCGTCTGGGGTCTACGGCAGGTATTGTTCCGTTTCCCGGAAGGGCGAAACCGAGCGCCTCACAAAGGCAGTTCATGGAGTTTGCCGTGAACATCCCGGAGCAGGAACCGCAGGTGGGGCAGGCATGGTCTTCTATGACGCCAAGTTCCTCTTCGCTTATCGCCCCTGTACTGTGACGGCCGACAGCTTCAAAAACCGAAATGAGGTCAACTGTTTCCCCGGAAGGGGTGCGGCCTTTTTTCATCGGTCCACCTGAAACAAAAATAACCGGAATGTTCATGCGGACGGCGGCCATCATCATTCCCGGCGTTATTTTATCGCAATTGGGAATACAGACAAGGCCGTCAAGGCGGTGTGCCTGTGCTACGGTCTCGACACTGTCAGCGATCAGCTCTCTGCTTGCCAGGGAGTAACGCATGCCAAGATGCCCCATCGCGATACCGTCACACACACCTATGGTATTGAATTCAAAGGGAACGCCTCCGGCTTTTCTGATTTCATCCTTGGCGATCTGTCCCAGTTTCTGAAGATGGGCATGACCGGGTATGAGCTCTATAAACGAGTTGCAGATGCCGATAAACGGTTTGTTGAAGTCTTCGTTTGACGATAGAGCGCCTGTAGCCTTCAGAAGGCTTCTGTGGGGGGCTTTTTCAAACCCTTTTTTTATGGTATCGGATCTCATGAGCTGTTTTTTTACATGATTGAATGAACAATGCATCCCCTGGCTGAGCCGTTCCCAGAGCCAATGAAATTGATTGTTCTTTATCAAGAAGGCAGAAATTGGACTTGGGACCGGGTAGCCGTTCAGGGCAGTAGAATACCCACTTGTACTGTAATCACAGGCACAAGCTTTCCGATCCTGCAAATGGAGGAATCAGCTGTTTTGCAGCAGAAAGATTTTTTGATTTCAAGCCGGGCACCAGATGACGTTTCGGCTTGAACAGCGCTTTTGCTACTATGTTTGTAACATGCAGGCATGCAGGTAATAACTGTTCAGCTGTAAAGCTGTAATGAATTAACAAAGATAATGTTTTTACAATATAACAATTTGCTGTTTTTTTAGCAAATTCTGCCGTTGTGCTCCCAGGAAAAGTTTCTGCCGGATAACGATAGGGTAAAAACAGCTCGTAAGGTTGAAAATCGTGTTGATAGTGCTATAAAATGTTTCATTTTTGTTACATAGTTGTCTGCTGAAGGTTTTGTTATACAGTTTTTTATTGCGTAATTTATACTTTTATAAGCTATCTTTTCTGTTGAGAGCTATGTAACCTGAAACCACGGAGTATGTTTTTTTTGTCTCCCCCTTCACCGCAGGATCTACCCATGTTTTTATTGTTGCTGGGCATTCTGATCCTGTTTTTGCTTTTCTTTGAGCTTTTGGTCAGACAGTTTTCTGTCAGCGGTTTTGTTCTCAGGAAAATTCTTCATTTCAGTCTCGGATTCATTCTGTTTTTTCTTCCCGTCTGTTTCCTGGATAATTTTTATCCGGTTTTGCTTGGGGTGATTTTCGTCGTTATTAACGGGTTCAGTAAGTATTTCGGCCTTTTCCACATTCTTCATGACAAGAGCGAAAAAGAGGCGAAGGATGGCCTTGCATCCGGTTACGGGCCGGTTCTTTTACCTGTCGCGTTTATTTTTCTCGCACTCTGTCTCTGGGATAGCCATCTCTGGATATTGCGGACATCGGTGCTTGTTGCAGGGATTGCCGATTCATTAGCCTCACTCGTCGGGTCCTCGCTTGGAAAGGTTCATATTGAAAACCTCACAAAGTCAAGGAAAACAGTAGAGGGCTCATTGACCATGTTTGGCGTGAGTTTTTCGCTGATTGTCGCCAGCCTTTTTGTGTTCAGGGATTTTTTTGGAGACGGACTGGTATCTGCGCCATGGTTTCAGCTGTTGGCACTCGCCCTGCTTCTTGCGATGATCGCGACGGCTGTTGAAGCGCTCAGTTCCTCCGGTGTTGATAATTTTCTGATTCCTGTTGCCGTCTCCTATGTGCTCTATATCATCGATATGGACGGGGAATGGCTTCTTTCGCATTTTCTCATCGGAGGACTTCTGGCTTTGCTGCTCGCCCTGTTTTCTATCAAGGTTAAATTCCTGAACAACAGTGGCGCAACGGCGACATTTCTGCTTGGAACGACAATCTTTGGCGTTGGCGGTCTTGTCTGGACAGTACCGCTGCTTACTTTTTATCTTCTCTCTTCGGTGCTTTCAAAGCTCGGGAGAAAAAGAAAAGCGAAATTTGATCTGGTTTTTGAAAAGGGCTCTCAGAGAGACGCCGCTCAGGTCTATGCCAACGGGGGAATAGCATGGATCATCATGATTGTCTTTTCTCTGACCGATGATCCTGCATATTTTTTTGCCTATCTTGGGACGTTGGCCGCTGTGCAGTCCGATACCTGGGCTACGGAGATCGGCACTATGTGGCCGAATCCGAAAGCAAGGCTTATAACTACCATGAAATCCGTACCTGTCGGGACATCAGGAGGGGTTTCGTTTCCCGGAACATTTGGCGCTTTTGCCGGTGCACTGTTGATCTGTGCGAGTGCAATAGTGATGAAGGTGGAGTGGCTTACTGACTTCGGGATTGTCAACTCATTCCTGCTTATCGGTCTCTCCGGACTTCTCGCAAGTTTCGTTGACAGTTTTTTTGGCGCTACGATTCAGGCGCAGTATTTTGATCCTGTCAGGGAGAAGGTAACCGAAAGGACACACAGTTTTCGAAACGATGGAACTGCAGTGAAAAACAAGCTGATCAAAGGGTATCACCTTGTTAATAATGACGTGGTCAATACATTTTGTGCTCTTTCCGGTTGTGCGCTTGCTTTTTTCTTTTCCCAGAACATGTGAACGGAGTAAGTTGAACGAATAAATTCCAGATACCTATGGTTACATCCAGAATCGGTTTTCTTTCTCTGATCGCCGACGCAGGGCCGGTTGTGCTGTTTGTTCTCGCTGTATTGCTGCTGTTTTCCGTGTTTTCCTGGACCATTATTATGATGAAGGCTCGCTTCATAGGCAGAGCGATGTCTGAATCAAGAGGTTTTCTTCACTACTTTTTTGATGTCTCCAATGTTGACAAGGTTTTCGGAGAGACAGAAAACTACAGAAACGGTTCTCTTGCCCGTGTTTTCAGAGCCGGCTACCTGGAGTATCGGGCTCTCGGTGAACTGAAGGACTCGGAGAGGAGTGAGGAACGCATAGCGCGAGCGGTAAGACGGGAGGTTAATGAGGAGTCAAAAAGTCTTTCCCGTTACGTCCCTTTTCTCGCGACAGTCGGCAATACCGCTCCGTTTATCGGTCTGTTCGGTACCGTCTGGGGAATTATGAATTCTTTTATGAGCATAGGGGTTACCCAGTCTGCGTCACTTGCGACTGTTGCTCCGGGGATTGCAGAAGCTTTGATTGCAACTGCTGCAGGTCTTGCCGCGGCAATTCCGGCGGCTATCGCGTACAATTACCTTACCCAGCAGATCAATCAGATTGAGAGGGATCTGGATGATTTTTCCGGTGAATTCATTAAATCGTTTGTCAATGAACTCGGCTGATGGAAGAGGACGGGCGCGGGGGGGAAGCAGGCTTCTGAGTGAAATTAATGTCACTCCGTTTGTAGACGTGATGCTGGTACTGCTTATCATTTTCATGGTGACTGCTCCCATGATGGTACATGGCGTAAAGGTTGAAACTCCGGAGACATCTCATGAACAGATGGATGTAGAGCCACAGGCACTCATTGTCAGCGTTGATGAAAAACGTCAGGTTTTTATCAACGCTTTTCAGCTCGCGCCTGAAGAGCTGGCTGAAAGCCTTCCGGAAATTATCGATATCAATGCTGTGAAAGAGGTCTATCTGAAAGCGGATAAATCACTCTCCTATGGTTTTGTGATGTTTATTATGGCTCAGATCAGGGAAGCAGGGATAGAGAAGATAGGGATGGTTACTGAGCCGGGAACTCTTCCGGCCAAAGATGCGAATAATCTGGATGAGAATGAATAATCGTGACGAACGGAACACGCAAACACACCGTTTTTTCACAGTTTTTGCCGTATCGGTTCTTCTCCATGTACTGCTGGTGGCCGGAAGTATCTACCTGCAGTAT
>JADHTF010000023.1 GCA_016776555.1 Chlorobium phaeobacteroides
AACGAGTATAAACCATAACACCATCATTCATCAAACTAATTAAAGTCCTTAACACATATTCATGTTTGTATGATTGTACTTGATTATGAGTAAGCTCTTTACCGTTACACTCATCTCTCTTGACTCACTACTCATCGCTCATCGCTTAATACACGGCTCTCATCACTCATTGCTAAGCACTGTTCTGCACTCCGTATTTTTCTTCACTCGTTGCTCATTGCTCGTTGCTCGGAACTCGGCGATGCGCGCCGCTATCGCAGCACTTTTCCTAAATCTATATTGAACACCTTCTGCTGGCGGAGGATAATGAGATAGCGGTAGATGGTTCTGAGCTTGTAGGATGCGACGAAGTAGACGGTGAAGCAGAAAAGGTACGTGACGAAGAAGAAGTAATCGGGAATATTCATGAGCGTCCCGACAACGGCGATGGATGACGAAACAGTGGTCAAACCTATAATCAACACGACCACCTTCCGATGATTGAAGCCCATTGCCTTGATGACGTGGTGCAGATGGGTCTTGTCGGGATGGAAGGGGCTCTGACCTTTCAACACTCGTTTAACCATCACGGTAATGGTATCGGTAATGGGCAGCGCCAGAACCAGAAGGGCGGCTGCGGGAGAAACAACAGTTCCTGTTTTCTGGGTTACCTCGATAGCGAAGAAAGCCAGCACGAAACCGAGGCTCATGCTTCCTGCATCTCCCATGAAGAGTTTCGACGGATGCCAGTTGAAACGAAGGAACGCTGCAAGCGCTCCGACAAAGGCGATGCTGATGGCGGTCAGTTCCGGCTGGTTGTTCAGCCAGGCAAGCATCCCGAACGCACTGAAGGCGACGAGCGAGGTTCCGCCGGCCAGACCATCGAGACCGTCGGTCATGTTGACCGCGTTGATGACACCGATAACGCAGAACAGCGTGATCGGCCAGGCAATCATGCCGGTCTCGATCACGCCGAAGCCGAACAGATTACCGAATGAATGAAGAACCGTGCCACCGAAATACATGATCGATGCGGTCGCGCCGGTCTGCACCAGAAAACGGATCTTGAAACTGACATCGTGCCGGTCGTCGATCGCGCCTATGGCAAGGATCATGAGCATCGCGACAATGAGGCCCAGATTCTGCCAGAACGGCATGAACAGCAGCATGGTGATCAGAACGCCGGTGATGATACCGATACCTCCGACAAGAGGCTTCGCGACGGTGTGTATCTTGCGTTTGCCGTCCGGATGGTCGATGAAACCGAGCTTTTCGGCATGCGACGCGAGGAACATGATCATGACGTAGGAAACCGCCAATGCCACAAGGTACACCCCTGTGTATTGCGCAAACGGCAGGCTGATCGCAGCCTCGTCAGCCGTTGTTCCGGCAAACAGGGTGCTCCAGGAGACGAGTGCGAAGAGCGGAATAGGTGCGAAATATAACGGCGTCATAGGGTTCTCCTATTATTCACATATTGGTGGTGGGAGACAACAACGAGCGGAATCAGAACAAAACCACATACAGTCATGCCGGACTTGATCCGGCATCCATCAACGAAGAAAGTCAAAGGTAAAAAGTCAAAAAGAAGATTAAAAACAGCTCTGCATTTTTTGATAGTGCTTCACTTGCCTCGAAATAAAGGCGATGGATTCCCGTGTAGTCAGGCTCGGAAATTACAGAAAAAGAAAAGTTTCCCGTCATTGTGCGCCTTTTTTTCTTCCCTCGGTGAATTATTCAGGATAACTGTGCCCTCTCACCGATTCGATCTTTCGAAAACGGTCTCCGGCCTCCAGCTTCCTTCCTCCATCTCACCTTTTCATGGCAACAGGCAATGGAAGGGAGTCCACCTCCCATTACCCATTACCAACGTCCTCTCTTATTGGTTTTCTTCGTCTTCTCCTTCTTCACCGCCATGAATCCGGCCACCGATAAGGTCATTAGAAAACAGATCTGCACAAGCACAAAGCCACCGACCCAGAGAGCAATGAGGCAGAGCACCGTGAAGCAGATCATCAGCACACCGCCTGCGAGTCCGTTGAAGCCGTCGATGACGTTTACGCCATTTGCTGCCCCGCCCACCGCAAATGCTGTGAACGCGACAGAGAACGACATGAACGAAAAAACGGCGTCAAGAGCGGGAATGTCGCTGCGGGTAATGGCATACCCGGTGAGCATGGCAGCGAGAAGTCCGCTGAGCATGGTTGCAAGAAGCCGCTCACTCACACCCACGCGTTTGATAAAATCCTCCGTCAGCCCTGCGGCGAACGCCGGAACGGCTGCGATGAGCATCTGGATCCCGTCATGACCGTCGAATGAGCGCTTGCCGTGCCAAGACTTGCTCAGCACCAGTGCGCCCGATACTCCAGCACTGATGATGGGCGGATAGATCATCGAGGCATGAAAAACATCCGCGACATCGCGACATCATGCATACAGTTGCGCCATAGTTCAGAGCAGCGATTTTGTCACCGTCAGCAGCAGACCCGGATTCAGCTCACTCCCGCTTCCGGTATCGATGCTCAGCTGCTGGGTAAGCGACCAGCCATCCCTGAGGTACATCATATTGGTAACGTCAAGGGAAACGAGATAGGTCTGTTCCTCCCCTTCAAGGGGGGCGCTGAAACTGCCTGAGTTCCGCACCCAGGCCACACGCAGAAGCGGATTGAGCATATCTCCGTATCGAAGCATCAGAGATGCGTTGGCACCGGTAATACGGTTGAGCGGTGCGAGGGAGATAAATCTGATGAACGGGTGGCCGATTCCCCACCCCTCATACACCCAGCCGCCGTAAGTGCCGTTGGTAAAGTAGTTATCGGGTTCGGCAGGGTTTTTGCCGCCGCTCCGGGTATCAATGTATTCGACATTGAATCGTCTGAAGTGGTCCGAGGGTTCCTTGCTGATGAGGGAAAGGCCGGCGAGGTAATCAGCAGGATACCAGAAGCGCAGGCCGCTGCCGTCTTCGAACAGCGTCTGAACATAGAGGTACCAGTCGCGGGAATACCCTTTGAACTGCAGTGCGTATTCGATTGAGCCGAGATGGTTGCCGAGCGCATTTTTCTGATCGCTCTTCGTTGCTCTCTCGTCTCCGCTCTTTCCGACAAGAATGCGGAGAAAATCCTTGAACCTGGATGGCTGTCCCGCGCCACCCCACTCTGCGAGGTGGTGGATGCCGGCAAGAAAATTGACGCCCTCGTCAGGAACCGTACTGCCAAGTTTCAGGTAGAGATACTTCTGATGCAGGTAGGCATCAGGCACATAATGCTCACTGCCCAACCATCCGTGCGCGAAGTAGGCATTGACTCCAAGCCAGTCGGCGACATCGACAAACCCGTTGGTGGATATGGCGATTTTCGGGATGGGCGGCGCGTTACGGCTGTAAGCTTCCGGACCGACGGTGAGGAGGCTGTCGGCAAGCCCGAAAAACTCGCTTTTGCGGCCGAGTGTCAGATGGAGATCGCTGAACTTGAGCCCGACATACGCATCGGTAAACAGCACATCGGAATCGCCCGAACTCCTTGCCGTCACATCAAGACCGTACGTCCAGTCGAACCGCTTGTAGTCGTCGGCTTCTTTTCCAAGCTGCAGGCGGGTGAACGATGTAGTTCCGGTGTCGTCAGGAATAATGCCGTCCCGGTTCGCCCACATCCAGAACGGAGGCTCGGAATCCAAGGAAATTGCTGTTCCGGCTGTTATGTCGAAACGGTCGATCAAGTCCTGCTGTTCTGCCGCGCCCGCAGGGTGCGCCGCAAACAACAGGAGAAGCAATATAATGCTCGTGGCAGTGCGTAGCATAGATTCAGGGATTATCAGTTCAGGGATTATCAGTGGAAATCTGTGTAATCTGTGGGCTATATACAAATCATCCCTTGGTCTTTTCGGGTTCCATGTAGCTGCTGTAGGTTTTGTAGCTGTAGTAGCCTTTGTAGCCGTAGCGGCCGTAGTAGCGGCCGTATTTGCCGTACCCTGCTTTTTCTGATGGGCCGATGATGGCTACGCCGAGCATCTGTTTTCTGATATGATCGAGTTTCTGCACCTCTTTGAGCAGGTTTCTGTTGGTGTAGCCCATTCGTACCACCATGAGAATGCCGTCGGCGGCTCTGGAGATCAGTGCGGCGTCACTGAGCAGCATCATAGGCGGCGTGTCGAGAATCACATAGTCCCACTCTTCTTCAAGACGCTCTACCAGACCGGTCATCTTGTTCGATCCGAGCAGTTCGTTGGGGCTCGGCGTGCTATTGCCCGCCGGAAGAATGAAAAGGTTTTCATGCATGGTCGACTGGATCAGCGCATCGGCATCGTCCTCGACTCCGGCAAGATAATCCGAGAGCCCGGGCGTCTTTTTGCAACTGTAGATCCGGTGCTGACTGGGACGGCGAAGGTCACAGTCCACGATAAGTACGCGGTTGCCGCTCAGCGCGAAGGCAAACGCGAGGTTCGCGCAGACAGTTGACTTTCCTTCACTGATCTCGGTGCCGGTCACCAGAATGGATTTCAGTTTCCGGTCTGCCCGGGAAAACACAAGATTGGTCCGCAGGTCACGAAACGCTTCGGCGAACGGGGATGCGAGGCTGTCCGCCATAAGCCGCGGTTTACTCTCTCTGGTCGAAGGAACCGACTTGCCGCTGCTGTTCATTTTCACATGGCTTGCATCTTTTCCGTTGCTGCTGGCGCCGAAACCGGGAATGCTGTCGCTCAGCTGCCTGATGGATTTTTTGAGTGAATCCTGAAGGTCGCTTTCATTTTCATCTCCCACATATGGGATCGCGGCAAGCGGGGTATAGCCGTGGTCCTCGAGAAAGGCATCATCCTTCAGGGAGTGGTCGAGCATTTCACGGACGAACACCAGCGCGCCGCCAAGTCCGAGTCCGAGAATAAGACCGATAAGCAGGTTTTTCTTCAGATCCGGAGCGACAGGCTCTATGGGAGGAAATGCCGCGCCGACAATCACCACCTTGCCCACTTCGGAAGCGATCTTGATCCGGGATTCCTCGAGCTTCTCCTTCAGGAAGGTGTAGGTGTTGTTGAGCACCTCCCTGTCACGCTGCAGACGGGCGTAATTGAGCTGTTTCTGAGGAAGCCGGTTGAGCTGGCTTTCATAGTAGTTCTTGGAACGCTGGAACTCCTGAGCGATGTATTTCAGTTCCGCAAGGCGAACATCTGTCTGCAGCTGTTCTGAAATAAGGTCGAACTGGTACTGACGCGCCTTGCTGGCAAACGCCAGTTCACCGGCAATCGTGTTGCTGGTAAGTTCCTGCAGCCGCTGCTTGAACATGTCAAGCTGCTGCTTTTTGGCAAGGTAGCCGGCATCCTGCGTTCCGGCCTCTCCGGCCATGGCGATAAGCTGCTTCTCTTCCTGCTTGATACGCTCCTTGAGCTCACGGGACTGCTGATCCACATTTTTGGCGATTTTCGCGCTCAAGGCCTTCTCTTCCGCCGACAACTTGTTGATCAGGTAGTCCTGCCGATTTTTCAGGATGTTGCACTCCGCCTGGGCATCATTATACCGTGACTCCGCCTCAACCAGTTTTTCAAGAAGCTTTTCCGCGTTGCCTGTCAGTTCGTAGATGTTCTGCTTCTTCATGTAGGAAGAGAGCTGGTTTTCAACCTCCCCGATCTCCTTCTGCTGACTGGCAAGCTGATCACTGACAAACTCCTTGACCGACATAGCCTGATCGGCGTTCCACTCGATGTCCTTACGCATGTAGGAGCGGCAGATTGCGTTGGTCAGCAAAGCCGCTTCATCGGGGAAAGGACTGGACACCGATACCTGAAGAATATCAGTATCACGAGAGTTGCTGACGGAAATCCGTTTCTGCAAGGCTGTCGCGTATTCACGCATCCTGATATCATACTCCTTCTCTTCCTTCTCTCTTGTGCCGAAGCGCATCCAGCTGAAAAGATGACCGATGGGGGAAATGTACCGTCTTTCACCAAAGAGCTGAAGCGAATCGCGATCTTTACGGGCATAGAGCTCTCTGACAACCTCTTCGGCCAGAGGGAACGACTTGACAAGTTCGATGTCGTTCTGCAGCTCGAAACCGGTCATGGACTCGAAAGGGTTGATCATCTCGCTCATCCCGCCCTTGTCGGATTTGATGAGCACGACTGACGTCGATCGATACTCGGGAGTCGCCGAGAAATGGTACAGCATCACCAGTACAAGAACAACCCCGGTCACCGCTCCGATGATCAGCCGGTTCTGCCAGAGAACCTGGAGCAGCTCCTGAATGTTTATTTCCTGTTCGAATTGATTCGGATCGTTATTCGGCATACGTTTTTTCGATGTTCGTTCTATTCGATGTTCGTTTGTTCGATGTTCTGATGAGGGATATTGTGCTTAGGTGCTAAGTGCTAAGGAAAAGATAAAAAAGTCATCCTCGGGCTTGACCCGGGGATCCATCTTTTCTTGACAGCCACTATGGATGCGGCATCACCCTGTGTAATATTCGTATTATTTCACGGGGTGATGCGGCATCCATGAATAAATACTTCCAATATAAAGAATGGATTCCCGTGTCAAGCACGGGAATGACTGGAGAGGGGGAGTATGGATTCCCGTGTAAGACCTGTGAAATAGATGCTCAGATTTCACGGGTCAAGCACGAGAATGACAAAAAAAATCAAACTGGCTGGTTGGCTGGATGGCTAAATAGCTGGTCACCAAAATAGTACTGAGCAATGAGCAATGAGCGATGAGCGATGAGTCTACTCAATCACCTGTCCCCAGTTCTCCATTACCTATTATCCATTACCTATTATCCATTACCTATTATCCATTACCTATTATCCATTATCCACTATCCATTATCCACTATCCACTATCCACTATCCACTATCCATTATCCACTATCCATTATCCACTATCCATTAGTCATTTCCCCTCCCCACAAAGAACTCAGAACTAAGCACTCAGTACTCAGTACTCAGCACTTAAATAGACTCATTGCTCAGCACTATCCTACTACCCATCTCCCCTTCGCCCTTTCGCTCTCTCGCCCCTTCCTGCTTCTGGATTCTAACTTCTGGCTTCCTTACTCCCTCTCTCGTCTCTCCGGTCTCCGGCTTCCGCCATTCTTCCTTCTTCCTTTTGACTTTTGACTTCTTCCTTCCGACTTCTCTTCCCTATCTCGTGGCGATGGAATAAACACTTGCTGCAGAGACGATGAGTGCTGCTATGCGGAGCGCCATGTTGGTGTCGAGGCCTTTGTCTTCAGGGATAACGAGCGTGTCGTTTGGCTTGAGTTCGACAAACCCGGTGCGGTCGCCTTCTTCGAAATAACTCTCGAGATTGATCGGATAGGTCTGATTGCCGTCTTCATCAGGTTTGTAGCGCAGCAGTTTTGCTTTTTTCAGGTTCGCGTCGTCTTTTGGGCCACCAACAAGAGAGAGTACAGAGGAAACATCGGAATCCTGACGAACGACATGCTGACCTGGTTTATATACCTCACCAAGCACATTGACATACATGAGAATGTTTCCCATACTGTCGGTAAAATAGGTATCCTGCGGCATACCGTATCCAGGCATCGCCTGCTGCTGCTGATTATAGTTCTGGTAGCCTTTTGATGGCGTCGAATAGAGGTAACTTGAAGAAGAACTATACGGCTGCTGGGCAAAAGCGGCTACAGAGAGCAGCGGTGAAATGAAAATCTGGACGACGAGCAGCAGTGCGATGAAACGCGTGAAGGTATTTTTCATGGTTCCTGATTCGGTTACAAAGTTACTATAATCAGCGCAGCAAACGGCTATACCTTCAGATGGGAACATCAGGTTATACATATAAGTACAACCTTGCTTCGTGCCTGGAAAAACAATAGAATTGTGCTTGGTGAGAAATATACACTTTTTTACAAAACAATTACAGCGAATTGCAAATAATAAGCGCAAAGCATACAGCTCCGCCATTTCAGTCCCATAACTGCAGTTAATTTGTGTATGTAGAGTAGCTTTTTTTCAGGGTCTGATGCTCATCGTTGAGTTAGATAGTGGTAACGACAAACACCTAATTAAAATACAAAATTTCATGGAAATGCAAACAGAAAAAATGCTGACCAGTGAATACGTTAAGATAGATAGTCATGCCGTCCCGTGTAATAATACGAATATTACACACTGTGAAATATGAACATCCATTTCACGAAGTGATCCGGCATCCATCCTCCCAGAGCGTCATGCCGGACTCGATCCGGCATCCATGCAGTTTTGCAGGAGGAGAATGGATTCCCGTGTCAGGCACGGGAATGACAGGAAGGAACGGCACGGGAATGACAGGCGTGGGGGGGGGGCATGCCGCCCTGTGAAATAGAGGCATAGATTTCACGGGGTGATCCGGCATCCATCCTCCCAGAGCGTCATGCCGGACTCGATCCGGCATCCATGCGGTTTTGCAGGAAAAGAATGGATTCCCGTGTCAGGCACGGGAATGACAAGAAGGAACGGCACGGGGGTGACAAGAAGGAACGGCACGGGGGTGACAAGAAGGAACGGCACGGGGGTGACAAGAAGGAACGGCACGGGAATGACAGGCGTTGGGTAGTCATGCCGTCCCGTGTAATAATACGAATATTACACACTGTGAAATATGAACATCCATTTCACGGGGTGATACGGTATCCATCCTCCCAGAGCGTCATGCCGGACGTGATCCGGCATCCATGCGGTTTTGGAGGAAAAGAATGGATTCCCGTGTCAGGCACGGGAATGACAGGAAGGGAGAGTCATGCCGCCCTGTGAAATCAAAACATCTATTTCACGGGGTGATCCGGCATCCATGCGGTTTTACAGGAAAAGAGTGGATTCCCGTGTAAGACCTGTGAAATAGATGCCCATATTTCACGGGTCGAGCACGGGAATGACAGGAAAAAGAGCACGGGAATGACAGGAGGGGGGGAGACAAGTGTATGTCAAAAGTCAAACTGGCTGGATGGCTGGTTAGCTTAATAGCTAAATGGCTACTCAGCACTAACGTTCCCTCTTCCATTGTTTCAATAGTCATTTCCCATTTCCCCTCTTCCCCTCCATTGCCACGGCCCGGTTTTCGTGGAAATTGCTTACCTTAGTCAATGATCGTTGGCAGATGGTATTCAAGAATTCCTCAAGCACACTTTTTTACTTGCAATGACAGAACAGACAGATCTTGCACTGACCCGTACTCCTCTGCAGAAGGAACATTTTTATATCTCCCGTGAGGCACTTGAGAGCATAGCGCTTCCTGAAGAGTGGCTTCCTGAAATCCCGACAGATAAGCGTGTCGCTCTCAAGCTGGCAGAAGAACAGACAAACAGGATCAACAGGAGACTGCGACAGCGTTACGGCGATGATGTCCGGCTGCTGCTTCCCGCGCAGTTTCACGCCATGAAACTGCTGCACGCAGCCGCTCACCTGATCATGAGCCGTATCGTCCTGAAAAACAACCCCGCTTTGCCGGGAGAGGTTGAAATGGCTGCCGGAAAAAAACTGGACGAAGCCTCGCTCTCCGCATATATGAAAGATTTTATCACCCTGTTTCCTCCTCCGGGAGTGTTCCAGGGTAAGGTGACTGATGGGGCGTATCTGGCTAAAGCTGTGAACCGGCACGTTGTACTGGAAGAAAGTCTTTTTGTCTGGCTGCAGAACCAGAATCCCGCGCTTGACCAGTTCGGCTTTCTGCTTTCCGATACAGAGCTCAGGGAGAGCACGTCATACCAGACCGTGGTGAAGACATTTCTGCATTCGCTCAAGGCAATGGGCCCGATTGGCCCGGAAAATATCGATCCAGCCGAGCTGCTCACCCGACCGATTCGCCATAGTCCGAACTCGCTACTCGAGCAGCTGCGGTATATTTCCATGCACTGGGGCGCGCTCCTCGAAGGCACTCCCCTTCTGGAAATGATCGACGGCAGCATCAGCCTTATACAGGACGAAGATACCTGGCTTTTCTTTGAAAAGACCGGCCGTGACAGCATGGAAAAGCATGGCACCTTTTTTGAAAAACATGCCCAGGCGCCATCCTACAGCGATCTCGAGGACGCACCGGAGAACTATTCGGTCGACTCCTCATGGATGCCGGAAGTGATCATGCTCGCCAAAAGCACCTTTGTCTGGCTTGACCAGCTGAGCAAAATGTACAAACGACCGATCCGGCGGCTGCAGGATATTCCGGACAGTGAACTTGACGCGATCGCCGGAAGGGGATTTACCGCGCTCTGGCTTATCGGCCTCTGGGAAAGAAGTCCCGCGTCAAGAAAGATCAAACAGATGCAGGGCAATCCTGATGCCATTTCATCGGCTTATGCGCTGGACAGCTATGAGGTGGCCGCGGAACTGGGCGGTTACGACGGCTATCTGAGCCTCCGCCATCGGGCACTGCAGCGGGGTGTCCGGCTCGCGAGCGATATGGTACCCAACCATACCGGCCTGGACTCGGTGCTGGTGAAGGAGAAACCGGAATGGTTTGTCAGCCGCCACGAGCCCCCGTTCCACGCCTACTCCTATGACGGCCCGAACCTGAGCAGTGATCCCCGTTACGGCATCTATATCGAGGATGGGTACTGGGATCGATCGGACGCTGCCGTGACGTTCAAGCGGGTGGATTATCAAAACGGTGATACGCGATACATCTATCACGGGAACGACGGAACCACCATGCCCTGGAACGACACCGCTCAGCTGAACTTTCTGAGCGGTGAAGTTCGCGAGGCGGTGATTCAACAGATACTGCATGTCGCGAAGATGTTCCCGGTGATCCGTTTCGACGCGGCCATGGTGCTCGTCAAGAAACATATTCAGCGGCTATGGTACCCCCTTCCGGGACATACGGCGGGCATACCGTCGAGAAGTTCGAGCGCGATGAGTATGGAGGATTTCAACAAATTCATTCCTGAAGAGTTCTGGCGGGAGGTTGTCGACCGCATCCACGCGGAAGCTCCCGACACGCTGCTGCTGGCCGAAGCGTTCTGGATGCTCGAGGGGTACTTTGTACGGACCCTCGGCATGCACAGGGTCTACAACAGCGCGTTCATGCACATGCTGAAAAAAGAGGATAACGCTGGATACCGCTACCTGATCAAGAACACACTTGAATTCGACGCCGGGATTCTCAAGCGATATGTGAATTTCATGAACAACCCTGACGAGGATACGGCGATAGAGCAGTTCGGCAAGGACGACAAGTATTTCGGCGTGTGCGTGATGATGGTGACCATGCCGGGTCTTCCGATGTTCGGACACGGCCAGGTGGAGGGGTTCAGCGAAAAATACGGAATGGAATACGCCCGGGCATACCTTGACGAGAGTCCGGACGAGGGACTGATCAGAAGGCATGAAAAGGAGGTTTTTCCGCTCCTGAAAAAACGCTACCTCTTTGCCGAAGTGGAACACTTCTTCCTCTACGATGTCTACTCCGACAACGGTTCGGTGGAAGAAAACATCTTCTGCTACTCCAACCGTTCAGGTGACGAACGCACTCTGGTCGCCTACAATAACGGGTGGGAAGAACGCAAGGGGTACGTCAACAGTTCCGTCGGGTTCAAGACCGGCAACGGTATCGAGCAGCGCTCCCTGTGCGACGGCCTCGGGCTGAGTCATGAACATGACACCTACCTGGTTTTCAGGGATCATGTTTCTAACCTTGAATTTATCCGGAAGGTCAGTGACCTGCGTGAACAGGGGCTCTCTCTTATTCTTGGAGGGTACCGGTACAATGTATTCCTTGATTTCAGGGAAGTCCGTCCTTCCGGACTGATGCCCTACGATCGCCTCTGCGACGAACTGAACGGCGCGGGCCTCGGCTCAATCGACAGGGCCGTGCTTGAAATGAGCCTAGCGCCGCTGCACGGAAAGATCGCCCGCTTCTGCTCAGAAGAGAACCTCGATCTGCTGCTCGACGAGACAGTAAGCGCCACACAACGAAAAACGCTCTTCGAAGCCTCCCTCACAGACCTGCTCCGGCACATCTCCGATGAGTACGGAACACTGACCGGACAGAAGATCACCCTGCCGGACACCCTTGTCAGAAAAGCCTGCGACAAGATCGAACGGGCCGCCTCACTCGAGACTCTGTTGCGCGGGACGGACAGCGCTGCTGATCTGTCTGCCACTCTCGGGATGCGGAAGAAACAACCGGACAGCTTCAGCCATGCTGCAATGCTCTGGGTTATCATCGAGTCGATCGAGCGTCTCTTTCAGAGCAATCATCTGGTCTCACAGGGAGTTCTCGACGACCTCCTTCTCACCGAACCGCTGACCGGGGCGTTTGGTGAAAACAGCAGACTGAAAGAACTGCCGGTGGAACATCTGGCCGCTCTTTTCAGCAGTCTCCTCTCCCTGAAGATGCCTGTCGCGACGGTAAAAAATCCGGAAAAGTATCTCTCCACCATGCTCGAACGACTTCTCGACAGTAGCGGCACGATACACACCAGCACATTTCTTGTGATCAAGGAACAGCATAACAAACGCTGGTTCAGGGAATCCCGGTTCACGCTGATGATCTCCTGGCTGTCTGCCGTCACCCTCATACAGACATGGCCGGAAAAGAAAAAGCACGAAAAGCCGATCCGCCCGACATCAATCACAGCATGGATCGAGGCCATGGAAACTATCCATGAAGATGCCTTCATCGCCGGATTTGAAACCGGAGCGTTCTTGAAAATAAGGGGGTAAAGATTGGTGACTGGTGATTAGTGACTTGTAGGGGCAGACCCCTGTGTCTGCCCGTGCCTTTTTTTATCATTCCCGTACCTGACCCGTGTATAATATGAGCATCTATTTCACAGATCTTACACGGAAATCCACTCTTCTCCTGTAAAACCGCATGGATGCCGGATCACGTCCGGCATGACTTCCCCCTCCTGTCATTCCCGTGCCTGACACGGGAATCCATTCTTCTCCTGTAAAACCCCATGGATGCCGGATCACGTCCGGCATGACTTCCCCCCCCCTGTCATTCCCGTGCTTGACACGGGAATCCATTCTTGTCCTGTAAAACCGCATGGATGCCGGATCGAGTCCGGTATGACTCCCCCTTCCTGTCATTCCCGTGCTTGACACGGGAATCCACTCTTATCCTGTAAAACCGTTTGGATGCCGGATCACCCCGTGAAATAGATGTTTTGATTTCACAGGGCGGCATGACTCCCCCCTCCTGTCATTCCCGTGCTTGACACGGGAATCCACTCTTATCCTGTAAAACTGCATGGATGCCGGATCACCCCGTGAAATCTATGCCTCTATTTCGCAGGGCGGCATGACTCCCCCCTCCTGTCATTCCCGTGCTTGACACGGGAATCCATTCTTATCCTGTAAAACTGCATGGATGCCGGATCGAGTCCGGCATGACTTTCTGACGGGGGGCATGCCCTTCACGTCCGGCATGACTCCCCCCTCCTGTCATTCCCGTGCTTGACACGGGAATCCATTCTTGTCCTGTAAAACCGTTTGGATGCCGGATCGAGTCCGGCATGACTCCCCCTTCCTGTCATTCCCGTGCTTGACACGGGAATCCACTCTTATCCTGTAAAACTGCATGGATGCCGGATCGAGTCCGGCATGACTCCCCCTTCCTGTCATTCCCGTGCTTGACACGGGAATCCACTCTTATCCTGTAAAACTGCATGGATGCCGGATCGAGTCCGGCATGACTTTCTGACGGGGGACATGCCCTTCAAGTCCGGCATGACTCCTCCTTCCTGTCATTCCCGTGCCTGACACGGGAATCCATTGCCTTTCACTTACAAACCTGACAATGAATCGTACAGATCGACCCATTCAGGGTTACCTTTTTCAACAAGAGCTATTTTCCATTCCCGCTTCCAGCTTTTCAAGGCCTTTTCTCTTGAGATCGCGTTGTAAGGATCTGCAAAGACTTCATAGTATACAAGACGATGAACAGCATACTTTTTGGTGAAACCTTCAATACAATCAGACTTATGTTCATACACTCTGCGAATGAGATCATTGGTCATACCAACATAGAGTGTTCCATGTTTTCTATTGGCAAGTAGATAGATATAGTACTGACCTGATACTGTCATCCGGATAACAAACTATTACTGTAGCGGCGTCACCTTTTACAAAAATATAAAAGTATTTTTCAAGCAAAGAAAACCGCATGGATGCCGGATCAAGTCCGGCATGACTTTTCGGGAGGACGGATGCCGGATCACCCCGTAAAATAGATGTTTGGATTTCACAGGACGGCATGACTTTTCGGGGGTCGTGCCGCATGACTCCCCCTTCCTGTCATTCTCGTGCTCTTTCTTCTTGTCATTCTCGTGCTTGACCCGTGAAATCAGAGCATCTATTTCACAGGTCTTACACGGGGATCCATTCTTCTCCTGCAAAACCGCTTGGATGCCGGATCACGTCCGGCATGACTACCCAACGCCTGTCACCCCGTGCCGTTCCTTCTTGTCATTCCCGTGCTTGACACGGGAATCCGTTCTTCTCCTGTAAAACCGCATGGATGCCGGATCACGTCCGGCATGACTTTCAGGGAGGATGGATGCCGGATCAGGTCCGGCATGACTTTCAGGGAGGATGGATGCCGGATCACCCCGTGAAATAGATGTTTGGATTTCACAGGGCGGCATGACGATCTTCACGTAGTAGTCACCGGTCACTGGTCACTTCTCCCCCTCTTCCTACAAATAAAAACGCCCGGGGGTGCCGGGCGTTTTTGTTCTGTCTCTGTCGGGAAGGGTTCCTACCAGCCGTATTCGAGGTAGACCCTGAACGTTCCGATAAGCAGGAACGCGAGTACAAGGAGACCGAAGATGGTAAAGAGAGGGCTTCTCTCTTCTCTTGAGGCCTTCCTGTCCATGAAAGGAACAAGTATCCAGATAATGGCGCCGACGGTCAAAATCACGATGGCAAGCAGTTCTCCGCCCTCAAATTTCAGATCCTTGAGAAGCTGGAACTGTGCCCAGAAGTACCATTCAGGCTTGATACCGTCTGGTGCCGCAGCGAGCATATCGACTTTTTCACCGGTTTCCCACGGGAACATGACTGCAAGATAGATAAGCAGAGCAAAACCGATAAGCCAGGCGATGCCGTCTTTTGCAAGAAAGTTCGGGAAGAACTTCTCGTAGCCTTTGATGAGCCCGGCTTCCTTGTAGCCGATAGGTGACGAGGTACCGAGAACCTGAACAAGCATCAGATGAGCGGAAAGGAAAAGCATGACCAGTCCCGGAAGCAGTATGACATGCATGGCGAACATACGGGTCAGCGTCTCGCCCCCTACTTCTTCACCACCGCGAAGCAGTCTTACGATAAACTCTCCGCCGGGCGCGACTTTTGGAACTTCGGTACCGATCTGGGTCGCGAAGTATGCAAGCTCGTTCCACGGAAGAAGGTAGCCGGTAAATCCGAAACCGAGTGTCAGCACCAGCAGAATAAAGCCTGAGACCCACATGAGCTCACGCGGCTTACGGTAGGCTTTCATGAAGAAGGTGCTGAACATGTGAATAAAGGCCATGAGCACCATCAGGTTGGCCGACCAGGCGTGAACCTGGCGAATGAGCCATCCGAACGGGACTTCCGTCTGGATGTAGACAAATCGAGCGAACGCCTCTGCTTCTGTCGGCCTGTAATAGAGCATCAACAATAGTCCTGTCAGGATCTGGATCATAAAGAAGAACATCGCCAGACCGCCGAAATAGTACCAGAAAGAAAGACGGTGCTTCGGAACCTCTTTTTTCCTGAGATATGCGATAACCGGAATCAGTACAGCAAAGCGTTCTTCCAGCCATCCGGCGACAGCTCCGGTTTTAGTGTCTTTGAAAGGATTTGCTTCAGCGCGTTGTACAGGCGGTTTGTAGACGCCTTTTTTCCCGGCGTCCTGTTTGGCGGCAGCCGGCTTTACCTTGGCAGGTGCGCCGCTTTTTGCTGCAGCTGGTTTTGAGGCGCCCGGAGCTGACGGTTTGGCGGCCGGCGGTTTGGGCTTTCCTGCCGCAGAAGGCTTTGATGCAGGTGCCTGTATATTTTTGTTTTCTTCAGCCATCTTTTATGACTCCCTTGTTGTTCAAGTAGTTACGTTATGCTTTTGAAATAATCAGATCATCACCATCCACCCTGACACTGTAAGGGGCCAATGGTAATGGCTGAGGGCCGGAGATGATTTGACCATTATCTGTATATCTGGCGCCGTGGCACGCGCAGTAGATGTTTTTTTCATCGGATTTCCACTGAACGAGACAGCCGAGATGCGTGCAAACCGCACTGACAGCCGTCAGCGTGCCTCCGTTATTGACGACAATAACCTTGTCCTTGTTGAACTGGTATATCTTGCCGCTGTCGGCAGGAACTTCAGAGGCTTTTCCAACGACTATCTCGTCCTTATCCTTGACCTCTTTTTCGGGAGGTGGAATAATGTAGTTAACCACAGGATAGAGTGTACTTGCTGCCACAACAGCTCCTACACCGACTACCGCTTTGCCGAGAAAACTTCGACGCTCAAAATCCACACCGTCAAGGGATCCCCCCCTTGCCTTTCCTCCGGCAACAGACCCTGATGATTGACCGGCAGCGCCGCCTTCCAGCGCATCCAGTCTTTTAGGACTTTTAAAATTACTGTTTTGTGCCATTACGATCTATCTCCTTTTTTAAGACTTTCGTGCTCCTGTGAAGCACATGTACTCAGAGAAGCCATTGAAGCTATCTATGCATGCAAATAGTGTTCTGATCCGCATTCCCGAAGGCCCCCCTGTCTGTCAGGGATTCAGGCTGCGGAGAGAGGCTTCACGCAAACGTGGTCGAATTTATAATTTTTTACCTTTTAATCCAATGCAAACAGGTTTTGAAAAAATTATACATCCCGTACATCGCAGACCTGACCCCGTGGCGCCAGACCCTGCATCGGATAAAAAACCTGAGCGCCGACATCTCAAGCCGTCCGGGACTGAGAAATTCCGATATTCCTCTCAGGGAGGTGCATTCAAGGCCACCTTTCTGAAACACGATATTCGAACTGTATCGCAGATAAAACGGGCCTGAATCAAGAACCTGCCTCTGACGGATATCGACACGAAAATCATCACAGGAAAAACCGAGATTCCTGTTGTGTACAGGAGCGAACAAACCGCGCCTCAGCCCTGACTTGTCGATACGCAGATCTTCATACACCGTGAGATCTCCGGTGCCGTTATCGCGCAGCATACAGAGTGTAAGCGGTCGGTAAGCGGAATTTTTAAAAAAAATCATATAGTAGATGAGGTCGTATTCCTCGGAAAATGCCCGCCCCCAGTACCACGTATCGATATATTCATGCACCGGCATGGTACCGAGATTGTGATCATGATATCCTCTTCCGTGAAACTCAAGCGTGCGGGATTGTTTTCTGAGCGTATCGCCAAGGGTGAGCGAACCGGTCACATCCGCTCTTGGAAGCGTCAGCAGCCATTCGTGATGCGGAACGTTCCCGTTGTTGTTCCCGTCTGTTTTTCTGTAGGAATACCGGTGCCTGACGCTGAAAACCAGTTTGGCGGCGATTTTCTTGCGGCGTGCAGGAAAATCAAACGCCACATCGAGTACATAGGACTGCCGCTGAGAGTCATAAAAGAATCGGTTACGCTCAAAGCGGACATCGATATCGTTTCCGCTGCTCTCAAAGAGTGAGGAGGGCCCTTCTTTGATGAAATTAATGCTTTCACGTCCGTTTTCGTAGAGTTGAAAGCTGAATGCGGAGTAATCGAGTGCTTTCGGAGAAATGGCGAGTCTGTTCTGTTTCCAGCCCAGATAGTGCTCCATATAGTACGGGGAGAAAGCAAAACCGGCAAACCATATACAGACAAGGGAAATACCCTGTTCTTCATCTTCCGCGTCGAAATACCACCACTCATAGGAACCGGGCTCCTGAAGATTATGCCAGATATCCCGATCCAGTTCTGTAGTGATGTTCATAGGAAAAACATAAAGAGATTTACGCTCGCGTCATGTTGCCACTGAACAGAGCGATGCCTCCTGCTTCTTGCATCTACAGTATAAATCGAAGGGGAGAAAAGAGAAATGAGATAAGCGCATGGCATCGTGAGACCGATACGTCGATTTTGCCTTGTGGACAGAGAGGGAATCGAACCCCCGACACAAGGATTTTCAGTCCTTTGCTCTACCAACTGAGCTATCTGTCCTCGAAACGTGAATGCAAATATAAGGATAGCGAGAAATTTTGCAAAAAGAAAATGATACCAGCGGGGGGAAATGTGAAAAAAGTGACCAGTGACCAGTGACCAGTGACCAGTGAACAGTGACCAGTGACCAGTGACCAGTGACCAGTGACCAGTGACCAGTGACCAGTGAACAGTGAACAGTGAACAGTGAACAGTGAACAGTGAACAGTGAACAGTGAACAGTGACCAGTGACCAGTGACTACGTTAAGATAGTCATCCCGGACTTGATCCGGGATCCATACGGTTTTACATAAGATACTGTGGATTCCCGTGTCAAGCACGGGAATGACAGGAGAGGGGGACAAGTGTAAGTCAAAGCTCAAAAGGCAAAAGTAAAAAGGGCTGGATGGCTGGATAGCTTAATAGCTAAACACGAAGTTGACAGGTGAGGGCGAAAGATTTTTCGCCCCTACCAGTTACCCGTCACCCGTCTTCCATTATCCATTATCCATTATCCATTCCCCAATCACCTCCCCCATTCGTCGCTCACCGCGGGCAGACACAGGGGTCTGCCCCTACTGGTCACTCGTCACTGGTTACTCGTCACTTCCCCACCACCCCGATCCCTTTCCTGAGCCTTCGGATGACGGTTTCTTTTCCGAGTACTTCAAGCATATGATAGAGGCTAGGGCCGAATCCTACGCCTGAGGTAAGAATCCTCACGGGGTGAATCAGGAATGCCGGTTTCTTTTCGCGAGGTGCCACAAAAGCCTTGAGGGCGGCCTCGATGTTGTCCGCGCTGAAATCAGCGGTATTTTCAAGCACCTCGATAAACTCTCCCAGAACTTCATTGGTATCGTCAACCCAGCGTTTCGCAACGGCTTTTTCATCGAATTCTTCCGGATCGAAATAGAAGTAACGGGAAAAAGAGATGAACTCATGTTCGAAATTCACCCGTTCACGCATCAGTTCAATCACCTGCCCGAGATAGTCGTCACTGACAAGACGATCGGCATCCATGCCGGTTTCTTTCTTTGCAAGCTCCGCCTGCAGAAGCGGCTTGATCGCGCTGATAATTTCACTGGCCGGACGAGCCTTTATATACTGCTTTTCAAGCCAGCCGAGTTTTTCCACATTGAACACCGCTCCGGCTTTTCCGACTCTGCGAAGAGTGAACTTATCCTTGAGTTCATCAAGGCTGTACACCTCTCTTTCGCAACCCTCACCTTCATTCCAGCCGAGAAGAGCGACAAAGTTGATGATGGCCTCCGGACTGTAACCCTTGCTGATAAAGTCCTCAGCTGCAACATCCCCCTGACGTTTGCTGAGTTTTGAGCGGTCAGGATTGAGAAGCAGGGGGAGATGAGCCACTTTGGGCGGCTCCCATCCGAAAAATTCATACAGCAGGATATGCTTCGGCATGGATGAAAGCCACTCTTCACCGCGAATGACATGACTGATCTCCATGAGATGATCATCGATGATACTGGCGAAATGATAGGTCGGAAAACCGTCTGATTTCATCAGCACCTGATCGTCTACCGTAGCCGAATCAAACTCGATAGGACCGCGTATCATATCCTCGAACATGATGGAAATGTAGTCGGGCACTTTCATTCGAACAACGAACGGAGCACCCTCTTCACGTTTTCTCCTGATTTCACTTTCCGGCATATTCCCGCCCATCTCTTCGGGAAGCCATTTCCGATCGTACTTCGGCTGCATACCCTGTTTCATCTGAAGCTTGCGGTTTGCCTCAAGTTCTTCAGCGGTGGAGAAACAGTAGTAGGCCTGCTTTTGCTCAAGCAGCTGCTCACAGTATTTGCTATAGATACCAAGCCTTTCGGACTGGACATACGGGCCGAAATTACCACCGTGTATGAAGCTTTCGTCAGGGACAATACCCGTCACTTCAAGCGTGTTCAGCAAACTTCGTTCTGCTCCCTCAACTTTTCTCGCCTGATCGGTATCCTCGATCCTGACGATAAAGTCACCGCCCATACTTTTCGCGTAGAGATAATTATAGAGGGCTGTACGCAACCCTCCGACATGGAGGTGTCCCGTAGGCGATGGAGCAAATCTCGTTCTTACCCGCTGACCTGGAGTTGCTTGCATAATAGACTGTAGAGAGGTGAGAGAATACTTTGATAGGACACCCGGTGCCCTGATGTTCGTTGTATATAAAGGACATGAATTTAAAAAAAAGAACCTGTTATTCCTATAGCACACGGGGGGAGGGGGGCATGTCAAATGACTATTGACTATTGACTATTGACTATTGAATAATGTAAGAGAGGGAGAGTAGGGAGTGGAAAGAGATGAGAGACGAGCGAGGGAGTGTCTAATGTCTAATGACAATTGAAGTAATGGAAGAAGGGGAGAGTGGGACGTGTTAGGAGTCAGGTATTACGATGGCTGAATAGCTGTTTAGCTATTTAGCTATCCAGCCAACCAGCTATCTCGCCATCCAGCTATTGAGCCATCCCACACTCATTGCTCATTGCTCATTGCTTTCAACCAAGCACTAACTTTCTCTTCTTACATTATTCATTATCCACTATCCATTCGCAATTATCCATTCCCCCTACTCCCCTTCTTCCACTATCCATTATCCATTATCCATTATCCATTATCCATTATCCATTATCCATTATCCATTATCCATTATCCCCCTCGTTACTTGTCACTTTTCCCCTTTCAGCCTGCGAACAGAATAAACTTTTTGTGTTCGCTTGTAGTTTATCTTTTAATTACTTTAAAAAAAGTAAGTTACATTCTGATTCCAACAGCAAACAAATACTCATGGCCGATAAAGAGAGGAAAAAACGTCAGACACCAAATAAATTCAAGCCTGTCAAGGATCAGGAGCCTAATCCAGGAGGATGGTTTGGAGGAGGAGGCAATGAAAATGCGCCTAAAGAGCGGTTCCCGAAATTCCTGATCTATATCATGCTGTTTCTGGTATTCATCTTTGTCTTTCAGAGATTTTTTGTTCAGGACGACGCGAAAGAGATCTCCTATAATGAATACCGCAAAGTGCTCGGCAAGGATCAGATCGCTTCGCTTACAGTTGAGACCGCCCCGGATAAATCTGCTGTGTTGAGAGGTATGCTGAAAAGTCCGGCGACGATACAGCTTATTGACGGCAGCGTCGGACAGATTGACCGGTTTTCCACGAGAGTACCTGAATTTTCACTGGAACAGGTCGATCTTCTCGCTGAAAAAGGAATTGAGATCAAGGTTCGGGAAGGCTCAAATGATTTCAATAACTTTCTGATACTCTTCGCTCCCTGGCTGATTTTTGCCGCTATTTACTTTTTCATTTTCCGCCGTATGTCCTCACAGAGCGGTGGTGTTCAGAAAAACATTTTTGCTTTCGGCAAAAGCCGAGCCAAGCTGATGAGTGATTTTGATGTCTCCGTTACGTTTGAAGACGTTGCGGGGGTTGACGAAGCCGTAGAAGAGCTCAAAGAAACGGTTGAGTTCCTGATGAGCCCTGAAAAGTTTCAGCAGATCGGGGGCAAAATTCCTAAAGGGGTTCTTCTTCTCGGTTCTCCTGGTACAGGGAAAACACTCCTTGCCAAAGCTATCGCGGGTGAAGCGAAAGTTCCGTTTTTTTCCATTTCAGGGGCTGATTTTGTCGAGATGTTTGTCGGTGTGGGCGCGGCGAGGGTTCGCGATCTTTTTGAGACCGCCAAGAAAAACGCTCCGTGCATTGTGTTTATCGATGAGATTGACGCGGTTGGCCGAAGTCGCGGTGCCGGAGTCGGAGGCGGTCATGATGAACGCGAACAGACGCTGAACCAGCTTCTGGTTGAAATGGACGGCTTCACGACAAAAGACAATGTCATTTTGATTGCCGCGACAAACCGACCGGATGTACTCGATACTGCCCTTCTCAGACCGGGCAGGTTCGACCGTCAGATTATGATCGACAAACCTGACATTCGGGGAAGAGTAGCCATACTCAAAATACATTCACGAAAGACACCTCTCGCTGAAGACGTCTCCATTGACAAAATCGCCCAGAGCACTCCCGGGTTTTCCGGGGCCGATCTGGCAAACCTTATCAATGAAGCGGCCCTGCTGGCTTCCCGTGAGGCTCGCAGGGATATTTCTGTGAGTAACTTCGAAGACGCCCGTGATAAAATCCTTATGGGCCCTGAAAGGAGAAGCATGTATATATCCGATGAGCAGAAAAAGATTACCGCGTATCATGAGTCCGGACATGTTCTGGTCGCGAAGTTCACCAAGGGCTCTGATCCGATCCACAAGGTTACCATCATTCCAAGAGGCCGTTCATTGGGGCAGACAGCATACCTGCCCGAAGAAGACCGGTATACCCAGGACAGGGAAAACCTGATTGCCATGATCACCTATGCCCTGGGCGGAAGAGCGGCTGAAAAGCTGATTTTCAACCAGACAAGTACCGGCGCGGAAAATGATATCGAGCGCGCAACTGAAATCGCCAGGAAAATGGTGAGAAACTGGGGGATGAGCGATACGCTCGGGCCGATCAACTACGGCAACGGCCATAAGGAGGTTTTCCTGGGCAAAGATTACTCTCATGTACGGGAATACAGCGAGGAGACAGCCCTGCAGATCGATGTTGAAGTGCGCAATATCATCATGGAATGTATGGAGAACGCCAAAAATATTCTTCAGGAGAATAAGAACCTGCTGGACGCTCTTGCCGGTGAGCTCATGGAAAAAGAGATCCTGAACAGTGAAGAAATTGACGCCATTGTAGAAGCGGGCGGCAGCGATGCCGCTGGTTCTTAACCTGAGATTCCGGAGAAACCTTTCATGCAGATGATACTGATGCTGTTTACGGGAGTTGCCGCCGGTGTTCTTTCCGGTATGTTCGGCATAGGCGGAGGGCTTATCATTGTTCCCGCGCTGGTGCTGATTCTGGGTTTTTCTCAGCATACGGCAAATGCTACCTCCCTGATTGCCCTGCTTCTTCCTGTAGGCCTGCTTGGGGTCCTCGAGTACTACAGAGCCGGCAAAATAACCTCAGAGCACCTATGGTACGGGGTTTTCATAGCGATCGGCCTTTTTGCGGGAGCTTTTTTTGGGGCAAAAATAGCCACTTCTCTGTCACAAGATATGCTTCGAAAAATTTTTGCGGTATTTATAGGAATTGTTGCGGTAAGAATGTGGTTACAATAATGACAAGTAAAGCAATCTAAACTTATAACTTAAGCGCTATGGGAAACACAACGACAAAAGCTGATCTTGTTAATACAATTTCTCACAGAACAGGACTGACAAAGCATGAAACGGAATCTGTGGTTGATTGCCTTTTCGACAGTATTATTGATTCATTGAAAGCCGGAAAGCGAATAGAGATCAGAGGGTTCGGATCATTCAACATCCGTTATAAAAACGAGCGGCTTGCACGCAATCCAAGAACAGGTGAAAAGGTGTCGGTAGACGCCAAAAATGTTCCGACGTTCAAGATCTCCAAAGAGTTCAAGTCTGCGGTCAGCCAGAGCCTCAAGGTATAACGGAACGGGATTTCAAGAAAAAATCGTGCGGGAGAGGAAGAGTGAAACGGGAGGCTGTCTCAAAAGCACTGTTTAACGATTATCAGCCACTATGAATTCACTTTCTCTCAGAGAGCAATGTAACCCGTTTACTAATATCGACTATCAGACTGGGTTGATGTGGCAATCATGCTGCGCTTGATTGGAAGATGGATCCCCGGGTCAAGCCAGAGGATGACTAATAAAACAAAAAGTAAGACGTATGAAACAGCCTCTGTAGCTGATTTATCACAGATAAAAAGGATCCTCTATAAGTTCAAATTCTATGATGTGCTTGCCGGTCATAAAGATCTTGATGTAATGTCTGTTCTCTTCCTTAAAGATATCAGCATCTTTTTCTCCGGCATTGAGGATGATATGTCCTTTATTTGCGCCGATTTCCTTGCGCAGATCGCCAATCTTTCTGAACACCATGTTGGTATAGTGATCACCTTCACGAACTGCAAGCTGGCCATTACCATGACAAAAATCGGTTAACAGGTCCGGCACAGCAAGAAGAGACATTTCCTTTCCTATCCATACACTGAGCAGCTCGAGATGAAACGGCAGAAAAACCGAGTTTCTGAACACCATTCCCGTTTCCCCATCCTGTATCGCCTGAATAAATCCTTTCATTGGCAAAATATTGTTGAATTGTTGAACTGTTGAATCGTGCTACTATAAAGATAGTCATGCCGCCCCGTGTAATAATACGAATATGCCAAATGGCTCAATAGCTGGTTAGCTTAATAGCTGGTTAGCTTAATAGCTGGATAGCTTAATAGCTAAATGGCTACTCAGCACCCTAACACCTAAAACCAGTGACCAGTGACTACGTTACGATAGTCATGCCGCCCCGTGTAATAATACGAATATGCCAAATGGCTCAATAGCTGGTTAGCTTAATAGCTGGATAGCTTAATAGCTAAATGGCTACTCAGCACCCTAACACCTAAAACCAGTGACCAGTGACCAGTGACCAGTGACCAGTGACCAGTGACTACGTTACGATAGTCATGCCGCCCCGTGTAATAATACGAATATGCCAAATGGCTCAATAGCTGGTTAGCTGGTTAGCTTAATAGCTGGATAGCTTAATAGCTAAATGGCTACTCAGCACCCTAACACCTAACACCAGTCTTCAATAGTAACTAGTCATTAGACATTAGTCATTCCCCCTCAGCACTTAGCACTATCTTGCTAACCAGCTATCCAGCCATTAAGCGATTAAGCCATCTTAACACATAATACTGGATCTCCGGGTCAAGCCCGAAGATGACTGGAGAAGGGAAACCACCTACTCCCTACTACCTACTACCCCTATTCCCGTCTTCCATTATTCAATAGTAAATAGTCATTAGTCATTTCCCCGTCACTACTCCTAAAAATTAAAAAACACCCACCATATCACTGCAAATACCGGAACCAGTATCGGCAAGGAATACTTGTACACATATTCGACAAAGCTGGGGACGTCGACATCTGCCTGCTCTGCAATATTTTTGACCATGAAGTTCGGCGCGTTGCCGATATAGGTCATGGCGCCGAAAAATACCGCGGCCACCGATATGGCAAGAAGATAGACATCTGAACTGACATCAGCGGCGACCGGGGATGGTATGCCGTCGGCAAAGGTTCGTACAGCTTCGACTGAACCGATATCAGAACCGAATTTTCCCATCGATCCTGCCAGAAAGTTCAGATAGGTCGGCGCGTTATCCAACACTCCCGAGAGGGCGCCGGTAAGCCAGTAAAAACGCGATACGGAAAATTCAGCTGCATGGGATTGCGCGTATGCTCCAATAAGCTCAAGAGCGGGAATCATTGTGGCGAAAATTCCGATAAAGAGAAACGCGACCTCCTTTATGGGCTCAAAGTTGAACTCATTGCCTTTCATCGCATCCTTGTCGGCAGTCTTGAATGCCACAAAACAAACGGTAAACATGATGGCCTCACGTATACCGAACGGAACGTGAAACATTTTCTGCAGACTTGGAAAACCGGAGATTACTGCCGGGTCCAGAAAGACTGCAACAATAATTACCGCAAGAAAGATAAAGCTACGGGAACCCTGAATTTCAAACTTCTTGTCTGTTTCAGATCCAAAATCTTTCGGAACGATTCCCTTGCCGGCAATAGTGTCGAAAATCATAAAGACACCGATCAGAACAATAACGGTGATCAGCCAGATGTGCCATATTTCAGAGAGTATCCAGAAAAACGGAACGCCTTTCAGAAAACCGAGAAAAAGAGGAGGATCGCCAATAGGGGTCAAGCCTCCGCCGATATTGCTGACCAGAAAAATGAAAAACACGATGTGAAACGGCTTGATTCGTCCCTCGTTAATGCGCATAAAGGGCCTGATAAGGAGCATGGAAGCCCCTGTCGTACCGATAACGTCTGCAAGCAGCGCCCCCACGAAAAGCAAAGCGCCGTTCACCACCGGCCGACCACGCGTTCCTATCTTGATCAGAATACCTCCTGAAACGATAAACAGGGAGCTTATAAGGGCTATGAAAGAGATATACTCTTCAAGAGTATGCAGCAGAACATGGGTACCATGATCCATCAGAAAGCCGTAATAGAGTGCGACAACCGTTCCAAGCCCGACCGCAACTTTCGGATAGTGGTGTTCCCAGAAATGGTGATAAAAAAGCGGTCCGGTTGCGATCATGACAAGCAACAGGACAAAAGGGATCACCGTCCAGACCGGCGGCAACAGATTGTGAGCCGTTTCCGGGGCATGCGTGACAGCGGCATGCGAGAGGGCTGCCGTTTCTGAGGCATGGAGCACACCACCGCAAGCACCACCTATCATGAAAAGAACGATAACGCAAAACAACAAAGCACGCAAGAAGGTATCTTTCATCGGTTCATTCCCCTTCGAACTCTGTCAGACAAAAAAGCTTGTAGCCTTTTTCCTCAAGTTTTTTCTGACCGCCTATATCGGGCAAATTGACAATAAAGGCCATCTCGGCAATGACACCGCCAACCTTTTCAACCAGTGAAGCCCCGGCCATAGCTGTTCCGCCGGTAGCGAGCAGATCATCGACAAGAAGAACACGGGAACCTTTTTCCAGAGCATCTATATGCATCTCAACCTTATCAGTGCCGTACTCAAGCTGATATTCCTGATCGACAACCTCACCCGGAAGCTTGCCCGGCTTTCTGATCGGAACAAACCCCTTGCCGAGAGTATAGGATAACGCACCTCCGATGATGAAACCCCTTGCCTCCATACCGACGATCATGTCAAAATCAACACCGTTTTCAATGTAGTGCTGTGAGAGCTGATCGATAACCAGTCTGAATCCGACAGGATCTTTCAGAAGCGTGGTAATGTCCCTGAACATGATCCCTTTCTTGGGATAGTCGGGAATAGTGCGAATACGGGATTTAATAGCCATGAGTTTGAACTGTTTACACGGGTTAAAACATCGCGAAACATACCGTTCGTAACAAGACGGTATGCCAGCAAAAATGACGTTTAAGTTACAAATCTGCCTTCTAAAATCAAATCTTCGTTCATATTTTCTATAATGACCCTACGCTCTCTGCCGACAATATCTGTCGCTAGCGCGGAACTCTCCGTATGACACCGAACCCTGAGATAGTTCGGAGAATATCCGGAAACAGTGCCCTTTTCGCCTTTCACTCCACGGTGTTCCTCGAAAAGCACATCAAGCGTTTTTCCCAGGTAACAGGATGCATACTCCCGCTGCTTCTTTTCAGCGAGATCAAGAAGCAGGCGGCTCCTTTCACGTGATACTGCCGATGAGACGCTCTGACGAAGTCCGGAAGACACCTGTCCGGAGAGTTGTGTGCCCGGCCTCAGCGAGCAGGTGAAAACATGCAGATAGGCTGCCGGTATGCTTTCCAACAATCTGAACGTCGCCATAAAATCAGATTCTGTCTCTCCCGGATATCCGGTTATGACGTCAGCGCCGACAGCACAGTGCGGAATGGCGCTCACCGCCTTCATCAATCGCTCCCTGTATCCTGTCGCTGAATAACGACGTCGCATTGCCGCGAGAATAGCATCAGAACCTGATTGAAGCGGCAGATGAAAATGCGGCATGATCTTTGAAGACGACGCGACCGTATCTATCAGTCTGTCACTGAGTATATCCGGTTCTATGGAGCTGATTCTGATCCTGCTCACATCGACTGATTCCAGCTCAAGCAGGAGATCGACAAAAGTATTGCGGCCACTCCGGTAATCCGCGATGTTCACTCCGGTCAAAACGATTTCACGATACCCTGCTTCAGCGAGCCTGACAGCACCGGCCAGCACCGTTTCAAGCGGTACGGAACGGGACTTTCCTCGTGCAAGCGGAATGGTACAGTATGCGCAGGCATAGTCACATCCATCCTGGATTTTCAAAAATGCCCTCGTCCTCCCCTTCTCCCTCTTTTCTATCAGTGAATGGGCCGGCTCGGCATCCTTTATGGTCTCCGGCGAAGCAACTTCTCTATAGACGGCTTCCTGCACATCTTTTATATACTTTTCCGGAATATACTTTTCCCTGACACCGAGAATAACATGTACTCCATCAATAGTTTCAACGCTATCAGGATACATCTGGGCATAGCAGCCCGTAACCGCTATCCTGCTTAGAGGGTATTTTTTTATCATTTTCCTGATCTGCTGCCTTGACTTCTGCCCCGCCTGGCTGGTAACCGCGCAGGTATGTATTATTATCAGGTCAGGGATATCGTCACTATCTGCAATCTCCCAGCCATTCTTAACGAAACGGGCCAGTATAGAAGATGTTTCCGCATAGTTAAGTTTACAACCAAGCGTTATCGCAAAAACACGTTTTTTTTTACCGACATTATCCATAGATCAAATATTTCATATTTAATAGATGAAAAACCACTGCTTCGATCAGATCAACTCAGGTTATTATTTGTGTACAGCTATCTTATCTTTTATATTATATCCAGGTGGTACAAGGTATATTAAAAATCACAAATAATAATTCACGATGACTATGAAATCACAAGATGTATCAACCCCGGATAAATATGACCTGTTTATTCAGAGAATTGATCAATTTCAATCTCTTGTTGAAAAGAAAAAAGAATTGCAGAACACCTTGTCTCAGATTCAAAATGAATTTGCTGAAAGACTGGCACCTGTTGAAAATGAGCTTGCCGTTGTGATAAAACAACTTGATCAGAATCTTTCCAGGCTTGAATCAGCCAAAGCAGCTACAAGCTCATCCGGTGATTACACCAAGTATGGAAGAGGTCAGCTTGGAGAAGCCATCAAGGATCTGCTGCGCTCAAATCCTGAAAAAGCGTTCAAACCGAAAGAAATTGCCGACGCGCTTAACACAAAAGGAACAAACGTAAGTCTCTGGTTCAACAAATACGGCTTGACGGATAGTGAAATTGACCGAATCCCTTCAGGCTCCGGCGGCAAACGTTTCGTCTACAAAATCAGATAAGGATATCTCTATTTATTTTTCCCCCATAGCGTTGTTCTTTCTACCTCAGCACAACACAAGACGGCCGTTCAACGGCCGTCTTGTGTTTATAGACGAGTAAAAAAAGGGCTCGAGGTGTTAGGTGTGCGCATTCCCTTCTCATCGCTCACCACGGGCAGACACACAGGTCTGCCCCTACCAATCACCAATCCCCACCTAACACATCCCACACTCATTGCTCATCGCTCAGAACTCAGAACTCCCCTCGTTCTTCCGGTCTCCGGCCGCCCACCATTATTCCCGTTCTTACTTCATTGTCATGCCCCCCATGTAATAACGTCGACTATTACACAGGGTTGATGCGGCATCCATGCAGTTACCGGTAAGATTATGGATTCCCGTGTCAAGCACGGGAATGACAGGGGAAAAAGTGTCCCCACTCCCCCATTTATCAATACCCCAGATTGCGCTTGTTTCTGACAAAGTTCAGCGCGAGGGCCACCATAAGCATGTTACCAAGCAGCGATGAGCCACCGTAGGAAAGAAACGGGAGCGGTACGCCGATAACAGGAAAAAGGCCTATAGTCATGCCGATATTGATTATCACATGAACAAGCCAGAGAGAAACAAAACCGACAAGCGTCAGCTCGACATACTTGTTTTTGATAACGCTTACAAGCCAGAGCATTCTCAAAAACAGAGCGAGAAAAAGACTGAGCAGCACAATGCTGCCTAAGAGCCCCATTTCTTCACCGATAACACAGAAAATAAAATCCGTCCATTGAGCAGGGATAAAACGCAGCTGTGTCTGCGTTCCTTCAAGAAACCCTTTACCGAATATTCCACCGGAACCAATAGCGATTTTTGCCTGAAGCGCGTTATAGCCAGCGCCCTGAGGATCCGACATCGGGTCAAGAAAGGTCTGGATTCGCTTCATCTGGTGGGGCTGCAGAATATCTGCGGCAAATCGTGAGGTGAGCACTCCGCCGGCAAGACCGGCAAGCGATACAAGAAGCTGCGAATAATGAAACCCCTTTCGCAGATACACTAAAACCGCGAAAACTATAAGCGTAAGCAGTATAAGTATATAGAGATTAAAAAAGCCAACAACTGCAAGAACGAGCGGCAGTACCATGAGCAAAAGATAATACACATTGAACCCGGCCATGATCATGACAGGAAAAAGAAAAGAGAGGTAGGTTAGCGTCGTTCCCATATCGGGCTGAAGCATGACCAGCATTGCGGGTATGACAGCTATGGAAATCGCTATCAGAACATGTTTCGGGGATGTGATATCTGTACTATCGCTTGAAAGAAATCTTGCAAGAGCAAGAATTGTCGTGACTTTTGCTATTTCTGAAGGCTGAATATTGATAAAACCTATACGAACCCAACTGGTGGCACCTGCGACTTTGGTTCCGAAGAGTAAAACAATGACAAGAAGACATAAACCAAAAACATATAAACCATAGGAATACTCCATTATCATCCTGTGATCAGTATAATATACGACAGCCATGACGATCAAACCGATACCGAACCATATAAACTGCTTATAGAAAAGATCGATTGCCCCCACTCCGTTACT
>JADHTF010000068.1 GCA_016776555.1 Chlorobium phaeobacteroides
GGCTGTTCAGTGTGTATATTAGCGAAAGGGAGTTGCATGGTTGTCAAGTAATTATTTGTTGTCTAAGCATCAATAAAATAACACTTTGTGGCGATTATGCATCCCTTTTTTATTACCCATGTGAATTATTCAGGCTAAAAGAGGTTAAACTTAGTGAGAACCGTGTTGCCCTTACTCCAGCAGGGGCACGCTACCTCAAGGACGCAGGGCACAGTGTACTTGTCCAGAGCGGAGCGGGAGAGGGCAGCGGCTTCAGTGATGAAGAATACAGGTTGTCAGGCGCCAGGGTTGTCCGGGATGTCTCTGAAGTCTGGCAGGCTGACCTGGTGGTCAAGGTCAAGGAGCCTGTACGATCCGAGTATGGATATCTGCGTTCCGGACAGGTACTGTTTACGTTTCTGCATCTCGCTGCTGATGCGGAGCTGACAGCCGCCCTTGTTGATAAGGAGGTCAGCTCGATAGCATATGAAACGGTGAGTGAGAACGGACGGTTGCCGTTGCTGGCACCCATGAGCGAGATAGCGGGCAAGATGAGCGTTATGGCAGGCGGGTTCTATCTCGCCAATCATTTCGGTGGAAACGGCGTGTTGCTGGGAGGCGTGCCCGGCGTCATGCCGGGAAAGGTTACTATTCTCGGAGGCGGCACGGCAGGCATGAACGCGGCCATAGTGGCAAAAGGGATCGGAGCCAGGGTTACCATAGTGGAAAGAGATCAGGAAAGAATGCGATACCTCAGTACTGTGCTTGGCCCACAGGTTCAGACTCTTTTTTCAACCCGGCAGCATATCGCTGATGAACTTGAAGATACCGATCTGCTTGTCGGCGCAGTACTTGTTCCCGGAGCCAGCGCGCCCAGGCTGCTTGACCGTGAGATGCTTCGTTCCATGAAAAGGGGAGCTGTCTTTGTTGATATCGCGATAGATCAGGGAGGTTGTTCTGAAACGTCGAGACCGACATCTCATGAAGATCCGGTCTACAGAGAGGAAGGCGTGGTGCATTATTGCGTCACAAACATGCCTGGAGCCTATGCGAGAACCTCTACGGAGGCGCTGACAGGCAACACGCTTCCCTATATCAAAGTGATTGCCGATATGGGTGTTGAGAAGGCGGTCACGGTCATGCCCGGGCTGCTCGATGGTTTGAATACCCACAAAAAACTTCTTACCAACAAGGCTGTTGCCGATTCACTGGGTATGAACTATGGGGCGTTTAGTAATGAGAAGATAGTGAGGGATGTCTGAAGAGAGGCGGGCTTACCGGTATCGTTTCTTGAGCATCTCCTGTATGCCGGAAAGTATCAGAGAGAAAAGAAGGGAGCCCAGACTGGAGAAAAGTGTGATGACCAGGCCGACGACCGCCGAGATTACCCCTGTCCGGGCATACATACCGGCAACTAACGCCAGGCAGAAAAGGGCGATGGTGAACAGAAGCGACAGGCGGATTTTCTGAAAAAAAACAAGGCTGACCGAAGCAGCCACCGAACAGGCCAAAAAGCCCCACCATGTCCAGTCCGAGAAAAAATCCATCAGAATACTAAGTCAAAAGGTAAAGGTCAAAAGGCAAAAATGCTCGATGGCTCAATAGCTCGATAGCTCAATGGCAGAATAGCTGGATAGCTTGATGGTTCAACAGTTCAACGAATCAACAACTCAACACTCCCTACGGTATCAGTAGCTTGAAGCCCGTTGCAGAATCAGGCTTGCGGGTGGCGGTTGTTTCTGTCATTTCGAACATGATAACCTCCATGACGTGCCATACCTTCACCCCGTTTCGGACACATCCTGTTACGGTGTTTTCTTCCCTTCCGCATGCCATATGAAGGTGCAGTACAGGATTTCCGGTATCGTCAGGAAAGATCGTGCCCGTGCCCGTAACCTCGTGGGCTTCATAGAGTTCATGTTGCATCGGCATGATCGAGTCTGCGCGGCTTTCTTCAGGGCCTACAACAAGTTTACTCCCTTTATCGGCACCGCCAAGGATAATGATCGCAGCTGCTGCAATATTGTTGTCAAAGGCAAATTTTTCAAGAGTCTCATGAACGATTTCACCGTCTTCAAGCCTGATGATAAACGTTCTTCCCTGCTTTGCTTCTGAGTAGAGCATTGAATCAGCGTATAGTATTGTTATATTTTGATGAAAGATAAAGATTTTGAAAGAAAACATACCCTCGGCAGTGTGCTAAAATCAAATAGAGTACGGGCCTGTCAGGCTGTAACAGATTTTCCCTTCCCACGCAGATACGTCACAGGTGTGAGGGAGGTATGAATTTTGTCACAGGGATGATCTGAATCTTTGAATGTTATCTGTCACTCCCAACCGGACAAGAAAGAGCGGAATGCAGGAAAAAGGACGAGTAGTAGTAATAAGCATCATAATAACTGTGTTTGCGGCTGTGACCGGCCTGCTTTTCAATTTCCTGAATCCCCATGGTATCGATATTATTAACGGGAATCATGAAAAGTCAGCCCAATTCCTTTATGATAGGGAAGACGGCGCCGTGGTGTCGCAGGAAATACCCGATGTCGGGTTGCCGGCTGAGGTGGAAAAAAATGAACAGCCTCATGAAAACAGAGAGGAGGTCGTAGAGGAGACGCGTCTATTAAAAGATGTCAGCGATCCTGACCGGGAAATCACAGAGGGGACAGAGGATAGCCGACAGGCAGCCTCTCCCGATGTGTCGGTGCCAGTAGTTGAAAGCACTGAACAAACTGAGAAAGTGACGGATGATACTCCTTCATCAGCAGATGCAGCCGAAGTTGTCATTCAGCCGATCAGTCTGTCAAAAGCCAAAGAGTATTTTGACAGGAGTGAGGGGTTGTTTGTGGACGCACGATCGGAATTCCAGTATTATAAACGGCATATTCCAGGTTCTTTGTCGCTATCCGCGAGCAGGTTTGACGCTCAGTTTCCGGATTTCGAAATGAATATCGATAAAGATAAACTTCTGATACTCTATTGTCACAGTATCACCTGCAGGTACAGTGATATTGTCGCTAATAAGTTGAAAGGTTACGGATATACAAACATTACAATATTTGCCGGAGGATGGACGGAGTGGTTGCAGGCCGGATATCCGGTGCAAGGTTTTCCCTGAAAAAATGAAAGTACATGTGTTCCTGTCGCGTCCATTGACCATAACCGTTTTGAGATTCATCGTTGGATTACTTTTTATTCTTGCCGGTTATTCCAAGGTTATCAATCCTGGTCATTTCAGCGCGGTTATCGCTGAATACCGGATTTTGCCTGAAACTCTTGTTCCTGTTACCGCTGTGGTTTTGCCATGGCTGGAGTTGTTGTGCGGGACGATGTTGCTCCTGAATGTGTTTGCAAGAAGTAACGCCCTGATACTTATGGTCGTTCTTGCTATCTTTATCGCAGGCATATCAAATAATATCCTCAGGGGAATCATTCACGACTGCGGATGTTTTGAGTTTCTGGGAAGTTTGCTGGGCTTTCAGGAAGAAATCAGTCTCTCTACGATCTTCAGAGATCTGGTTATACTGTTCATGGCTTTTCCGATTCTTCTTTACGGATCAAATGTGTTTTTCCGGAAACAATGATCTTTTCCTGTCCGGCTCGATGGCCCGCCTTATGCTGCAGGCGTTGAACCGTCGGGTCACCTCTCTTTCCATTGCTTCGAAGAGCTGATTTTCTTCTCCCGAAATGGTAGTGAATGCTGCCTTTGCTTTCGTTTGCGAGTCGGGCGACTGCGCGTGTTGAACTATTGGAAAACTCCATTTCCGCGGCAAGTTCCCCTGTCGCATTGATAAGGGTTTGTTTTGTGTGTTCGCTGACAGCTTACTTTTTCATCTGCTTTGATTCACGTTTCCTGTAACGGAAGAGAACACTTGAACGACCGATATATGTCAAGTGATGACAATCCGTTTTTGCCGGAATTGTTAAATGCGCCCGATTGCGCTATATTCTGAGCCGGTTATTCCTGCAGGAGTCGCAGGACATGTGTAATACCGTAAAGGAGAGTACAAATGAGCAGAGATCGGTTTACCGATATGCTGCAAGGCAATATCGTGGCTGTGTTTTTTTATCACGCGATACCCAACGTACTGGGGATGCTTGCGATCTCTTCTTCAGGTATTGTGGACGGGATTTTCGTTGGAAACTATGTGGGGGACAGCGCGCTTGCGTCGATCAATCTCATTATGCCGGTGTTCAGTCTTCTGCTCGGTGTAGCAGTGATGTTTTCAGTCGGGGGGATGGTGCGCTGCGGCAAGTATATAGGGGAGTCGAACAGAGATGCTGCCAACGCCGTTTTTTCAAAAACACTGATAACGGTTTCTCTCGTAACGCTTTCGCTTGCGTTTTCAGGTCTATTGTTTATCGATCGGCTTGTTGTTATGCTTGGGGCAAATGAAATCCTTGCGCCTCTGGTTCATGAGTATCTGTATATCCTGCTTCTCTTCATGTTCTTTCTGCCTGTGAGCCTCTGTCTTGCGTTCTTTGTCAGGGTAGATGGTCAGCCTTTGCTCGCTGCGGCAGCAATCATTTCCGCGGCGATTGTCAATATTTTCTTCGACTGGCTTTTCGTCGCTTCATGGGGTATGGGGCTACGGGGAGCGGCTCTTGCTACAGGCCTCGCCAATATTACCAGCTTTCTTGTGCTGATGATTCATTTTTTTGCGAAAAAATCTCTTTTGCGGTTTTCGTGGTATCAGCAGGAGTGGCGGGAAATGATACATGTCGCCTACAACGGTATGTCGGAATTTGCCAATCAGCTCTCAGCCGCGATTGTCATTCTTGTTTTTAACTGGATTATGATCGGGCGCTTTGGCGTTGAAGGGGTCGCTGCTTTTACCATAATGCACTATCTTTTCTTTGCCGAGCAGATTATTATTTATGGTTTTTCAGATGCTCTGCAGCCTATTATCAGCACGAACTTCGGATCGAGAAAGCCTGAGCGGATCAAGGGATTTCTTGTGCTGGGGATGATTTGTGTGGGTTGTGTCGGGTTTTCTCTTGTGGCCCTGCTACTTCTTATTCCGGAACAGCTTGCAGGCCTGTTTCTTGATAATGGCACGGAAGAAACAAGAAGGCTTACTCTTGCATTTATTTCTCTAAGCTGGCCTGCGTTTCTGTGGAACGGATTTAATGTTCTGTTCAGTGCGTACTTTACCGCGATTCACAAGCCGCTTCCTTCAGCGTTTGTCGCTTTTTCAAGAACGCTGGTTTTTCCGCTTCTGTTTGTGACTGTGCTACCTGTTTTTTTCGGTGATGCAGGGATTTTTGTTTCGTTTTCTATCGCAGAGTTCTTCACCTTTCTCTTTGTTCTCTATTTCTTCTCTCTCATGCTGCCTCATAAGGTGGTTCATGAAGCAGCATAAGCTGTTTTCATAGTAGCCATACTATCCGTTTTCTTTGTTGAAAAACTTTATATCGATAGCATCATCAGCATTTTCGGAAAGCTCGTAATGGCCTTTATTCACAAGGGACATATGTCGGGTATCGGCTGCTGCGTTGAGTTTTTTTGCAATCGCTTCACCATCCTCGTCTGAAAGTTCAATGTTGAAATACAGGTTAAGTGTATCAGGTGTATCAGTGAACTGAAGCAGGTACGCGTTGTGATCCGAAAAAATAAGGTCTTCATATGCATAGGTTACTTCATGACCCATTTCGGTAACTATTTCACGAACGATCCCTAAGGCGCGATGAGGTATTTGCATGGCAGATTTCTCCCTAAAAGCTGAAGTTGTAAAAATATGAGCATGAAAGTGGGCTATTTCTTTACCTTAACCCGGTTGCTATGGAAATTGGTTCCCGTTATGTACCGCACTCCGGTCAGGCATGAATCCGGAGTAGGTTGTCTACAGTCAGTTTTTTTTGTTTAAGTAAAAAAATACGACAACTTGCCTATTATTTGTTAATAATTTAGGCGTTTGTTTTTATTTAGATAAATAATAAGCTTATTGTCCCTTGCAGGGTGCTTGTCTGTTACTAACGTTTTAAATGTTTTACTTATGACTGAAAATAATTCTATGGCCTGGGAGAAAGTTCTTGAATATTCTTCTGTTCCGCTGCACGGAACAATGTCACGCAAAATCAGGAAAGGGGTTCGTCTTCAGATAGGTGAGGGCAAGATTTATGACGGCGCAGTCCTTTTTATCAGCGATCTGTTCCTGAGGGTGACCGAGGAGTTGGAGTCCGGAGAAGCCGTCAATACGTATTATGATATGAACCGGATAGAAAGTATCAGAACCTACAGTACGAAAGAGT
>JADHTF010000024.1 GCA_016776555.1 Chlorobium phaeobacteroides
TCGGCTATGCGGTTGAAGCCGAAAAGGTTCATGCTGCGCTCTACAGGAAAGCGCTCGAGGCTGTAAATAACGGAGAAGATCTTGCTGAAACCGAGGTCTGGCTCTGCCCGATCTGTGGTCATATCGAGCTTGGAACACCACCGGAAAACTGTCCGATCTGCAATGCCAAAGCTTCTGTCTACGTAAAGATCGCCTGATTCCTTCTTTCCAGGAGAGGCAGGCAGCGTATTATTACAGGCTCTCAAATGAAAGGAGGGCCTGTATGGCTTACAGGACATCTGTTTTGACGCTCCACAGGATCTCTCTATATCAGGTTCTCTTGAATTTGAACCCTGGTTTAAAGACACCGAGAACGACAGCTAAAACAAGAGGTATGACATTGCTCATCCCAACTAACATGGCTGTGTGTTCTTTTGTTTTGTAGGCTTCGATCAGGTAACCGGCCTTCAGGCTTTCCTCTGCTAAAACCCGCAACTCCGGCATCAAAGGGGTCAGAAGGAAAAAGGCGTTAAATGCCAGAAAAGCGGCCAGCCCGATTTTTATTTTCAGCCACAACGGTTTTTCCGGGTAAAGCGAAAACATGACAAAGCCTGAAATTGTTTTGGCAATTATTCCGGGAAGTATGAAGATATACGCTGTTTTTTCCTGAAATATGGCTGTATGGTAAACGGCCTGAACATCACTGCCCGCAATTACTCCTGAAGCAATGTGCGCAAGGATGGTGCCGATATACATAATGGTCCCGACAACATGAAAGAAGAGCATTGACTTTCTGAGCATAACGATGTTCTTTTAGGTTTTTAATGGGTTTGACGTATGGCGAAGCATCTTTCAGGTGCTTCGCCAGAGTGAAGGTTCTTATCTAAATGCGAATTCTTCACTGTGAATGCTCCGCTGAGGAATGCCGATAGCCCGAAGCTGGTCTGTCAGCGAATGGCGTAAAGTCTCCGGGCCGCAGATAAATACATCCAACCCGTCGGTTTCTTTTGTTTCAGGTATTGCTTCCGCCGTCAGCAGGCCATTTTCTTCTGATGGCCAGAGGTGATACGTCAGGTCAGGCATGCGCTCGGCCAAATCCCGTAATTCATCGTCGAAACCAGCTTCTTCCTTGCGGTACACGGTCCAGTATAGTGCCACCTCCGACTCGGAATCCTTGAGGGCGTGAGCCATGCTTAGGAATGGCGTAATGCCGATTCCGCCCGCTACCCAGATTTGCCGGTTTGCGGAACTCCTGTTTTGCGTGAAAACCCCATAAGGCCCTTCGACTTTCACCGGTTCACCAACCTGGAGCTGTGTCTGAAGTGACTTGGTAAAATCACCCAGATTTTTGACCGCTATCCGCAACCGGTCTTGTTCAGGAGCACTTGCCAGGGTGAAAGGATGAGATTCACGGCGATTGATGCCGGAAAAGTTGAAAAAGGCAAACTGACCGGGAACGAACTGTAAGGGGGCTTCCACAGGGCTCATTTCCACAGCAAGAACAGCGTTGTCAAACGGTTTGATATCAGCCACGTTGTAAGAGCTGCGCGGGTGGAGCCAGCGATGCAGGAGTACACGGTAGAGCCATGCTGCTATACCCATGATAGCCATACCGAACACATAGGCGCGTACCAGCGGAAGTTTGCTCGTCAATGTCGGGACCAGAAGAGCGTGACAAACTCCAATCACATAGAACGGTCCCATAAGACGGTGCATTGTCAACCATTTGCGATATGGAATGCGCTGTTTGAAAAAAGGAGCGGCAGACAGTACGATTCCCAGGAAAATCAGTACCATGGCAATGAACCCCAACGGTTTGCCTATCGTGAATTCCGGATCCTTGGAGACAATGACGAAATGCAGAAACAGCAGTACCATTGCTATCATTCCTCCCCGGCGGTGAATAAGGTACATTTTGTCAAGCCCACCGAAAATTCCTTCCACCCAGTGAGCCCTTGTGGCCATAAGGAGATTAAAGCCAAAAACGGTGACAACCCATGATGCCATAACCTCACCCAGAATGCGCTGAACAGGGTTCTCTCCCTCGTTCAGGATTAAAGGGCCGCTGTAGAGAAAAAGATCCACAGCCCAGAGAAGCAGATGTAAACCGATGATGATTGGAAAGTATACCTCACTTTCTATGAATCTCAGTCGTCGACGCATGTTTTTTTCCTCCTTGGCCTTTCACATCAGGCCTATAGTTGATTGTTGGTTGTATTAATTCGTATTGTGAAGATATTTGGTTTTATTGCGATACCAATTATTGGTAATGAAATAATTGATATCGCAAGTATATGAAAAAATTGAAAACAAAAAAAATGTCACTGGAGATTGTTCACCTGTGTCGGGAGAACAGGGCAAGTGGCAACTGGTCAGGAAAATGCGCCGACAAGCCGGGATGGATAGTCAGATTACCTGTTACTCGTCAATCATCGCAACTTCCGTTCACGTGACAGCACTCATTGCCCTGCACCGTCCGGCAGGTAGGGTGTGCCAGCCAGGTGCCTATAATCGGCGCAATTATATAAATCCACAGGGTTGAGAGGTTTCCCGATACAAGCGCAGGTCCAATAGAGCGTGCGGGGTTCATGGATGCGCCGCTGACCGGTCCTCCCATGAGTGCTTCAAGGGCAACAGTGCCACCGATTGCCACACCAGCCATTATGCCCTTTTCCGTATGGCCGGTCGAAACATTTAAAATCACAAACATCAGAAAGAAAGAGAGAATAATTTCAAGAACAAATGCATTGATGATTCCGCCTGAAGGGAGCGTTGCTCCAAGTGAATCATGTGTGCTGAAAAGCAGCTTTAATAAGCCTGCTGCAAGAATGGCTCCGAAAACCTGACTGGAGATATAGGGCAGGATTTCATCTTTTTTTATTCTGCCTGCAAAAAAGAACCCCAGTGTTACCGCCGGGTTGATATGTGCACCGGAAATGTTTCCGATCGAGTAGATCATGGCCATGACAATCAGGCCGAATACCATGCTGATTCCTGTATGGCCGAGTTGTGCTCCAAACAGGTCGTTCACTATGATAGCGCCGCAACCGGCAAAAACCAGTGCGAACGTACCGATGGCTTCGGCTATAGAGATGTTTTTTCTGAACTGAACATACTGGTGAGCGTAAACCTGAATGATGGGCACCTCTCTGTAGGTATTCCGCGATGAAATAGTGCCCAAAAAGGTCAGGAGGCTTTGAGCGCATCGGGAAGCTGGGCGATGAAATCCCTGATTTCATCACGGACTTTTCGGTAACAGTCCAGCTTTTTTTCCTGATTCTCAATCGATTGTGCAAGACGGGGCGGGTCATCGAAGCCGGCATGAATACGTTTTGCCCTACCCGGAAAATAGGGGCAATTTTCATGTGCGTTATCACAAACCGTAATGATGACATCAAACGGGATGTTCTGTACTTCTGCGATATTTTTTGAGTGGTGTGAAGAGATGTCTACTCCAGCTTCGGACATGACCTGGACAGCGTTCTGATTCATGCCGTGTATTTCCGTTCCTGCTGAGTAGGGCTCGAGTATATCTCCATGTAAATACCTTGCCCAGCCCTCAGCCATCTGGCTTCTGCAGGAGTTTCCGGTACAGAGAAAAAGAACAGTGATTTTTTGCATAATAAATAAAAACAGAAAGGGTACTAAAGTAACGTTTTGTCTGATGTTGTTTCGAATGATACGAAAGAAAGCGAAGTGAAGGGCATGTTAAGGGTGAAGTTTTCATGCTTGTGACAATTCGCGGGCCTCATGAAATACGTCAACATTTTGGGAGAAAGATTATATATCTTGTCACAAGTAACCGTTAATTAAGGATATAGCCGTGAAACAAAGACAGCAGGCAGAGCCAACGGGAAAATTTCTTGCTTACCGCCAAAAGCTCGGGAAACGTATGATTGCCGCCAAGGGGAGTGGTGCGGAGAGTGATGAATACGAGAACAGTCTGATCGAAAAAAGCTGTTTTATCGAGCTGAACGGGGTCGTGCATCATTATCATGATTCAGGGCTGACTGACGCCAGAGAGACAGTAGTGCTGGTGCATGGTTGGGATTGCTGGTGGATGTGGTGGCATCATATCATCCGTTTTTTGAATGACAGAGGGATAAGGACCATCGCTTATGATCTCAAGGGGCATGGCTGGTCGGATGAAGACCCCGGTAACGACTACTCGATTGACTCTTTTGCGGGGGAGCTCGGGGAGCTTGTCAGGGCTCTTGGTCTAAAAAAAATCCATATCGCTGCATTCTCATTCGGTCCTTTTATTGCTCTTCAATATGCCATAGAGTGTCCTGAATGTGTCCGCTCCATGGTTTTTTTTAATTTCGGGTACCTTGAAAACAACAGGATTGTTGAAAAGATCGCACCGGCAACAATAAATTTCACCTTTAACAATCTTCTGCGGAAGGTCGGCTGGTGGTTACCGGCGTACGTTTTTGCCAGGCTGGTGCTTTCGCGAAACACGGTTCTGTTCCACGATGTCCTGATAGGTTTCGAGAGCCTTTCCCTTTGCGCTCCGCAAGCTATTGAGCAGTCGACAAGTCAGATAACCTCCATGGAGGTTACCCGGAAAATTGTCGATCTGGTTGAAGAACTGGAGGTTCCGGTTTTGTTCGTTGCGGGTGAGGGTGACGGCATCATGACGGCTGAAAATACTGAAAAGCTTTCGGGGCACTGCAAAAAAGGGATATTCGTCAATGTCCCGCAATGCGGGCATCTCATAACGCTCGAGCTTCCGGAAACAGCAGCCGAACTGATTTATGAGCATCTAATGCACAATGCTGTATCATAATAATTCTGCACTGCGGTGAACGGCGCTCACGAAATCCCTGATTTTTTGATGATTTTTCCTGCCTGGAGATTCTTCCACTCCGCTTGCCGTATCGACTGCATAGGGACGGACTGTGGAAGTTGCTTCAGCGACATTCTCCGGCTTGAGGCCTCCTGCGAGGATTCCGAAGCCGATATGTTCCGTTTCCCTGAAAATCTTTTGCGCCAACTGCTGTTCAATGACATGCCCTGTTCCTCCCGGTTGGCCGAGCCGGTATGCATCAAAGAGAAAAGAGGTTATTCCGGTCTTTTCAGCAAATGTTCTGACGGCGTCAATGGTAAAATCCGGCCCGGTGCGGAAAACACGGATAACTTTTGCGCCTCTGACGGCAACAGCTTTTTCAGCTGTATACCGTTCAGCATGGAGCTGGGCATGATCAAGCCGGCAGAGGTTGCATATCTGATTTACTTCATGGGGTTCCTGTTCAACGAATACACCCACACAGGAAATAAACGGGGGGAGTTTTTCAATGATACTCAGTGCGGTTTCCGGCTGGATATATCGCGGGCTTGCCTTGCTGAAATTAAACCCGAGAGCATCAGCGCCGGCCGTACAGGATGCGATAGCGTCATCGAGATTTGTGATGCCGCAGATTTTGATTTTTGTCATACAGCCCCGGAGGTTCAGAATTGAATACTCTTTATGCAAGAGCTACAGTTCAAAAAGTATACTAAAAAGTTTAATAACAGGGGGATCGGGCAGAAGTGATTTTTAGTTTTGACTTATTTTTTTATACTTTGTTCGTCCGGCGTTTTGGTCAGGGTATTGGGGTGTGGCCAAGCGGTAAGGCATCGCCCTTTGGAGGCGACATGCGCAGGTTCGAATCCTGCCACCCCAGCGTATGAAGAGCCAAGATCAGTCGGATCGGACTGATCGGTGAAAAAAGAAAGGCAGCCTGAAAAAGGCTGCCTTTCTTTTTTCTGTTCTGTTCCTTTTCAGGGTCAGTAACGATAATGATCCGGCTTGTAAGGGCCGTCAACAGGTACGCTGATATAGTCGGCCTGTTCCTGTGAGAGCCTGGTGAGTTTGACCCCCAGCTGTTCGAGATGCAGTCTTGCCACCTCTTCGTCAAGTTTTTTCGGGAGGCAGTAGACGCCTGTTTCATACTCTTTTGTCCAGAGCTCGATCTGGGCAAGTGTCTGGTTCGTAAACGAGTTGCTCATGACGAATGACGGGTGACCTGTCGCACAGCCGAGGTTGACAAGACGACCTTCAGCGAGCAGATAGATCGAGTGACCGTCTTCAAACGTATACTTGTCATACTGCGGTTTGATGTTGGTCTTTGTCGCGCCGGCATAGTCGTTGAGCTTTTCAACCTGGATTTCATTATCGAAATGACCGATGTTGCAGACAATCGCTTCATCCTGCATCTGCTTCATGTCCTCCAGCGTGATGACGTCCTTGTTGCCTGTTGTGGTGACAAAAACGTTGCCTTCTTTGACAGCGTCTTCCATGGTGGCCACTTCAAAGCCTTCCATGGCAGCCTGCAATGCGCAGATAGGATCGATTTCCGTGACGATGACACGTGAGCCGTATGAGCGCATGGAATGTGCGCAGCCCTTGCCGACGTCGCCGTAACCGAGAACAACGACTACTTTTCCGGCAAGCATGACATCAGTTGCACGTTTGATGCCGTCTGCAAGTGATTCACGACATCCGTACAGATTGTCAAATTTTGATTTGGTCACCGAGTCGTTAACGTTGATAGCCGGGAAGAGCAACTCTCCCTTGTCCATCATCTGATAGAGCCTGTGGACTCCGGTTGTTGTTTCCTCAGAGACGCCTTTGAGCTCCGGCGCTACTTTGTGCCAGTGCTGGTTGTCTTCCTCGAAGATCTCCCTGAGCTGTCCGTAAAGGGCTTTTTCCTCAGCGTTTTCAAGTGTGACATTCAGCAGCTCAGGATCATTTTCGATCTTGTATCCGAGAATGATCATCAGCGTCGCGTCACCACCATCATCGACGATGAGATTAGGTCCTTTGCCGCCTTCAAAGGCAAGTGCCTGCCGTGTGCACCACCAGTACTCTTCAAGAGTTTCCCCTTTCCAGGCAAACACAGGAACGCCCGCAGCGGCAATGGCAGCTGCAGCATGGTCCTGTGTTGAAAAAATGTTGCAGCTTGCCCAGCGGACTTGTGCGCCAAGTTCGACGAGGGTCTCGATAAGAACCGCCGTCTGGATGGTCATGTGCAGAGAACCGGTAACACGGGCTCCTTTCAAAGGTTTCTGCCCGGCATATTTTTTCCTTGTCGCCATGAGGCCGGGCATCTCTTTCTCCGCGATCTCGATCTCTTTTCTTCCCCAGTCGGCCAGGGATATATCCGCCACTTTATAGTCGAGTGCAGCAGTGTCAGTTGTTGTCATTGTTATAAACGGTTTTGTCTTTAGGGCACCTCTATTAATAAATAGAAGTACCCTTTAAAATATCTGCTTACACGTTGAAGGCTTTTTTCAGCTCGTCAACCTTGTCGGTTTTTTCCCACGGGAAATTGTCGCGACCGAAATGACCGTATGCAGCAGTATCCTGATAGCACCATCCCTGAGGTTTGTCAAGGCTGAAGTGACGGATGATAGCGGCAGGTCTGAGATCAAAGATCTGCTCGGCTTTTTCCTGGATTTCCGCGTCACCGAGACCGTTGGTCGCTGTGCCGTGCGTGTCGATGTAAATGGATACCGGACGGGCGACGCCGATCGCGTAAGAGACCTGAACAGTACATTTATCAGCCAGTCCTGCTGCGACGATGTTTTTCGCTACATGACGTGAGGCATAGGCAGCACTGCGGTCAACTTTTGACGGGTCTTTACCGCTGAATGCGCCGCCGCCATGGGGAGCCGCACCTCCATAGGTGTCCACGATGATCTTACGACCCGTAAGACCGGTGTCTCCGTGAGGTCCGCCGATCACAAAACGACCTGTCGGGTTGATATGAAACTTGGTGCTTTTGTCGAGCATTTCCGAAGGGATCACTTCTTTGACCACATTGTCGATAATATCCTTTTGGATGACTTCCTGCCATTCTTCCTCACTGACGCCTTCAGGCTCAGGGTCGTGCTGGGTTGAAACGACGACAGCATCGACTCTTGCTGCTTTTCCGTCAACATATTCGAGGGTGACCTGGCTTTTTGAATCCGGGCGAAGATAGGTCATCTTGCTGCCTTCCTTGCGGATGTCAGCAAGTTTTTTTACCAGCGCGTGGGCATACTGGATAGCTGCCGGCATCAGTTCCGGGGTTTCGGTGCATGCGTAACCGAACATCATTCCCTGATCTCCAGCGCCAACTCTGTCAAGCTCGTCTTGAATTTCTTCTTTACGGTCAACGCCGCGGTTGATATCGGGAGACTGGCTGTGAAGAGCTGAAAGAACACCGCAGGATTGGGCTTCAAACATGTACTCGCCTTTGTTATACCCGATTTTTTCAACAGCTTTTCTTGCTAGTTCCTGAACGTCTACAATTCCGGTCGTGGTAACTTCACCTCCAACTATGACCTGGCCGGTTGTAACGAACGTTTCGCAGGCGACGCGGGAAGAAGGGTCCTGTCGCAAAAAATCGTCCAGTATCGCATCGGAGATCTGGTCCGAAACTTTGTCAGGGTGCCCTTCTGATACAGACTCAGAAGTAAAGAAGTATCTTGACTGTGACATCTTCATTGATTTTATGGTTTACCGAACAACAAGAACTCCATGAAAAGCTCTTGCTTGTCTTACAAGGGGTTCTGCGTGTGCGATGAAACATTCGAGAGAGTGGACACGGAAAACCCTGAATACAAGCATTCCTGAACCGATCGGCCGGAAGCTTTCGGCACCGTGTCCATAGGTAATGGGGATGCCGGATAAGAGCCAAATGTAATCATTCAAGGTTATTCCTGCAAGTCTCTCAACGGAGTTTAATTTCCGAGAAATCTCCTATGTTGGCTTCGTGAGGATCACCTGAGAGGTCAACGTTATTGCCGATGATGGATTTGTTCAAAGAGACATGTTGGACCTTGGAAAAATTTCCGATAATCGAATTCTCAATGATCGCGTCTTCGATAATGACGTTTTCTCCTATAGAAGTGTTCGGACCGATAATCGCGTTATTGATTTGCGCGCTTTTGGAGATAAATGCCGGTTCATTGATGATGCAGCCGCGTATTGATGATTTAGAACTGTGCTCTTTCAGAAGGGTTTCATTTGTGGAAAGAAGTGTTTCGGGTTTTCCGCAATCATACCAGTTGTTGACCGGGAATGTGGATAGCGGTTCTCCGTTTTCGAGCATCATCTGCAGCGCGTCAGTCAGCTGGAATTCCCCCTTTGTTTTTATGTTCTCTCTGATAAGCGTTTCGATACAGGTGAAGAGGGGCTTCGAGTGCAGGATAAAGTACAGACCAACGATCGCAAGGTTTCCTACCGGTTCATTCGGCTTCTCGACAAGTTTGACTATCTGGCCGTTGCTGGTTATGGCTATTCCGAATCTGCGGGGATCTTCTACTTCTCTTACGCCGAGAGTTGAGACAGGGCTGTTGAGCACTCCGGTCAGATCGACGTCAAAAATCGTGTCGCCGAGCAGGATAAATACAGGCTCGTTGTCATGAATATATTCATGACACATCCATATCGCATGAGCAAGTCCCAGGCGTTCCTCCTGATTGACAAACGTGAACGTTATGTCGTAGTTCTTCTTGAGGTACGATTCAATCATCTCTCCAAGATACCCGACGATAACAATGGCCTCATCTATGCCGGACTCGACAAGTTTGTCCATTATATGCCCGATAATGGGTTTTCCTGCTACGTTGAGAAGTACCTTGGGTTGAGAAAATGTGTGCGGGCGCAACCTTGTGCCGACTCCAGCCACAGGTATGATTGCTTTCATGGTTTGAATTTTATGTTTGCGGTGGGCATTGTTGAGAATAGTGACATAGATAAGTTTAGTGAAATTGAAAGAAAAATGTAACCCTTTAAAGCCCCGGATACGTTACATAGTGATAATATTTAAGGAATTTTTATATAGTATCGCTCAACTTAGGGTTTCATTGGAAGAAGCCTGAATATACCGGCATTATCTCTATGAGAAAGAACTGTTATCCTTTATGTCTGCTTTAAAGCCAGCCGGGTTTTACCGGCAGTCCGGGGTCATCCCTCTGCACGAAGGAAGAATCGTGCTTGTGACGGCACGAAAGTCAAAACGCTGGATTATCCCGAAGGGCGTTATAGAAAAACATATGTCCCCTGAAGATTCCGCGGCCAAGGAGGCCTATGAAGAGGCAGGCGTTATCGGTTCGGTCAGGAAAAAAGAACTCGGTCGATTTTCCTATGTGAAATGGGGAGGGATCTGCACTGTCAGGGTCTATCCTTTCTATGTCGAGAAGCTGCTTGATGAATGGGAGGAGATGCATGAAAGAAAACGAAAGGTTGTTTCTGTCGGCGAGGCGATCGATATGGTTGACCATGACGAGCTTGCCGGGATAATACTCGCCTTTTTTGCCGGTTTGAAGAAAAGGAAGTAATAACTCCAAATGTATGGATAGATAGATATTCAAATGTCCATTTTGACAGTGTACTCTTTTGTTTTTACCTTTATTTTCTTATAATTGCAGTATCAAAAGTTTTGATGTCAAATGTTTCGATATGAGAGAAAAAGAAAACCCTGTAAAAAAATTTGTCGGCCATCATGTGGGGATAACTGCGAACCTTCTGCGGACAGCGTTTGCGGCAAGGATCACGAGAGAGAATGACAACATTTCTCCCGAGCAGTTTGCCGTTCTTGTTCGTTTGAGCATAAGCGACGGATTGAGCCAGAGTGCAGTTGCCGAGTATGTTTTAAAGGATGACGCGACCATAACACGTATTCTCGACAGCCTTGAGAAAAAGAAGCTTGCGGTCAGAAAAAGAGATCCGCGTGATCGCCGTTCCAATCTTGCCTACTTGACACCGAAGGGCAGAGAGTTTGCTGAAAAGATGCTCCTGGAAGTAAAGGAGTTTAACAGGTCTCTGCTCGAGGGAATCGACAGTGAAAAGGTCACGGTTGTCTTTGAGGTTCTTGAAAAGTTGAGAGAAAATGCAGCGAACGTTATAAAAAAACAGCCAAAGGGGTATTTGGATTAAGGGTTGTTTATTATGAAGCAAATCCGCCATATTATGTCGAAAATCAAGCCATATCTTATTGCTCTGATTATTGTTATTGCCGGTATCGTTATCGGCAGATTGCTCAGCTCCGGTAACTCCCGTCAGCAGGAAAAAGTCGTTCCGAAAAAGGAGAGTCAGGTGCCTGTTACTGAAATAACCAATGGTCGGGTACAAAGGATAATCAGGATGAACGGTAAAGTAGAGGCAGTGAAAAAAATCGAGATATATGCGGAAGTGAGTGGTGTTTTTGTCGACGGGGCAAAGCCGTTCAGGGAGGGGCGGAGGTTTGCTAAAGGGGAGGTGCTGCTGAGAATAGATGACAGCGTATACCGAAATACCGTTCTGGCTGAAAAAAGTGCATTACTCAATGAACTGACATTGCTCATGCCTGACCTTCTGATTGATTTCCCTGACTATGCAGAGCCATGGAAAAAGTATCTCGATGATTTCAGTATACTGAGACCACTTCATTCTCTGCCTCCTGCCCAGAATGACAGGTTGAGAAATTACGTGGCAGCCAGGAACATCTACGGCAAGTTTTTCTCGGTTCGCAGTATGGAAGAGACGCTGGCCAAGTACCGTATTCTTGCACCGTTCGATGGTGTCGTTACTGTTTCCGAGGCAAATCCCGGCATTCTTGTTCGTAATGGGCAAAAGATAGGGGAATTTGCGGCTGCGACCTCATATGAACTGGAACTGTCTGCCCCTGTACGGGAGGCGGCATTTATTCGGGAGGGCGACCGGATTACGCTTTTATCCGATGATTTCAACGGCTCGATAGAGGCAAAGATTGCGCGGGTGAACGATGCTATAGATCCAGACACCCAGACTGTGGGCGTTTATGTTCTTCTCGACGATCCTCGTTTGAAAGACGGCATGTTCCTCTCGGCGTCCCTGAGTGTCCCTGTGGATGATGCGTCACTGATTGCCCGTGAGTTGCTTGACTCGGAAAACCGTGTATTTGCGCTCCGTGATTCTGTTGTGATACTGCTTCCGGTGGAAGTTGTTTCGGTTGGCGGAAAAACTGCGGTTGTGCGGGGTATTCCGGATGGTACGGCAATCGTTGCCGAGCCTGTGGAGGGGCTTTTCAACGGTATGGTGGTCTCTGAATCGATAGTCACGATGCAGGAGCAGAGCACGACCGATTCGGAGTGACAGGGAACAACTGTTTATTTTTATTAGGTTTATAACAAAAAGGCACGATTTCAAAGCCTTCCGGCTTTTCCGGAAGAACAGTGTTTCGAGGTGCCTCAAAGCTGATTCTGGATTGTGAAAGGAATTATCAGGCAATTTATCCGATACCCGGTTCTGGGCAACGCCATTTTTCTGGCGATTTTCCTTTTCGGGTTTCTTGCTTTCAAAGGGATGAAAACCACGTTTTTTCCCGAAGTCCCTTCTCATACCATCTTTGTTGTTGCTTCATTTCCGGGCGCTTCACCCGAAGAGATCGAAGAGGGTATTACTCTGAAGATAGAGGACAAGCTCAAGGGGGTGACCGGTATCGAGCGGGTTACATCGATCTCCCAGGAGAATTCTGCCACGATTACTGTCGAGCTGCTCCAGAATTATGATGTGAATATTTTGCTGCAGGAGGTGAGCAATGCCGTCGACCAGATCAGTTCCTTCCCTGTCGGGCTGGAAAAGATCAGGATATACAAAATGGAGATGACCGATTTTGTTGTTGCGTACTCTGTCTATGGCGATGTTGATCTTGATGTTCTGAAAACTTATGCCCGCAGGATCGAGCGCGAACTGCGCAACAATGAAGGCATTTCGAAGATTACCCTGAGCGGATTTCCCGAAGAGGAAATCGAGGTAAGTATCCGTGAGGATGTTCTGAAGTCCTATGGTTTGACGTTTGATGAAGTGGCCTCTGCTGTGAGCGGGGCAAATCTCAGGATAACGGGAGGGACTATCAAAGGTTCTGATGAGGAACTCCTTATCCGCTCGGATAATCAAGGCTATTATGCCGCTGATATCGAGAATCTGGTGGTGCGCACTTCGGCGGCGGGCGGTCTGGTACGTCTCAGGGATATTGCTGACGTGAAAGACCGCTGGTCGGAAGACCCGAACCGGACCTACTATGACGGGAAGCCTTCCGTGACGATCGATATCGAGAAGACCAGCGATGAAGACATGTTTTCCATTGCCGCGAAGACTGCGGCATTCATGGAGGAGTTCGATCGCAAGCATGATGATGTATCGATCAGTCTGCTTCGCGACGGCTCGGGGATTGTTCAGGAGCGTGCAAATATTCTTGCCTCGAACGGCCTTATCGGAAGCGTTCTGGTTGTGCTGTTTCTCTCGTTTTCACTGAATCCGAGGATGGCTTTCTGGGTGGCCCTGTCGATACCGCTTTCTTTTGCCGGCATGTTCATGCTCGGTACTTTTTACGGGTTGACCATCAATGTCGTGTCATTGCTCGCCATGATCCTTGTTGTCGGTATTCTGGTGGATGACGGCATCGTTGTTGCGGAAAGCATCTATCAGCAATATGAAAAAGGGTTGAAGCCTCTCGATGCGGCGGTCAAGGGTACCATGGATGTGCTGCCGTCTGTCGTCGCTGCGGTACTGACCACGATTGTGTTCTTCACACTATTTCTCTCGCTCGAGGGCTCGTTCGGGGAGCGGTTCAGGGATATCGGCTTTGTCGTGATCGCGACCCTTTTGATCTCTCTCGTCGAGGGGATTTTCATACTCCCGGGCCATATAGCGCATTCGCGGGCATTGCGCGGCAATCCTCGCGAGAAAACCTGGCTGCTGCGTAAATCGGAGGCGTTTATACGTTTTCAAAGGGATCGGTTCTATGCGCCGGTACTTCGTTTCAGTATAAAAAATCCTCTCATTACGGCCATGGTTCCGGTTGCTCTGCTGTTCATTACGGTCGGTGCATTGCAGGGCGGGATTGTCAAACTGACTTTTTTCCCGAACCTTGAATTCGATAATGTGCAGCTGACTTTTGAAATGCCTGCGGGAACGCGCCAGACGGTAACGGACAGTCTTCTTGCCCGAATGGAAATGAATGTAAAAGAGGTTAGCGATGAATACAAGGAAGAATACGGGCAGGATCTTGTCAAGGCAATCGGGCGCTCGGTCGGGCCTGATGCACATAAAGGGGGACTCAGGATTACCTTGCTCGAGAGCCAGTTTCGGCAATGGTCGAGCAGACAGGTATCCAACGCAATAAGGGAAAAAATCGGTGCCGTCCCGGGGGCTGAGAAGCTGCAGGTCGGAACCGGTGGTTTCTGGGGAATGCCGGTGTCAATCGCTCTCAAGAGTGACAATCTGGTGCAGTTGAGAGGAGCCAAAGAGTCTCTGGAGAGGGAACTGAAAAAAATGCCGGAGCTCAAGGATATCATCGATGACGATCCGCCCGGCTTGCGTGAGGTTCGGGTCACGCTCAACGAAAAAGCACGGTCGCTCGGCCTCACCGAAGCCGAGGTGATGAACCAGGTCAGGAGCGGTTTTTTCGGCTACGAGACCCAGAGGATTCTCCGGGGTATCGACGAAGTGAAGGTCTGGGTACGTTTTGCCGAAACGGATCGTGAGTCTGTGGCCAAAATGGAGCGGATGGATATTCGCTTGCCTGACGGCAGGGCCTTTCCTCTTGGCGCAATTGCAAATGTCAGGATAGAGCGCGGGGTGTCCACCGTCAATCATATCGACGCACAAAGGGTTGTGAAAATCGAAGCGGATATTACCGATTCTAAGGAATCCGTGCCCGATCTTCTGGAGCGCATAGATCTGCAGATCATGCCGGACATTCTGAAGGCGTTCCCCGATGTAAGCTATGATTTTGAGGGGCAGAGCAGGGAGAGCGATAAAACAACCGCCTCGATGAAGAAAGTCTTTCCGGTTGTTCTGGGAATGATGTTCCTGGTTGTTGTCTTTTCTTTCCGTTCATTTCTCCAGGCGTTTATTGTCTTTCTCATGATTCCGTTCAGCTTTGTCGGGGTTGTGTGGGGGCATTTTATCCAGGGTTATCTGATAAGTATTCTTTCGATTTTCGGTGTCATCGCCCTTATCGGGATTGTTATTAACGACGCTTTGGTTTTTGTCAATGCGTTCAACAGCCGCCTGCAGGCCGGGAAGCATTTTAAAGATGCGCTTTATGAAGTGGGGCTCAGCCGTTTCAGGCCGATTGTCCTTACTTCGTTAACCACCATTGCCGGCCTTGGTCCGCTGATTTTCGAACAAAGCCGTCAGGCACAATTCCTGAGCCCCATGGCTATTTCCGTTGCTTACGGTTTGTTATTCGGAACGCTTTTGACTCTCGTGATGCTCCCGGCTTTGCTGGTTTTGCTGAACCATGCAAAAGTGCTGGCAGTGGGGCTTCTGAGAAGAGAAAAACCATCGCCTGAGTCTGTCGAGCCGGCATCCATGCGGAGAGAACTGTTTGAAGGAGAAGAGCGGGAGCAAGGGACAGCGGGCTGAAATGCATTGTTGATTTGTTGAGGTTTTGAGTTGTTGATGTGTTGAAGATGACGGGAGGAGGGCAAGCACTGTCCTTGTGGAAAATTAAAGGCCGGGAGGTAAGAGGACCGGGGATGCATGAAGAGAAAAGGAATGTTTGGGACGCAGAAAACAGAAGGCATCATGAAAAAAAGAAGAAATCGCGTTTTTGCCTGCGGCGCCATGTTGCTTGGCGGGGTTGTGCTGTTTCTCAGTTTGTTCCTGGTTTCACCGCTGTCTGCAGCAGAAACACTGAGTCTTGATGATGCCATAGCCGAGGCGCTCTCCCGCAATCAGGACGTTCTGGTTGCAAAAGGAGAGGCAAAAATCAGCGGCAACAATGTCAACATCGGTAACGCAGGTCTTTTGCCAAGGATCGATCTGGTCGGATCGGTGAACTATCAGGACAATGAAGAGCCTTCCGTGTCAGGGCTTGCCGAGTTCACCTCGACAAGCGTTGCCCTGCAGGCCAGCTATATGTTGTTTGACGGATTCGGTAACGTGTATACTTTCAGAAAACTCAAAAGCGCAGGGCGTCTCGGCAGATTTCAGGCGCGCAATGCCATTGAAGAGGTGATTCTTCTTGTTAGTGATGCATATTATGCGCTTGCCGACGCCTCAGAGCAGGTTGCCGTTGCTGAAGAAGCCCTTGCTATATCCGGAGACAGGCTGAAACGTGCCCGTCTCAGGTCTGCATACGGTCAGGCAAACTCCCTTGAGGTTCTGTCAGCATCGGTGGACGCCAATGCTGACAGCGTTGCGTGGAAGGAAGCGCTTCTGGGCAAGGATAATGCGAGTCGCAGATTGAACCTGTTGCTGAACCGTCCTGTCGATGCATCCTACGGCATCAGGCGCGACGTATCTTTCGACAGGAGCCTGAACAAAGCGGATATTCTCCAGAGCGCGAAGCAGTCTTTTTCTGCCTATCTTGTCGCTCGTGAATCGGTGACACAGGCCGAGCATGATCTTGGAATAACCAGGTCTGACTTTTTTCCTGAACTCGGGCTGCAGGCCGGTTACGGTTTCAGCAATACCCTTGCAGGTTTCAAGCCCGGGACAGATGATCTCTCAGGAAGCTTTTCTGCGGCTTTGACGCTGAACTTTAACCTGTTTAACGGCTTTCAGTCAAGTATCAGGAGCCAGAATGCCCGTATTGAACTGCAGAACAGGAAACTGCTGGAAGAAAAAGCGCTCAATGAGTTGGAAAAGCAGGTGGCTGATAGCTGGCAGGAGTACCTGAATACCCTTGATATACTGGAGTTTCAGAAGAAAAATCTTGAGACGGCGGAACTGAACTTCAGACGCTCAAAAGAACTGTACGTTCTTGGACAGTTGACCACAACAACCTTCAGGGAGGCTCAGCTCAATCTGATACATGCACGAAAAAGCATCGCTTCAGCCCGATATGACGCCAAGATGCTTGAGCTGAAGCTCAAGCGGTTTGCCGGCAGGCTGGTCAGTGAAGAAGAGGTGGAGTGAGGAAGGGAATGTTGACTCGTTGATTTGTTGAATTGTTGAGTTGAAGGGCTGGCCGGTGTGCCAGCCCTTTCGCGTTTCGGTCATTCTGTAGGAGGGAAAGGCGATACTGGTGATTGGTGAATAGGTAGTAGGGAGTTGTAGGGGCAGGCCCCTGTGCCTGCCCGCGGAGGGCATTGGCTGGAAAGCGGAGACCGGAGAGACGAGACCGAGACGAGAAGAGGAGGAGACCGGAGACCGGAAGAGCGAGGGGGCGTGGGAGCGAAGGGTGAGTGGTGAAGAGGGATGATCGCAGGTAGACGGGCTTAACCGGTTATTCAGCTTCATTATGCCTGTTCCGGAAGCGTTGTACAGGATGCGAGCGGTGGAGAAGTAATGCTTGTAAAAAGGGTGATTATTTTTTTGTTTCTCAATTTTCAGGATGCTATATTAAGAGCCTTCCAGTAAAGCGGGGCATGGCGCAGCTGGTAGCGTGCCTGCTTTGGGAGCAGGAGGTCCCGAGTTCGAGTCTCGGTGCCCCGACAAGAAGGAGTGTTTAGCGGCAGAAGCTTAGTTGTGCCCGTAGCTCAATTGGATAGAGCATCAGCCTTCTAAGCTGAGGGTTACTGGTTCGAGTCCAGTCGGGCATACAATGAAGTAAGCCATTTATGGTGATTGTAGCTCAGTTGGTTAGAGCGCCAGGTTGTGGCCCTGGAGGTCGGGGGTTCGAGTCCCCTCATTCACCCTTTTGGCCCCATGGACTAGTGGTTAGGTCACCACCCTTTCAAGGTGGTAGCACGGGTTCAAATCCCGTTGGGGTCACATACTATCTCTTTCGTAAGCCGATGTCGTTCTCTACGGAAACGGTTCGCCACTTTTTGACGCCGGATGTTCGAAAATGATAGTTTTTTTCTGTACAGCTCTGTTCGATTTTCGATCAGAGCTTTTTTTGTTATCAATACAGAAACCTGCCTCTTATGAAAATCTCTCTTGACTGGCTCAAAGATTTTATTCCTTCAATAACCGCTGACATTCCTTCTCTTGTCGATAAGCTCACCTTCCTTGGTCTTGAGGTTGAGGATGTGATCTCCGGAAAGCTTCCCGATCCGCTTGTTGTTGTCGGAAAGGTGGAAGAGGTCAGAGAGCATCCCAATGCTGATCGTCTGAAAGTATGCCGGGTCAATACAGGCGAGGCGGATGCGTGCCAGATTGTCTGCGGCGCAAGTAACGTTGCCGAAGGCCAGCTTGTTGCGGTGGCTACGATCGGTGCTACGCTCCACATGCCGGATGGAGGAAGTTTCAAAATAAAAAAATCAAAAATTCGCGGCGAGGTTTCCTCAGGTATGATTTGTGCCGCCGATGAACTGGGCTTATCCGGCGATCATTCCGGTATCATGGTACTTGAGGAAGGTTGTGCGGTGGGCACCCCGCTGGCTTCATACCTGAAGATGGATACGGTACTCGATATCTCTGTTACTCCCAATCGCCCTGATGTTCTCTCTCATCTCGGTGTGGCGAGAGAAATCGCAGGTGTCGCAGGGGTTACGCTGCCGAAGCCTCTCAGCGTTGATTTTTCGCCCACAGGACCTCTGGTGCATATCGCTGATCCGGAGGTTTGTCCCTACTACACAGGGATTCTCATTCGCAATGTCACGGTAGCCGAATCTCCTGGATGGCTTAAAGAGAAAATAGAAAGCATCGGTCTCCGAAGCCGAAACAACATTGTTGACATAACCAACTTCATTCTGCACTCTCTTGGTCAGCCTCTCCATGCTTTTGATCTCGCCGCATTACAGGGAGGATGCGTACAGGTAAGAAGCGATGTCAACAGTTCAATTGTCACGATCAATCAGGAAACCTGCCAACTCAAACCCGGGATGCCTGTAATCTGTGATCAGGAAAAACCTGTGGCGATTGCCGGTGTCATGGGCGGAAATGATTCAGCGGTGAGTGAGAGTACAACCGATATTCTGCTTGAATCCGCGTATTTTTCTCCTTTCGCTGTAAGAAAGACATCAAAACTGCTTGGGTTGACAAGTGATTCAGCCTACCGTTTCGAGCGTGGAACGGATCCCGGTTGTGTTCGTTTTGCTGCGGAATGCGCGGTCACGCTTATTCTGGAACTTGCCGGAGGCGAGGTTGTGTGTGCACAAGAGGCGGGTGACCTGCCTGAGTCCCGTAACACGGTCACTCTTCGTCCGAAGAGGGCCAACGAGATTCTCGGCTGTTCCATTTCTGCGGAAAAAATGGTTTCCATGCTGGAATACGTCGGCTTTTCTGTTGTGGATCAGCAGGCCGGAAGTGTGGAGTTTGACATTCCTTCCTTCAGGGTTGACGTGGAGCAGGAAATTGACCTGGTTGAAGAGGTCGCCAGGCTTGAAGGGTATAATGCGATCGCGGCGGCGGAAAGAATGGTCGCAAGTTATCCGCAGGCGCGCAAACACCCTGAATTTTTCCCTGACTATCTGCGCTCCGTTATGATCGGATTGCAGTACAGAGAGATTCTGACCAATCCCCTGATCACAAGACGTGAGGCGTCGTTGTTTGATCATATTCCTGTGCCGGTGCTTAATCCCATAAGTGAAGGTCTGGAGGTGTTGCGTCCCTCTCTCGTGCCGTCCATGCTGAAAGTTATTTCGCACAACATCAAGCACGGCGCAAGGGATATGAGGCTGTTTGAGGTCGCCAGAGTTTTCTACAAAACAGAGGAAGTCGAGGGTTCGCTTGATTGCCTGAAAGAAAAAGAGGTGCTTGTTGTCGCTCTTACCGGAAGCCGGTTTCCTTCTAACTGGTCACAGGAAAAGGTTGATGTTGACTTTTTTGATATCAAGGGTTCTGTAGAGATGTTGTTTGAACGATTGAATTTGCTTGATAAATCAGCACTTAATATTTATAATGATTGCACGCTTTCCATTACCTTTGACTTGATGGATAAGGGTGAGCGCTTGAAACAGCGGGGAGGTTCAGTAAAAGAGATAGCTCTTGAAGTACTTGACGCGTTTGATATCGATCAACCTGTTTTTATCGCAGAAATAGATGCGGAGCTTCTCGAGAGTTGTTATACGTTGAACGTTGTGTATAACCCGCCTTCAAGATATCCTGTCGTTGTGAGAGATCTTTCATTCATTCTTCCGGAAGGATCAGGTGTACAGGAACTGGTTGATTGTGTGAAATCAAGTGATGAAATGATCAGGAAGGTTCAGGTGTTTGATCTTTTCGAACGGGAAACAGAGCCGGGAGAACGTGAGAGAAGTGTTGCGTTGTCGCTTGATATTTCAGATACTGAACGTACACTGAAAGAAGAAAGAGTTAAAAAGATTCTCCGGAAAGTTACGGATAATGCCGAAAGCAGGCTTGGTGCGGTAATTCGGCAAGTTTGATGCTGTAAGTCATGGAAGAACGTCTTGAGGTCAGTGACAGCTCCGGCCTTGATATGCTTGAAAAGCGTATTGAGCAGATAGTCGGAGAGTTGACTGAGTGCCGGGAACAAAATGCATTGATGCAGGCGGAGATTACAAGTCTTCAGTCCATATTACGTTCGTGCAAACTTCCGGTTTCGGGAAACGAAAAAACTGTTTCCGGTGAAAGTTTTTCCTATGAGGAAAAAGTACAGGTCAGGCAGAAGCTGATTGTGATTCTGCAGAGAATAGAGATGGAACTAAGAAACGAGATGCCGGTTTGAGCTGTTGATGGAAAAGATAAATGTCACTATCTTCGGCGACAGATACCCCTTGAGGGTTGAAGACCGTGAGTCTACCGAACAGGCAGCATGTGAGGTTGATGAAATCATGCAGCAGTTCGCGGGCAAAGCTCCAGACCTTGAGGAGAAAAAGTTTGCTGTTCTTGCGGCAATTCATTTCGCTGAGAAAAAAAATGAATTGACTGATCAGCTCTCTTCAATGGAGAAAAAAATTGCCCGGCTGACTCTTTTTCTTGAGCAAAATTCTCTCTAATCGCTTACATTGAAAGTAGAAGAAATATCCGCACCGATTACAGGGGTGTTTGTAAGTAAAAGAATCAACACTTAAGAATCAGGGAGCTGACTCTTCTTTTGGATTGCAGGCCTTACTGAACCGTAATCAGAACGGACGGTTTCAGATGATGCTGGAGACGGTGTTACAGAGGACGCAAAATATCTGAAGGAGGCCCCTCCGTACTAAAAACGGGTTCTTAAATCTTACACATCCTTGGCTGGTGCGGATTTTTTTTTGGATAAATAAGGCGCCTTTTCACGGTGACAGTAGGCGCATAAAGGAGGTAAATGTTAATGGCGATTGTGGTTAACCTATTTTTAATAGTTCTTGCATCGCTTCTTTTTTTTGTCGTTGGTTTTTTTATCGGACGCTTTTTTCTTGAGAAAATCGGTACGACAAAAGTTCTTGAGGCTGAAGAGCGAGCCGTTCAGATTGTTCAGGAGGCCCAGAAAGAGGCTAACGAGTACAAAGACCTGAAAGTTACAGAGGTCAATCAGGAGTGGAAGAAGCGCCGACGCGAATTCGATGCGGATGTGACGGTAAAGAACAACAAGTTCACTCAGTTACAGAAACAGATTCGTCAGAAGGAAAATAACCTGAAACGTCAGGGTCAGGATCTCAGGGATAGTGAGAAAAAAGTTGAGGCGACGCGTAAAGAGCTCGAGCGGGAGCGGGAATCTTTATCGAACAAAATAAAGGAACTCGAACGGATAACGGCCGAACAGAACGAGAAGCTCGAGGTAATCAGTAATCTTCAGGCTGAAGATGCCAAGCAGATGTTAAAAGATAATATGGTTGCTGTCGCTCGCGAAGAAGCTACGGAAACCATTCACAGAATTCATGAAGAGTCTGAGCAGGAGGCTTCCAGAATAGCTGAAAAAACATTGCTTACAGCTATCCAGCGTGTTTCTTTCGAGCAGGCTACGGAAAGTGCCTTGTCAGTTGTTCACATTCAAAGTGATGAGCTGAAAGGCAGGATTATCGGTCGTGAAGGACGCAACATTAAAGCATTTGAAAATGCGACCGGAGTTGATATCATCGTTGACGATACTCCTGAGGTTGTCATTCTCTCCTGTTTTGACCCATTGCGCAGAGAGCTTGCCAAGCTGACGCTGCAAAAACTTCTGATAGACGGTGTTATTCATCCGGTTGCAATCGAGAAGGCATACGAGGATGCAAAGAAAGAGATCGACGATGTTCTCATGAGCACTGGAGAGGAGACTCTTGCTTCTCTTCAGATTCCGGATATGCCGGCAAAAGTTGTCGCTTTGATAGGCAAAATGAAATATCATACCGTCTACGGTCAGAATCTGCTCCAGCATTCGAGAGAAGTCGCGATGCTTGCCGGTCTCATGGCCGCTGAACTCAAACTCGACGCGAAATATGCCAAACGTGCAGGTCTGTTGCATGATATAGGCCTGGTGCTTCCCGAGAGTGACGAGCCTCATGCGATTGCCGGTATGCAGTATATGAAGAAGTTCAGGGAGTCAAAAGTAGTGCTCAATGCGATTGCCGCGCATCATGGCGACGCACCAAAGGAAAGTCCCATAGCAGATCTTGTAGAAGCAGCCAACGTGATATCTTCAGCTCGTCCGGGTGGACGTGGAGCTGTTACTGCAGAGGGGCATGTGAAGCGGCTGGAAAACCTGGAAGAGATAGCAAAAGGATTTCCCGGCGTGATCAAGACCTATGCGCTGCAGGCAGGAAGAGAGATTCGCGTTATTGTTGAAGGCGAAAATGTGAATGATTCACAGGCAGATATTCTCGCACATGATATCGCACACAAAATAGAAGAGGTTGCTGATTATCCGGGCCAGATCAAGGTGTCGATAATCAGGGAAAAACGATCGATCGCTTACGCGAAGTGAGGGGTGAAAGTGACGGGTAACGAGTGACAAGTTTAGGGGATTTTCCGCCAAGAGGCTGTCCAAAAAGGCAGCCTCTTGTATTTTGAGCAGGCAATCGTTACTAGTTCAAAGATAGAAGGAAACCGGGAGTGACGAGAGCTGTATCATGCCTGAAGGTTATCCTCGGGCTTGATAGCTCTTAGCTATTCAGCCCTTTTGGCTTTTCATTCGTCTATCTTCGCCGTAGCACTCAGCACTCAGCACTCAGCACTCAGCACTCAGCACTCAGCACTCAGCACTCAGCACTCAGATCATTCCCTTGGTTGAGGGAATGTCGGTACCTATGATATGCACGGCCTGTTTCATGGCGTATGCAAAAGCCTTGAAGAGCGCCTCGATTTTATGATGCGTGTTGCTGCCTTCCAGAACACGAAGATGCAGGTTTGCCTGCAATGTTCGTGACAGGGAAACGAAAAAATGCTCAACCATCTCTGTTGAAAAACCGTTTATTTCAGCTCTGCTGAAAGGAGCATGAAAGACGCAGTAACTTCTCCCGCCAAGATCGAGCGAGCAGCGTGCAAGGGCTTCGTCCATGGGAATGATAGCCCAGCCGTAGCGATGAATCCCTTTTTTATCTCCCAGTGCTTCCAGAATGGCCGAACCCATCACAATCGCAATATCTTCAACTGAATGGTGATCATCAATCCCGGTGTCTCCCTTGCAGCGTAGTGCAATATCGATACCTGAGTGTTTACTGAAGTTTGTCAGCATATGGTCGAGGAACGTCACTCCCGAGTCAACGGTGCTACTTCCTGAGCCATCAAGGTCAACTTCAACTGAAATATCGGTTTCTGATGTTTTGCGCAGAACTTTTGCAGAACGAACTCTGTTATGCTTTTTCTGAGGCATGGGACGAAATGAATGATATATATTTGAAAGACTGAGCGACAGCGTTCCGATAGGATTTTTTCTCTTTTCTATGGCATCCGGGTGCGGCCTGCGTCCAATGCGGCAATTTCAGCCTGGAAAGCTTGTTATGGCGGGGCCTGAAAACATCGCTTGTTTTTTTTTGAAAAGTTGCTAATATTAAGCCTCTTTATCAGAAGGAAGTTACGATATTTAGCTGATTCCTCTTATAGATAATACTATCCTGCCGGATTATGCACATATTTTTTATCGTTTTGATTCTGCTGATTTCCATTATGCTTATCGGTGTTGTGCTGTTGCAGAACCCGAAGGGCGGGAGCGGATTGACCAGCGGTATATCCAGTCTGGGGACTGTTCAGAATCTTGGCGTGAGAAGAACCGGTGATTTTCTGAGCAAGACAACGGCCGTGCTTGCCGGTGCATTGATGGTGCTCTGTTTTTTGGTTCAGTTTACTCTCCCTTCAAGGCAGTCAGCGGTTGAGGTAAAGGAAAGTATTCTTCAGAAAGAGCTGCCTGCGGCTCCTGCTCCTGTCGAAACTCCTGCATCCGCACCGGCTCCCGGCGCGGTGGAAGAGCCTGAGAAGTAGGACGGCGTTACAGGACGAAAACAATTTTCCGCACTCGTGGCTCAATTGGTAGAGCAACTGACTCTTAATCAGTGGGTTGAAGGTTCGAGTCCTTCCGAGTGCACCATAGTCCGCAGCAATACCGTGCTGCGGATTGTTTTTTTCTCCTGAACTTTCTTTCCTTCAGCGTTACTCTTCCCTCATTTTTTCTTCATCTTGACTATATTCTTTTCTCAACACACGCGTGAGAGAAGTAAATGCGGATCCAAGGCTGAGGTGCTATGAAAATTCTCTACCGTTACATATTAAAAGAGCATATCGGGCCTTTTCTTTTTTCCTTCATTACGATTCTGTTTATTCTGACACTGCAGTTCGTTACGCGATTTTTCGATCGTTTTGCAGGAAAGGATCTGGGCTTTATTGTCATTGCAGAGCTTATTTCCCTGCAGGTTGCCTGGATGGTGGTACTCGCCTTACCCATGGCGGTACTCGTGGCCACACTGATCGCTTTCGGAAATCTTGCAAACAGCTCTGAAATGACCGTGATGAGGGCGGGAGGGGTTTCGCTCTATCGGCTTGTTTTTCCTGTACTTGTTGCGGCAGCTCTTCTTACGGGTATCCTGGAACGTTTCAACAACATAGTTCTTCCCGAGGCGAACTATCAGGCCAAAGTGCTCCTGAGGGACATAACAAGGGCCAAACCTACCTTTGGTTTGACGGAAAATGCTTTTTCAGGGCTTGTTGACGGCTATTCCATACTTGTGAGAGAGGAAGGCAGTGACCCTAACACACTTGAAGGGATCACGATATACGAGAGAGGGTCGAATGAAGACAAGGCGGTTATTACAGCGGAATCAGGCCACATAGCGTTCACTGCTGATTATCATTACCTGATTTTAACGCTTTTTAACGGTCAGATGCACAAGATGCAAGGTCAGGGCAAAGAGGAGTACAGGGTTATGACCTTTGAGAAACACCGGTTTGTTTTTTCCTCAACAGGATACGGCTTCGAACGGACTGAAGGTAATGAGATCAGGCGGGGCGATCGTGAACTGTCTGCAGAGCAGCTGTTCGGTATGGGCATGAAATTCAGAAAGCGAATGCTTGACGCAACTGTACTTATCGATAAAAGTATCGAGCGTGAGCAGAAAGCGATCAACGCACGTTCAGTTCAGCCTGAAAATCGTGGGGCAGAAAGCGACCGGTATGCCGGCATAAACAAAGCTGAGGCTGAGAAAAGGGTGGATAAAATGCTTGTGGCGGTTGACCGGGAAATAGAGCATATAGAGCAAAGCCAGGGGATGTACAACAAATACATGGTAGAGTTCCATAAGAAGTACGCGCTTTCGTTCGCCTGTATCGTGTTTGTTCTTGTGGGGGCTCCTCTCGGTGTGCTTGCGAAACGAGGTGGTTTTGGCATCGGTGCCGGTTTATCGTTGCTGTTTTTTATCCTTTACTGGGCATTGCTCATTATGGGCGAAAAACTCTCTGACAGGGGTCTTCTTGATCCGGGAATATCTATGTGGCTGGCAAATGCGGTTATGCTTCTTATCGGGTTTATAGCCATGATCCGTGTTTCCGGCATTGTTACCGGCTCCGGGCGCTAAGACGATAGTTATTTCTTGCAGAGTTGTTTTTTCTTTCCGTTTTCATCCAGACAGACAAAGGTGATCTGCGTGCTGAAAACCATGTCTCGTTTTCCTGTGTCTATACTGTCCTTGTAGGCATTGACAGTATACTCGACAGAGGTATGCCCTTCGTGCGTTTTATTTGTTTCGAAGCAGAGTATGGTGCCTTTTCGGATGCTTTTTTTAAACACGATCCGGTCCATGGCTACCGTTACAAAATTACAGCCAGGATAGTCAAGCGAGACGGCGATATAGCCGACCTCATCGATCCATTTTAACAGATGCCCTCCAAAAAGAAACCCATAGTGATTCAGGTGTTCAGGGAGAACGAGTTTGTAGTTTTCCATAGCTTTTTTTTGCGTTTACTTTTCTGCAGCGTCGAAAAAACGTGAAGGATGTACCAGTATCACCTGCTCTTTTTCTACGACGACCTTTCCCGGAGGCATATTTTTTGCGCGTCGAACATATTTTTTTTCGGTGTAGACGACAGGGACTAGTTCTGCATGACGGGAGGAAGAATAAAACGCGGCAATTTCGGCCGCAGTTCGTATTGCCGAGATGTTTTGTATCGTCGTTCCGCGAAGAATACAGTGCGAACCGGCTGCTCCTCGTACATGCAGCCAGATGTCATGAGGTCTGGCAAAGGTAAAGGTAAGCTTTTCGTTGTTTTCAGCGTTTTTGCCGACGTACAGAGCCGCTTTTTCAGAAAGCTCAAAACTGCGGAACGGTAGTCTCTTTCCGGTTTTTCCTGAATTGCTTTCACATCCGAGTTTTTTCAGGAGAGCGCTGTTGTTTTTTTCAAAGCGTGTAACTTCCGAGGGTTTTGCCAGTTTGCCGAGTTCTGTAATGAGCTTTTCAAGTGCCTGCTTCTCTTCTGCAACAGCGGCTATTCTTCGACTGCCGCCTTGAAGTTTTTCTCGTGTTCTGGATGCTTTCCGGAACCAGAGAGCCGCGTTTTCCTGCAGGTTGAGTTCCGGCTTGAGGGCTATGGTTACGGGGAGGGCGGAAGGATCAAAAATATCGGGAACTGTTATACTCTCTTTCCTGCAGTCAGCCAGGGAGAGATTCGCCATGAGAAGGTGCCCGTATCGTTGATATGCATCAAACTGTCGCCGAAGCAATTCGGGTTGAAAGTGCTGTAGTTCACTGTCGATTTTTTTTCTTTTTTGAAGCAGTTTCCCTTCAATCTGATGAACAAGCTCAACGGTTTTACGGTGTTGTCTTGTTTTCGAGCTATAGAAGTTCAATCCTTCAATAACGCTGTCAAATTCTACGCACTCTTTTTTCTTTTGCTGCAGTATCGAGAAGAGCGGGCCGTTTTCATTTGTGAAAAGTACTGACGGGCAGGGATCAATGAGTTCGTAAAAGAGCGTGGAGAGTTGTTCGTGTATAGTTTCAGGAGAACGATTTTTTCCGCATCGCCCGAGCAGTTCTTTTATGAGCCCACGATCAAAACCGGGGAGTAGTTGCGCGGGTATTTCTGTGTCCTTTCGATCTGTTCCGGAAAAGGACTCAATGAAGTAACGGCGGTTTTGAACCATCCTTTCGAGAGTACGCAGAATATCCGGTCGAAGGATGGCTTCCTGACTGCCGGAACCTGAACGAGCTATCCCTTTTTTGAAACTGCCTGCAATATTGCCGTTATGCTCCAGAAAGATATTTGTTTTTGCGCTGAACAGTTGAAGCACAATGGCGTAGTTGTCTTCAGTTTCAATTCTGATAATCCTGTCACACGGATCTATGGTGATGCACGAAATTTTTTTTTCATTGAGCTCCGGCATCAGACCGGCAGTATTTCGCTGCTTTCTTTGCAGCCCTTCTCTGGTATAGATGCAGAGCCTGGGATGACCGGTGACTACGATGAGTTGCAGATGGTTTCCCTCGTTGGTTATCAGGCTTATGGTGATTTCGCTTTTCTGTTGCGAATAGATCTCGAAAATATAACCCCCGGCGACCAGTTCATGAAGTTCGCGGGCGAGGTGGTAGAGCGTAAAATAGTTGCGAAGCATCGCTGATCTTTGTTTCCGGGTATTCTTTTTCTTTATCTTCTTTAACAGTTCCAACTCGTCACTACTATCAATGTATTAAAAACCTTCCTATGCCTGAAGATATTCAACAAGACGACTGTTGTCGGCGTCACGGTGAAGCGTGTGCTGATGGCGGAGAGTCACGGCTCGGTTGGCATGAGTATTTTATGAGTGTGGCCCATCTGATTTCGCGGAGGGCTACCTGCACCAGAGGGCATATCGGCGCGGTACTCGTCCGTGACAATAACATTCTTTCGACCGGTTACAATGGTGCTCCTTCAGGACTTCCTCACTGCAATGAAACCACCTGCAGGATCTATAGCAGCAAACACCCGGACGGAACGGTCGAGGAGAATTGCGTCAATACCATACACGCAGAGATCAACGCGATAGCGCAGGCGGCAAAACATGGCGTGTCAATCAAGGATGCTGATATATACATTACCGCCAGTCCTTGCATTCATTGCCTTAAAGTGCTGATAAATGTCGGCATTAAAACTATCTACTACGACAAGCCCTATAAGATAGATCACATAGCCGATCTGATCCGGCTTTCAGGTGTGAAACTGGTACAGATACATCCGGAAAATCCGTAATGCTCTTGTCTGATAATCATGACTGTTGAAGATACCAATGAGTTCAGGCAGCACGAGCGTTACATGTCTCGCTGTCTTGAGCTTGCAGGAAAAGGTGCCGGTTATGTCAGCCCCAATCCAATGGTCGGCTCCCTTCTTGTTCTTGACGGGCAGATCATCGGAGAGGGTTATCATGAACGGTATGGGGGGCCTCATGCAGAGGTGAATGCCATAGCGTCTGTTAAGGACTCAGAGCAGCTTCGTGAATCGACATTGTATGTGAATCTGGAACCGTGTTCGCATCACGGAAAGACCCCGCCCTGCAGCGACCTTATCATCCAGAAAAACATTCCGAGAGTGGTTGTGGCATGCAGGGATCCGCATAGAATGGTTGCCGGAAGAGGGATACAGAAGTTGCTGGACGCAGGAGTCGAGGTAATCGAAGGTGTTCTGGAAGAGCGGTCTCTTAAATTGAACGAAGCGTTTATGAAAAGTCATGTCAAAAACATTCCTTTCGTCTCGCTGAAGCTCGGACAGACCCTCGACGGTAAAATTGCAACAGTCAATGGATTATCGAAATGGATAACGGGGCAGCCCGCCAGAGATCATGTACATTTTCTACGAAGTCGCTATGACGCAGTTATGACCGGCTCTGGGACCATCGTGGCCGATGACCCTCTGTTGACGGTTCGTCACCTGCCGGGACGAAATCCACTGCGTGTCGTTCTTGACCGCCGGCTGCAGTTGCCTGAGACGATGAATGTCTATAACGGTGAGGCAGCAACGATTGTTTTTACCTCTGATGCCGGAGAGACTACCGGGAGGAGGGAGCGGCTGCAGGACAAGGGGGTTGAGGTCGTAAGCGTCACAGAACGGAACGGAAGGCTTGATCTTGACGAAGTTTTGCATGTTCTGCATGCCAATGGTGTGCTTTCTGTTTTTGTGGAAGCCGGATCCCGTCTTTCCGGTTCTTTGCTGCAGTCCGGTCTTGTCGATAAAATATACCTGTATGTCGCCCCAAAGATATTCGGTGGAGATGGTCTGGATTCCTTCGCTCCGCTTGGGGTCGACTCGCCTCAGGGGGCCATTTCTCTCCGGTTTGAGTCTCCTGTCTTTTTCGGTAACGATCTCCTGCTTGAATCCTACGTGTTGTAATCTGCGTTTTTTTTGCTCCTGAGTAACGTTTCTCCTGTCCATAGTTCTCACGTTTGATCTTTGTCAGAGAGCCGGTCTCACTACCGGTGCTCTGTGATACAGGTATGATAGGGTTTGTGAAGAGAGAGTGTGCTCAATCAACAGGAAACAGCAATCCGGATACAATGTCTCACCGTTGCTGGTGACTCGCGGATTTTGAACAGGCAGGGACAGGTGTGTGAAGTAGCCCTTTTGCGAAACACATGGATGCAGAATCTGCTGATGTTTTAGTGTTTGGTTAAATCCGCTGATTTCCTTATAATCTTATTGTCGGTTATATAGCTATATAGCGAGATACTTGTGCGGTATATATGATCGACATGTGGGGGTAAGGATTACTGAAAGAGTTCGATTCCCCTGAAAATGAGGAGAAAACAGCAACACAAATACTGAGATAGCAGCAACATGAAGAAAAAAATCCTGTCACTATTGTGCCTGGTCATGGTCTGGGCACTACCGTCTGCACTGCAGGCGGAAATGAAACCGAGTGTTACCGTTTACGGTAATCTTCGTTA
>JADHTF010000069.1 GCA_016776555.1 Chlorobium phaeobacteroides
CCGAGCAGAAAACCGATCATCAGCAGCGCCATGTTGCTGCTCAGCTCAAATCTTTCAGTAAGAAATGGTGGGAGAATGTTGGTCGCGGAAGGTCCGATAAGCATGCCGAAAATCAAGAGAAGCGTCACTCTGGGAAGAAAAGTCTTTTTGCCCAGAAGGTCAATTGCCAGTCCGGCCAAAAGGATAGCGCCGAGGGTAAGAAGAAATTCTGCCGGATTCATTGTTCAGGTGACGTGACAAGTGACAAGAGACGAGTTACCAATTACCAATTACCAATTACCAATTACCAATTACCAGTTGAATATACAATTTACGAAGGGATCGGGCGTTTCCGGCTCGGTTTGCAGAACGTAACGCTCTTCAGTCGATTCTTTTATACCAGACATTCATGCTTTCAATACCACCGGAGATATTGGTGTTATTGATGAGCGTTCCGCAGAAGCCATAACCTGCTCTGGCAAAAGTGATATTCATGCCTGGTGAGATCGCCCTCGCGATGGTGTAGGCTGTTTTCATGTTCCTCTTCCGCATGGCTGATTCCATCTCTCTCAGGAGCAGTCCGGCAAGATTACGTCCTCGCCATGAAGGGAGCGTGGCAAAGTCGGTCATCTCAACGGCAGCATTCTCCCTATCCATTTCCGATGAGGCGAGGGCAATGAGTTTTCCTTTGTGTTCAGCTCCGAAATAAACGATATGGGTTCGCATGGTATCTCGAAGGTACCCGGGATTGTCGATAGGGAAGGGATAGGTCGGAAACACGCAGCTATAAACGTGAGCCATGGCAGCTGCATCGTTTTCCCGGCACTGTCGGATACTGACTTTTTCAGGTAGAGAAGTCGTTTTTGTATCCCCTGCATGCAAGGCAAGCTCAATAATGCGTTTGATTTCTTCCTGATGAGCGTCAATACCGCGATCGGGGTCGAGAAAACGGCTCAGACAGAGAGCGGTTTCTTCTCCGTGGAAAAAACCGGGGATCGCCGCTTCCATGATGTATCTTCTGTCCAGAAAAGATGAGGCGGAAGACTCTGGTATTTTGACGCATAGCTTCGTGTATCCATTTTCTCCGGCTAACAGCTCGAGTTTATGAGCCAGTTGACCGGCGTCAGCATCACCGGGATTCATGACGTAGATTCTGTTACTGAGCGGACCGTGCTGTATCGTTGCTCCGTCGAGCTGTTCAATGAGGTCAGAAGTCATAAACGCTATTGTTTTGTCTGTTTGTTTTTTTCCGGATCGGGAAAGAGAAGTGATACGCTGAAAAAGAGCAGAGCCGAGACGATGATGCCGTAAATCGTGGCGTCCAGTTCGAGCATTTTGAGTTGCTTCGGAAGTGCAAACACCCCGCTGATGACCAACAATGTGAGCGTTCCTCCTCCGGCCATTCCTGCCAGGGCTCCCATTGAGGACCCTTTTTTCCAGAAAAACGCTCCCAGCGTCGGGACGAACAATCCGGAAACCATGAAAGAATAGGTGTAAAGAATCGCGTTGAGCACAGACGTGAAACGTGCAGCCAGAATGACCGCGAGTGCGCCTACCGCAAAGGTGACGATCATGGAAAGCTGAATTGTGTTGACTTTTCCAGGTCTTTTTTTCTGGATGAGAGGTCTGATGATATCACTGGTGAAGTTTCCTGATGACGCCATCATGCAACTGTCGGCCGTGGACATGATCGCTGAAAAATATGCGGCGATGATGATGCCCGTTATTCCGGCAGGAAGCATGTCCCGTACAAGCATCGGAAGCGCCATTTCCGGTTCGGCTTCGGGAAAGACCACCCTGGCGCACATGCCAAGGAAAACTCCTGAAAATGCCATGACGGGATATTCAAACAGTCCTGCGGTGTACCAGGCTTTTTTTGCGTCTTTTTCATTACGGCAGGCATACATTCTCTGATAGAGCGTCATACCGATTATCCAGATTGGGATGATGGTCACCATCCAGTTGATAAACGTTGTCGGCTTGATGGCTGTGAGTGAAAAATGGTCGGGCGGCAGGTTTGTTCTTAGGGCCTCGAAGCCACCGATCTTTCCGAGGGTTATGGGGATTGCAATGAAAATGAGGCCGGCCAGGAGGACGATCCACTGCAGCGTATCGGTATAAATCACCGCTTTCAGGCCTCCTGTAACGGTATAGAGAATAGTAACGACCGCAATGATCAACAGTGAAAACAGCACCGGCTCCATACCGAAGGGGTTGTTTTGCAGTATCGTGGCGGAAGCCAGTTTCGCTCCCGCCAGCATCTGTGCTCCGGTGAAGCCCATATAGCCGAGCCCTGAAATCAGCGCAGCCATGAATGCTACCCTTGTATCGTAACGGTCCCTGAGAAAATCGGGAAAGGTCATAAATCCCTTTTCGCGATCGATTTTCTTGATTTTCGGAATGATAAATACGGCTGAAAGCCATGCCCCGATGAGCCCGGTGAACAACAGCCAGCTCCCGGAGAGTCCCATAAGAAAACCGACTCCTCCAAGACCTATGGAAAAACCGCCGCCGACATCGGTAGCTACAATGGAGAGCCCGACATGGTATGGGTTGATGTCACGGCTGCCCACGAAATAATCTTCTTCATTGGAGTTTTTCCTGAAATAGTAGAATCCGATCGCCAGAACTCCAGACATATAAGCTCCGAAAATCAGGTAGTCAATCCAGCTCATACCCCCCCCTTATGCCCCGCTTTTTCGGCGTGAATGACGTGCGTTTGACGATGGTACCAGCGAAATGGTCTGGTCATCGTCCGCAAGAAGCTGGCCGATGCCGATCGCCTTGCTTTCGTCCGCGTCTTCCAGCTTCAGAAGCAGGTCGCAGGAATCGCAGTCCCTGTCGCAGAAGGTCGGTTCATAGGAATCCGGTTCCTTGTAGGTGGTGATGACTCCTTCATAATTTCTCAGAACGACTTTGTTTGTCGACCAGGAGATCAGATAGTTGGGCATGACCGGTATTTTTCCGCCGCCGCCGGGAGCATCGATGACATAGGTCGGAACACAGAAGCCGCTGGTGTGGCCGATGAGGCTTTCGAGAATTTCTATTCCTTTGCCTACAGGTGTTCTGAAGTGGGAGAGGCCTTCCGAAAGATCGCATTGGTAGAGGTAGTATGGCCGGACACGGTTTTTTACCAGTTTGTGAACCAGAGCCTTCATGATGCGGGGGCAATCATTGATTCCGGAAAGCAAAACAGTCTGGTTTCCGAGAGGAACTCCTCCGTCAGCAAGCATGCCGAGAGCGTTACGGGCCGACTGGGTTATCTCGCGTGAATGATTGAAGTGCGTATTGACCCATACGGGCTGATGCTTTTTCAGGATTGCGACCAGATCGCTTGTGATACGGCAGGGAAGAACAACCGGTGTTCTTGTGCCGATTCGGATAATTTCGACATGCTCGATCTTGCGCAATTCGCTGAGAATCCAGTCCAGGTAGTCATCGGAGAGAAGAAAGGGGTCGCCTCCGCTCAGGAGGACGTCACGGATTTGCGGATTGTTGCGAATATACCTGATTCCCTGTTCAATAGCTGACCGTTTCGGAATCGTGTCTTCATCTCCCACTTTCCGTTTTCGGGTACAGTGACGACAGTACATGGGGCACACATTGCTCACCAGCAGGAGAACCCTGTCCGGATAGCGATGGGTTACACATGGAGCCGGACTGTCAGAGTCTTCATGAAGCGGGTCGGACATATCACCTTTGACTATATTCAGTTCAAGCGGAGAAGGTACGCTTTGCAGGAAGACCGGATCATTTTCCATGTCTTCAGTGTTGATCAGTGAGAGATAATACGGTGTTATGGAGATAGGGAATTTCTCGGCGGCTTTGCCGAATGCCTTGCGTTGTTTCTCCGAAAGCTTGACGTCAAGCAGGGCTTCAAATGTTTCCAGATCCTTGATGCTGTGGCGCATCTGCCATTTCCAGTCTTTCCATTGAGACGAGGTTGCATTATTGTCAATGCAGCTGATAATCTGTTCCTGCGTTGCTGATAAAGTCATGATTACTGGTAATGATTTCAGTGTTGTGACCCTGCTCTTTTTCAGTGGGCGTAAAATGATCGGCAAGTTGCTCCAGTAGCTGAGACAGAGCATCCTGATTTTCCGGAGACAGACGGGTGAATGCCTGGGCATAGATGTCCTGCATCAGTTCAGGTATGGTGTTGAGCATATCGGTACCGGCTTGTGTGATTGAAAGAACAACCTTTCGCTGATCCTGTATCGACCGGGTTCTGCTGACCATGCCTCGAAGTTCAAGGCGGTCTATAATGCCATTTACTGTACTGACGCTGAGATGCATGTCCTGTGAAAGCGCTGAAAGGGTCTGGTTTCCTTTCTTTGCAAGAGTATTCAGGCAGGATATCTGGGGTGATGTCGTGTTGCATTCACGGTAAAGTCGTCGCGAGTGAACATCAAGAGCCCTGATGATCCGCCTTAAGGCCCTGAGGCTGCGACTGCTGTCACGAGCCTCAGGGCATGCGTTGTTTGCCATGTATGAATGCTTTTTGTTTCTTTCGTGATAAACGTTCGTGCAGATAATATTCGTGCACGAAATAATTTGCTCTGAGTATACTACAATGATGCCTGAGTTCAAAATGTTTTATTTTTCAGCATGGCGGCATTGTCAGGAACTCTTTTTTCCCGTTGAGAGTTTTTTGGTGTATTGCATTCTAAAAAGTTAAAAATTAATCACATGAGACGAGAGTTCTGAAACGCCGGGGTCAATTGAAAACAACGTACAGTTTCCAGACAATCGAGGATTTCCTCATTTCCCATCCGCTGACGATCGACGTTGAAATAGAGGATGAGTGGTCCGGGAGTTTTCCCGTCAAGGGAGTGGAGCTTCAGGCAACTGTTCTGTATGCTGAACTGACGGACTATTACCGGCTTTCATTGTCGATGAAGTCCAGCGAAATGCTTATCTATGTGAACAATTATCTTGCATGGACAGGCAAGGCAGTTGAGGCCATGGATTGCTGTGTACTGCACCGCAGTCTTGATCATGCTGTCATGCTTGTTTTCCTGAACAGGTCAGGCTCATCTGATACGTTTTCGGATGCACTGCGGGCTGCACGATGGATGGGGGAGCACGATGTTTTGCGGTTCTGCCCCCGGATTGGCATCGCCAGTGGTCAGGTCACAGCGGGTTTTACTGGAACCCCCAAAAAGTTCAGCGCCTCTGTTTTCGGAAAACCGGTGATACTTGCTGCTGCATTTGCGGGAGCAAAAGTACAGGGCGACTTTGCGATGAGAATCACTGTCGATTCTGAAGAGTGGGGAGAAAAAAAGATAGAAGAACTCTTCCCTCCGGTTGAATATGATGATCCGGAGCAGGGTAAGGTCAAACAGCCTCAGACCTGGGAGTTGGGGAAAGAAAGGGATGTTGAATTTGCTCTTGCAGGCAAGAAGAGAGTAAGAGATATTGCCAGTTTTATTCACTGGATGCCGGAGCATTCCGGGGATAAAAAGGCCTGTGACTGGTTGCGTGAGATGAAACGGCAGGGGTTTTACCGTCCTCCCTCCGTTTGAATCCCATGTGCCTCAACCTCATCAAATGGGAGATGAGTTTTTATTAATAACAAACAGACAAGGAGAATACAGACTATGCCGACAACAGAGGAGAATCTGAAAAACGCATTTGCCGGTGAGAGCCAGGCGTTCCAGAAGTACATGGCTTTCGCAAAAAAGGCCGAAAAAGACGGACTGAAAAATATCGCAAAGCTTTTCAGGACAACAGCGGAAGCTGAACGGATCCATGCGGAAGGTCACCTTGGCGCATCGGACGGAATCAAAACAACCGCCGAAAACCTCGAAACCGCTATCGGTGGGGAGACCTATGAGCATAACGAGATGTATCCGCCCATGTACGAGCAGGCGGTAAAAGAAGGGCACAAGGCAAAGCGCATGTTCGGCTATGCGGTTGAAGCCGAAAAGGTTCATGCTGCGCTCTACAGGAAAGCGCTCGAGGCTGTAAATAACGGAGAAGATCTTGCTGAAACCGAGGTCTGGCTCTGCCCGATCTGTGGTCATATCGAGCTTGGAACACC
>JADHTF010000070.1 GCA_016776555.1 Chlorobium phaeobacteroides
GGACCAGCGGTCGCTGCTATGACATCGAGATCGTTTTTTTGTATATTAGCCTCATTTACCGCAGCATCGACAACCGATACAATCAGACGCTCATGTTCTCGTGACGCGAGTTCAGGAACAACACCCCCATAGGACGTGTGGATGAGCTGTGAACTGATGATGTTCGATGTCACACGTCCGTTCTGCACAACGGAGGCTGATGTTTCGTCACAACTGGTTTCAATGCCGAGGATATTCATGCTGAATCCGCTTATCAACAATGCTCAATGAGGAAAATATGGCCAAAGCTAACAAACCGGACAACAATAAAAAACCGGGGTTCAAGGTAAAGTTTCTCAATCTCCTGCTGGTTCTTCTCGGAGCCGATCTTGTTCTTCTGTTCGCGCCCGGTATCGGTATCCTCAACAGCGTGTTTTTCATCGGTGACGTTATCGGCTGGTCGGCCCTCATTCTTGGCATCGCTCTTCTTGTCCTGGGTTTCAGGGGACTCTACCAGGCGCGGTAGCGAAGTTCCAGGACGCCTCCTTTGCCTACCGGAATGTTGTCAGCCTCGCTTTGCCGGCACACTATGAAACGATCAATGCAGGATCAGGCTCATGAAACACGACGCAGCACTTCAGGAACTGACGGTACGGATTACCGAAGCCGCTCTTTTTCTCGATACCGTATCGAAACTGCTTTCAGAGCGTGTCGTCGGTCAGAGAAAGGTTCTTGAACGGGTGTTCATCGCCTTGCTTGCCAACGGTCATATTCTTCTCGAGGGTGTTCCGGGATTAGCCAAAACACTCATAGTAAGGACGTTTTCCTCAGCTCTGGATCTTGCTTTTCAGCGCATACAGTTTACCCCTGATATGCTGCCGGCCGACCTTGTCGGAACCATGGTCTACAATCCGAAAGAGATGGATTTCTATCCGCGCAAGGGGCCTGTATTTGCCAATATTATCCTCGCGGACGAAATTAACCGCACGCCTGCCAAAGTGCAGTCCGCATTGCTGGAAGCCATGCAGGAACGGCAGGTTACCATAGGCAGTACTACCTTCCTGCTTCCTGCACCCTTTATGGTCCTTGCTACGCAGAACCCGATAGAGCATGAAGGCACCTATCTGCTGCCTGAGGCGCAGCTTGACCGGTTTATGATGAAGGTCCCGGTCGAGTACCCTTCGTATGACGAAGAACTTGAAATTATGCAGCGTTCGGCAAGAACCGCTGTTTTTCAGGATGTTCCTCCGGTTGCTCAAAAAAGCGAAATTCAGAAGGCACGGGCCCTGATCGACAGGATATACGTAGACGCACGGGTAGAGCGTTACATCGTCGATCTGGTTACCGCCACCAGGGACCCCGCTTCAGCAGGATTGCAGTCGCTTGAACAGATGATTGAATACGGAGCCTCACCCAGAGCCTCCATCTTTCTGCTTCTCGCAGCCAAAGCGCACGCTTTTCTGCAGCACAGGGCATACATAACACCGGAGGATGTCAAAGAGGTTGCCTTCGACGTCATGCGTCATCGCATACGACCTACCTATGAGGCGGAAGCAGATGACGTGAGCCCTGAGGATTGTATCCGCCGGATACTCGGGCATGTCAAGGTACCGTAGAGGGGGAAGGAAGTAGTGACAAGTGACGAGTAACGAGTAAGAAGCGATGCGTTTTCCTACACTGTCATCCTCGGGCAAGCGGAGCGCGACCCGTGGATCCAAAATGAGTGCTAGGTGTTAGGAGTTAGGTGTTAAGGGGGAGGATGTAGTGCTGAGCAATGAGCAATGAGTGATGAGTGCTGAGGGGAGAATAGAGGGTGGAGGAGGTGGTAACAAGTGACGGGTAACGAGTAAGAAACGATGCGTTTTCCTGCACTGTCATCCTCGGGCAAGCGGAGCGCGACCCGTGGATCCAAAATGAGTGCTAGGTGTTAGGAGTTAGGTGTTAAGGGGGGGAAGTAGTGATGAGCAATGAGCAATGAGCAATGAGCAATGAGGGGGAAATGACTATTGACTAATGAATAATGAGCGGGAGATGTAGGATGTAAGATGTGTGATGTGCTAGGTGTTAGGAGTTAGGTGTTAAGGAAATCAGGGCATGAGAAACATGAAAGATCTGGCGCGGACAATTCGACGTATCGAGATCCGGTCGAAGCGGTTGGTAAACGAGCTTTTCAGCGGCGAGTATCACTCTTCATTCAAGGGACGGGGTATCGAGTTCAGCAATGTCCGCGAATATTCGTGGGGTGATGATGTGCGTGCGATTGACTGGAACACTTCGGCGAGGAAGAACGATCTCTACGTAAAGATCTTTACCGAAGAACGGGAACGGACGCTGCTGCTGGTGCTTGACGGATCAGGGTCGATGCTTTTCGGAAGCCGTCAGCGCATGAAAACGGAACTCGCTGCCGAGGTTTGTGCCGTTCTTGCATTCAGTGCCATTTCCAACAATGACAAGGTGGGGCTGCTGATTTTTACCGACCGGGTCGAGAAGTACATCCCTCCTCGAAAGGGGAGGAGTCATGTGCTGGTCATACTTGAAGAGATCATCGGTTTCACTCCCGTAAGCCGCAGGACCGATATCGATGCAGCCATTCGATTTATCCGGTCTACCCGGAAAAGGCAGGCGATCATCTTTCTTCTTACCGATCTGGTTGACGAGCACTATGAGAAGGCGATAAAGATACTCAACGCAAAGCACGACTTCGTGCTTATACATCTTGACGACCCTCTGGAAAGAGAGATACCACGGAGCGGCTTGCTTCATCTTCGGGATCCTGAAACAGGCGATACGATGGTGTTCGATGCTGCCCGGAGCGTTACATTGAGCCGGTACAGGGATTTCAGGAAGCGGCAGCTTGACGGGCTTAAAAAAAAACTGAGCACTTCAAACATAGATGCAGTCTATCTTCAGACAAACCGCTCAATCACAGTTCCGCTCGACAGGTTTTTTCGCTATCGAGAAAAGAAGATCTGAGATGAGGGTTCCTCTCTGTATTGTCAATGAGCGATTCTCGCCCTTTCTATCCGCTCAACGAAACAATTGCATCGCGGAATAAAGAAATAGAGGTACCCATGAGCGTGCACCTTCTCCTGATGCTGATCCTTTTGTTGCCTTTCTCTTTGGGCAACGCGACAGAACGACCTGCCGATGAACCCCGGCTCAAGAGTGTTTTTTCTCCCTCGAGGGTTACCCTCGGGGACAGGGTGTCATACAGGACAACGGCAGTTTTTGCCCCCTCTCACTCTGTTTTCTTTAAGCTGCCGGACAGTACGGGGCTTATGCCGTTTGTTCTTGTTCATCGGGAAGTGAAGAGACCTGAAAACGGTATCGCTCTTCTTCATACAGAACTTGCGGTATTCGATGTCGGCGAGTATGAACTGCCTCCGGTTACCGTGATTTTCCGGGATAGTACAGGAAAAGAAACAGCTGTTCTGTCAGCCCCGCGCGGGAGTATCATGGTTGAAGCGCTCACTGATTCAGCCATGACGGAACTGCTGCCGATAAAACCCATCAAACAGGCCTATCCTTCATGGATGGAGTATCTGCCCGCCGTGTATGTGTCGGTCGCTGTCGCGGCAGTGATTCTGTTTGTCCGGCTGCTGATGAAAAAAAATATCGCGCCTTCGCGTAAGCCGATTGATTTCAGAAAGGAAGCGCTGAAGCAGATCAGGAGGCTTGAGAAAAATCTTGAAAAAGGCATGCGACCGGAAGCATGTTACGAACAGCTCAGTTTTCTGATTCGCGAATACCTTGAAGGAGCGTATCATATCAAGGCTCTTGAAGCGGTGACACGGGAGATAGGCGATGAGCTTGAAGGGAGCGGGGTTTCCCATGCCGATATGCTCGTCGGGCTGCTCGATCAGGCAGATCTTGTCAAGTTCGCTGAAAGCCGACCTATGACAGAAGAGTGTCGTGTCTCCATCGATCAGGCCAGGAAAGCTATCAGCTCTTTGTAGTCGATGTGCTGCCGTTTTCCGGGATCGAGACGAGATTGTCGAGATTTCCGCGGAAACGGGGGGAAAAGACGCTTTTCATGATGGGATTGAACAGCCCGTGTATGTCGTCACCTCCCATTCAGTGCGAAAAGAGACATTCATAAAAATTCTCTTTTCAAAACCCTTCGTTCCTATACCGATGTCACCATCCGTCAGAACGCCTGACTCACTCACATCTTCCTGCCATTCGCAGTTGTTTGCTGCGTCAGTAAGATAGGATTCAACCGCAGCAAGCGGTTTCCTGATAATAACGGTGTGCTGAATGAGCATGAAAAACGTTTCGCGTTTCCGAAGGTATTGTTACATACTAAAAAGTAGCGAACAAATTCAGCTTGCCGAAAGAATCGAGGGAAATTTTCGATTTGCCTCTGAAAAACGTCACGCCTGACCGAGTTTTGGCTCACCTGACATCCCGTCAGCACAACCCTGACTCGTAGGGGCAGGCCCCCGTGACTGCCCGTCTCCCTGTTCCGCTCTCTTCTCAGTCATTCCGCACTCTCAACTCTCAGTCATTCCGCACTTGATGCGGAACCGATTTTCCGTAACACATAGCACCTAACCCTTAGCACAATCTTTAACTCAGAACTGAGCCTCCCCCCGGGCCTGCCCGTCCCTCTTTCCTTTAGTTTCATGATGTCGTGAAAAACCGTATATTTCTGTCTATAATGGATAGAATTTGAAAAAAAGTGTACGGTATGGAAAACTGGCAGATACAGAAAGCGAAAAACCAATTCAGTGATCTTGTCCGGAAAGCACAGGAAAAAGGGCCGCAAACCATTACAAGGCACGGTAAGGCCGAAGCAGTGCTGCTTTCGATGAAGGATTACCGTAACCTGATGAAAAAACAGGAGTCGCTAACGGAGTTTTTTCGTCGGTCACCGTTGTATGGGGCAACGCTGGATCTGGAAAGAAAAAAAGAGGCAGGCAGGGAGGTTGAACTGTGAGTTTTCTCCTTGATACCTGTGTTATTTCCGAGCTGGTGCGTCCGGTTCCGGATGAGGGTGTAGTAAGGTGGATCGAGGCTCGAAACGAGTTCGATCTTTATCTGAGCGTTCTGACTCTTGGCGAAATCCAGAAAGGCATCTCCAAACTCTCTGCCGGCAAAAAGAAGTCAAAGCTGAAGGTATGGCTCGAAGAAGAGCTGGCCGTCCGTTTTGCGGAGAGAGTCCTTCCCGTTACCGATGATATTGCGCTGATGTGGGGCAGCATGCTCGGCAGGTCTGAAAAAAACGGTCAGACCCTTTCGGTTATCGATGCGCTAATCGCCGCAACGGCGAGCGTGCACAACCTGGCTCTGGTGACACGGAATATCTCCGACTTCAATGGATGCTCGATCGATATCGTCGATCCGTGGAGTATTTCCTGAGATCCAGAAACTTCCTGAACCTGTGTGCATTTCCCTTTCCCTGTTCCCTTGGCTTTCTTTCATCTTCCTTTCATGCCTTCTCTCCATTCGGAATCAACACCGAGCCATCGTAGGGGCAGGCCCCCGTGCCTGCCCGATCAAAACAACCAAGCCATCGGGAACAACCGCATTTGCCGCACAGTCATGATCGTCCTGTATGTGAATTAGTTGCAACAGTTGCGAGCGGTCCCCTTTTCCAGTCACCCCTGTTTTTCAAGACTTTTGCTTTTGCGAGGCTCTTGCAATTCTGGAAAGCTGTTGAAGGTGTTCGTGGTGGGCTTTTTCGACGGTTGCCGCATCGCTTGACATTGCAAGCTCAAAGAGTTCGACAAACTGCCTGAACCGCTCTTCTTCGGAAAGCCGCCTGATATAGGTTCGCTCCCAGGCATTGAAGCGGCCCATCTTTTCCCTCAGCTCATGAACGGGATTTGTCTTGTTGTTCATCGCATGTTTTGAATTCTCGTCACTATGGTCGAGTCGCTCAGGAAGTCGGAAAGCTCTTGACAATGTTGCAGAAGATACTTCCAGTCAATGTTTTCTTTCTGGAGA
>JADHTF010000071.1 GCA_016776555.1 Chlorobium phaeobacteroides
CTATGCTGAAACCAACCTCGAAGAGTACTGGGCAGAAGCATTCGCATACTTCACAGCACCTGGATACGGAACAACAACAGAAAAATTCCCTGCAGAACTTGAAAGCTTCATCACCAACGTTATCAACCAGCTTCAGAGCACGACCATGCTTGCTTCTAACTGAGAGATAGACCAACAGAAAGTAAGCTCGACGTTTCCCTTGCAGTAACAGAGGTCCCGGCATGTTCCGGGGCCTTTGTTTTTTTTTCGTTTCTTTTCACCCAGCATTAGGGGACATCCTATAATAGCAACAAAGCCCCTTTAATCAACGAACTATAAGGCTTTCAGCACTCGTTGTCACTCACAATTGCCTTGCCGTTTCAGCCAGAGATAATCCATATTCGTTGACAAACCTCTTGGCCAATTCGTTTCGTATCGAGGGCACGCGTCCGTTCCTGCTGCACGAACGCATAACTCTTCAACCTCCTGAAGCACTTCCCTGACAAACAAATCCCCTCCGGAGAACTTGGGGAACTCCTACTTGTATTCGCTGAGGCGGATCAGGCGGCCACCATTAGTATCCTCCAGAACCCATATGGCGCCGTCTGGTCCTTGCTCAACCTCCCGTATTCGTTTTCCCATGGAAAAACGTTCGACCTCCTCCGCCTGGTTCCCTTCAATCCTGATCCGTATCAGTGATTGTGATCTGAGCCCTCCGATAAAGGCATTGCCCTGCCACGCCGGAAACAGAGAACCGGAGTAGAGTATCAGGCCTGAAGGTGCAACGGTTGGTACCCAGTATATCTCCGGTGCATTGAATTCCGGACGCGTATCATGATCGGGAATTGGAAGACCGGAGTAGTGATCGCCCCATGATACAATGGGCCAACCGTAATTATCTCCACCAATGGTCAGGTTGAATTCATCACCGTTCCTGGGGCCCATTTCGTGTGTCCACAGTTGCCCCTGTTTGTCGAATGCAATCCCAAGAAGATTTCGATGCCCGAGAGACCAGAAGGTTTTTGCGAGTTCCCCTTTATCCTGAAATGGATTGTCCGGTGGGACTGATCCATCCGCGTTTAACCTGATCACCTTGCCAAGACTTTGTCTCCAGCTCTGTGCCGGCGTCTGTTTTTGACGATCACCGGAAGTGATAAAAAGATGCCCATCCGGGCTGAACGCCAACCTGTATGAGTAATGCCCGTTGCCAGATACTTTAGGCTCTTGCCTCCAGATGACTTCGAGGTTTTCCAGTTTTGCCCCGGCCGAGGCTGGCCGAAATCGAGCCCGGGCAACTGCTGCCCCCCTCTTTCCTGAAGCATCCTGCTCGACATATGACAGGTAAATCCAGTCGTTATCCGTATATCGAGGGTGCAGAATTATATCACCAAGGCCGCCCTGACCACCGTAAGCCACCTCGGGTACGCCCTGGACCGGAACCCTGGAACGGTCATCCGATTGGACCAGAAGCAGAGTTCCTGCTTTTTCAGTTACCAGAAGATCACCATCCGGAAGAAAAGTCATGGCCCAGGGTTCATTGAATGTCCCAAAACTTTCGGATAGAAGGCTTGAGCCCGCATTCCCTTCAATCCTGTTACTAACAGGCTCAGCACAAGCATTGCAGGAAATCATGACCAGAAACAATGACAGACAACTCTTTAAGGGTAATAGCCGCATAATTCTCTCCACTTTAATCAACCAACCATAAGGCTGACAGCACCAGTTGTCACCCAAAACTGTCTTGCCGTTTCAGCAAGCGACAAACCTCATTCATGGACAAACTTCTCGGTCAACTTTTTTCTTATCGCGGGCATGCGCATTTTCCTGCTGCCCAAGCGATTTCCACCTTCTCGAATCCAGGATTATCAAATAAAGCAACGTTCCCGGCGCATCCTGCCTTGCTCCGCGTGGCATAACAGCTTGTTTCTTATATCCTATTACACTACCCAAACACCTATCTCCCTATTCCTGTCTTTACGAATTACCCGTATTCCCCCTGATTCTGTTTTTCAGATCCATCTGCTCATGCAGGATCCTGACTATCTCAACAACATCGCTATCGACCTTACGGTAAAAAATGATATACTTACCAGCCTTTTTCCCTTGCAGACTTTGCCAAATCCTCCACGGCCTTATTGGTTAAACGATAACTAACCATTCGAAGACCTTTCGGCTTTCAATTTCAGCAGGAATTGTTCCGGATCAAAATCCTCTTTACTACCGCTTTCAATACCTTCTTGAATGGCTTGCTTCAAAGCTGCTACCTTGCTTTCTTCTTCCTCTAATAACCTTAGTCCTGCTCGAATTACCTCGCTTGCGTTCTTGTACCTCCCAACGGAGATGCTGCTTTGAACAAAATGTTCAAAATGACTTCCTAACGTTATTGATGTATTCTTGCTCATATGTCACCCATTTTCCATAAAAATACCAATATTTGGTATACTTGTCAAAGATCGGATTTGTATTCTCCACGAACTAAGGAAGGGGCGCTCACAACTACGTAAACCTAAGTTGATCGTTTCAACAAATGCTTTATGGTATCAACTTTATACTATATAATGCGTTATGCTGAATTTTCTTACAGCGAACATCTCACCCGATGGGTTGCGCGACCATAAAGCGGAAAAATCGCATGTGTTGAAACCCTGTGGGATTGTCGGTCATGCTGCATCTGCTTCGTTACAGGGAACTTGCGGTAGTTCACTACAGCGGCGTCCCCTGTGCCTTGCATCTACAGCATGCTCAACAATCGCTCAACTTAGGGCAAACTGACAACCCGCAACGTTTCACGATCTGGTTGACCGCAGATGCAGAAATCCCGAGCAGACGCGCCGATCAGACATACTTCGCCCTGCTCGGACTCGAACTCATGAAGAACTTCGACCTTTCGGCCCGCTACGAAAAAGCCTGGTACGCCAACCGCGAAGCATACAGCAGCGGCAACGACCTGAGACCGACGAGCAGTCCGTCGTCATGGCACCTCGGGTGCCCGTTGAGGTTTTAAGGGGAGATATCTGTGATTCAGATGGACGTGTCTCCGTTTGTCTACTCAAAGCACCACCACGATTTCCTGTGCTCGCCGTTGATGAAAACGGAAAGCTGGCCGATCGCGTTTGGTGGAGGTATGGCCTCTGTGCACGTTATCGGCGTGCTTACGATATATTGCACGTTGCCGCTATTACATTCCCATCTGGTGTAGCGGCATACACCGGTACCCTCGGTTATTTCTTCGCCCCCGACGATCAGTACATCGGGTTTCTCGGCAATGCTCTTTGGCTTGTTCCAGGCCGTGTACTGATAATCACCCGAGGGAAGAAGACTTACGATGACAGTATGCTTCGATGTCTTGCAGGCGAATTTTTCTGATGCCACTGCAGTAGAAAAAACGAACGACCCGATAATGAAGACAATCAGATACTTGAGCATATTTTTCTCCGGTCTGTGATTTAAGGTAACGCCAAGCTAAGCGGCGACTGGCACGGAGCGGGATTTGCGAAAAAATGGCAAAACCATTCGCAAATGGCGCGGAGTACCAGACGTCCGAGTGAGCGTGAGCGAACGGCTTGAGCGCATTGTTATGTGATGATTCCCTGCTTCTTTGCTTCTAAGTAGCTCGTGTAGGTAAATTCCTCGAAAGCCACCTCGAATCGTTCATTGCTTCGGTGCCCACGCCAGAACCGAACATTCGGATTCTGCCCTGCAAGAATAAGGCAAATTATCTCGAGCGACTCCAGATCGATATCTGGCCCGAAGAACACTGACTCCAATGCCTCCGCCTCATATGTGAAAAGAGTTCCCGCCACCTGGTGCAAACACCGCCATTCCTTTTCGTAAGCCCAGGACCGGGATTTTGTGCAGAAAAGATCGACCATTTGATCGAAGTTACCGTGCATCAATGCATCTACTGCATCGATTTTTGGCATTTCTTCGGCGTATTCAACTCGCCGAATTTTCGAGAAAGGCTCGTAAGATGTGGAAAAGCCTAGGCAGAACCCTTTGTAGCGACCACCGTAGTGCGACCACATTAGGAGATCATTGTTGCACTCGGAGAAACAAGTTACGCCTCGCTCTCTCAAAAATCCCTCAGCATGCTTATCGAGGATCTGAAGCGCGTTGCGCATAACAATTTCTCGCAAATCTGCGGTGCTTGATTGCGCGAATAATTTCTGGATATCCGGTGGCACATCAGGCCGAACGGCGTATGAAGCCCGCAGGGCCTCTACGTCGCTATCAGAAGGATGGGTAACACCGGCTTTCAAAGCACAATCGTACGGATCATTGAAGCCAAGGGGTGATCCGAAGTACACAGACTGTGCTTTAAGATTCCGCAAGCTTTGCGCAGAAAAGCTTGCGTACTTATAGATGGTCTTCGGCTTATCCATTCTTCACATTACATTATTTATTATCTGTACTGATTTTCATGCTGACCTGAATAGTTATACGCTATAAATGCTGTTAGTTGGGACTGGATATCTGTACGTTTGCCATTTGTGGCAAGAAAAGATGACTCTTATACGACTTATGCGGCTTACGCATACTTCTGTCACAAGTTATCTTCTCTCGACATTCCTTCACAATTTCGCCATCCCGGCTGATAATTACAAGCATATTTGCTGCTTGGCCTCTATTTGGCTTTCACCCTCTGTCTCTTTGCTGTTGTGGACATTTTTGGCAGAACGGATTATGTCGTTCGTTCGTTATTCCTTACATATAAGTAAGGAGAGTTTGAAAAAGTAATGGGAGATATGTTATGCCGGTAGCTACGATGACAAACAAGGGGCAGGTGACGATACCTAAAAAGGTTCGCGATGCGTTGCACCTGCAATCGGGTGACAAACTTGAATTTGTGTGCGAAGAGGGCGGAATTATTACCGTGAGGCCGGTGAAGAAGTCTGTTGACGAGGTTTTCGGCAAGCTGTACAGGAAGGGCCGGGCTCCGGTGTCAACGGAAGAGATGAGAGAGGCCGTCGAAAGGAAGTTCAAAAAAGAGTACGGCAGGGGTGCTGATGAGAGCACTTGACACCAACATACTGGTTCGTTTTCTGACCAACGATGACACCACGCAGGCTGAGCTTGTGTACCGTCTGTTCAGGCAGGCGGAAGCGAACAGGGAGGTGTTCATTGTACCGGTGCCGGTCGTTCTCGAATTGTTCTGGGTGCTGGAGTCGGCATACGGGATTGCGAGGCAGGAGATTCTCGATGCTGTCGATGCCCTGATGCAGCTTCCGGTGCTGGAATTCGACGCCCAGGATGCAGTGCGCGCATGTATTGCCGATGCGCGCCGGAGCAGGGGCGATCTTTCCGATCTTTTGATAGCACGGTATGCCGAATCGGCGTGCGAAGCCGATTCGGTGCTGACGTTCGACAGGAAGGCCGCACGATCGGGGGTGTTCGTGCTTGTCGAATAGTAGCCGTGTTGCCGGGGTCGATCTCGCCGCTTTTGATTCTCGGGGCCTACGGGTTGCCGCAGCAACCTTCCCCATCCGCGAAACGAAATACAGCCGGTCTTCATCATCGGCAACAATGCTGTTGCCTTCGATGCCACGCACCATCACGTGATGCAGCGTTCCCGGCACGTCCAGTCTTGCTCCTCTCGGCATTGATGTTCGTTGCTATGGATTCCTTCCTGTTCGAGGATTGGCGTTGTTTATGAAAAGAAAAATTTTATCGCATTAGTTTACTTAGTTGTGAACGTCCCCTCCTCCTTCGTTGTACAGGGTCTGCCTGCGATTCGTGGTGTTTTCGGAGCTCGTTAGGGCGCCTGTGCTTTCCCCTGTCAACGCTTCCCCATCCCATTGCTGACGATCGAGGCATGACTCGGGGCCATGATGGCTGGCTAAGCCTTTCATGTAAGAAACTTCCATTCTCTATCCTCTACCGGTTTTCATCGGCGCTTTCACTACGTC
>JADHTF010000072.1 GCA_016776555.1 Chlorobium phaeobacteroides
ACGCTCACTGAGAGCTTCAAGGACGACCTTGGTTTTGAATTCTGCACTGAATTTCCGGCGGGTTCGTTTCATGATGACTGCTGGTTTTGATTGTTATTCTCAATTTAACCAGCTGTCCTGTTTTTTGGGAGTGGCTCACTTCCGCATAGTGGCTCAACGTCGACAACCTGATATCTTCCGAGTGATTCACGATGCGGAAAATAGCCGATTTCTTGGCATTGAGTTTGGCCACCAGATCTTCCTGTGTCAAACCGGCACGTCTCCGGGCCTGACGCAATAACTCCCCTATCCGAAACTGCTCGTACCCGGTATCGAAATCTATAGCGAAAGCAGAGCTTCTCCTTTTCGCTTTTCAATATATCTTTCAAGATCGTCCATTCTGTTTCCTCGACAAGTATTCAGTTTTACGTTTTTCTGCAAGAGCTATCTCCGATGCCGGCGTTTTCCGGGTTTTCTTTGTAAAAACCATTGGTCAATACCACTATCCTCTCTTCATCAAGAAAACCCAAGAAGCGAAAAGCATTCCTCCCACGTTTAGCCCTGATTTCCCATATTCCGTCTGTACCTTGCAATTTCTTGAAATACTCGGTCGATACTGAAGGCTGTTCTTTAACAAGACGCAACACCCATAAAACCTTTTGTACATCTTTTGCAGACAATGAATCGAGGAATTCTTCAACCGGGCGTTTGCCTGAACTGGTTCTAAAGGGGAACTCTATTTATTGTCATGAGCGGTTTAAGAGCAAGGCGAACGGAGCGCAGGAGCCGGAGTGTACGTAAGAGCACAGCAATGAGTGCTGAACAACTCAACGATCCAATACATCAACAGTCCTTATTACCAGCATACTCCCCCCGCAGCCCCTATTTTAACTTTTGCCCTTTGCCTTTTGACTTAAATTCCCACATACACCCCATCCTCCCTCTCTTCAACCGGGAACGATTCGACTCCCCGTGCGGGGTTATACGCATCCTTGCCGGTGCAGGGATCGAATTCCCAGCCGTGCAAGGGAAAGGGGGACGTGGCCGTTTTCGATATCTCCTTTTCCGAGCGGCCCACCGTCAAGCGCGCAGATCACGCTGTCCTTTCTCCAGATGGCTGTCGGTTTTCCAAGGCTTAACGTTGAAGATGATTGTCATTATCCATAGTCTTCCGCTGGTTCACGCACCTCTCTATACTGATCCATCCACGACAAGTCTTTCCCTATAACCAATTCTTCCATTGTCTTATGATGGGTTGTTTTCATGGGAATTAACCGCATCTGAAAACCGTGCTCTCGAGCCATCTGCTTCACCTCATCGGCATTATCGTATGTCATCAAAAAATCGCCTTGTATTTGCTCACATAAGGAAAAAAGCTGATTGTGATCCAGGTCGTAATGCCGATAAAGCCTCCTCCCGGCTTTTTTCCCTCCTGCTGTATAGGGCGGATCGATAAAAAAGATTGCGTTTTTTCTACCTGAAAATTCCTGGATAACCTTCAGACCATCATCTTCCCGAAAATCGATACGATCAGTAACTGAAGCTATGCTCTTGAAGCGTTTTGCCAACGTTTGTGGATACCATCGGGACGAGATCCCCTTACCGTTTTCCCCGTTTTTCAGGAATCCTGATCCTTGAGCGAGAATACCGCCGTGAAACGTTCTGTTTTTCAAAATAGTTTGAAACGCCTTTTCCCGGATATCGGTGTGCTTTGTAGAAAGTTCTTTGACAACCGACTCCTTTGAGAACTCAAAACCAAGTATTCTTTTCGCCAACCATTCAGCTTGCCCCATAACAACAGTTCCCCACACGGCAGCGATATCTTCATCAAGCTCAACCATTACAGCTTCATGAACAAAATCTTCAAAAAGCGCGGTAAGGCTGATGATACCGCCTCCAGCAAACGGCTCTATCAAAACATCAGGTCTATTCGTCATATTCAGTAACCAGTTCCGGAATGTTGGAACAAACCATGTTTTGCCTCCCGGGTAACGAAAAGGGCTTCTCTGCGGGACTGAGGCGACATTAATTGGCTTTGGCTTAACCGTAACCTCACTCTGCCCCAAATCTGTAAACAGTAATTGCTGCTGGATATTCATCTTAAAATGGCTTGTCTATAGTCATATTGGTTGGAGGGGTTTCAAGCTCTCCGTCAATTTTCACCTGAAGCATATTCATAAAATCATCTATCCTGCCCGGCACTGGCGTCGTAATCGAAAGCAACGCTGGCTCAAATTCAGTAAACACTTCATCAACCTTTTTCAGCCTGTAACGCTTCTCGGCTCCTGAACCACAAAGCTCGATATCATAAATTAACCATGCTATGTCTGCTTTTTTCCTGCTTACCGTTGTAAGTGGCGGAAGCGTATCGAAAAAACTCTTATTTAAAGCAACTGCCGATTTCTTTTTCCATGAATGTAAAATGCCGCCCTTGAAAAAAAGTTGCGGAACAAGTCTTTTTCTGGATGAAGACAGATAATCAGGCCGAGGATAATTGGGTTGATTCGACCAATCCATGAAGGCCCTGCCTTTCGGCTCTTCCATAAAGTATTCAAAGGGATCTCGAACATTGCCTGAGATGTAAACGGCCTGTATTTCAAGCGCACCGAAATCTTTCACTTTCCCGTTATCGTCATATGCAACAAGAACAATATCGATATTACCGGCAGATTTGCCGTTTCCGTCATTCAAACGTATTTCGGTCAGAGAGCTCCATTTGGTTCCTTCAGGAAAGAAAAATGAAGCTGCATCGTCTGTTATCAACCAATCCTCACGAAACCGGATCGGGCATGTTATAACAGGGCTTCCATCATGCTGTATGCTACAAACACCGAGAGGACTTTTTGCCTTATCCTTGGTACAGTTCGGCACCTTGTTGTTGAAGGGACAAAGCCTTTGTGAACGATATCTGTCAGCTCTACTGGAAGCATCTGTCACAGGATGACCAAACACTTCAGCCAAAGGCTGAGCATTTTTTTTCATGGTTAAGCGCGTTATTATTCTCGACACGTTCTTCTATTAATAATATATATCAATACAAACAAACTCCCCCTACAGCCCCTATTTTAACTTTTGCCCTTTGCCTTTTGACTTAAATACCAACATACACCCCATCCTCACTCCCCTCAACCGGGAAAAGGGGGACGTTATTTACTTCGTACACTAAGCAAAGGCCATCGGAGCGAATCTCTGTTGAGTAACTTACGTAAACAACAAAATGACACCCTGATCCCGGCACTGAAGATTGAGCCCGGTATTTGAACGAACCCGACAACCGAGGACGCCATTGTTAAAACATCCTGAACGGTCGAGTGCAAGGCTCGAACCGCATGGATGCCGGATCAAGTCCGGCATGACTTTTTGGAAATGAAATTGTTGACCCCATCTGACGACAACAAGTTACATCAGGCAGTTTGTGCTGTCCTCATCCGTTACCTCCGCGTGGCTATGTCTTCTCGGAAACAATTGCCTCGAGATGCCTGATTAAAGGAGGCAGGTCATCCTGAATAATTGTCCAGAGAATATCGAAGTTGATAGCATCATAACCATGAATTAACCTGTTGCGCAAATCTGCTATATCACGCCAGGGAACCTGATTGTAACCGGCTTGAAAATCTGCGGGAACCCTCGCCGCAGCCTCTCCAATAACCTCCATCAGCCTGACAAGAGCGAGATTCAGCATTCTATCTGTTTCCAGATCATTGCGGGAGCGCCCTCTGACCATATTAACAGCTTCACGTGCATTGCCGAGCATATGATGTACCCGGATCAATGGATCACGCCGCGACATAGAGATACTCCGCCTCGTCCAGAACTTCTTCCCGAAAATAGGGACTCAAATCTTTTGCGGTATTCATATCCACCTTTCTGCCGAAAATTTCGGCTAACTGCCGCTGCATGCCATAAAATGCAAGCCCCGGAACGTGGTCGGGCTCGAATTCCACGAGAACGTCAATATCGCTATCGGCAGTAAAATCATCCCTCAGCACTGACCCGAAAAGCGCCAAACGCCGGATATGATTTCGGCGGCAGAACTCGGCAATCATATCTCTTGAAATGTCAACCTTTATACTCATTCTCTCCTCTGTCATAATCCGTAATAAACGGCTTCTACTAAGCCACTCTGATTACTGTGTTACTTAATTTATAAAAAACGGTGGAAATCAAGTGTATGAGAAAAAAAGCTTATTTATTGCTTCATAAGCTCTTTCAGGTAACGCTCAATTCTTTCCTTGTTTGCTCCAAGACTGGAGAACTCTTTGGAAAGGGGGGAAACGTTGTTCAGCAAGTACAATAACTTGCGGTAAATCACAAAATTTCTTTTCTAATCATCATAGAAAATACAATTAAAATACTTCAATCCTCGAAATCCACTGCAACGATCGACAAAACATCAGATTTCTGGACTGGACACATCGGCATGGATCAAAACGGCTTATGAGACTGGATCCTGCCCGGAAGATTATCGGACAATGACATGATGATAACAACTTGATTCTACCGCACAACAGCTTAGGAATGCTAACACCTGAAGAAATTCTGGTAAGTCATTGTCCATACGAATCGTGCATTAGTTTCTTTCCGTATCGTCATGAACAATAAGCACTCGGTTGATCGTCAGCCGTCAGCATTTCTTGCTCAATGCAATAGACGAATTCAGAACAACTTATTTAGGATACGGAACAACGGATCCCAAAATTTTACGACTATTCGGAATTCTCAAAGGAATTCACAAATGAAGAGCAGTTCAGGCGTCAGCAGATTTCCGCTTAGGTTCCAACTTGATGACTAAATCACAACCTACGGCTTCAGCGTATTTCCTGAGGGTGGTGATGGATGGGGCATGTTTGCTTCCGGCCTCAAGTCTGGAGATTGCACTCTTCGTCGTGCCGATTTTATTTGCCACAGCTTCCTGGGTCATCCCGGACTGCTTGCGTGCAAAAAGCAATTCCCTGATCAGTGCGTACTTCGGCTCAAGGGCCTCATATTCCTTGCGGAATTCCTCATTCTCAAGATCCTTGCGGATAGCTGCCACAACGTCATAGCGTACGGGCTGATATTTCAAGTCTTCCATTATTGTACCTCTTGCATTCTTTTTCGAGCAAGCCGAAGCTCTTTTAGTGGTGTTTTTTGGGTTTTTTTGATGAAGCTATGCAGGATGATGACCTTTTTGCCTTTCACATAGCAGTAGAATGCTCTGCCAATACCATCCCGGCCTTTCGGCCTCATCTCAAATAAACCACCTCCCATCGCTTTGGTGTGCGGCATCCGAACTTGTGGACCATATTCCATTATAAGCAGCGAAATACTCCTGTAATCCGCCTTGATGCTCGCAGGCCACTTTTCGATATCCGCTTCAATACTCGGGTGGAAATATTCGATTTCGTAATCCATGAAAAAAGTTAGCAAATACGGTAACCACTAAAAAGCATTTCATGAATAAAAAGTTCAGAATCCTATCCCGTTATTCCTCTTTCCCGTTCACGCCCATGCAGTTTTCTGGCAAACCAGCACCGGAAAAACGTATTGCGTGATTATGACGAAATGGTTTTTATGTGGGCCTCCGGGATGTTGTTCAGCAAGCGCAATAACTTGCAACAAATCGCAAAACATCTTTTCTCATCACCTCTATAGGCATTATAGAAAATACAATGAAATACTTTAGGGCACCTCTATTTATTGTCATGAGCGATTCAAGTGCGAGGCGAACGGAGCGCAGAAACCGGAGTGTACACAGCGTACATGAGGATTTCGAGCACCGCTCAACGAAGCAATTGCATCGCGGAATAAATAAATAGAGGT
>JADHTF010000025.1 GCA_016776555.1 Chlorobium phaeobacteroides
GTCACTGGTCACTGGTCACTGGTCACTGGTCACTGGTCACTGGTCACTGGTCACTGGTCACTGGTCACTGGTCACTGGTCACTGGTCACTGGTCACTGGTCACTGGTCACTGGTCACTGGTCACTTTTTCCTGTTAACTCTTCCCTCTCAGCTTTTGACTTTTTCTTTATGCGGGGGTTTCTGTATGTGGTTATCTTCGCTGAACCGGTAGTCGCGGAAGATGTCTTCGGCTGACGGAAGCTGCCAGCTGCCGTCAGACATTCTGTTTGTGGTTTCTTTCAGTCTGTAGGTTGTGTCGCCGCATGTCCAGCAGTCATACCGGGCCATTCCGGTGCAAAGGCAGGTTTGATCAGTGATCTTCATCCGCTGGCCCTTTTGGCTGGATTCGAGTGCCTTGTAATAGGATTCTATGTAGCCGCACTTGCCTTTGTTGTCCAGCAGGTAGCCGAGACCTTCACAATTGGGCTTGATCGTGTAGTTGAGTACAGGAGAGTTCCTGAGCATTCTCATCGGGTAGCCTGTAGGGGAGACGGTATTGACGACAATGTCTTCGTGTTCAGCGTTGAGGTAGTGCTGTTTTACCTTGTCAGGAAGACCGGATTCTTTTGTGATTGTGAACCGGGTTGCTACCTGGACGGCTGAAGCGCCCGCCTTGAGAAAGTTGACTGCGTCGGTCCCTGTGAAGATGCCTCCCGCGGGTATTACCGGAATGTTCAGGTTCTGGGTTTTCAGAAATTTATGTACCTCGTTGACAATAGCGTGCAATTCATGTGTTTTCCAGTCGTCCGGGCCGAAACCAAGATGGCCTCCGGCAAGTGGCCCCTCGACGATGATGTAATCGGGTATGCGCTCCAGTTTAACAGCGCGTTTCATGAAGATAGTCAGGGCACGCAGTGACGAGATGATAATGCCGATTTTTACGTCATGAAACCGTTCGTGGTCTTTTATGAGGTCAAGCGTTCTCAGGTTGAGTCCCGCGGCAAGAGTCAGGCCGTCTATTCCTGCATCCATGGCTGCAGCAAGTCTCACCTGAAGGGTATCGGAAGAGTTGCGCATAGTCAGCTTTTCCATGCAGTTCATGAAAATCGCGCCGTTGCCGCTTTTTTGAGAGATTGTGTGCTCGACATACTTCTTCTGAGCCTCCGCAACCTCTTCGAGATCGAAGTATTCTTCAGATTTGTCCGGATTACCGGCGTTGTAGCTGTATTTTTTCCTTTTTCGAGAGGTATATGATGTTTTGAACAGCTGGTCGCAGACATAACACACTTCAGCGTCCGAGATATGGCCAATTCCTCCAAGCTTTTCAGCTGCAAGAGCAAGCTCTGTTGTTGAAATGTTTACTCCCATGCCGCCTATGACGATTGGGATATATTCCTTGTTGCCTAATTGCAGCCTGAAATTGTCTACCTTCATGTTGCGATGTGAGATCTTGGCCGGCTTTTGTACTGTCGGACGTGTAAAACTGAATTAATCTGGGCCATTAAGGCCAAAAGAACAAAAGATATGATATTTCATCATATAAAACCATACGCTCTTCTTATAAATAAGGGCTTTTTTTGGCTCTCAGGTCGAGATTAATCGCTTCTCTCCGTGGGACAAAAAGCAGAATGTTTGAGAAAAGGATTCAAGATTATTACATTGGCATGACTTGCGGAAATAGGGTGAAAACGCTTTTGCATCAATAAAATCAACGGCTTTATAAGGAGATCGGACATGATTAAACTGGTATTGCTTCGCCATGGAGAGAGTCAGTGGAACAGAGAAAACCGATTCACAGGCTGGTATGATATCGGTTTAAGTGAAAAAGGGGAGACTGAGTCCAGGGCAGCGGGTGAACTCCTTAAAAAAGAGGGCTTTACTTTTGATGTTGCCTTCACTTCGGTTTTGAAGAGAGCGATTGGTACGCTGTGGAATGTTCTTGAAGGGATGGATCTGATGTGGATACCGGTTTTCAAGAACTGGCGCTTGAATGAGCGGCACTATGGTGCGCTGCAGGGAATGAACAAGGCGGAAACCGCCCAGCAGCATGGTGATGAGCAGGTGCTTGTATGGCGCAGAAGCTATGACACCCCTCCTCCTCCGCTTGAAAAAAATGATCCCCGATTTCCCGGAAACGATCCTCGCTACGCGACTCTCGCTCCAGAGGAGGTTCCTGTTACAGAGTGCCTCAAAGACACTGTTGACCGCTTTCTGCCGTTATGGAACGATGAGATCGCTCCAATGATCAGGTCAGGAAAGCGGGTTATCATTGCTGCCCACGGAAATTCACTCAGGGCATTGGTTAAATACCTTGATAATATATCGGAAGAGGATATTGTCGGATTGAATATTCCGACAGGCGTTCCGCTTGTCTATGAACTGGATGATGACCTGAAACCGTTGAAAAGTTACTATCTGGGCGATCAGGAGGAACTGCAAAAGGCGATCGATTCGGTGGCTAATCAGGGTAAAGCGTAGTTGCCGGCAGGGTTGTGTGTGTCGGGAAAAATTAACTGAAAAGTATATATTCCCCATTTCAATTCCGAGAGCGCCTTATGAAGAGACATAATAATTTTAGATAAGAGAAGTACCTGGAACTATGAAAGCAATGCAAGCAACAGGGCTCTATGACCCGCGTTTTGAGCATGATTCCTGTGGTGTGGGTTTTGTGGCGAATATAAAAGGTATTCGATCCCATGAGATTGTTGAACAGGGATTGAAAGTGCTTGAAAAGATGAAGCATCGCGGCGCTTGCGGATGCGAGAATAATACAGGCGACGGCTCGGGTATTCTTATCCAGCTTCCTGATCGTTTTTTGAGGAAAGCCTGCGAGGAGAGGGATATCGAGCTGCCTGCTGAAGGTTCATATGCGGTAGGTATGGCATTTATGCCTCCGGATATTTCGCAGCGTCGCGCCATCGAAGATATATGTCGGCAGATGGTACAGGCTGAGGGTCAGAAATTTCTTGGTTTGAGAAAAGTCTCTACCTGCAACACCTCACTGGGCAACACCGCGAAATCTCAGGAGCCGGTGGTGAAGATGTTTTTTGTCGAAAAAGGCAAGGATACTGTTTCTGATGAGGAATTCGGCAGAAAGCTCTATGTCATCCGCCGCCGGATTACAAAGAGAGTTAAATATACGGCAGGGCTTCTCGGAAGCAACTATTTCTATATCAGCAGCCTTTCCCATCGTACCATTGTCTATAAAGGCATGCTGCTGCCTGAACAGGTATCGCTTTTTTATCCTGAACTTCTGGATCCAGATGTTGAAAGTGCGATTGCAATGGTGCATTCGAGGTTCAGCACCAATACATTTCCAAGCTGGGATCGTGCCCATCCCTACCGTTTTCTGAGTCATAATGGTGAGATAAATACCCTGCGGGGAAACATCAACTGGATGAAGGCCAGGGAAAAGATGTTCGAGTCAGGATTGTTCGGCAGCAGCATAGAGCATATCAAGCCGGTTATCATGGAGGATGGGAGTGATTCGGCTATACTTGATAATGTTTTTGAGTTGCTTGCTTTGAGCGGCCGCTCTCTTGCTCATGCGGCGATAATGCTGATTCCCGAGCCCTGGAACGGGCGGAGCGATATGACGGAAGAAAAGCATGCTTTATATGAGTATCACAGCTGTCTGATGGAACCCTGGGACGGTCCGGCCTCTGTAGCCTTCACAGACGGCGTTCAGATTGGTGCTATTCTTGATCGTAACGGATTGCGTCCATCTCGTTACTATATCACAAAGGATGATTTGGTGGTCATGGCATCGGAAGCAGGTGTACTCGATATTGAACCGGAAAGAATTCTGAAGAAAGATCGATTGCAGCCGGGAAGAATGTTTCTGGTCGATACTGCTCAGGGTCGTATCATATCTGACAAGGAGATCAAGGAGACGATAGCCAAGGATAAGCCCTATACTGAGTGGCTGAAACGGCATCTTCTTGAACTTGAGTCTCTTCCTGAAGTCGCGGATGAGAATCACGAGGAAGATAGTTTGAGCCTGCAGTCACGTCAGAAGCTTTTCGGGTATACTGAGGAGGATATATCACTGCATTTAATTCCTATGGCAGCAAATGGCGTCGAGCGGGTGGGGTCGATGGGGCATGATGTGCCGCTTGCGGCTCTCTCGAACAAGCCGAAACTGCTGTACAACTATTTTAAACAGCTTTTTGCCCAGGTGACCAATCCGCCGATTGACTCTATTCGGGAAGAAATTATCACCTCGACCATAGTCATGCTCGGGACGGAAGGAAATCTGCTCGAACCAACTGAAGAGAATTGTCGCAGGATCAAGATCAGCAGCCCGGTAATTACCGATGAAGAGCTTACAAAAATCAGAACGATTGATAAGCCGGGTTTCAGGTCGATTACTCTTCCTATTCTCTACAAGGTCGAAGAGGGCGGTAAGGGGATTGATCTGGCTATGCAGGATATATACCGCAGATGTGAACAGGAGATCAGTAAAGGGGCAAATCTCATTATTCTTTCGGACAGAAAAAGTGCGGACAAGAGCATGGCTCCTGTTCCGGCTCTGCTTGCGGCTTCCGGCCTGCATCATTTTCTGATCAATGCCGGTCTTCGGACAAGAACAAGCCTTATTCTTGAATCCGCAGAACCGAGAACCGTGCATCATTTCGCTCTTCTGATCGGATACGGCGTTGGCGCGATCAATCCGTATCTGGCCCTTGAATCAATAGGCGACCTTGTTGATAAAGAAAGAATTCAATCGATTGACGTATTGACAGCGAAGAAAAACTATGTAAAGGCCATTATGAAGGGCGTTGTCAAGGCCATGGCTAAGATGGGAATTTCAACCATTCAAAGTTATAGCGGCGCGCAGATCTTCGAAGCTGTCGGGCTCAACTCGCGGCTTGTTGACGCATACTTTACCAGAACTGCATCCCGGATTGAGGGGATAGGTATCGATGTTCTTGCCGAAGAGGTCAGCAAACGTCATGAAGCGGCCTATCCCGCTTCAGGAAATGATGTTGATCCTGGTCTTGAGAGTGGCGGAGAGAGAAAGTGGCGGCACGACGGCGAAGGTCATCTGTTCAGTCCCGAGGCGATCCATATTCTTCAGTACGCGTGCCGTACCGGGAATTATGAGATGTTTAAAAAATATGAAAGCCTTATCGATGAGCAGAGCTCCGAGATCTTTACGCTGCGCGGTCTCATGGACATCAGGTTCAGCAAGAACCCGGTGCCGATAGAGGAGGTTGAACCGGTTGAAGAGATTCTCAAACGCTTTAAAACCGGGGCGATGTCCTATGGTTCCATAAGCAAGGAGGCTCATGAGACGTTGGCTATCGCCATGAACCGTCTTGGAGGAAAAAGCAATACCGGTGAAGGCGGAGAGGATCCGGACCGTTTCACGCCTGACAACAATGGTGATTCGAGAAAGTCCGCGATCAAGCAGGTTGCTTCAGGCCGATTCGGGGTTACCAGTGAATATCTGACAAACGCGCAGGAAATTCAGATCAAGATGGCCCAGGGAGCAAAACCCGGTGAAGGCGGCCAGCTCCCGGGCACCAAGGTGTACCCGTGGGTCGCAAAAACCCGTCATTCCACCCCGGGAGTGGGCCTGATTTCACCTCCGCCTCATCATGATATTTATTCGATCGAAGACCTCGCGCAGCTGATTCACGATCTGAAAAATGCCAACCGGAACGCCCGAATCAATGTTAAACTCGTCTCGACGGTCGGTGTCGGCACTATTGCTGCAGGTGTCGCCAAGGCCCATGCGGACGTCGTGCTGATCAGCGGCCATGACGGTGGTACCGGCGCGTCACCCCTTTCAAGCATCATGCACGCCGGTATGCCATGGGAACTGGGGCTTGCTGAGACCCATCAGACCCTCGTGCTCAATAACCTGAGAAGTCGGATCATTGTCGAGGCTGATGGACAGATGAAAACCGCAAGGGACATTGTCATAGCTGCTCTTCTCGGGGCAGAGGAGTTCGGATTTGCAACTACGGCGCTGGTTGTCATGGGCTGTATCATGATGCGGGCTTGTCAGGAAGACTCCTGTCCGGTAGGCGTCGCGACGCAGAATCCTGAACTCAGGAAAAACTTTACCGGGAAGCCGGAGCATGTTGAGAACTTCATGAGATTTCTGGCTCAGGGGATTCGCGAGTATATGGCAAAAATCGGTGTTCGCACCATCAATGAGCTTGTCGGGCGTACTGACAGGCTTGAAATGAAAAAGGCTATACGGCACTGGAAGGCAGAAGGGATTGATCTTTCCAAAATACTCTACAAGGCTGAGCCGGGAGAGGAGGGCGAGAGTCTCTATAACACCACTTCACAGGATCACGGGATAGAGGATTGCCTCGATATGAAAACGTTGCTCAGGATCTGTGAACCGGCAATCAAGAGAAAAGAAAACGTACAATCAACGCTTCCGATCCACAATACTGATCGTGTTGTCGGCACTATTGTCGGTAACGAGGTGACCAAAGCGCACGGAGCAGAAGGTCTTCCCGAAGACACCATTCAGATCAAGTTCTTCGGGTCCGCAGGACAGAGTTTCGGAGCGTTTATTCCCCATGGCATGACGCTTGAACTTGAAGGGGATGCGAATGACTATATCGGCAAAGGTCTCTCCGGTGGAAAAATCATTGTCTATCCTCCAAAGGAGTCAACGTTTACACCTGAAAAGAACATCATCATCGGTAACGTGGCGTTTTATGGGTCAATATACGGCGAGGCCTACATCTGCGGCATGGCCGGTGAGCGTTTCTGTGTAAGGAACAGCGGACTTGAGGCTGTTGTGGAAGCGGTGGGTGATCACTGCTGTGAATATATGACGGGAGGTACGGTTGTTGTTCTGGGTACTACAGGCAAGAACTTTGCCGCGGGTATGTCCGGTGGAACGGCGTATGTCTATGACGCCGACGGGACATTTGAAGAGCGCTGCAACCATCAGATGGTGGGACTCTATGCATTGGACGATGAGAAAGAGTTAGCCAAACTTCGCGGCATGATAGAGCGTCATCAGGAATACACCAACAGTTCTCTTGCAGCCAGACTGCTTGAAGGCTGGGAGGAATCGAAAACCCGTTTTGTCAAAGTTTACCCTCATGATTTCAAGCGAGCTGCAGAGGCTATGCAGAGCGTTTTGAAAGAAGGCATGTCGGGAGATGATGCTGTTATGGCAGCATTCCTGAAAAATATTAACGATCCATCGCGTGTCACCGGAAACTGAGTCGGCAGGCAGTGTTTGTCATTGTTAAAAGAAAGAGAAGTATATGGGTAAAGTAAAAGGTTTTTTGGATCACAACAGGGCGGTTCCCGAAGACAGACTCCCGCTCGAACGTATAAAGGACTGGAAGGAATTTCACAAGAAGATGCCCGAAGAGGCGTTGCGTGAACAGGGTGCCCGGTGCATGGACTGCGGTACGCCGTATTGTCATACGGGCTTCATGCTCAGCGGTATGACATCAGGATGTCCTGTGCATAACCTGATTCCTGAATGGAACGACCATCTTTACCGAGGCTTCTGGCGGGAGGCTTACGAGCGCCTGGCGAAAACAAACAACTTTCCTGAATTTACAGGCCGGGTCTGCCCTGCGCCGTGTGAAGGGTCTTGTGTGCTGGGTATTATCGAACCGCCTGTTACCATCAAGAATATCGAATGCTCGATAATTGAGCATGCTTTTGATCAGGGCTGGGTGAAGCCGCAGCAGGTGGCGGAACGCACAGGCAAACGTGTTGCCGTTGTGGGGTCAGGCCCGGCAGGTCTTGCGTGTGCCGACCAGCTGAACAAGGCAGGACATACGGTGACTGTGTATGAGCGTGATGACAGGATTGGAGGATTGCTCATGTACGGTATCCCGAATATGAAGCTTGACAAGGAGGCTGTCGTACAGCGCCGCGTCGATCTGATGGAAGAGGAAGGGGTTTTGTTTGTCGTCAATACCGAGGTAGGTAAGGACTATTTCTCTGAAAAGCTTCTCGCTGAAAACGATGCGGTTGTTCTCTGCACCGGATCGACAAGGCCGAGAGATCTTGATGTTGAAGGACAGAAAAACAAGGGGGTCTACTTCGCGATGGATTTTCTCCGTTCCAGCACGAAAGCTGTTTTAAGCAAGTCCGCGCCGACAGTTTCCGCCAAAGATAAGGCGGTTGTGGTTATCGGCGGCGGAGATACCGGTACAGACTGTGTCGCCACATCCATTCGTCAGGGCTGTAAACGCGTTGTGCAGCTTGAGATTATGCCTGAACCACCGCTGGAGCGTCAGCCTGACAATCCCTGGCCTGAATGGCCGAAAACCCTCAAGGTTGATTACGGTCAGGAAGAAGCGGCAGCTCTTCAGGGTGAAGATCCGAGACGGTACAGTATCATGACCAAGAAACTGCTCGGTGACGGTAACGGTCGATTGACGGGCGTCGAGATCTGCAAAGTGGCATGGGAGAAGAAAGAGGAGCGTTTTGTTCCCCGCCCGGTTTCCGGAACCGAGGAAATTATCCCGGCCGACATGGTTTTGCTCGCCATGGGATTTTTAGGACCGGAAGAAGGGTTATTACAACAGTTGAAAGTTGAACAGGAAGAGTGTTCCAACATCAAGGCTCCATATGGCGACTTCAGAACCAGCATGATCAAGGTTTTCGCCGCCGGTGACGCGAGGAGAGGGCAGAGCCTTATTGTCTGGGCGATCAATGAAGGCAGAGCGGCTGCTCGCGAATGTGATCGCTATCTGATGGGATGTACTAATCTTCCATAAGTGCTCTCTGCGAGTGTTGGGTTATGGTTTTTCTTAATTTCTGAATTCTGTACGAATAGCTCATTGGGGACATAACAAGGTTGATTTATGGAAAAACAGAGATTGCGCGAGTTGCTCAAGCAACTGCATCAGGAACTTGAGCAGACCAATACAGTTGATGAAAGTACGGGAGAAGTGCTTGCCGACCTGAAAGAGGATATCAACAGGCTTGTTCAGGAAGAAACCACAATAGAGGATGAACAGGAAGGGTTGACCGAGCGCCTCAACGATGCGGTAGGGCATTTCGAGGAAGACCATCCAAAGCTTTCCATGGTGATGCAGCACGTTCTTGACAGTCTGGCAAGAATGGGTTTTTGATGAAACGGTCTATCAGCAGCTCGAAAAAGGAATTCGAAATGTCAACAGGAAAAGAGAAGATGAAAGGTAAAGGTAAAGATGGCGGCGGCAATGAGGTCGTATTGTGTTCTTTCTGCGGAAGGGGCAGTGACGAGGTGAGCAGTATGGTCGCAGGCCCGAAAGCGTTTATCTGTGACAGGTGTATCATGAGCTCCGTTGAAATTCTCCGCAAGGAGATCAGCGCCATTAAGCCAACCGCTCAAGCGGTCAGTCAGCCGTTTCAGCCACGCCTTCTGAACCCGAAAAGCATTATGGAGTCGCTTGGCCAATATGTGATCGGTCAGGAACGTGCCAGGAAATCATTGTCCGTAGCTGTCTATAACCACTATAAACGTATCGAGTCACAGGAATGGGTGAGGGATGACGATGATGTGGTCATCGAGAAGAGCAATATTCTGCTTATTGGCCCTACCGGAACGGGTAAAACCCTTCTTGCGCAGACGCTGGCCAACCTTCTTGAAGTTCCCTTTACCATTGTTGACGCCACCTCTCTCACGGAGGCAGGATATGTCGGCGACGATGTCGAAACGATTCTCGCACGTCTGCTTCAGGCGTCCGATTTCAATCTCGAAAGAGCCGAGAAAGGGATTATCTATGTCGACGAGATCGACAAGATCGCCCGCAAGTCGGCCAATGTTTCCATTACTCGCGATGTTTCAGGGGAAGGCGTGCAGCAGGCGCTTCTGAAGATACTCGAGGGAGCGGTTGTCGGCGTTCCGCCAAGGGGCGGCAGGAAACACCCTGAGCAGCAGCTGATCAATGTCAATACCAGGAACATTCTTTTCATCTGCGGAGGAGCCTTTGAAGGCCTCGACAAGATTATCGGTCGAAGGGTAGCAAAAGCTTCCATCGGTTTCGGGACAGCGGTCAAAGCGCAGCAGCTTGAATCAGATCCTGAAATTCTCAAAGAGGTTTCCCAGGACGATATGCATGAATACGGGCTGATCCCTGAATTTATCGGTCGTCTCCCGGTCATTTCCACACTCGACCCGCTCGACAGCAAAGCCCTGCGCAACATTCTTGTCGAACCGAAGAACGCGCTTATCAAGCAGTATCAGAAACTGTTCGAAATGGAGGAGTGCGAACTGGTTTTTGAGGACAAGGCGCTTGACAGCGTTGTAGAAATCGCCATAGACCGCGGAACCGGCGCCCGGGCTCTGCGTTCCGTACTCGAAGGCATCATGATCGACATCATGTTCGAACTGCCCTCGATGAGCGGTGTACGCAAATGCGTCATCACCGAAGCGGTGATTGCCGGCGAGGGAGAACCTGAATTCTATTACGAAGACGGCAAAAAGAAAAAAACAGCCTGATTTATGATGAGCAGATGCTTTGCATTTCTCTCATGAAATCATATATTGTCAGCCCTTAGGGTGATTAGCTCAGTTGGTTAGAGCGCTACCTTGACATGGTAGAGGTCAGAGGTTCGAATCCTCTATCACCCACAAAGCCTGTAAAAGCCTGCAAATAAAGAGTTTGCAGGCTTTTTTTATTCCTCTTTTTACCCTCTGAATCACCTGGTTTTCGTCGTTTTTGAGTGTTATTGAGCTTTTTTTATATTGTTTTTGTTACGCCATTGTTACACGAAATGGCCCCTGCAATCTGACGATATATGAGGCTGATTTTAAGACATCGGGTACTGAGAGGAAAGCTGACCAAGGGGTATCACTCGTTTTACCTTGATATTTACAGGGATGGCAAGCGTGAATATGAGTCCCTTGGTGTGATAGCCAACCCCAAAGACAAAGCCAACTACCGGTCTGCTCTCCAGTTCTGCCAGGATATCCTTGCCAAGAGGCAGCTTGAATTGAAAGGCATTGCCGCCGGTATCAAAACGCCTGTCTATGGGAAAGGGGACTTTATTGTCTACTGTGAGGAGCTTGGCAAAAAAATCACCAATAAAAAAAGTCAGGAAAACTGGGGTGATGCAGTAAAGAGCCTGCAAAGCTTCGAGCCTGAAGGTATTGATGTTTCTCTGATTGACAGGGAATGGCTTGAGCGCTATCAAGGGTTCCTGCTTGCCCAGTATTCCCAGAATACCGCCCGCTCCTATTCGACCAAAATCCGGCAAGCTGTCAGCAGGGCGGTCCAGGATGGCTATATTGCCGAGAATCCCAACAAGCAGGTAAGGCAGATTCCTGAACTGGAAGGGGAAATAAAGTACCTGTATGTAGAAGAAATCATGTTGCTGGACAAAACCCCCCATCGCCATAAGGGTCGAAAAACTGCATTTCTGTTTAACTGTTTTGTCCCTTTACGATCAGGAGATCTGGAGGTTCTTACAGAGTCAAACATAAGACCTGCCGCCGGTGGCGGATTTGAGGTTTATTTTCGACAGTCAAAAAAGCAGCGGATCGAGTCGATTCCGATATCAAAACAAGGGATGGTTTATTTGAATCAGGCTCGTGAACTTGCCAGGACCCGGTATGGAAGAGACCTGAATGCCGACGATCCTATTTTTGATATAGGTCATAAGAAAAGGTATGGTTCCATGCTGAAAACATGGGCACAGCGGGCATACGAACGATACGGGAAGGAACTGCCTCAAGAGATTCGTTTCCACTTTAGCTGGGCATCCAAAGAAATTTCACCTCACTGGGCACGACATACAGGGGCCACCATGCTGTTAAATGCCGGGGCCAGTCTTGAGGCAGTAGGTGAAATTCTTGGGCATATTGACCGTAAGACGACCATGCGCTATGCAAAAATTCACCCCCAGACCAAACGCAGCACCATAGCTATGATGCCGACATTCAGGAACAACAATGATTCAGCCGATACATGAACATTCATCCAAATGGGAATACATTGGCCACAGACTGATGCAGTCATGTGACCTGTTTGAACTCTGTGAAATTGACAGGTCGGATGCCGATGCAGAACAACCCTTTGTGACCCTTCTGCAGGATCATGAGCTCTACGGCATGATTACATTCGTTCTTGAACGCATGAAAGAGATTGATGCAGCGGCCCATCAGTTATGGCAAGAAAAAGGAGGAGAACAAGTTCCTGTTCCCCTCGACTACCGTGGCCGGGAACTTGAATATTTCCGGCTGCAAATTGAAAAGACTGAACATTACCGATCCTCGGAACTCTATAACGCTGAATTCATCGATGAACAGGCAGAAGGGTATGAAACCCTGCAAGGGGTATATATTACCCTCCAACGTGCCCTAAGGTACCTTTTTGATGAAATCAGGTTCAGGTATGGAAAAGCCAATCCAACATTTCTCGGGAGAATCCGTTACCGGTATCCAGATTACGCTGAACTTATAGAGAAAGCAAAAGATGGTCGGCGGTTTAACGAACGATCCAGGAAACATCATAAGACCAAAGAGGATCGTGCCGCTCTTAGAATCCATCTCGATCAGGATCAATTTGATGAGCTGTATGGAGAGTTCTGTAAATTTTTCGATGCCGGAGAACATGAAGACCTGAAACGGTTGCTTCAGGGAGAACCGGTCGAAGGAAAAATCACCTTCCAGAGCAATCAAAACCGGCTTGTCGAGGTATTCCGGCGCCTCAAATACAACGGTTTTCTGTTTGAGACTTCTACAGGAATCAGGGATTGGCTTTGCAATAATTTTCTCTACCTCTCGAAAACCGGTGGACGCAATCTGAATCAGCATTCCGTTTGGGATATTCTGAGTAAAGCAAAAGGCGAGCCTTCTCCAAAGAGCAGGATTTGCAAGTTTGAGTGGCTTGAGTATAAAACACCAGCGGTTTTCAAATAGGAGCTTGAGTAAGAGCCAAGTTCAGCCGCGGGCTTGCCGGAGCCAAAGCGGAGGCAAGACCGTCGGCTGGAATCTGTTTTGGGCCACACGTTCAATGTATATGGTCTTGGTCAATTGAGCATGGGTAGAGAATGCTCTCAAAGGCCACAACGGAGTTCATCTGCACCCCAGCATACCTTCCCGTCCGCATTCACACATAGAGCCCGTCCAAGGACCGCGTGTTATCTCAGACAATTCCTCAGGCGACAAGTCTGCTGCGACCGAGTCGATTTCAATCTTCGAGAACTTGAAGCCCTCCGCTTCGACAAGCTTTCTTCTAGCGAACGAGTCCTCGGCAGCTATAACCCGGCGGGCGAAATCTTCGTCCGCAAGAAAACGTGCAACATAGTCTTTGGCCGTTTGTATGGACATGTGAGCCTCCTTTTGAGTCTGATTGTTACGCGGGAAAATCGAATGGACACGATCGTGATCTGACAATGCCACTCTGTGATAGGTACTTACGATCACCATCGGTTAACTGGCAAGCGGCATAAGCAACCATCTCCACCGAGCGCCGCATTATTCTGCAGTAGCTAACCGATGGCTTGTCCGCTGCACCACTTGCACCGACGTTCTCGTGATAACAGCCACCGCCACAAATGTAGCGGGCGAAACAGTTCTTACACTCCTCAACCGTCCTAATGGGGCTATTCATATATTTTTCACGGGAGGGTTGTCCCTCAAAAACATTACCCAACTTGTACTCCTTCGTTCCGACGAATCTGGCGCAAAGAAAGACTCCGCCCGTATTATCTACGCCCACGTATGCTCGCCCAGCGCCGCAGCCAAAATATTTCTTCTCTTTGTTGACGAACGCCGTTAGCCTTGAAACCAGATCGCCGTTCTCCTTTAGCCAGCTCAGCCTATCTGCGTCACGCGACTTAATGCTCACTAACAAGTCTTCGGCCCCGAGATCCAAATCCGTAGTCATGCTCCGACTGCCACATTCCTCCTCCATTCTCTTATCTGGCGCGTCAAACAAAGACGGAGAAGCAATTGTCATATGGGTTGAACGGAAACCGATATTGTTAAGTGCGACTGTTACCTCCTTCGGTTTAGTCGCTCCCTTCAATGTGCCCCGGGCCGTAGCGTTCGGAAATGTCTCGAGGAGCTTCCTTATTTTTGGCTCAATAACGTCGTATGACCCCTGCCCGCCCTTGAACGGTCTCTGCGCATCCTGAACATCTTTTGATCCATCAAAACTGACTATAGGATTTATTTTGTTTTCATTCAAGAAGGCGATCTTCTCATCGGTCAACAGAGATCCATTTGTGGTAATACTGAACTCGAAGTCCTTGTTAGATTCAGCACCACGCTGCCTTGCATATTCTACAACTTTTTTCATCAAGGAAAAATTCAGAAGCGGCTCGCCGCCAAAGAAGGCGACACCAAGCGTCTTAATATCGCCCGACTGCTTAATTAACCAGTCAATCGCCTTTCTGGCAGTCGCTGAATTCATGTGCCCAGATGAGCCATATCCACCTTCCTTTCCATAGCAGTATGTGCAAGCCAGATTGCAGTTCTGAGTGATGAACAGAGCTATGTTTCTGATGGGCGTCGATGTCGTATTCGCTGACTCGACAGCTTCCTTGTTCTCCGACGCAATAAGATCAAGGCGCCGTAGGTCCCGACCCGCCTCTTGTGAGAGCCTAGGAAATGCGAAACTGGGTGCCGCCTGCAGAACCCTCCAAGTGTCGTCGCCGATCATCGAAGCCGCCATATCTTCGATGTTGAGGACGTAACGCTTTCCTCTGTGCACAAACTTATGATGAGCTTTGAAGTTCATGTTGCACCCAATTGTTCGAGAATGTCAGGCAAAACCACCGCACTCATTCACTATCGACCTACAAAGCCGCCCCTTGATGCTCAACATTATTTAAAATCTGTACTACAAAATACCTGAGCTACTCTGAATATAATACTGCGCATCTACGGTTATTTCATCGAATATTTGATTAAGCGGCAAATTACGTGTCTATAATATCAGTTATACGGTATACGTATAACTTCAAGAGTCTGTTATTTTTGGTGTTCGTTAACTTTTTCTGAAAAGTAGTTTGATGTTTCAATTTCTTGAAAATCTGAACCCTTTCGATCAGAGTGAGAGGCTCCTCCATATAAATAGGTCTTATTAACATGGATCAACATGCTCCGCACGCAGTAATATTGCAATAGTAATATAGCCAATTTATAAAAAACCACACCCCGTTTACCCCCCATGGCGGTTGAACGGGGTTAATTTTTTTTCTGAGATTTCCATCGTTGTTCTTCGTTGAACCTTGATGTTAATCACGATGGAATATTCAGATTCCCCCCAGCTCGTATCAGATGACAGAATGATTTTTGCGATGCGGATGATTATCCGTCAGGAAATCGCGCGTGCTTTACTTGCCGAGGAAAAAGACAGGCTTCTTACCGTATCTGAAGCCGCAGATTTCCTCAGGCTTTCTGTACACACCATTTATGCACTGGTCCAGAAAAACCAGATCCCCTACATGAAGAAAACCAAGCGTTTGTATTTCTCTGAAAAGGAATTGACGGAGTGGCTGGAGAATGGTCGTGTGTACTCTCAATCAGAAAGAGAAAAGGCTGTTGATTCTTACCTGGTCAAGCATCGTTCTGGACGTACCAAGATTAAACATTAGAAACAGATAAGTGCTTGAGGCTCACATTGATTATGTGTAAACATGTTGTGATGCAGGAATGATGACTGGTAACCATGAAATCATGATGACATGAAAACCATTGCAATCATATCCCAGAAAGGTGGTGCCGGAAAAACCACGATTGCCTTGAATCTTGCGGTAGCTGCTGCACAGCTCCACCATCAATCCCTGGTTATCGATATCGATCCTCAGTCAAGCGCCAAAGGGTGGCATGATCTTCGCACTGAAGAACTGCCAGTGGTAGTTTCGGCTCAAGCGTCAAGATTGAATGCTCTTCTTAATACAGCAAGGAAAAACGGTGCAATACTGACTATTATCGATACTGCTCCCCACTCCGAATCAGCAGCGCTTGCAGCAGCTCGTGCAGCCGATCTTGTGCTTATCCCTTGTCGTCCTTCGCTACTTGATCTGAGAGCAATCACAACATCAATTGATCTTGCAGCGCTTGCAAAAACACCGTCCTTGGCTGTTTTGAATACCGTGCCGGTTCGTGGCTCCCTGAAACAGGAAGCTGAGGCTGTTTTGCAGGGATACGGTCTTGAAATTTTGCCGGTACATCTCGGGCACCGTATAGCATTTGTGCATTCTTTGACGGCAGGGCAGTCAGTGCTTGAATATGAGCCTTCAGGTAAAGCAGCAGAGGAAATTCTGGCGTTGTATGAAGCGATTTGTCGTTCAGCCCGTTGGTTGTCATTGCTTAAACCTTCACGGTCATGAAGAAGAAATCTACACTTGCTGATGCGCTGTTGCAGCAATCCTCTCCTGCAAAACGGCAGGAAAAAGCTGCCTCCAGACTGAGCACATCACAATCCTATGTCGCTCCGGTTCGAAGAGGGAAAAAGGCGGTTACCGGATGGTTTGAACCTGATGTTGTCCGACAGCTGAAACTGCTCGGAATAGAGCAAAATACGACCATTCAGGATTTGATGAAGGAATCCCTGAATGACCTTTTTGTAAAGTATAAGAAAGCGCAAATCGCTTAAGAAATGATGAAGAATACACATGGAAAAACAGCCGTGCAATTGCAGGATCATGCGGGCATTCAATGTTCTCTTTTTTACGGAAAACCGTTGAGCATTGTCGACGCTGAGCATACCCGAAAAGCGTTGTTTTCCGATGGAGAATTTGTCGGCTACCGGATTATAAACGGCAAGAGAGAGCATGCATTTCTGTTCCGAACCAACCAGAGGAATGGTGCCCAGCAGGTTCCGGGAGTGTCTCCAGCAGTAACGTTGATGGTTGACGCAAAATCAGGATACCGGTCATATAAACTGCAGGAGATGCTGCACATGATTGTTTGTCATGAAATAGAGATTACAGCCATTCCTGATCACTTCTTGCTGCGTTTCAACACGCTGCTTGAGGGTCGGAACTGTAGCTCACAAGCAATGCAAAACATGATTGAAAAATGGTGCACGTGAGATCATTCAGGCCATTGCTATTCGCTTGCTTGCTTGTCGGTTCCATTGCAGCTTTCTGTTCAATATTTGCTCAACCCATGATCATTTACAATGCGACCGACAGTCTGCCACATGGGTTCTATTGGGTTATCAAACAGCAAACCTACGAACGAGGGCAACTGGTGGCGTTTCCGGTGCCTCGTCAGGTGAAAAAACTGGTCACCGAGCGCGGTTGGTTGCGATTAAACGGCTACCTCATCAAACCGGTTGCAGCAAAAACCGGAGACCATATGTGGATAAAATGTGGACAGGCTTTTGTGAACGGAATGCCATTTGGGGCAATCAAAAAGAAAGATCGTCAGGGTTTGCCACTCCCATCTATTGTCTTTTATGACACACTTTCTGCAGGGAAAATAGCGGTGCTTCAGTGCGGTGATGACAGCTTTGATTCGCGTTATTTCGGTTCGATTGATGAGAAAGATATCATCGGCAGGGCGGTGCCGATCTGGTTGGTTTACACAGAAAACAGCAAACCTCTCAGGATGGTCAACATCCAGGAAAGCTACGTACAGAAGAAAGATAATGGTAGTGCAAGATAAAGGCAATGTTCACGATGGCTTTTCAAGCCATTGCTCCATTGCAGGTTACAGGGTTAACACGGTGTGTTATGATGATAACGGAAATACAGCACGTTCAGAGTAACTCTTTTTATTCCTAACTGTTACGACAGTAACACAAGCATATTAGCCCCTATGAGCGAGCACGATGATCTGCCAATCTACCGTCCGAAAGTAGGAGGGAGAACGCGAAAGGAAAAAGCGCCTGTTCTCGGTACCAATGCGAGGAAAGCTATCAGCCCCGCGAGAGGTGGCTACGTGAAAAGAGGGCATCGGCCAGCGCACGTGAAGCCAGCAGGGCAGTTTTATAGGAAGGTCATTGTCAAGGCGCGAGTGGTAAAGATGAACGCCTATGGAAGAAAAGCAGCGCTGCTGCATGAAAAATATCTGCAGCGTGAGCATGTGGGCAAGGATGGTTCCGAAGGTCGGTTTTATGATCCGAAAGAGGACTCTCTGGAACTTCAGGCAAAACCAACGTTTCAGGGTGAGCAGCACCAGTTCAGGTTTATCATTTCACCAGCCGATGCACATGAACTGGAGCTCACAGAGTTCACCAAGGAGCTGATGCAGCAGATGGAACAGGATATCGGGCGGGAGGTATACTGGAAAGCCGTGAACCATTATAACACGGACAATCCCCACGTCCATGTCATTGTCCGGGGGGTTGGAAAAGATGGCAGGGAGTTACGGATTGATCCTGATTATATCTCGAACGGACTGCGTTACAGGGCGCAGGAACAGGTGACTCGCGAGCTTGGTTTGCAGCCGCAATGGGAAGCAGAACAGGCCTTGACCAAAGAGATCGGAAAAAGCCGTTTTACTTCTCTTGATGCAAGATTGTCCAAACTTGAACAGAACGGCACAATAGATATCGGACACTATCCGGATAAAAACAATCAGCGGATTATGCAGGGACGACTGGAGAGCCGGATGCAAACGCTTGAACGCTATGGACTGGCAGAGAAAAGTAGTGCACGGCATTGGAGGATGCAGGACGGGTGGCAGGATGCCCTGAAAGAAATGGGACGACGGCATGAGATTTATCTGGAAATGCATAAGCAGCTTGATGGCGATGCGTCACGATACAGGATGTATGATAAAGCGCAGCAGCACGAGCCTGTTGAAGGCAAGCTTGTTGGCAAGGGTCTGTCTGACGAGTTGGGTGACAGGTATTTCTTCATTGTTGAAACACGTGCAGGTTCAGCGTTTTATGTGCCTCTTGAAAAAGGTATGGATCCCGAAAAGTACCGGAAAGGAGACATCATCTCCATACGTTCCGAAAAAGAAACATGGCTGAAAACATCCGACCGAATTATTGCCGATCAGGCATCGAAAAACGGCGGCAGGTATGACAGGAACCGGCATGTGAAAGAGATCAAGGATCAGATGGTAGCTGTTGGAAACGGCAGGGTAGGCAAGGAAGATTTTGTTGCAGCCATTGAAAAGCGTCTTCAGCGCCTGCAGCGTTTCAATCTTACAAGTTTGATACAGGATGGTACATGGCAGGTTGATCCGGCGCTGGTTGAAAAGCTTCAGCGTTGGGATCAGGAGAAACCGGTGAGTCGCATGGAGGTGCAGAGGGAAACGGATCTTTCCCTGCATGATCAGGTGTCCTATAGGGGCCGAACCTGGCTCGATCGCTTCACGGCAGAACCTGAACAGTCTGGCATGGCTCGGTATGGTTTCGGCAAGGAACTGAACAGTTCTGTACAACGGCGGATTGTCATATTGCGTGAACTTGGCGTTGACCCGATGGATCCTGCACGGGCAAAAGCGCTTGATCAGGTTGAAAAGCGTGATCTTGCTCAGAACATTGCCAAACAGACAGGAAGTCGTTACAAGGAGATCTCGCAGGGTGGAAAAGTTGCCGGTGTGATGACAAACACCGGCCGACTGCCCAGCGGCAAGCAATATGCGCAGGTGCATGATCTCAAATCCCGGGAATTCTCCATGGTTCCATGGCGCAAGGACTATGAGCGTTTGACAAATAAAACCGTGGAACTGGCAAGAACAAGCACAGGAAGATTTTTCATGCGGAAGATAGAACGAGGCATTGGGAGGTGACAGGATGAATAATACTCGGACGATTAATGTGTTTTACAGCCATGTGAGCGCCGGTTTAGTGTTCACTCTCTTGGGGATGTGGTGTTCAACACAGTATGTGGCCTATGCTCTTGGTTATCAGCCAGCGCTTGGAAAACCTGTTTTTATCCTGAATGGCTATCCTCTTTATGAACCTTGGTTGTGGATGTACTGGGCTTATCATTTCGAGCCGTATGCTCCTCAGGTGTTTGATATGGCCAGCTGGATAACCTATACCAGTTTCTTTGTCATGTTTGGTCTCATGGTTGTCCTTGCGATTCGCAGGGCACGATATCGTTCAGCATCAGGCGTCTATGGAACAGCACGTTGGGCCAACAGAAAAGAGCTTGAAAGGGTAGGGCTGCTTGAAGACAAGGGAGTGATTCTCGCGCAAGGCAACGATGCAAAATTTCATTCGGTCGTCAAGACAGATGCTTCCGGTGATGTCAATGTTCAGTGGGTCATGGACCGGGAGGGCAAGGAAGTACTTCGCCATAACGGCCCTGAGCATGTGTTCTGCTTTGCCCCGACGCGATCAGGTAAGGGGGTGGGACTGGTTATTCCAACATTGCTGACATGGACAGGTTCCTGTGTGGTATACGATATCAAAAAAGAAAACTGGGCAGCAACATCCGGTTGGCGCAGGAAGTTCTCTCACTGCTTGCGGTTTGAGCCCACAACACCGGGGTCAGTCCGGTTCAACCCCCTGCTCGAGATCCGCAAGGGTCTCTATGAGGTCAGGGATGCACAAAATATCGCGGATATTCTTGTTGATCCAGAGGGTTCACTCGAAAGAAGAGATCACTGGGATAAAACCGCACACACCATTTTTGTCGGCGCCATTCTGCATATCCTCTATGCGGAAAAAGACAAGAGCATCGCCGGGTTGGTAGGGTTTCTTTCAGATCCTGATCGCTCCATAGAGGAAACCCTGCACTACATGCTCAACACTCAGCACTTGACGAATGCGCCGCATCCGGTTGTAGCAAGTTGCGCACGTGAGGCACTTAACAAGTCTCCCAATGAGTTGTCCGGCGTGATCTCGACAGCGATGACCTTTCTGGCGCTGTTTCGTGATCCGATTATCGCAGAGAACACGGCGGTGTCAGATTTTCATATCGAGGATCTCATGAATTCCAGGCGACCGGTATCGCTGTACATCGTTGTTCCCCCATCAGATATAGATCGAACCAAGCCATTGATCAGGCTGATTCTTAACCAGATGGGACGGAGGCTCACCGAAAAGATGACATTCAGGCAGATGAAAAGTGGGAAGGATGCGTCAGCGCTGAATGTTCTGCTGAAGAATATGCAGCGTCCTAACGATAAACTGACAGCTCAGAAAGAACAACCGAAACACAGAATGCTGTTGATGCTTGATGAATTTCCAAGCCTTGGACGATTGAGCTTTTTTGAAACCGAACTGGCCTATCTGGCAGGCTATGGGATCAAGTGCATCATGATTTCCCAAAGTTTGAATCAGATAGAAAAAGCATATGGTCAGAACAACTCGATTCTGGATAACTCCCATGTTCGAATTACCTATGGAGCATTGGACGAGCGTACGGCAAAAAGGATTTCCGACCTGCTGGGACAGGCGACGGAAAAACGGCGGCAGATGAACTTTGCTGGTAGCAGGCTTGCGCCATGGCTTGGTCACGTGATGGAAACTGAACAAGAAAGTCCAAGGCCGTTGCTCACGCCCGGTGAAATTTTGCAGTTGCCGGGAGATGATGCTCTGTTGATGGTTGGCGGTATTCCACCCTACAGGGCAAAAAAAGTCATGTACTATCAGGATGATCGTTTTAAAGAGCGTGCATGGCTGCCTGCTCCGGATACCGATGAAGAACAGGTTGCTGAGTTGTTCAAGAGTCAGACGCTGAGAAATGACTGGTGCATCGATGATGATCGCGATGTGGCATCAATGCAGAATCAGCCAAACAAGGATGTTCGTGATGACGATGGAATCACGCAGCCAGATCACTCTGGATCAGCGATTGGTGGTAAAGAATGTGAAACCGGACAGGAGGATCAAAAGTGGGAAAAAGATCTTGAGAAAGATGCCATTCTGCTTGCGCTTGAAGAGAAAGTGCTATCCGACGAGAGTGAACAAAAAGCTCTGTTTGCATCAGCAAATGAAGAGGCTGAATTGAGTCAAAACCAGAAGGTATTGCAGGAGAAGATGCGTAGGGCTCAGGAACGGAACAGAAGCATTGAATTGTCAAGATCACCCGGAGGAGGAGAACTGCCATTATGAAGCGCAAAAACATCCATCCCTACCTGTCGCCGGAGTTGATGAAGAGCTTCAAAAGTTACTGCAACAAAAACAATGTCAGCCAGAGCAGTGTTGTCGAAGCCGCGCTGCAGGAGTATCTCGACGACAACAGTGATATTCGATTGTTGCTTCGCAGGCTGGACAGGCAGAGCCGTCATCTGGACCGGCTTGAACGGGATGTCACAGTATTGAGTGAAGCTTTTGGTGTGTTTGTGCAACTCTGGTTTGCCCATACGCCAAGGCTCGGTGATACGGAAAAGAAATCAGCAGAAAAGGAAGCGTGGAGCCGGTATTCCCAGTTCGTCGACTATGTCAGCAACCAGATCACTGGAGGTCACCGGTTCATTAACGATCTTGTTCAGGATGTTGACGGGAGTGATGACAACCTGAATATTGAACAGGATTAAGAATAAGTTTTTTTATTTATCCGCGTTTTTGAGTCAATAGTAGAAAAATATTTTGTTTTAATTTTGAAAAAATAGTAAAATTCTTCTATCCTTTTCGGGTTCCCCCAACCCTCCAAACCTGAGATGAAATGAAAGATGCTAGTGCACGCAGGCGTGCAGCTTCACTGCACAGTGCCGTTGAGCCGATCAAGCAGTTTCTTGAGCAAGAAAGCATCATAGAGATCATGCTCAACTCCGATGGACGTGTCTGGGTTGATGAGGCCGGGCGTGGCATGTATTGCACTGATACCATAATGGATTCCGACGATGCGGAGCGCATGATTCGTCTTATTGCGGCCTCAATGAATGCAGAGGTGCATGAGAAAAATCCATCGCTTGCTGCACGGATGCCGATATGGGGAGCCCGCTTGCAGGCATGTGTTCCCCCCGTTGTTGCCTCGCCGGTTTTTTCTCTTCGCAAGCCATCGAAAGTTGTCTTTACCCTGCAGGATTATGTGCAGCAGGGCATACTGAATGAAACACAGGCAGCATTTCTCGATGAAGCGGTCAAGTCTGGCAAAAACCTGCTGATCGGAGGAGGAACCGGGTCAGGAAAAACAACGCTGGCCAATGCGCTCCTGCACAGTATTGCTGCAACCCGGGATCGGGTCTACATCGTTGAAGACAACCCCGAATTGCAGTGTGCAGCCGAAAACATGGTACAGATTCTGGTGCAGCCGCCGCTCTATACGCACCGGCAGGCCATCATGGACGCCATGCGGTTACGTCCCGACCGGATCATTGTCGGCGAGGTGCGCGACGGAGCCGCACTTGACATGCTCAAGGCCTGGAATACCGGTCATCCGGGAGGACTGGCAACGATTCACGCCAACAGCGCCATCGCCATGTTGCAGCGGCTGGGGCAGCTCATCGAGGAGGTAATTCCGGTTGCTCCCCGTGAACTCATAGCCGAGGCAGTGGATATCTGTGTGCATATCCAGCGGGGCCCGGCCAAGCCGGGCCTCTGCTGTTATTTTGTTGTGTGGTCTATGGTGAGATGGTGTTGGAGGAGCGGGTAGGCGGGATTTCATGTGGTGTTGCATGAATTCATGCATACATGTCTGCATGTGTGTTTTCATGGCGATGGGGCTCGAGGGTTGCGGGACCCTCTATTCGGCGTTGCGGTTGATTCGTGATTATGTTGTGATTCTGGTGTTGTATCCCCGCCGGATTCCGGTTTGTTCAGGTGGCGGCAGAACATTTGTCGTGTTGCCTCTTCTCTGGCGTCGGGATCAGGTAGGGTGAAGATGCGTGATTTGTGTCTCTTTTGAAGGGTATGGAAAAACTCAAGTTTGAGCTTTTTGGGAAGGTCTTCCCATTCAAGCACTGCAAATGCTTCCTGTCTCTGTTCGGGTGTCATCAGTGACCACATGCCAAGTTCTATCGCGATTTTTACGCTCTTGCGGGTGAGCTGGTTTGATGGAGCAGGGGAGAGAAGTTGTTGTTGGGCTTCATGGAGTTCTTGAGCAGAGGAAGTCAGTGCGTCGAGTTTTCTACGGCTTTTCTGGAAGATGTTCCAGGCGTCAGCTTTGTCAGGGAGAGGTTGAAAGATATGGCCCTCGAATTTTGTCTTTTCCGCTTCTTCAAACCACAGGTTTAATTCTTCTTGTGTGATGTTGTGCTTTTTAAGCATCGAGCCAATGCCGATGTCGAAGGAGAGTTCATTCAGGATCTTTCCGTTTTCTTTCAGGAGTGCTTTGGAATAGGTTTTCCCTTTGATGACCTGCAGGGTGCGGATTGCCCGTTCAATCTCGATACTCTTAGCACTGGTGAGTAGAGGGGCTGCCCTTTTTTGTGCCTCAGTGAGATTTTGGCCAAGCTTCCGCACTGCTCGTTCGAGCATGAAGTTCGAGCCATTGGACATTGTCAGCTCCAAACTGCCCGTTGCTTTCCTGATTGCTGTTCTGATAGCTGTTGGTTCTGTCATGGGAGGAGGATTGCACGTTATCGATATTTCTGAAACACCATTGGAAACTTTGTGCTTGAGCAGTTATGGCAGTTTTCAGTCCCTGGGCCGCGATGCTCTCATTACCTGTCGACAAGATGTACAGCTGTTCAAGAGCGATGCTTTCTATTTCTGCATTGTTGTAAGCCCCACCTTTTCTGAGGCGTGTCCATCGAAACCAGTGCTTTTCAATGAATGCTTGTGAAAATCCTGGATTAACTGTCTTGATATCAGTCTTGGTATTACTAGTCTTTATAGTAGTGTCCCCCGATCTGTTCCTTATCGTCTCCTGATCTACTCCTGATCTGTTCGTTCGATCGCTTATGTCCTTGTTATTGATGAAGTTGATCTGTTCGCGATCTGTTCTGTTTCTGTTCCCCTTCTGTACCCCGATCTGTCCCTTTTGATTCTGCTTGAATTCAGTGTTTTCCGGGTAATCGATACAGACGCCGATTTCTCTCAAAAAAGTCATGACTTTTTTCCGGCCCCATCCCCATCGCTTTGCATAGCCCGCAACTGATACCCAGTGATTGTTGTCAAAATCCACCTGAATTGAATAAGCAGCTTCGACCTTGGAAAATGGCCGGTTGGTTGGCAGCTCTTTTACAAGAGCTTTTGAGAGAGGTATCCAGTTGCCGTATTTCATGGAGTACAAAAACCGGGTTCATGATCCTTTGAGTACACATTATGAGGCGGGATGAACGGCTTGAGAAAAATTTATCTATACTTTATCCGAAAAAGTGCTGATTTTCTTATCTTTCCATACAGGTCAGGTATCAAGAGCTGGTTGCTTTTCTTTCGAATTGCGGTTGTTTCCGTGCAGGGGCTTCCTCCTGTTTTGGATATCTGCGTGAAAGGATCTCCTGAAGCAGTTCCTGTTTGGAGAAATAGAGCTTTCCGCCTGACTTATAGTAGGGGATAACATTGTGATATACTTTTGAATAGATTGATGCTTTGCTGATGCCGAGCAAGGTTGCTGCTTCATCCACCCCGATGAAAGTGTGTTCCGGTGGTTTGCTGTTTTGTGATGCAATGGTGTCGAGTTTTGACACGACAACTTCAAGTTTCTGGTGCAGCAGCTTTACGGCCTGAGGCAGGTTGTCGAATGATACTTGAGGGTTCATATCTATCTAAGAGGTTATGTTTTTTTTATTTTCTTATAAAATTTTATCATCCTCAAAGAATAATAGATAAATTTTTCTTTATGACAAAAGAAAAAATAGAAAAATCTGAAGAGCTATCTAATCAGACAGACTATGGTGAAGTGGCTCAAAGATTCAGGCAGATCATCAAGGAGAAATTCGGAACGCAGCGAGCATTAGCCAAAGCTATCGATGTCAAGGACGGGAGTTACCTGACCCCTTATGTGACTGGACGGAGTATGATTGGCGGCATTTTGAGGAAGAAGCTGGAAGCTGTAGGTATTGACGTTGATTATATTTTGACAGGGCGTAGAGAGGAGATTCCTCCTGCTGAACAAGAAGAAGTTGGTAAGGAAGAGCTTTATGATCAGTGCACCAGTAAAATCCTGGAGATACAAAGCAGGTTGATGGAACTCAATAATGCCGTGCTTGAAGTGAACCAGATGGTCGGCAGACTTAAAAAGTCTGCGAAGTAGCTTTTCGGCAGCGTGCCATCAAGGCAAGACATTCCTCTATGGATTTGTTGCTTTCCGAGACAAGGTTCAGGGCTGTTCCTGTTAGTTCCTGGAACAGGGTAAGTGATTCGAAAATTTCTTTCTTCTTTTCCGGGTTCTCCTGTGCATACAACGTAACAGCGTCACTCAAAATCTTTTCAGCGTCGTCAAGGTTCATGGGGGTCACATGTTGGGACTTCGAAAAATGCAATGGGAGGATACATTAGTAGCAAAATAACAAGAAAAATTTATTTACAAATAGTTGGTCGTCCATCCCGTCACATATTTTTTTAGAGCAGATTGGGGGTGAAATAGGGTAGAGTATTATTTTTCTTATGGTTGCCTTTTTCCTCATTCTTGGGTGATAATTTTTTTCGAAGAAAATATCCTCAATCGCACATTATCTGCCCTTTGTAATTTTCTCGACCTAATAACCGTTTGTATTCTCTCAAGCGATGACAGCTTCTCTTTGTGCTTTTATTTCATCTCTCCGACTCAATGTTTAGCTGAAGGTTCTCAGAGCAATAGCGTTCGTTCAACGCATTGAGTGTCCACATGATTGTTGCATCATCATCGGCGGAGACGCGACGCTCACCAAACAATGATTGCGTATCAACTAGAAAAGCGTGTGTCAGGAAAACTTGGCTTTTTGGGTGATCATGGCCTTATAGGGTCTGCCGGAAAATCAATCCTATCCCCCCAACTAACCCCAACTAACCGGTTTGAGCCTAACTATTAGAAGGCCTGGATTTTGAAGGTTTATGAGCCAGTGGTTTTATGGAAAAAGCATTCCAAATACACGGGATAACCGAAAAATACCGAGAAAAATCTCGGAATGGGGATCACATACTATATCGAGAAATTGAACAGGGGGGTATTGTCTTGGCTCTTGTGGCGGACGGGGTTAGTAACTCTCCATGTGACTGGCTCGCGTCCAGGATTGCCTGTGAAACCTTTTTCAACTCGTTTCTTGAGGGATCATCGTACTCTATTGAAGATCGAATGTGTTCTGCGGCTGAAGAGGCTAACCGTGCCCTGCTTTACCATGGAGAAATCCAGAAGATGCTTTGTGCCTTTGCTGCTGTCGGATGGAATATTGGTTCAGACAGATTCTGTTTCCTGAATATCGGCGATACAAGGATTTATCACACACATGATCTTATTGTTGAACAGATAACCGAGGATGACGCTGATATTATATTTTTAAAACGAGATGGTAAGATGGCAACGGACAGTCATGGACATCCGTTATCGAGGAGAGTAATTACTAATGCGTTCGGGGCAAGTGATTGCAAGATAGAGATTGAGCAAAAACTGTGGTTCCCTGGTGATATACTAGTACTCTCTTCTGATGGTTTTTACAATTCATACGGCATAATTGAAGATATCAGATCAGCAGTATTGGAGCAGCAAAATGTAAGACAGGCTCTAAGTGGAATCTGGATAGAAAATATGGAAATGTTTGAGGACGACGCTTCAGTTGTTGTGATGAAACGGGCAAAGAGATCAGTAATTCCATAAAATTCATTTCTTTGCATTTACTACATGGGGTTAGCAATAATTAGCCTTTAACCTTACAAGCGAAACATGTATCTAGAACGCATGTCCCGGATGTTTGCATGCTAAAAAGATTTAAGAGTTTTTTCAAAGCCAAACAAAAGGTTGTATGAATCTGCTCGTATTGCCTGGAGGTGGGAATCCAGATACTTCTTCAACATATTGCAATGTTTATGAGGTTATAGCACGAGAAGCAAAAAAATATGGATATGCAGAAATTTATACTGATGTTAGGTGGCCGGGTCATATCTCTATTTCAGATAGTTATGACGAAGCACCGTCGCTGACCCTTTCCGGAGCCATGGTATCTGCTCGTGAAGCCATTAATAGGTTACCCGATAAACCATACTCGGTTCTTGCCCGTTCATTTGGCTGTTTTGTGGCTCTGAAACTTGCGGCTTGTCAGGATGAAAATATCCAGCATCCGGCAAAAATTATTTTATGGGGCCCAGACCCATACTGGCTCCTCTGGAAGGATTTTGTAAGGGATCTCGAAATCGGAAAAGTGATTGCGCGAGAAAAAGGTTTGAAAGTTGACAAGTTGTCATTTGCCTCCATTGAACCGATTGAGTCACTCATTCACAAGGCACGCATAGAGACATTTGTTGTATCCGGCGCAAATGATTCATCCTGTTCCCCGGCTTATCTTGACCTGAATTGATCGATTAGTATCTGACCAGCAGCATCAGCCGGTGAAAAAATCCCGGTTGTCCCTATAGGGCTACCGTTTTAACGTTTTGTTCTGGTCTGTGCGTACGTCACACGCCAGTTTAATGCCTGTGATAGGGG
>JADHTF010000005.1 GCA_016776555.1 Chlorobium phaeobacteroides
TTTCAAAGCTCAAGTAAGACTTTACTATTCACCAAACTATTATTACATTTGGTATTCTATTCTGGAATTACCTTAACCAATGCTGACCTTCGTTTCCTATGCAGAGTAAAATCAAAATTGCAGCCGTCGTCGGGATGGAGCAATGCAATCAGCGAGTGTGGCGAGAAGTAGCGGATAAAATCAGCCGGTATGCTGAACTGACCCAGTGGACAGACCAGGACCTGGAACACCAGAATCCTGAAGCTGCCGAAGCCATTCGAAACGCAGACTGTGTCTTTACGACACTCATTCAGTTTAAAGGACAGTCTGACTGGCTCAAGGAACAGATAGAGCAATCGAACGTCAGAACTGTTTTCGCATACGAATCGATGCCTGAAGTCATGCAGATGACCAGGGTAGGCAATTATGTTGTCTCAGGCGATGGGAGCGGTATGCCGGACATCGTGAAAAAAGTCGCTAAAATGCTGGTGAAAGGCCGTGATGAAGACGCCCTTTACGGCTATATGAAACTGCTCAAGATCATGCGCACCATGTTGCCGCTGATCCCGAAGAAGGCCAAGGATTTCAAGAACTGGATGCAGGTCTATACCTACTGGATGCACCCTACGGCAGAAAACCTCGCCAGCATGTTCAGTTACATCATGTCGGAATACTTCGAAGTATCGGTCAAGGTCGAAAAAGTCGTTGAAGTACCGACGATGGGCTTTTATCATCCTGATGCTCCCGACTATTTCAAGGATCTGAACCACTACACCAAATGGAACAAAAAGCGGGATAAGAAATCTAAAGACAAGCATAATATCGGACTCATCTTTTTCCGCAAACATCTGCTTCAGGAAAAAGAGTATATCGATAACACCATTCGGGCTATCGAGGCTAAGGGCCTGAATGTACTTCCTGTCTTTGTTATGGGGGTAGAGGGGCATGTGGCGGCAAGGGAATGGTATGTGAACGCCGATCTCGATATGCTGATAAATATGATGGGCTTCGGTTTTGTCGGAGGTCCGGCCGGTGCGACGACACCGGGAGCGTCCGCAGCTGCCCGGGATGAAATCCTCACCTCTATTAACGCTCCGTATGTTGTTTCTCAGCCCCTCTTTATACAGGACTTCAACTCATGGAAAACTGAAGGCGTTGTTCCCCTCCAGTCAGCAATGACCTACTCTCTGCCGGAAATGGACGGCGCCGTCTGTCCGGTTGTTCTGGGCGCGGTGAAGGACGGTAAGCTGCAGACGGTTCCGGACAGGCTTGAAAGGCTTTCCGGGCTCGCGAGCAAGTATTCCGAGTTGAGGCATACGAAAAACAAGGACAAGAAAGTAGCATTCGTTGTCTATGACTATCCTCCGGGCATGGGCCGCAAAGCAAGCGCAGCTCTCCTGGATGTCCCGAAAAGTATCTATAAGATCCTGCAGAAACTCGATGCAGAAGGCTATAATGTCGGCACCCTTCCTGATTCTCCGGAAGAGCTGCTCAGCATGCTTGACAAAGCGACCGATCATGAAGTCCAGGCGCATGAACCTGACGCATTCGGAATCGACAGAGAGACCTATCAGGACATCACTTCCATCAGGGAACGGGAACGCATAGAAGAACGCTGGGGAGGTTTCCCCGGAGATATCGCTCCTCTCGGGTCTGAGAGGGTATTCATCGGCGGCCTTACGCTTGGCAACATATTCATAGGTGTGCAGCCGCGCCTTGGAGTCCAGGGCGACCCGATGAGGCTTCTTTTTGACAAGGAAAACACCCCGCACCACCAGTACATTTCCTTCTACCGCTGGATCAGCCGCACGTTCAGTGCCCACGCTATGGTTCATGTCGGTATGCACGGCACGGTGGAATGGATGCCCGGCCTTCAACTCGGTGTCACCGGCGATTGCTGGTCAGACGCCCTGCTTGGCGAAGTCCCGCACCTCTATATCTACCCTGTCAACAACCCGAGTGAGGCCAATATCGCCAAACGAAGAGGCTATGCGACAATGATCTCTCACAATATACCCCCGCTCGCACGAGCCGGCCTCTACAAGGAGTTGCCAGGATTCAAGGATTTGCTTAACGATTACCGGGAACGCGATCTCAGTAAAGTAGCAGACCCTGAAGCAGAGGAAGTAATCATCGAAAAAGCCGAACAGCTCAATCTGACTGATGACTGTCCAAGAATCGAGGGAGAAAACTTCAGCGACTATCTCAGCCGTCTGTACACCTATCTTATGGAACTCGAAGGCAAGCTGATATCAAATGCCCTGCATATCTTCGGAGAAACCCCTCCGTTTGAAAATCAGCTCACGACCATTACCGAATACCTCAAAGTAAGAGGTAATGAAGCCTCGCTGCCGTCAGTCATCCTTCAGACGATCGGCGAATCCGCTACCTACGGAGACTATGCGTCTCTTGCCACAAGGGCAAGAAAAGGCGATCCCAAAGCCCTTGCAGTACGTGAACGGGTGGATGAACATACCAAGGACTTTATTGAACAGACCATATTCACCAACAATGGAAACCCTGCAGCGGTATTCAAGGTGCTGACAGGAGAAGCGAAAATCACAGCGGAAATAGCCGAATCGGTCAACACTTCGCTTCGAGAGGGGGCAGCGCTAAAACATGCATTGGAAGATAACGGTAACGAAATGTCCGCGCTGTTGTCCGGTCTCAGGGGAGAATACATTCCTTCCGGCCCTGGCGGTGATATCGTCCGTGACGGCGCGAGTATTCTGCCGACCGGGCGAAACATGCATGCTATCGACCCATGGAGGATTCCTTCGGAACTGGCGTTCAAAAGAGGAAAACAGATTGCCGAAACGATTATCGCACGGCACATCGAGGAAAATAACGGCGACTATCCGGAAACCATCGCACAAGTGCTCTGGGGCCTTGACACAATAAAAAGCAAAGGAGAAGCTGTATCGGTAATTATTAACCTTGTCGGTGCCGAACCCGCTTACGATGCCCAGGGAAAGATAAGCCACTATGCGCTTGTCCCTCTTGAAACGCTTGGAAGACCTCGTGTGGACGTTCTTATTCAGATCAGTTCTATTTTCCGCGATACCTTCGGCGTGCTGGTCGATCTTCTCGACAAGATGGTAAAAGACGCCGCAAAAGCCGACGAACCGGTAGAGATGAACAACATCAAAAAGCATGTTGATGAATCAGTTGCAAAAGGTGTTGAATTCGAGGCTGCCACTTCGAGACTTTTCACCCAGGCACCGGGAAGCTACGGCTCGATGGTCGAGGAACTGATCGAAGATTCCGCATGGGAATCCGAAGAAGATCTCGACAACATGTTCATCAAAAGAACCAGTTTCGCCTATGGCGGAAACAGGTATGGTGACCAGCAGCCGGAGGTTCTCGAAAACCTTCTTGGAACTGTAGATCGTGTCGTACAGCAGGTAGATTCAGCAGAGTACGGCATCTCGGATATCGACCGGTACTTCTCTTCTTCCGGATCACTGCAACTCTCTGCACGAAGAAGAAACACGAAAGGCGGCGACGTGAAACTGAACTACGTCGAGACGTTTACCGCTGACGTAAAAGTAGATGATGCAGACAAAGCACTGAAAGTCGAGTTCCGTACAAAACTCCTTAACCCTAAATGGTTTGAAAGCATGATAGACCAGGGCCATACAGGAGCGACGGAAATCAGCAACCGGTTCACCTATATGCTCGGATGGGATGCCGTCACCAAGGGAGTTGACGACTGGGTCTATAAAAAAGCCGCGGAAACTTATGCTTTCAATGAAGAAATGCGCGAACGCCTTACTCAGGTCAACCCTCAGGCAACTCTGAACATTGTCGGCAGAATGCTTGAAGCAAACGGCCGGGGTATGTGGAACGCCGATCAGGAAACCATTGACCATCTGCAGACAATCTATGCGGATCTCGAGGATCGTCTTGAAGGTATGCTTGATGATTGAGTACCTGTAAAAACATGGTTCTCCGCGAAAAGAGGCTGTCTCAAAATGGACAGCCTCTCGTATTTTGAGCAGGAAATGGTTAGCAGCATCCCTCCTGGTTGTCATCCCCGGGCTAGACCCGTGAAATCAGGGTTCGTATTTCACAGGCCTTACACGGGGATCCATCGCCTTTATTTCGAGGCAAGTGAAGCACCATCAAAAAATTCAGAGCTCTTTTTCATCTTCTTTTTGACTTTTGACTTTTTACCTTTGACTTTATTCGTTGATGGATGCCGGATCACCCCGTGTAATAACTTGAATAGTACACAGGGCGGCATGACTGTATGTGGTTTTGAGCTTTTTTATGTAGTTTGAACCATACGTGAAAGACTTCTGAGACACCCTCTTTTCCATTTTCAACCGGATATCACGTTCATAGCACGCAAACCGGACAGAACCACAGATCGCAACAGCAGTGTTTTTTTTATTATTTTAACCGACTGTTTTCTATATTAAAAAAAGTGCTCTATGGCATCACCTGAAAAGCATCACATAGTAAAAAGACTCTTGCGTTTTTTCAAGATATCGCTTTTTTTTATGATTTCGGTGTTAGGTTACGGATTTCTCGCAAAAACTTCTTCAGTCAACGCCAAGTCGAAAAGTAATGACTATTCGTCAAGGTTTATTACGTCCGGATGCTTTTATGAGAATAGCTCTTCATTACCGTATTCATATTCTCTTTCGAAAGAAGCATCTTCAGTAGTCCCTCTGCTTCCTTCTACGCCTTTTTATGCCGTTCTTCACCAGAAATCACCTGTTTCTCTACAATACCGCATTTCTCCCCCTGTCCTGACGCATGCACGATTCCATTCCTCTCATGAACGCCTCTTTCTGCTGAATCAGGCATTCATCATATAATACCCTCTCCAGACTCTCTGCAGGCGACCGTCGAGGAGCCGCATACCCTGACAACAGCAGACCCGGTATCGTGCTGAAGAAGATTGAGCAGATCTTCGCTCAAAGCAGAGAGTAAACCTGAAAGCCGCTCATATCACAAAAACAATACAGAGTAGTCCGTATGCGCTTTCTGTTTTTGACTATGGAATCCACGAACAACAGGGCGTTAAAAAATGCCGCTGCGGTTCTGAATCAGGAATATGACTGCCGACTCGAGGTCATGATCTTCAATCTCGGCCTGAACAAGGAAGATGAAGTCTGGCGGAACCTTCAACAGACGGTTTCCGACGTGGATTTCATTTTCGGGTCTATGCTTTTCAGCGAAGAAATTGTCAGGCCTCTAGAAAAGCTTCTTTCCTCTGCAGCCTGTCCTGTCTGCATTATAACCAGCAACCCGGCACTTATCCGTCAAACAAGACTGGGCAGATTCAACTTGCTCAGGTATGATGACGGAGAAAAGAAAAAAAGTGTTTTCAGGAACCTTGCGGCAAAGCTTAAGCCAGGCGACAAACAGAGTGAAAGCCATCGCCAGCTCTCCCTCGTAAGAAATATCAGCAAGGTATTGAAACATATTCCCGGCAAGTCAAGAGATATGCACACCTTCATATCCGCGCACCAGTTCTGGCTTAACGGCTCGGATGAGAATATGAAACACTTTCTCTGTCTGCTGATAGACCGGTATGGGGCTTCTTTTACGGGACGACTCCCGCAAAAAGACCCGATTTTTTATCCGGACACGGCACTCTGTCATCCGGACGCTTCTGAAGCATTTTATTCTGCTGCTCTCTTCCGGAAGTGGCTCGGAACAAGGAACAATGCCGAACATAACGGGCAGGTAGCCATTCTCGCCATGAGATCCACTGTGCTTAGCAAAAACATGCTGCACATTGAACATCTTCTCCGCTCTCTGGAATCCAGAGGACTTGACGCCTATATCGCGTACAGCGGAGGCCTCGATTTCCGATCAGCCATAAACAGCTTTTTCGGAAATACACATGAAGGAAGGCTCTCTCCTGACCTTATCATCAACGCAACCGGCTTCTCACTGGTTGGCGGACCAGCAGAAAACAAAGCAGCCGAGGCAACAGAGGCGCTCAAAAAAATCTCGATCCCCTATATCAATATTGTTCCGCTCTCTTTCCAGTCAATACAACAATGGCAATCGGGCAATCTCGGACTGACCCCGCTGCAAACAGCACTAAGCGTCGCTATCCCTGAACTTGACGGCGCCATTGAACCACATGTCTATGCCGGAGCTGAAGAGAACAGCGATAAAACAATCCCTCTGCCCGCAGAAACAGAGCGAATCGCTGAACGTGTCAGAAAACATGTCGATCTACGGAGAAAAGCCCCGTCCAAAAAACAGATAGCTATCGTTCTCTTCAATTTTCCGCCTAACCTCGGCAATGCCGGAACAGCCGCTTTCCTCGATGTTTTTCAAAGTCTGTTCGTGCTTATGCGTGAAATGCGGCAAACCGGTTACGACATTACTCTTCCTGAAAGTGTCGAGGATCTCAAAGCCGCTCTTCTCGAAGGAAACCGTGACCTTTTCGGAACAGACGGAAATGTCGCCGAGCATCTTCTGGTTGATGAGTACAGGAGAATTTTCCCCAAGTACCATGAAATCGAGACTCACTGGGGCAACGCTCCGGGAGAGTTGCTCAATGACGGCAATCGCTTTCATATTCTCGGCAAAACGTTCGGCAATGTCTTTATCGGCCAGCAGCCGGGCTTCGGCTACGAACGAGACCCCATGCGTCTTCTCATGGCTAAAGACGCATCGCCCAACCATGCATTTGCCGCATTCTATGCATGGCTCGAACATATCTGGAAAGCCGACGCAGTCGTTCACTTCGGCACTCACGGAGCACTTGAGTTCATGCCCGGAAAACAGGTGGGACTCGGGGCGTCATGCTGGCCTAAACGTCTTATAGGAAGCATGCCGAATTTCTACTATTACTGTGTCAACAATCCAAGTGAAGGCGCGATTGCCAAGAGGAGAGGTTTTGCGACACTTGTCAGCTATCTCGCGCCTCCCCTCGAACATGCCGGTCTCTATAAAGAACTCCGTCAGCTGAGAGATCTCATAGAAAATTATCATCAAACACCTGCTCAGGAAATTCTTGAAGAGATCGGTTCGCTGGCTGATACACTCGATCTGAACACTGACCGCGAACATCTCCCGATCGAGCAGTACCTGACTGCCCTCAACCGTGACCTGTACAAGATCGAGGAGCGTATGATCCCTCTGGGCCTGCATGTGATCGGTAAAAACCCGACACCGGAAAACCTGGTTGATCAGTTGACGCTGCTTATCACTCATCCCGTTGCCGCACTGCAGAATATGTCCTTGCCCGAGTATATCTGCAAGGTTCGAAAGCGTGACTACAGCCAGATTGTCAATCAAAACACCAACGGCAGTGAAAAGGAACGAGAATGGCGTGATCTTCTGCACATTTCCAGGGAAACGGTAAGGCATTTCATTGGAACCCTTCCCGGTGCAGAAGAAACACAGTATGATATTCGCAGCATACTTGAAGCAAGTTTCAAAGTCAGAATATCTGCAGCAGAGCACTATCTGCACCGGACAGCTTCAATCAGACCTGGTCACTTTTCCGGGCTATGGGAGCTATTGCAGCACATACTCATAGCAATGATCAGTAACAGGGAGATCCCGGGGATGCTTGATGCTCTCGGAGGACGCTACATCGAGCCTTCGCCGGGTAACGACCTCCTGCGCAACCATAACATAGTTCCGACAGGGCGCAACATGCACAGCCTCGACCCATTCAGCATCCCTTCACTGCCGGCGCAGAAACGGGGAAAACAATCAGCAGAAGAGCTTCTTTACCTCTATCGTGAAGAAAGCGGCTGTCTTCCTGAGTCGATCGCTATTGTCCTGTGGGGAACAGATAACCTGAAAAGTGACGGTGAAGGAATTGCACAGGCTCTTGCCCTCATCGGTGCACGCCCGAAAACCGATGAACTGGGGAAGGTAAGCGACGTTGAACTTATACCATATGACGAACTGGGAAGAGCCAGAATAGATGTTGTGATAACAGTCAGCGGCATATTCAGGGATCTGCTCTCACATCAAATCTCCCTTCTTGACAAAGCCGTACGGCTTGCCGCCGCCGCTGATGAGCCGGAAACCGTGAACTTTATTCGCAGAAACGTTCTTCGAGAAGCAGAAGAACAGGGCGTTTCCCCGGAACACGCGGCAAACAGAATCTTTTCAAACGCTCCCGGCAGCTACGGCGCCAATGTCAATCACCTCGTTGAAAGCAGCAGTTGGGAAAACGACAGTGAACTGTCCGAAACATTTATTAACCGGAAATGTTTCTCATTCAATGCAGGGGGATCATGGGAAGAATCTCCGGAAATATTAACTTCCGCCTTACGAAATGTCACGCTGACCTATCAGAACATTGACAGTTATGAAATAGGCATTTCCGACATTGATCATTATTATGAGTACCTTGGCGGTGTTTCAAAATCAGTGGAACTGATCAGCCATTCGAAGCCGAAGGTAATGGTCGGGGATGTGAACGGTTTCGGCAAGAACCAGAAGATATGTTCTCTTGAAAAGATGGTTGCTCTCGAAGCCAGGACAAAGCTACTGAATCCGAAATGGTACCAGTCCATGCTTGATCACGGATATGAAGGGGTCAGGGAGATCGAGTCCCATCTGAGCAACACCTATGGCTGGAGCGCAACCGCTTCTGCGGTAAAAGACTGGACATACACAGCGTTTAACGAGACTTTTCTGCGAGACCGGGAGATGCTTGAACAATTGAAAAGTCATAATATTCACGCCACCCTGTCTATGACAAGGCGGCTACTTGAAGCCAATTCAAGAGGGTTCTGGAAAACCGACAAGGAAACCATTGAAGAGCTGCAGGAACTGTACTCTGAACTTGAAAACAGCATGGAAGGCACTCACAGCGTCCCATGACACCGACTATTGACAACCATCATCAACTGAGTAAAACAGAATGAGCAATCCATCATCGTTCAATGCGAAAGAACACCAGAACATGCTCCGTTCCTACTTTAACGGCAACGGATTCAACCGCTGGTCATCCATTTACGGAAATGAAAAGCTGTCGACGGTACGAACGACAGTCAGGCAGGGACACGCGGTCATGATGGACAAGGCTTTTGAGTGGCTTCAGCAACTCAATCTTCCTGAAGACGCCACGATTCTGGATGCAGGATGCGGAACAGGACTTTTCAGCGTTCGACTTGCCGGGAATGGTTACCATGTCAAAGCTGTTGACATCGCAGCCCAGATGGTTAACAAATCCCGTGAAGAAGCTACGGCAAAAGGCCTGCAGGAAAAGATTGATTTTGAGGTAAACACGATAGAGGAGGTCAAAGGGATGTATGATGCTGTCGTCTGTTTTGACGTGCTCATCCACTATCCCGCGGAAGGATTCATGGAAGCATTCAAAAATCTTTCGAACCTTACCAAAGGGCCGATTATTTTCACCTACGCTCCTTACAATAAAATACTCGCTCTGCAGCACTGGATAGGCGGCTTTTTCCCGAAAAAAGAGAGGAGAACAACGATTCAGATGATCACTGATGAAAATATGAACAAAGCAATGGAAAAAAACAGAATGTTCGTAAAAAGCAGGCAGAAAATCAGTTTCGGTTTTTACCATACAATGCTTATGCACGCCGAAAGGAAGTAATGCGTATGGCTCATGATTTTTTCAGAAATTAATTGTAAATTGATAGTTCTTTACCTTTTAAAAATTTATTGAAATTAATTCTTCTCAACCTTTATCAGCAGAGCTTAACAGGGACAAGGTAGTGCGCCCTGAGGCTAGCAACAACACATATCAGGAGGGTGGATACCGATGAAAATTTTGATGGTTCAGCCAAATTATCATTCTGGTGGAGCCGAGATCGCCGGCAACTGGACACCAAGCTGGGTAGCCTATATTGGTGGAGCCCTGAAAAAAGCAGGTTATTCACAAATCCGCTTTATCGATGCCATGGCCGACGACCTTCCAGATGAAACTCTTGAAACGATTATCCGTGAAAACAAGCCTGATGTGGTCATGGCGACCAATATCACGCCCTCCATTTTCAAGGCGCAGGACATCATGAAAATCGCCAAAAAGGTTGACCCGAAGATCAGAACGATCATGGGCGGTATTCATTCGACCTTCATGTATCCACAGGTACTTTCCGAGGCGCCGGAAACCGATTACGTTATCCGGGGCGAAGGAGAAGAGATCGCAGTCAACCTCATCAAAGCCATTGATGCCGGTACGGACAAGCAGGACCGTGAAAACATCACTGGTATAGCCTATGTTAATGATGAGGGAGAGGTTCATGCCACAACCGCTCATCCGGTTATCGAAGACCTTGATGACCTGACTCCCGACTGGAGTCTCTATGACTGGGACAAATACATTTATACACCTCTCAACTGCCGCCTTGCGGTACCGAACTTCGCCCGCGGCTGCCCCTTTACCTGCACCTTCTGCTCACAGTGGCAGTTCTGGCGGAGATACAGAGCGAGAAGTCCGAAGCACTTTGTTGATGAAATCGAGATTCTCGTAAAGAAATACAATGTGGGATTCTTCATTCTTGCTGATGAGGAGCCGACCATCAACAAGCAGAAATTTGTCTCCCTGTGTCAGGAACTTATCGATCGCAAGCTCGATGTAACCTGGGGGATCAATACAAGAGTTACCGATATCATGCGCGACGCGGATCTCCTGCCTTTCTTCCGCAAGGCAGGTCTTGTGCATGTATCACTCGGTACAGAAGCCGCGAGCCAGATGAATCTGAACCGTTTCCGCAAAGAAACGACGATTGAGGAGAATAAATTAGCCATCAAGCTGCTCCAGAAAAACGGTATCGTCGCTGAAGCACAGTTCGTCATGGGCCTCGAACATGAAACTCCGGAAACCATCGAGGAAACATACCAGCTCTGCAAGGACTGGGATCCTGATATGGCCAACTGGACAATTTATACTCCATGGCCATTCTCAGATCTTTTCAAGGAACTTGGTGACAGGGTTGAAGTTCGTGACTACTCCCGCTACAACTTCGTCTCTCCGATTATCAAACCGGACAACATGGAGCGTGAAGATGTCCTTAAAGGCGTGCTGAAATCCTACGGAAGATTCTATGCAAGAAAAACATTCTTCGGCTATCCCTGGATCAAGGACCCTTATGTACGTAAATACATGCTTGGATGTCTCAAGGCGTTTGCCAAAACTACGCTTACCAAGCGATTCTATGACATCGATCGCGTAAAAACCAAAAATCGCAAGATCGAGATTGATCTCGGATTCGATAAATCAAGGATTCTTACACAGGATGAGGTGAAAAACCTCAAGGAAAAACGTCCTGAAATGGTTGCCGACATGAGCTTCGGCCTTAAAGAAGCCGGATATCAGCGGGAACACGATGAACACGACTGGGATGAATTCGATGAAAGCACCATCAAGGACCGTAACTCTTCAACAGTGAGAAACTGCTGACGGCACAGTAAATAATACCAACAAAAAACCCTCCATCTCCGGAGGGTTTTTTGTTGTCTGTTTACTTGACGGTAATCTCTTTGGCTTTCTTTTCCGTTGGTTCTTTTTTCATCACAACCACTCGCAACTCACCGTTTTCATAGGTTGCGTCCACATTGTCAAGATCAACATTTTCACCCAGCGAAAAGCTCCTGGTCATGCTGCCGTATGAACGCTCAACCCTGTGATAGTCTTTCTTCTTTTCCTCCTCTTCATGCGTTCTTTCAGCTGAAATTGTCAGAACATCTTCATCCATGCTTATTTTAACATCCTCTTTGTTCATACCCGGCATGTCTGCATCAATGTAGATTGCTTGCTCATCCTCACTCACATCAACCTTGAACGAAGGTGCCACCATTGAAGTAACAAATGGGGATACCGTGTCGTTAAAGACGTTTTCAAACATTTTGAGAGGATCCCTACCGTATAACCTGAGTGCCATAATATCCCCTTTTAGGATTTATGTTGCTAAAAATATTCATCGATAAAACACTTCACAAGTACAGTCCATAACAATTTGATCACGTACAACAATAAAACACTCAGTAAAGATAAAAAATTCCGGCATCAGCATTGAGAGACTATGATTGTTTTCCGCCTTCTCACTTCTTTTTCGATGTCTTCAGTGCCGTACCGATTCCCAGGCGATCCGCTATATTCGCTGCAGGGTCTATGACCGGCTTGATCAGTGAACTGGCGCAGGTCAATACCGTCGTGACGCCGGGCCCGTGGCCCGCAACCCTGCAGTCGCTGTGGACTACGACGCCGATGGAAACCGCACCCTGCCGGTATGCCCTTCCATACCGGTTATCATGATCCCGCAGAGCGACGAAATCCCCGAAACGAATCTTGTCAAGACCATACTCACTGACCGTTAGCTCATCACTTGTCATGATATCGTAATCGCCTTTGGCGACATGTGAAGCACCTATCCCCGATCCCATACAGGCAGCAGGAACAATCGTAGTGACCGGCACCTCGAGGACGTCATCACCCACGCACCTGATCTTCATCCTTTTCAACAGTGCAGGAGAAAGGTTGAACGGCACGATTTCAGGAAAGTCCAGCAGTCGCAACCCCTGTCCTATTGCATGTATCATGATCGTATCACTGTAGATAAGCTTCTCTTTGACCTTTCGTGGAAAATCGACAATCACATGTTCCGAGCCGCCGTGATGACCGAGCACAACACCCTTCTCCCCTTTAGCCTCACCGGAAACAATAGTAGCTGTATTTCCCGCACAGGAATACATCTGAACTGAATTATTGGGATGATCGAAAGGTTTTTGTGTGTCCGCAGTACAGCTCACCCCCGGCTCGACATGATCTCCTGCAAGACCGAACGCACTGTCGCCTGCCTGAACATTCAGCGTGATCCCCCCAATCGAAGGAAGCAGAAAAGGTTCTCCCTGATGATCGACGCTCCAGCTTGGCCTTGACTTCGGCGGCCCCGGCTGGCACTGAAGTAAAAACTCTACAAGCTGTTTCTCATTTGTTTTCAGCATAATGCTCCCATATTTAAGTCAAAATTAAAAAGTCAAAAGGCACAATGGCTGATAGCCAAATAGCTGAATGGCTGAACGGCGAGATAGCCATCCAGCTATTCAGCTATCTGGCTATTGAGCCCTCTTAGCCCTAACACATCCCACACTCATCACTCATCACTCATCACTCATCACTCATCACTCATCACTCCCCCCCAACACATCATTCATTTCCCGACTTCTCACTTCTCACTTCCCCACTCCCTATTCCCTACCTAACACCTGACACGTAGCACACAAGAGATGGATTCCCGTGTCAAGCACGGGAATGACAAAAAAAGTCTGGTCCCTCATTGCTCACCACTCCCCCCCCCCAACACATCATTCTCCCCGTCTTCCACTATTCAATAGTCATTATTCATTATTCATTATTCATTTCCCGACTTCCCCACTCCCCATCTTCCATTATTCAATATTCAATAGTCATTATTCATTTCCCGCTATCCCTTACCCGACATACGGCCATAACCACAAGAGCGCGGCTCCTCCGGCAAGCGAAAGACCGAAAAGCAGCGCGATGGAAACAAAAAGCTTCCTCTCCCCCAATACTGCAACTGCTCCTGCTTTAAACAGGATGTTGGACAGAGCGCCAAGCATCATCATTCGCCAGCCGGTATCGGCTTCTATCCTCTCAGCCTCTATCAAGCGTGCTGTTGAGAGCGTGATCGCATCCATATCGGTCAATCCGGACAGAGCAGCTACAACATAGAGCCCCTGATCGCCGAAATACTCTTTTGCGGCGGCTACAGCTACCAGCACAAGCGCATAGAGTGCCCCGAAGGCAACGGCAGCACCCAGATCTGACGGATCTTCAGCTTCAGGCAGTTCCTTCCCGCTGCTCCTGGAGAAGAACCAGGCAACTGCGGCAATGAGTGCCATAAACAGGAACATGACAGAAAACTGGGGAAGGATATAAGGAAGAACTCCGGGAGCGACGACAGCAATTTCAAATGTCACACGGATAAAGACAATAGAAGAAGCGATCATGATCACCATTGCCGCCAGCGAAGATGTTCCCGGAGCTGTTTTCGACCTGCGTGCATAGCTGATCGTGGTAGCGGTACTTGAAATAAGGCCCCCAAGAAAACCTCCGAGCAGTGAACCCGCCTTTGCGCCCATAAACCGTGCGACAAGATAGCTGCCGACACTGATACCGACAATCAGCACAACCATCATCCATATGTGCGAAGGATTCAGCACACCGTACGGGCCGTAATTTTTGTCAGGAAGCACAGGAAGAACAACCATGGCCAAGAGTACAAGTCGAAATATCGCCTGCATATCATCATTTCCGATACGCTTGACAAAACCGTGTAAGGGCTGTTTCCACTGGAGAAGAACAGCCACCCCGCCGCCTATTGCCATGGCCGGCACAATACTTCCCATTGCAAGCATCGCGCCCACGGCATACATGAGCAGTGCGGCGATTCCGGTTGTAGGCCCTGCATGCGGATGCTCCGAAGAGGGAAGATTGATGTTCATCATGATTTTCATAACGACCATCATAGCGCCTAACGCGATGATACCCCCAAGCAAAATTCCGCCCCCGAAGCGCTCCGCCAGCATAGCGCAGACTGTTCCAAAAACAGTTATCATCGGATAGGTACGGATCCCGGCGCCTTCTGCCTTGGACCATTCACGCTGAAGCCCGACAAGAAGTCCGAGGCCCAGAGAAATCCCGAGTATCTGCCAGACTGACAGGTCCATAAGTTCAATCATTTCTTTTTTCTCTCAGAACGCTCTATTTTTAATGTAACCACAAACAAACTCACTTAAAAAATCATAGAACGCCGTATTTCAACCTGTTTTCCCCTGTAAACGCTGTATTTTTTCCCATGTTTTTTGCGAATTGCGCATTTTCCCTTTAGATTAAAAGATGCCTTCCTCTAACATATTAGCCAAAGAAAGACACGTAATTTTTAACGTGTGACGTTGTATTGGACTCTGAGCCGTTATGTGCTATGTATTTATTGATCTGAACGGCATAGCGTAGCATTGAAGAAACGTATGAACACACTACCTGAATGAAAAACCACAGAAGATCGAGTATGAAACATGTGAAACATCAAGTTTCAGAATATCTGGAACGATTCTTCAAACTACTGCACACAAAAAAACACGCTGTTCATATCACGGCTGTTACCATAAGTTCTGTTGTTCTGCTCACCGGCCTTTTCAATCCTGTCGTTTCTTCGTTATTCAACAGTTATGAAGATGAACTCGGATCGACAGGTGAAGAAGAACTGGTTACCATTGAGGACGAAGGCTCTCAATATTCAAACCTCATACAAGAGTCCATCATTCAAAAGGGAGAATCGCTCTACAGTATTCTTCAGCATCAGGGGCTGTCGGCGAACGATATTCACGATATTACCCAACAGCTCAAAGGCAGCTTTTCCATCAAAAATTTCAGACCGGGAAAACCGTATCTCATCGAAAAAGATCCCCGTAGCGAATTTCTCTGTTTCACCTATCAGCAATCGCCCTCGACTATCCTGCATGTACAGAAAAATCCTGAAACATACGATTTCAATATCTGGCAGGAAACCTTTGAGTCCCAGAACAGGACTGCAGCTCTTGCAGGAACCATCTCATCGACTCTTTCAGCTGAACTTCAGCAGCAAGGCCGCTACGCGCTGATCAGTCAGCTTCAGAAACTCTTTGCGTATAAAGTCAATTTCAAACGCGACATTCAGCCGGGAACAACCTACAATGTACTGTTTGAGGAAGAGTGGGTCGGAAATGAATGTGTCGGGATCGGCAAAATCCTGGCCGCTGAAATATATACCGGAAAAACCCCGGCTACGGCGTATCGTTTTACCGATTCAAAAGGCAATACAGGCTATTACGACAGCAAGGGCAAATCGCTTAAACGCTCAAACTCCTTGTTTGTCAAACCGTGCAACTATTCCAGAATCTCAAGCCGTTTCGGTTACAGAACCCACCCTGTCCTCAGAAGACGTCACTTTCATGGCGGGATCGACCTTGCAGCACCCAGAGGAACACCGGTGTACGCAGCTGCTGACGGAAAAATCCGCTTCCGCGGCAGAAAAGGCGCTGCCGGAAACATGGTGACTATAGCACACCCGAACGGTTATCACACAAAGTACCTTCACTTAAGCCGTTTCAGCGCGAACGCGAGATATGGAAGCAGGGTAAAGCAGGGCCAGGTCATCGGTTATGTCGGTTCTACCGGACGTTCCACCGGGCCGCATCTTGATTTCAGGGTAATTCGGAATGGAAAGCCGCAAAACCCTCTCATCGCCTTGAAGGCTGTATGCGAAATAAAAGGAGTGCCAAAAGCTGAAATGGAAAACTTTCAAGCCCAGATATCTCTTTTTCGTTCGCAACTTGAAAACAGTGACATTCTCGTAGCCGGAATTTCAAAAACATCTTCCCAGACCGCTTCTGCTTTAAACTGATTACCACGAATAACTTGACGGGCGGCTAAGGGACAGCCGCCCTTATTCCCCTCCTTCACACTGGAAGTGTACTCAAGATTCCCTGGTTTTTCCCGAGCTTACTATAGCTCGCAAGGCATGCTGCAGAAAAGCGCCTGTCGATAAACAGTTATGCGCCATCAGTCTACAGTCTGACTAAAAAAAGATGACACAACTGTACCGGATGCGCCGTGTCACAACTGACGCAATCGCGTCATTTCGCAACAACATCATTCTCGCTCACGTTGATCATGTTTTATCCCTCACGATCAAGAAAAAAATAATTCATTATATAATATAGTCTTAAATACTTTCTATGCGTATACACAGCATTTTGGCATACCCTTTGCTAATAGATGGTAAAAGTCACCAAATAAAACAACTACTTACTATCACAACCAAAACAGGGAGGCCATCATGAAAACCATCAACACCTTCAAATCAATTCTTTTAAGCTCTGCTATTCTCGCGGCAAGCGCTCTGCCGATGAATACAGCAGCAGCAAATCCTGAAGACATAAGCGGTGCATCGTCCAGCGGGACAGCGAAAGTATCGGCGACACTTCCGGAGTTCATAATTCTGCACTACTATTCTGCCGTCGAGCTGAATTTCGAAACCCCATCATCGGAAACCATTGACGAAGGAGGCAATGCAATGAATGTCGCGTGGTCAGGCATCGTCAACGGCAATGATGAACTCAAACCCAATGACCTCAAGGACGCAAAGCTCGAGCTTGACAAGGATCTGGTTACCGTTACTCTTCCTGACGTCTGGGCGGTAAGAGGGTTCGCGCCAAACGGAAAAGCCACGGTAAGTATCGAAATCCCGGAAGGCGGCGATGAACTAAAACAGGACAAATCTGTCATAGCGATGTCTAACATGAACGTCACTCAAGGAAAAAATGCAGGTTCGTCTCTCGATGTCGAGCTCAACGGTATAGCAAAAAGCCGTGCCACGACAGGCGGCGTCACTCTGGATCTCAACTTTATGCAAACAACCCGTTCAGGTGAACACATCGGAGGACTGTACAAGATCACAGCAAAAACCATCTGAAAAACATCTTTACACCAAACACCAAAAAGAGGCTGTCTCAAAAGGGGCTGCCTCTCGTATTTTGAGCAGGAAATGGTTAGCAGCATCCCTCCTGGTTGTCATCCTCGGGCTTGACCCGAGGATCCATCTTTTGCCGGAAACCCTATAGTTGCTGTATCAACCACGTGAAATCTGAGTATCTGTTTCAGAGATCTTACACGGGAATCCATCGTTAGTGCTGAGGTCTGCATGGATGCCGGATCACCCCGTGTAATAACTTGAATAGTACACAGGGCGGCATGACTGTATGTGGTTTTGAGCTTTTTTATGTGGCTTGAACCATAGGTGAAAGGCTCCCAAACAGGAGCCTTTTTCATTTAATCATCCACCTTTTTTCGCAATACTTTTATCCGTCCCCTCCTTGCCTTGCCTTCAAGCCGTTTTTCTCTTGAGCTGCCGGTTGGGCGTGTTCTTTTTCTTGCTTTCCTTACTGTCGTTGCGTTCTGAATAATCGCTTTCAGACGATCCAGAGCCTCCTGACGGTTTTTCTCCTGGGAGCGATGTTCCTGCGCCTTGATGATGATGACCCCATCCTTCGTGATCCGTCTGTCATGAAGAGTCAGAAGCTTCTGTTTGCAGAAACCCGGAAGCGAAGACGCATGTATATCGAAACGCAGGTGAATTGCTGTCGCAACCTTGTTGACATTCTGGCCACCAGCTCCTTGTGACCTGATGGCCAGAAGCTCTATCTCGGAATCATCGATCGTTATGGTATGAGATATCAGCATATTGCACTATTGACGCCATACGGCATATATTACTGTTGGTACGAAAGTAACTGTTTACTTCTAAAGGGAATCTCTGAACATTAAACACAAACCCATGGACCTCAAAGATCTGCTTGAAATAGGCGCGTCGGTTATTCAGAACAACAGTGATGACGCCACGACATCTCTCGATACGGATCAGCTCTCATCAGCACTCGGCAGCCTTTTCGGCGGAAAGGAAAACAAGCTTGACTTGGGAACGGTGCTTGGTAAAATGAAGAATTCAGGGCTTGATGATATTGCAGCGTCATGGCTTGGAAACGGAAAAAACTCATCAATCTCAGGTGAAGCAATCAAAAACATTCTCGGCTCAGACAAGATAGCCGGTTTCGCGAGCGCGCTCGGACTCTCGGAAAAAAGCGCGGAAACCGCCATTGCCGACGCTCTTCCGGAAATGGTCGATAAATCAAGTCCTGAGGGATCTCTGCTTGAGAATCTCATTGACAATTCCGGCGGGCTCGACGGCCTGATCGGTCTTGCGCGTAAGTTCTTCTGAAAACCAGTGCAGAGACAGCGTACCGGTTTTCAAACATACAGGTAAACCGGTATTGCGATAAGCTGTAGCAAATCACGGGAGAGAAATCAGAATACCGCACTCTCAGGAGAGCGCAATGTGCAGTTTATTTCATTTTCCAGAACTTTATCTTGCGATCATCACTTCCGCTGACGATCATCGTGCCGTCAGGAGAGATATCCACCGACTGCACTTCAAGCACATGGCCTCGATAGGAGTGAATCTCTTTTCCTGACTCCACATCCCAGAGTCGCACCGACTCATCATTGGCTACACTTGCTGCTTTATTGCCGTCAGGACTGAACCGTACACTGCGAACACCGTCATGGTGTCCTTCCATGATATGCTTGATATCTCCGGTAGCCGCGTCGAGAATCTTGACCATCGCGTCCCTGCCGCACAGGATGATCAATGAGCTGTCCGGGCTGAAACTGACTGAATAGGTATGCCTGTCGCGAGTTTTGTAATTCGCGGTATTTTTTCCGCTTGCAACATCCCAGATCCGAACCACCGGCTCTTCACCGCAACTGACAAGCTTTTTCCCGTCATGACTGAAGGCGACACACTCAATATATGATGTATGGCCGGTCAATGTTTTCAGTTCCTTGCCGGACTCGACATCCCAGAGCTTGATCGTCGTATCGCGTGAACAGCTTGCAAGCGTCTTGCCGTCAGGGCTGAACGCGACCATGCGTACCTCGGTGTCATGACCTTTACACTCATGCAGACTCTTACCTGTTTCCACATCCCAGATCCTCACCGTGCTGTCGATGCTGCCGCTTGCGACTTTATCGCCGTCGGGACTGTAATCAACGCACTTGACCCAGGTTGAATGGCCTGACATGGTATGCAGTATAGTACCGGTTTCCACATCCCACAGCATGACCTTTTCATCAAAACTGCCGCTTACCAGTTTCTTGCCGTCAGGACTGAACCGTACACCAAGAACCCTGTCTTCATGACCTTCAAAAGTCTTGATCAGCGCTTCATCCTCCTTGACCTGAGGAAGTTTTAATTCTTCTTCTTCTTTTTTACCGAATAATTTTGATAACAAACCCATGAGACTGTTGAAGTTTTGGATTACCTGGTTGAAAAATGGCGCTCTTTACAACGATACGTGCTAAAAATAACAAAAAAAGACGGATTGTTTGAGGGATCGTCCTGTTTCGTGGAGTTTTTTACCGTAGAGTCATAGACATAACCCCCATGGGGCGGTATAAAACCTTTAGGAAACCTCTATCCCCTCCCTTCCCCTTTGGTCACTTATGTCCCTTGCGTCGTTAATTTTCCCTATGCTTTCTCATGTTTTTAAGAATCCCCTGCGTTTGCTTCCCTGATTCCGAAGCAGAATGAGATTTCCACAAGACCGCTTTAAGCGTCAGCTTTCTCTCATCGTTGTTGCATATCTTCCATTCATCTATAACCTTCTCGGCTATTTCCGTGAGCATCTGTACAGTGGGGATGTTTGGCAATGATTACCGATTCAACCGTAGGGGCAACCCCCTGTGGTTGCCCGAACGTTGGTGACAGACAACATGATGAACAGCAATTCGGGCAGGCACAGGGGGCTGCTCCTACACCTTACCATATTGTCTGCAGCAGTTCCGACTGCCGGAGATTCTCGTCGGCAGTTATCAGCGAAGTTTTTGTAATGAGGGATGAAGACGCAATGATCCTGTCTGCCGGATCGCCGTTGATCGTATCAGGCAATGTTGTTGAAAGATACGCTATTTCAGGGGTTATCTCCTGAAAAAAATACCTGTTGGACGATAACAGAAGATCAACAAAATCCCTATAGGGAACGCTGATCTCGATCCTTTTTTTCCTGATCAGCATCGCTATTTCCCACAGGGAGATCGAGCAGAAAAAAATACCGTCAGTTCGGTTAGCTTCCGCTAATGCTCTTTTCGCCTTACCACTCAACATCTCCGGCTTAAGGGCATCCCATAGTATCACATGCGTATCAACGGTGATCATTGCTTTTCAGCCTCCCACGGCACATCCAGAGGAGAAAGAACATCATGCAGAACAGCTTTTCCTGCTATTTCATTCAGTTTCTCTCTTGCTTTTTTTTGCTTGTTTTCAGTAGGAACAAGCAGCGCGACCACTTTTCCCATCGAGGTAATCTCAAGGGATTCACCGCGCTCGACACGCCGCATGACTTTTTTCAGATTAGCTCGCAGTTCACTTACTGCAATGGTTCCCATGGTTGCCCTCTCTTCTTTTCCGGATTACCTGAGACGTACAATAACATTGTACAAAACCTTATCCGATTTTCAAACCGTTGCAACTTATGGTGAGGCAGAACAACCCGAGAGAGAGCAAAGATATGAGCAGGAGCAAACAGGAATAAAGATTATCCAAAAACAAACAGCGAGAGAGAACTAAACCTTCTTTCCGGAAAAGTTGTATCGCCTCCCTTTCCATGGCGATCCCTTGCCGAAGGTCACGAGGTAAAAGGAGTTCGCGGCGATTCCGAGCAGCGCCATCTGTGAAAACACATGCAGCAGCGCTCCTGACAAAGGCTGGCTGAAGCGGCCGGCGATCAGCAGCCTGCAGAGCAACGCTATGGAGATCTGCAGCAGAGGCAGGAGAAAGTAGACCGTTGAATAGGTACCGGTTGCAACGGAAGTGATCACAAAACCATACGGTGCGATATAGACCAGAACCGTTATCAGCATGAGCACGAACAGGCCTGCTGTATTATACCCTAAACCCGCAAACAGATTTTTTGAAAACCCATCCCAGACTTCGGACAGGTTACGGTACATTCTACAACTCACCGTTTCCATCCCGTTATAGCTTGCGACCTTTCCTCCCTTTTTCTTAACCGCCTTGCATAACCATACATCCTCGACAAGATCACTGCTTACGGCACCGTGGCCGCCGATCATGCTGTACATTTTTCTCCTGAACAAAATGAACTGGCCATTGGCGAAACAGAGCACGGGAGATGCCATGGCATAGACAAGTTTCACGGGAAGGTAACAAAGCAGAATGAAATAGATCAAGGGCACGATCAACCGTTCCCAGAATGATTTCAGTTCCTGATGAGGCATCATGGAAAGCATATCGGCTCCGCTCTCCTGCATGGCAGCGACCGCGCGTGAAAGGCATTCGGGAGCATGAGAGGTATCGGCATCGGTAAAAAGAAGCATGTCACCAGCAGCCTCTCTGCCCAGCTGGTCACAGGCCCAGGCTTTGCCGTGCCAGTTTTCAGGCAGTGGCGCTCCGTGAATAATCCTGAGCCTTGACGAAGTGTCTGCCTGACGCAGGGACTCCAGAAGCTCCAGGGTACGATCAGTTGAGGCGTCATTGAGAACGACAACTTCGAAGTTCGGGTAGTTCTGGCCCAAAAGGGAGGAAATACACCGCTCGATGTTGTGCGCTTCATTGCGGGCAGGCACAAGCACAGAGACGAATGGATGATCGGTTTGGGCTCCCTGGCGGGGCAGTTCAGGAAGCGCTCTGAGATTCCAGAGCAGAATCGCCAGAAAGGCAAGGAGCAGAAGAAGTATGGTCAGTTGATAAACAAGCATCGAATATGTGTAGTGAGAAGGGAGTGACGAGTAACCAGTGACCTGATCTTCAAAACATCCGGGACTCTCTGTGACCTGTCAAAACGTTTACCGTTCCTGAACTGCCACACGAAATATACCGAACGATTTTCTTATACCTAAGTACGTACATTTGAACACTAGTCCAGCATGATGGAAATGCAAGGCTTTTTTACCAGCAACGGGCTCCTCTATTGAATACTGTCAATCTATGCAGACATAGACAACAACTACACGACAACGATAACATATTTTGAGCTCCCCGATAATAAAGCCTCACCTGAATTGAGCAATAGCCTAGCATGCCGGAGATGCAAGGCACAGGAAACGCAGCTGTAGTGAACTACCGCAAGTTTCCTGCAACGCAGCAGATTCGGTATGATCGGCTATTGCTCAATTCAGGAATTAGTCGATCAGCTTGCTGATACTATACTCAAAAATACCTTCAGCACCCGCCCGTTTCAGATCGGGGATGACCGAACGCACTACTTTCTCCTCGACAATCACTTCGAGCGCGACCCAGTTTTCGTCGGCAAGATGGGAGACTGTCGGCTGACGAAGTGCAGGAATAAGCGTTGTGATTTTTGCAAGTGAAGCCTTGGGAGCGTTCATTTTCAGACCGACCTTGCCCTGCGCATTGATCGCGCCCTGCAGGAGCATGGCCATGTTCTCGATTTTCTCTCTTTTCCATGGATCGTTCCAGGAGTCCTTGTTGGCAATCAGCTTGGTATTCGACTCGAGCAGAACATCGACAATACGCAGCTTGTTGGCACGAAGCGAACTGCCGGTTTCAGTGACCTCGACAATCGCATCGGCCAGTTCAGGCGGTTTTACCTCGGTTGCCCCCCAGCTGAATTCAACATGAGCGCTGACGCCGTTTTCTTCCAGATACTTGTTCGTGATGCCGACAACCTCGGTGGCGATATGCTTGCCTTCAAGGTCCTTTACAGACTGGATCGATGAGCTTTCCGGAACGGCGAGCACCCATCGTACCGGCCTCATCGATGCCTTGGAATACACCAGATCTGAAACTTCCACGACATCCGCGTCTGTCTCTATGATCCAGTCCTTCCCGGTAAGCCCGACATCAAAAGCGCCGAGTTCGACGTAGTGGGCCATCTCCTGGGCACGAATCAGTATGGCTTCCAGTTCATCATCGTCGATCGAGGGAAAATAGGAGCGGCTTTTCACGGAAAAATGAAACCCCGCCCTGGCAAACAATTCAAGTGTCGAATCCTGCAGACTGCCCTTCGGCAACCCCACTTTCAAAATATTTTCAGATACACTCATGGTACGCATTTCAATTATTGATTATTCCTGGATGATCTCTTTGATCGTTTCACGTTATGCTCTTACGCAACCCCTGTCGAGGTTTTTACCGTCCCTGCCATCAATTCAGCCATCGCCAAGCTCCTGTAAAGAAAATACACCGTCATGGAAAACCCCATAGGGATACCTCCCGTTAATCCAGGTACCGAGATTGATGTACTGACTTCGGGAATCAGACAGCGTCTGCTGCTCCTGAACATGACTGTGACCGCAGACAAAGTAATCAAAATCCTTCTCTCCGGCCAGAGCTTCCGCATACTGCAGTAAAAAACCGGATTCAGCCTGGTAATCCTGTGCGCCGTGTTTTCGGCTCATCCGCGAAAACCTGCGCATTATCGCAATTGCAAGGTCCGGCTGCAGTGCAGAGAGCAGGGAAAGATTACATCGGTTGCGAACCAGCTTGACGAAAAGACGGTACCCGATATCACTCTTGTCCAGACCGTCCCCGTGGGTTACGACAAACCGCTTACCGTCAATGTCAAGCTCCTGCATGCCGTAGTAGGTCTCTACCCCGAGCTGCTGCCTGAAAAAGTCACCGAGATAAAAATCATGATTGCCCGCAAAGTAGTGAACTTCGACGCCCCGGCGCGCAAGATGTCTCAACTGGGAGAGAAAACCGTCGAAATACTTCGGAACAACATGGCGAAACTCCATCCAGTAGTCGAGTATATCCCCGACCATATAGAGCATTCCGCCCTCATTTTTCACTATTTCAGCAAGCTGCTCGAATCGCTTTATCTTGACTTGTTCTTCTTCAGCCCCCTGCAGCCCGAGATGAAGATCGCTGATAAAGAAGCTTTTCGGCATGAAAAGAGTGTTTGATCCCTTCGCTCAAAGAAGGAAAACAAGAGCAATTACAACAACGGGAATAAGGATATTGTCAACTTCTTTCGGGCTCATCCCCTCGACAATCGTTGCGACAAGCGCAATGATGAGAATGGTAGAAAGATTGAATGCAGCAGGAATAATCAGCCAGACAAAAAACATTCCGGCAAGAAGGCTTCCGGCAAAAAACGCCAGACTGCCCTCAACGGTTTTCTTGCATAAAACCTTGTACTCCATCTTACCGAGCTTCAAACCGACAATAGGAGCAAGCCCGTCTCCCCAACCAAGAACCGCCATCGCGAGTACGCCCGGAAGCTGTTTATAGAATACCGTACCGCAGATTATACCCACGACCACAAAATAAAACGTGCCTTTCAGAAGCTCACGCCTGTCTCCAGTGCGGGTCATGGTCTTTATCGCCTGATCATCATCGGCGGCAAACAGACCCTTTTGAATAAACAGCAGTGCCCATATGACGTAAACCGACACATTGAGGTACTGGCTCCAGTGACCGTCCTGAAAAAGAGGGAGAAAGATGATGACCGTCCCGGCACAAATATGAGTGATTTTACGGCTGATATCTCTGGACAGATTATGATTCGTGACCAGATAATCCATGAGAGGAGGCACACTGAAAACATAAATCAGCGTCATGAACGCTATCAGAACGTTGTGCCATAAAACCGGCAGAGAAAAGAATGTTGTGTCCAGAGTACCCATGACAACCGAAGTTGATTTTACGAGAAGCTATCCTTGCATATACTTCATACCAATCGCGCCTGCAGCGAACAGATTGTTGGAAAGAAACAGAACATTGTTTGCGATCTGAAACCGGAGATAGGCCTTATGTTCTTCGACTTCACTCTGTCCAATAGTGTTACCAAAAACATCATCTACAGCACTTCCCATAAATGCCACGCCGCCTTTCGGATCGGCATACAGTTTTACCTGCATGTATATGTTAAGGATCAATCCGCCAAGCATTAAAACAACCAGATAATAAAAGCCCCATTGATATTCAAGCCAGGCAAAAACAAGAAACACCAGATCGATCATAATAAATGAAACCAGAAAAGTATTTTTCATACCTATCATAACTGTAAGCGACTTCATCCCCCCTTCTTTGTCTCCCTTTGCGGATTTGAAATCATTCATGATGATAAGCGCCATTGCCATAAAAAAGTTAAGTCCCGCCAGCCAGTATACTTCCGGCCGAATTTCACTGAACAGGGCATTTGCCGAAAACCAGGTTACCAGACTGTATGAAAAACCTACGGCCGGTGCAGAAGTCAGTATGTTTTTCTTGAGCTTCAGCGGTGGCGCAGAATAGATGTAGGCAACGATCAGACCAGCGACTATCGAGGACGTGATAATCAGTCCTCTTTCGCCGCCAATGTAAAAGCCGAGAAAAACACCAAGACAAAGAGCCAGCAGACAAACCACGACGCTGTTCCAGACAGCTTCTTTCTCAGTCATTCGCCCTGAGGGAATAGGCCGTGTCGGCTCGTTGACCTTGTCCAGTTCAAGATCATAATAATCGTTTATTGACTGGCTGAATCCGGTGCCCAGAGGACCGAACATTAAAAAAATCGCCAGAAGGAGAAAATAATCATGAAGCGTGGGCTGCATGGCGCCCGAAGCCATGACACCACCGGCAAGGCAAGGGAAAACACTGATCCAGGTAACCGGATCAAGAATTTCAAGGTGGGCTCTGACCTTGTCGGTAAAACTCATACTGCGGTTGACACTAACTGACATTGAAAAAGTGTAATACGTTCGCTATCACGAACATGATTATAAAACAACTTACTCAGAAAGCTGATGAACAAATCGAAACACAGGTATCATGAATGGCGATCAACGATGTAAGCGGTTATTTTCAGTCAGAAAAAAAACAGAGCCTCGGCAATCAATAAGACCTTTCCAACAGGTTCAGCCTACACAACTTTGAGGAACCGACTGACGTGACCTGGTGGATTCAGGTCAGAGCATATATTTCATGCCGATAGCACCGGCCGCAATGAGATTGTTAAACAAAAATATAATATTGTTTGCCACCTGAAACCGTAAAAAAGCATTATGCTCGACAACGTCACTCTTTCCGATCGTATTGCCAAAACCTTCCTTGACAACGGTATTGGCAATGGAAATCCCCCCCTCGGGATTCCTGTACAGCTTTATCTGCAGAATGATGTTCAGCACAAGACCACCCAGCATTAAAAAGACGAGTGGATATAATTCCCAGGTATACTCAAGCCATGCGAAAACAAGAAATACCAGATCAATAATAATAAATGAAACCAGAAAAGTGCCTTTGGAACCAATCATGACCGTAAGTGATTTCAAGCCGCCCTCTTTATCACCTTTCGTGGATTTGAAATCATTGAGAATGATTAATGCCATTGCCATAAAAAAGTTAAGTCCTGCCAACCAGTATACTTCCGGTCGAATCTCGCTGAACAGAGCATTTGCCGAAAACCAGGTTATGAACCCGTAATAAAACCCTACAACAGGTGCGGATGTCAAGATGTTTTTCTTGAGTTTCAGCGGCGGCGCGGAGTATATATAACCAACGATCAAGCCTGCCGTTATAGAAGAAAAGATAATCAGCCCTCTTGCTCCTCCGATGTAAAAGCACAGAAAGACCCCCAATCCGAAAGCAAGAAAAAACACCACCATGCTGTTCCATAAAGCCTCTTTTTTCGTCAATCTCCCTGATGGAATTGGCCGTGTCGGCTCGTTGACACTGTCCAGTTCAAGATCATAATAATCATTGATGGACTGACTGAAACCTGTCCCCAGTGGACCGAACATCAAAAAAACCGCAAAAAGAAGCAGGTAATCATGAAGAGTCGGAAGCATGGCCCCGGAAACCATAACACCTCCTGCCAGATATGGAAAAACACTGATCCAGGTCACCGGGTCCAGAATCTCGATATGAGCTCGAACCTTATCGACAAAACTCAACCTGCGGTTGGCGGTAAATGACATTGCACTGCTATAATTCGCTCACTAGAGAGCGTTATACTCTTTTAAATATCTTCCATTACAAAAAGTTAATTTACAAATACGCCCTGACATAAAAAAGAACCGAATGGAATCATGCAGGTGTGCCGATAAGCGTTGCCGGAGTTGACGACCTGATACGCACCTTCACCAGATCGCCTGCCTCGAACCCATGGCGGTCGAACACGACAACCCGGTTGGTATCTGTTCTTCCCATCAGCATCTCGCTTGACCGCTTGCTCTCCGATTCGGCAAGCACCTCCACAACAGCGCCAACCTCAGCGGCATTGCGTTCCCCTGAAATGCTGCCCTGCAGAGCAATTATCTCTTCGAGACGGCGTTTTTTCTCCTCTTCGGGCACATCGTCAGGAAGATGTTTCGCCGCATAGGTACCGGGTCGCACCGAATAGTAAAACATATAGGCAAAATCAAATCGTACGTCCTCCATCATGCTCAGCGTGGCCTGATGATCTTCCAGCGTTTCACCGCAGAACCCCGCTATCAGATCTGTCGACACCGTGACCCCGGGAATAGCACTGCGTATCATGGCGATCTTCTCGAAGTACTCCTCCCTTGTATGCCCCCGGTTCATCAGTTTGAGCATTCTGGTTGAGCCGGACTGAACGGGGAGGTGAATAGCGTTGCAGATATTGTTACGGGCCGCAATCACCCGCACGAGTGATTCGGAAATATCCTTGGGGTGGGAGGTAGTAAACCTGATACGGACTCCTTCTGCTGCAACAGCCACCCTGTCAAGCAGTTCAGTAAAATCACACGCAGCCTCATCATCACTATAGGAATTAACGTTCTGTCCTAGCAGAGTAATCTCTTTGTAGCCGGACGCGGCAAGGCGCCCGACGTCTTCAAGTACAGAGCGAAATGGACGGCTCCGTTCCTTTCCCCTGGTAAACGGCACCACGCAGAACGCACACCTGTTGTTGCAGCCCCGCATCACGGGAATAAACGCACTGATCGTGCCTGAACGGGCCGGTTCGATCCCGCAATAGGTTTCATCAGAAGAAAATCCGAAATCAGCTCCTCGAATCCCCTGCCCGGCATTTGCTATCATCGCGGGAAGCTGACGGTAGGTATCAGGGCCGGCGAGAAAATCGATACCGTCCGCCATCCCGAACATCTTTTCCCTGTAGTACTGCGGAACACAACCGATCACGCCAACAAGCAGCCCCGGTCGCGACCGTCGTTTTCCTTTCATATGGTCCAGGGTATGCAGAATCTTTTCAACGGCATTCTCCCTCACGGCACAGGTGTTGAGTATCACCAGATCGGCACGCTCTTCCGATCCCGTCATAACATACCCCTCATCCTGCAGCAACGCTGTAATTATCTCCGTATCGGCCTGATTCATCTGGCAGCCGAAGGTTCGGATATACACTTTTTTCGTCATCTGAAGTACGTTCCCTTTGATAATACTATTCACTAAAGGGCTCCTCTCTGTATTGTCATGAGCGGTTCAGGCAGAAGGCGAACGGAGCGCAGAAACCCTTTCTATCCGCTCAACGAAGCTATTGAATTCGCGGAATACAGGGCACCTCTATGTATTGTCGTGAGAAGCCCGAGGACAAGGCGGACGGAGCGGAAAAACCGGAGTGTACACGACGTACATGAGGATTTCGAGCACCGCCCAACGCAGTAATCGGGCTTCGGAACAAATAAATAGAGGTGCCCTACATACAGAGAGGTGCCTTACATAGTACACTGACCGGCAAGATTTTCAAAGGATTAACATATTTCTCCGTATTATTACAAGAATGTCTTGATGTATTACTTCTCGGTGAGCGATCTGAAGTCAAGTCTCCACAGAGTACTATCCAGCTGATCACATGCTCGATCACCTTATTGGTTTCTTCATCCACCGCCACCAGCTGACCAACATGGTCTTTGTGCTTGTTGTTGTCGCAGGCGTGCTGGCATGGTCAAACCTGAAAGCAGTGCTCACATGCGGTCAACCGGTCTGGAGAGTCAGCTGCGGTTATTCCGCGAATCAAGCCGGACTGCTACGATGCTTGCACTCCTTAAAAAAAAGGCCGACACTGAGGTCTTGGGTCAGGCCGACAGACTGCTGCCATCCATAAACCTGACAGCGGGCTATGACATTTCAGGTGACGACCGGTTTTTCATGGCATCTGAACAGGGACTTTTTGTCGGAATCACCATGGAATGGTCTTTGCCGGACAAACAGGAGAGCGCGCGTCATAAAATAAGCCGAATCAACCGCACAAGGGTATCGCTTTCAAACAGCAATACCAGGCTGTCCCTTGCAACTGCCTTGACCAATCTCTACCGTTCAATCGAGAACCAGCAGCTCCTTATCGGGCTTGGAAAAGATGAAAATAGCCATATCCGAGGCTATTGCCTGGGATGAAAAGAAAAACTATTCACTGGGCAAAGCCGGATTGAACGATCTCATCGACGAGGTGAACCGGCTCGAAGAGCACCGGTTCAACCGTATCAGCCGGGAAATCGAAAAGCAGAAACTCATCGTTGAATGGAAGAGGCTGACCGATACCCTGGTCAGGAAAAAAGATATCCTGAAGGACGCGCAAGATTAAAAAAAATACCATGCAAAAGGTATGAGACAGCCTCATGCTACTCTCCGAAATGCAGGTGCTTGTACTTTTCAATCAACTCTTCGGCTTCATCCTTGCATTGTCCGCAAACCGTACCGAGCTTGGTGTGCTCCTGCAACTCGTAGAACGTCCGAGCCCCTTCAAGAATCGCTTCCTCAATCTCGTGATCGGTCACATTCATGCACTGACAGACGATCTTGCTTTTTTCCTTGCGAACACGGTCGTCCATGCCGTTGCGCTCGAAGTAGTTGTTGATGGCCGCACGAAGCGCCTTGTCGCCGAGCACGGAACAGTGAATCTTGTTTTCAGGAAGACCGCCAAGCTCTTTGGTGACATCCTTGGGTGAAACATCGAACGCCTGATCGAGCGTCATGCCTTTGACCATTTCGGAAAGAATGGATGTACTGGCTATAGCGCTCGCACAACCGTAGGTTTTCCACTGGCAGTCGGCAATAACCTCGGTCTCTTTCTCCACCTTGATCACCACCATCATCTGGTCCCCGCAGGAAAGGTTCCCCTCCATGCCGATCCCGTCAAACTCATCGGTAGATTCACCCTGAAGAATATTCTTCGGGTTCATGAAATGCTCTTTCAATGTATCGGTATAGACCCATTCACTTGGCTGCAACATGTTCTTCTCCCTTTATATATGCTGTTGACATTGTTCTTATTCTCCCGATGATGCCGGGAAGCACCTCGAGCAGATAGGTGATTTCATCCATTGTTGTCTCCCTTCCCATGCTTATTCGTATCGAACCATGAGCCCGTTCCGCATTCGAACCGGTTGCAAGCAGTACATGCGAAGGATCGAGGGAACCCGAAGCACAGGCTGAGCCGGTAGAAACGGCAATCCCTTCGAGATCGAGATAGAGCAGAATCGCTTCCCCTTCAGCACCTGGAAAGGAAACGTTCAGGGTATTCGGCATGCTTTTGGTCGGATGACCGTTAAAAAAGACATCATCGATGGACTCTTCTATACCTTTTTTCAGAGCCTCCTTCATCACGGCAAAACGTTTTGCCTCCTCTTCCATCTCAAGTGCACGCATTTCAACCGCCTTGGCCATTCCCATGATGCCAAGAGTATTTTCCGTTCCTGCCCTTCGCCCCTTCTCCTGATGTCCACCGCGAATAAACGGACAATATGGAGTGCCTTTTCGCACAAAAAGCGCCCCGATACCTTTCGGACCATAAATCTTGTGCGCGCTCATGGTCAGAAAATCAACGCCCAGGTCATTGACGTTCACAGGCATTTTCCCGACTGCCTGAACCGCGTCGGTGTGCATCAATGAACCGTTTTCATGAGCCAGCCGGGTAATTTCGGCGATGTCCTGAATCGTGCCGATTTCGTTATTTGCCGTCATCACGGAAACCAGACCGACATCATCGGTAAGGTACTCCTTCAACTGATCCATATCGATCCTGCCGTACTCGTCAACATCAAGAAACTTGACGGTTGTACCCTTGTGAGCAAGACACTCAGAGGTTTCCAGCACGCAAGGGTGCTCAATTCTGGAAGTAATGATCGTTGTCCTGGCTTTAAAACCGGGCAGGCAAAGGTTTGAGGCACAGGCGAACAGGGAAAGAACTGTATTATTGGCCTCTGAACCGCTCCCCACAAAGACGATTTCATCCTCGTGCGCCCCGATGAACTCTGCCACGGTTTTTCTTGCATGCTCTACATTTGCCCTGGCTTCCCTTCCGAAAGCATGCATACTCGATGGATTCCCGAACATGTCCATCGCCTCTACCATCTCCCTTTTCACCTCAGGATGAAGCGGAGTTGTGGCATTGTTATCAAGATAAACCCGTTGTATTCCCATAATCCGTTTTCACGATCTAAAAGTTGTAAAACTGACCCGGTTAACCTGAAACCTTACTCATCGGCAAACAGCCAGGTCGAAAGATAGCGTTCTCCTGTATCAGGCAAAAGTACAACAATTTTTTTTCCCTGCATATCAGCGCGTCTGGCTACCTGCAGGGCCGCCCACATTGCCGCACCCGAAGAAATCCCGCAAAGAATACCTTCCACCCGGGCAAGCTGTCTGGATACGGCTCCCGCGTCTTCGTTTTTCACCAGCACTATTTCATCGATAACTTCCCTGTTGAGATTCCCCGGAATAAATCCGGCGCCTATTCCCTGTATTTTGTGCGGACCGGGCTGTCCCCCGGAAATAACTGCTGAATCCTCAGGCTCTACAGCAATCACCTTTACCCCGGGCTTTCGTTTTTTGAGCACTTCGCCCACACCGGTTACCGTTCCCCCCGTACCGACACCGGCGACAAATACATCAACGGTGCCGTCAGTATCCTCCCATACCTCTTCAGCTGTTGTTCTGCGATGCACCTCAGGGTTTGCCGGGTTGCTGAACTGCTGGAGCATGACGCCGTGAGGCATGGATTCCACCAGTCGCCCGGCTTCTTCTATCGCGCCTTTCATACCCGAAGCTCCATCGGTCAACACCAGCTCTGCCCCGAATATTTTCAGCAGTCGGCGCCGTTCAATACTCATGGTATCCGGCATGGTAAGAATCAGTTTATACCCCTTTGCCGCACAGGCAAATGCAAGCGCGATACCGGTATTGCCGCTTGTCGGCTCAATAATCGTGGTATCTGCGGTAATCATGCCTTTGCTTTCCGCCTCCTCTATCATGGCAACCCCGATCCTGTCTTTTACACTTGACAGAGGATTAAATGACTCAAGCTTGGCGATAATTTCCCCACCGCCTGAATCGTTCAGGCGCTGTATTGCGACAAGAGGCGTCCCTCCTGTTGTCTGCGTTATCGTGTCGTATACTTTCATAACCTGAGAGGATCGTTTTGATTACAATAATGATAACCGTATGACTAAATACGGATAAAGGAATACATAAACAGGACAAAAAATTCCCTATTTCCTGATACAGACATAAACAAGAAAAAAACATCTGGTCACAGAGAGGGAATGATCGTAAAAAGGAATGACGTGCTGCTGGTTTATCGCGACCGGAGATTCACTGTTCTCCCCGTAATCAGCTCTACTCTTCACCAAGCACAATGGTCCTTTTGCTCATAGGAGGCACTTTCTCACCATTGAGATAGAGTTCGACAAAGGGAGGACGACCGATATTGACCCATAACTTCCTCTTTGCCTCATATCTCAACACCTCTCCTGCCTTGAACGCAGCACCGGGATAGACCCTGTCGCCGTCATCAGCGATAATTTTTACCCAGCTGAGGTCTTTGGTGATACGGACAATCAGTACTTGCTGATAGGGAGAGGTCGGGGAGTCCGGAAGAAAGGAAACATCTTTTGCCCACGCTTCCTGCTTTACGGCAAGCTCAGGAGAGCTCTCATCGGAGCCTTCTTGTAATGAATCGGCAAGAGCGACTGAATCCGGCTCAACAAGTGCGGGCTCAGGCTCAGGTATGGCTGGCAAAGCCTCTGTTTCCAGATTCTGCCGGGGGGTCATTTGTGGGTTTTCCCGTACTCCTGAAAACATAAAAAAGCCGACAGCAAGAAGAACAATCACCAGAAAAACCGCGCCGCCAACAAGCACAACCGGAGAAATTCCCGCTCCAGCGGAAGAAGCTGCGCCAAAAATACCCGAGAGACGATCTCCCGTCTCAGAACTGTCTTCTTCTGCTGACTGCGCTTCCTTCCGGGACTTCAGATCGGTGGGAATACTGAGCTCGTCCCGGCAGCTTTCAATAAGCTGCGGGTCATCGATACCTATTACTTCAGCGTATTCTTTCAGAAAGGCATAAACGTAGGCTGAGGGCAGAAAGGTCAAATCTCCCGCCTCGATTTTCTCAAGATGATTTTTCTGTATTCTTGTCTCCGCACTGACTTCCTCGAGAGAAAGCCCCCTCTCTTTTCTGGCCTGAGTAAGTTTGCGTACCAGCAAGGCTCCGGCAGAACCAAATGTCATATCATCTGCCATGAAACGCACTACATTTAATGTGATCCATTACGTCTCCAGAATAGCACAAAACGCTCAATTTATGCAGTTTACAAAAAATAAGCTGTCAGCACAATTGAAATAGCAACATATTTTGCCGGTCACCGCTCCTCTTTCATGATATAACGCCAGCACTGCTATCCTGAGCCCTTCGCCATTCTTCCTCTCACGCTGTTTTGCTGCCTGCTTCTATTGGAGATTTTTTATCTATCTTGTTTGAGTAGTACCTGTACCTGATTTGAAAGACGCTGTTTTCTGACATCCTCAGTGACCTCATGCGATCACACTCCTTTCAGGATATGACAGGCGCACTGAGTTTCATACATTTCAGGCACGTTGTGCCACACCTATGAACTCCGATATAGTAGAACTGCTTATATTATTCTGCCTGATACTGGCTAACGGATTCTTTTCGATGGCAGAGTTTGCGATCATTTCTTCAAGTGAAGCCAAACTGCATGAATTACGTGACGCGGGTATAGCCGGTGCGTCCATGGTTATCGAGCTGCTTGAGAAGCCCGGAAGATTCCTTTCCGCCATACAGGTAGGCATCACCCTTATCGCCACCCTCGCGGGAGCATTCAGCGGTATCAGCTTCTCCGAACCTGTCGCGAAAATCATCAGAGAGATCGAACCCATTGCGCCATACAGCAAAGAACTGGCTCTCGGCCTGGTTGTTTTGGGGGTCACCTATGTCACGCTCATCATCGGCGAACTCGCTCCGAAAAAAATAGCACTGCAGCATCCGGAAAAAATAGCGATCAAAATCGGACGCAGTATCGACATGATCTGCAGAATAAGCTCGCCGATAGTTCACCTTATCAACGGCTCAACCAACATCGTCCTGAAAATCATAGGCATCAGAAATACTGAAAAGCCTCTTGTGAGCGATCAGGAGGTCATGCTCATGATAAAACAGGGTGCAAAAAAAGGCGTTTTTGAATCGGTTGAATACGAGATGATTTCAAGAATATTCCGTATGAGCGACAAGCGGGCAAGTGCAATGATGACACCGAAAAGCGAGATCGAGTGGCTCGACCTCAATGCGCCGGATGACTCTTTGAGAGCCAAACTGCTGGCCAGCGGCCGCTCACACTTTCCTGTTTCAGAAGGAGGAGCTGACCACCTGAGAGGCGTTGTACGCTCACTTGACCTGGTCAGCAAGCAACTGCTCGAACCTGGCAATCTGAAAGCGTCCATACGCAGTGCGATGAAACCACCTCTTTTTGTACCGGAATCCGTTCCCGCATTTCAGGTACTGGAACTTTTCAAGGAAAACAGAGCCCATCTCGCGCTGGTCATCGACGAACACGGCTCGGTACAGGGCGCAATCTCACTCACAGACGTACTTGAAAGTATCGTGGGAGATATTCCCGCTGATGATCTTGAGGGAACAAAAAAAATCGTACAAAGAAGTGAGCGAACCTGGATTATTGACGGCCTGCTCCCTGTCGATGAGTTTATCTCTGAATTTGATCTTGACAACTTCCTCGACGAGGATGATCCCCGATACGATACCATGGGAGGATTTCTCATGACCAAGCTGGAGAAGATGCCTTCAGTCATGGATACGCTCGAATGGCAGAACATGCTGTTCAAGGTGATCAAAATGAACGGACAGCGGGTAGGAAAAATACTGGTGATATTCACTACCGAAAGTTCGCACTGACCTGAACGCATCAGGATCCTGCTCGTTCATTTACCAGACAGCCAACTGACCTAATATGTCATGCGCTGCCGTTCTTTCAGGACAAGCAGGCACACTGAACGAAGAACTTCCATATTCTGCCAACATTATGTATCTTCGCTCACGTCATTACAGACAATCACACATCTAATTCTAAATCATATTCTGATGGAAAGAACACTTACTATTCTTAAACCGGATTGCGTCCGCAAACAGCTCATTGGAGCGGTAATCGACAAAATCGAGCGCGCAGGGTTTCGCGTCGTCGCCATGAAAAAAACAAAACTGACGACAGAAACCGCAGGGGCATTTTACGCTGTTCACAGAGAGCGGCCTTTCTTCGGCGAACTCGTCGAGTTCATGTCTTCAGGCCCCTGTGTTCCGATGATCCTTGAAAAAGAAAACGCAGTAGAGGATTTCCGTAAACTTATCGGAGCAACCGATCCGGCAGAAGCTGAAGAAGGAACGGTCCGCAAGCTCTACGCAGACAGCAAAGGTGAAAACATCGTGCACGGCTCAGATTCTGAAGAAAACGCACAGATCGAATCATCGTTCTTTTTCTCAACAGAAGAAGCCGTCCGGGTCAACAACTGATCCCAACCGGATAGCACATACTCGTCATGCCCCGTAAACTATCTTTCTGGTTTCTCGGGGCTTGACGTTTCAGCCACCCAGCCATTTCGATATCTTGCAACCATCACTCAGAGCTTAAAACTCAGCACTCAGAACTATTTTCTCCCTATTCCCTACCTAACACATAGCTCTCAACAGATGGATTCCCGTGTCAAGCACGGGAATGACAAAAAAACTCTCTGGTTGCGCATCACTCATCACTAATTTTCTATCCAGCTATTTCCCCTGCAGTTCATTTCCCAATAACATGAGCGGTTTGGCCGCCTCCTGCTGGGTCACCGGATAGTCTGAAATCCTGTCCCGTTGTCGCATTGAAAATCCTTTTTCAAACATCTGCTCAGCAAGCGCCCAACGTTTGCGCCCTGCCTTGAGCATGACAAGAACCATATCCTTCTCGCCCTTTTTCGCCCTGGCAATAAGGCACCTGCCCGCCTTCATGGTATATCCGGTCTTAATACCGACAGCGTACTGATACTTCCCGAGGAGTTTGTTGCTCGACTTGAGGGTGTACTTTTTCCTGGTATTCTGTTCGAAAAAAGATATTGAATCCAGTGCGGCTATACGGTTGAATATCTCGTTGCCTATCGCATACTCGGAAAGCCGCAGCAGATCCCGCGCAGTCGAGTAGTGCCCTGCATAGAGATCCCTGTCAAACCCCGCCGGATTGGTAAAGTTTGAATTTCTCATACCTATCTTCCTTGCCTTGCGGTTCATCATCCGGGCAAAACCCTGTACACTTCCGCCCAGATAGATCGAAATGGCAAAAGCGGCATCATTGCTTGACCGTACCATAGACGCCTTGACAAGATCAACAAGACGTATCCTCTCTCCTGCCTGAAAACCGGCCTTTGTCGGTTCTACAACTGTCGCCTCTTTCGGGATCACCACATAATCTCCGAGTTTACCGCTTTCAATCGCCATAATCGAGGTAAGAATTTTTGTCAGGCTTGCCGGCTGAATACGCTTTCCGGTATTCTTTGACATGAGAATCTCGGATGTGCCGATATCCTTGAGAATGTAGGAATTGATTTCCTGTTCAAAATCAAGCGTGTCAGGCTGAGTAGCCGATCCGGCGTATGAACCGGGCTGAAAGGCAAGTATCAGAAGGGATAGAAGCGCGAAAACGCGGAGAGAACGCATTGTCCCTTGTCTTCTCATAATGCGACGTATCAATGGAATTTCATAACGTATTCATACTCATCAGGCACTTTTACCGATGCCACTAAATATCTGGTCTGCATCACTGCAACCGGTATCATAGCTCATGTCATAAAGGTTCATCATTTCCTTCTCTGTCACTGCAGGGGCCCGGATGTTTCACGGCATAGAGATAGTCCTTGAACGTTTCACCGTAAATTTCCCATACAGTGATAAACAATGCGGCGATAACCGGTCCTACGATGAATCCCGATATACCGAACAGACTTATGCCCCCGAAGGTTCCAAAGAAAATCAGCAGTTCGTGCATTTTGGTATCCCTTCCGACAAGAATTGGCCTCAGGATGTTATCGACACTGCTCACCAGCAGACCGCAAAACAGCAGCAGACCGGTCGCGGACACATACTCTCCGGTCGCATAGAGATAGAGAACCGCAGGGCCCCAGACCAGGCCAGAACCGATTATCGGTATGATGGAAAGCACCGTCATGACCGCCCCCCAGAAAATGGCACTCTCAATCCCGGCAACCTTCAAGGCCAGACCGGCAAGCGTTCCCTGAAGAATACCGATAACAAATGTCCCCCGTATGGTCGCCCCGGTAACCGAGGTAAACTTGTCGAGCATGCGCGACTGATCCCGTTCACCCAGAGGAAGATAGTAGAGAACGGACTCGAGCATGTCCCGTCCATCCTTGAGGAAAAAAAACATGGTGTAGAAAAACACGAACATCATAAACAGCGTGTGAACCGTCGAGAGCGTAAACGAGGAGAGATTCTCGAACAGAAACGTACTCATATTTCCTACAAGTTCACCGAGCCGTTGCAGGATCTCATCACTGTATTGAATGATGGTTTCAGAGTATGGCAATGAGCTGAAGATGTCATCAAAGGCTGTGGGCTGCTCGACCCGTTGCTCAATCCATGGCCCGACCGAACGGCTGACCTTGATCGCTTCAGCAGCCACGATACCAAGCAGGGCAAGCAAGGGAAATATCAGAATCAATGCCATGGTGAGAATGGTCATCGCCGAGCTGATACTTCTGCGCCCCCTGAACAGGGATTCAAACCATCGAAACAGCGGCATTGCAAGCCCTGAAAAAATCGCGGCAATCAGAATCACCATGAGAAAATCATAGATCATGGAAATAAAAATCACTGAGATCAGCAGGACAACGATCAGGAGAACGATATTGTTCAGTGCTGTTTTTTGCATAGGAGTATCCAATGATAAGGAGTTCTTCTCTATCATAACCATTTTTCAGGCGATTCATGTGCGGCAATCTGTGCCCTTGCCATGGCGACGGCAAAAATTCCTGCAGTTTCCGCACGCAGAATCGAGTGACCGAAGGAAATTTCACAAAAGCCTTTTTTGACGGCCATTTCAAGTTCTTCACCGGTAAAACCACCCTCGCCACCAACTAAAAACAACACTTTTCTCCCGAAAAAAGAGACATCCGGAGCTATGGAAGATGTTTCACAGGCAATCAGCTTGCTGTCATATCCCTCACGTTTCAGTACTGCATCAAAGTGAAGCGGCGCTGTGATTTCCGGGAAATGATACCGTTTTGTCTGAAGCGCGGCTGAAACAACAACTTTTTTCCAGCGTTCAAGTTTCCTGGCACGTTTTTCAGCTTTTGGCTGGGAAACCGTTCGCTCTGTTATCATGGGAACAATCCCGGCTACACCAAGCTCTGTTGCTTTTTCAAGAAAAAAATCAAACCGCTGTGACGATTTGAGAAGCGATAGTGCCACCGTCACCTCTGCCGACGGAGGCAGAACTTTTTTTTTCTCAGTGACTGCCGCAGTAAGCCCGTTCCGGCCTATCTTCGTGATTTCCGCAGTTACCGAAAGCCCCATCCCGTCGGTAATATGAATGACCTCACGCTCTTTCTTTCGAAGAACCTTCGTTATATGAAAAAACTCCTCTCCTTCGACAGTGAGGGCTCCTCCTGAAAGGTCTATTCTGTCCGAAGGTGTATAAAAAAGATCCATACTATCGACTTCTGATACTCTCGCAGTTGTCAGCCTGCGAGCGCAATGGTTGCAAGAGAGATATGCTCAGCCCCTTCGGACTCGAGCGCGTTCTTGACAGCGGAAACTGTGGCCCCGGTAGTGAGAACATCGTCAACAAGGAGAATGCTTTTCGGTACCGCCCTGCCGGACGGCTCAAACGCGTCACGAACGTTTCTCAACCGCTCCTGCAAGGAGAGTCCGGCCTGGGAACGGGTATATTTTTTACGAACGACAAGATCATTCCTGAAATCCTTGCGAAGTACTGACGCTACCGACCGTGCGATAATCTCTGACTGATTATAGGTACGATCGAAAACCTTAAGCCGGTGAAGAGGCACCGGAACAACGCAACTGTACAGGTCATCACCCCCGCACCCGGCTATCATTTCACCGAGAAACCTTCCAAAAACCTTCCCAAGACTGCTTACCCCTTCATATTTCATCGCGTGAATTACCCTCTGCAACCTGTCGTTCTTATGAAAACGATAGAGCGCCCATGCCTTTCCGGAAAGCGTATCATCAGGATAGTTGCGTCTGAACAGCTCCATTATCGCATACCCTGAAGCATCAGCATCCCCGAAAGCGTCAAACGCCGAAATGCATTCCGGACAGATACCCTCCGCATCCGCATAGAGCTGAGAACCGCACCCAGGACAGACACAGGGATAAAACAGATGAAGTATATCGTCACGCATGACCATAAAACAGGTAGTAGAGAAACACGAACTCAAAGAAGAGAAGAAAAGCAGAGCGCGGCTGCACCATAGACTCCAGCGTCATTTCCGAGGGCAGCGGGCACCAGCTCCAGACCATCATGCATCGAAGGCAGCGTAGATCGCTTCATCTGGTCAAATGCAGGAGAAAAAATGAGGTTACCCGCACCTGAAATCCCGCCGCCAAGAACGAATTTACGGATATCCATCAATGCGACCACCCCAGCCAGTCCAACGCCGAGAATAGAGCCCACCCTGTCCCATATTTCTCCGGCGACAGGATCGCCATGATGTGCGGCTTTTTCAAGCGTTCTCGGAGAAAGATCGCACAGATTGCTGCCATGTATTTCTTCGGACCACTTCTCCCGCCCATGAAGGCGGTAGGTATCGAGGGCCATGTCAACAATGCTTTTTTTGCCTATAAGACTTTCGACCGTCCCCCTGACACCGGCATGAACGCTTTTTCCACCGAAATCAATCGTCAGATAACCGATCTCACCTGCCGTGCCGTTCGGCCCTCTATAGAGTTTACGATTCAGCAGTATTCCTCCCCCGACTCCCGTTCCGAGGGTGACCATCATAAAATCGCTGAACGCTCTGCCTGCACCGAACACGGCTTCTCCGCAGGCAGCTATATTGGCGTCATTTTCAAGAATCAGCAAACAGTCCATTGCATAATCCCTGATGAGAAGCTTCTGCAATTCACTTTTCAACGCATAGTGTTCCCAGCCCGGCAGGTTGGGAGGGTAGCTGAGCATACCCCGCTCGCTGTCAACAGCTCCCGGAGCGCCAAGCCCTATACCGGCAAATCCCTCTTCCCCGAGACGATTTCTGAATCGTCCGTACACCGAGAAAACAAGCGATCCTATCTGACCGACAATACCTTCCGGTCCCTCATCGAGCTTCGTCGGATGCCGTTCATGCTCAAGCATACCCGCATCTTCATCGATAACGGCAATTTTTACCGCCGTCCCCCCAAGATCTACCCCCAACGCCCATCGTGACATACCTGAATTCCCTCCTCATCTTCTTCTGCATTGCACACTTCAGGACTTGAACGGCCGGATAAACTTTCTTTTTGCCGAACTGTTTCCAAAAAATGCAAGTATCTCTTCCACCTCAGGAGTCCGCTCACATTCCTGTTGCACCTTTTCAAGGGCATTGCCGAGCAGAAGGCCTGACTGGAAAATAATCCTGTACACACTGCGGATTCTGTCTATCTGCACAGAAGAGAACCCTTTGCGTTTGAGCCCGACCATATTGAGCCCCTCAAAACGGAAAGAGTCATGCCCCCCGGCCATGACATAGGGAGGAACATCGAGTGAAGCTCTTGATATACCGCCGACCATGGCATACTTTCCGATACGAACGAACTGGTGAATACCTGCCAGTCCCCCCACGACGGCATAATCTTCAACCTCGCAATGGCCTCCGAACTGAACTGAATTAGCGATAATGACATGATTTCCGATACTACAGTCGTGGCCTGCGTGAACATACGCCATGATGAGATTATCAGAGCCGACAACCGTTTTACCGCTTGCTTTGGTTCCCCTGTTCAGCGTCACATACTCACGTATAACGGTTCGATCACCTACATGCAGGTAGGTTTTCTCCCCGTCAAATTTCAGATCCTGAGGGACGGTGGAGAGGGCCGCACCGGCAAAAACCTTGCAATCGCTGCCTAACCGCGCTCCGTCGGCAATCTGAACGTGAGGGCCTACTTCGGTTCTGTCTCCTATATACACATCATCCTCGATCACCGTAAAAGGACCAATAACAACATCCCGTCCGATTTCTGCTTTCGAGCTGACTACTGCTGTTGGATGTATCTGATTATTCATGAATAGTGTACTCCTTATTCTTTCAACAGATCAATATTATTCTCATCAATCTCCCTGAAGAGCTGATCCAGTATCTTCTTCGATTCATCCTCCCTGCCGACCTCACGTAGAGAGAGCGCCAGAGCATAATACACCTGCGGAGCTTCCCGAAGAGAGGTCACATAGGCAAGCTGCTCCAGAAAAGTAACATACAGATCCGCTTTTTCCTTCTCTCCAAGTGAAACATAGAGAGAAACAATCGAGGAGGCAACACCGGGCTCGATACCGTAGCGTCTGAGCGGGAGAACTTCCTGAGATCTGTCCAGCGCTTCAAGCGCAAGCACTCCTCTGGAGGCTTTCCGAAGTGCTCCTGATTTGTCTCTCACCTGGAGTTCCTCTTCAGGTTGTTCGGCAAGAGCGGCAGCCAGACTGACAAACAACGGTTTATAGTTACCGCTGAGCCGTCTCGAAGTTTCTTCGATATACACCTCCGGATTATCGAGATTCCGGTAACGAAAAACAGAACAGAGGTTTGTCCACAGCGTTGAGATGTCAACCTGATTGCTCTCCCCGGTGTTTTTCACAGGAACAACCTTGTATGTCAGACCATCAAGCCGAAGGTACTCATCGATCCCAAGCATGTTGTCACGACCGACGGTAAGGGCAAAACAGATCGGACGTGCCGTGTAATTGTTCATGAGGATCTCATAGACGGCAACATCCTGTGGCCTGAGAAACCCCTGTCCACGAAAGGTAACGGTCGGCATGATCCGCAACCGTAACGTATCGACAAGCCCCTCAGGAACATCAAGGCCCGCTGCATCATATTCTTGTACAAGCGCCTCTTTTGTAGAGCCAGCGGGAAGCTCGACCTCGACCGGCTGGATGGCAACATAGCTGATCTCCCTGAGTTCCTTATCGCTCAGACTGAACGCTATTTTTTCCGCTCCGTTCGGAGAGGTATTTTTCAGCTGGTCGAGATACCAGCCGGTATTGGCAAGGCTGAGGTTGACCACCCGGACATCGGTTCTTATACCCTCGACTTCCTGCAAGTACCAGAGCGGAAAGGTATCATTGTCCCCGTTGGTGAAGAGGATGGCATCCTTTTCGCAGCTTTGCAGGATATTCCACGCCCAGTCCCATGCCACATAGTTTCCCGAACGGTCGTGAGTATGATAGTTTGCCTGAAGCATCCTGCCGTTTACTGCAAGCAGCAATCCTCCCAGAGCGGTTACCGTCATAGCCCGCTGCAACGTTTCTCCGGAGAGTCTTTTGCGGAACTGCATAAGAAGGCTTTCCGCGCCGATACCGATCCATAAAGCAAAGGCAAAAAAACTTCCGGTATAACTGTAATCCCGCTCCCTCGGCTGAGGCTCGGTCTGGTTGAGATAGATCACCAGTGCCGCCCCGGTAAGAATGAACAGGGCGGTAACAACCGACCCCATCTTCCATTCCCTGCGAAAAAGGGAAAATGCGCCGAAGAGCCCTATCAGAAAAGGCAATCCCCAGAGCTGTGACCAGTCCACGTCTGCCCCCTCGACTTCGCCGCTCCTGCCGATGAACTGCCACCCGAGATACCGTAGGTACATGTGACCCATCTGATAGCGAAAGAAGTATTCGGCATCACTTCCATACTGCTGATAGAAATACTGATGCAATGGTTCGGCGGACCAGCGCCTTGGCCACAGTGGAAAATCCCCATACTGCTCCCGGTTCAGATAGGAAAAAAAAGCATCTCCCGTTGACGGATTATTCTCATTGATTGACGGTGAGGCATTTGCACGCACATAGATGAGCGCATAGGAAGAATAACCGATTATCAGCAGAAGCAGCGACATGCTTATCGTATGCAGCAATCTGAAGCGATGGGTATGCGCATAGTAGACAACATAGATGATCCCTCCGAAAAGAGCCGCTATGCCGCCCCATGAGGCATACTGCATGAGCACCGGCAATCCTTTGATGATACCGCTGTAGACAAGCAGAAAGGCTCCTGAGGCTGCAAGCATCATCAGCATGAACGAGGACAGGGTAACGTCATACCTTTTATAATAATAGACCATGCAGACAGCAAAAATAGCCAGCAGGCTCAGGAGATGAACGCCAATCGAGAGACCGATCATGTACATCGCGGCCATCAGCCAGCGCTCGTTGCCCTCTTCATCCGGAGCTCCGTACCATCGAACGATAAACCAGACCACCAGAGCGGTAAAGAACAGCGAAGGCGCATACACTTCCGTCTCAACCGCGTTGAACCAGAAACTGTCTGAAAACGCAAGCGAGAGAGCTCCTGCCGCAGCTCCTCCATATGCTGAAATTTTTTCAGGAAGCTCCCATGAATCGGGCTCCGTTTTCCTGTACATGGCAATCAGCCGGACGATGATCAGATAGGTGAGCATCACGGTTACCGAGGCTGACAACGTACTCAACAGATTTACCCTGGCACCGATATCGCCAAAAAAGGGAAGCATGGAAAAAAGCCTGCCTGTCAACAGAAAAAACGGTGCTCCGGGGGGGTGGGGAACGCCAAGAGTATAGGCTGTGGCTATAAACTCCCCGCAATCCCAGAAAGAAAGGGTGGGAGCCATGGTCATCAGATAGACGGCTTCAGCAAACAGAAACAGCGTTGCGGCAATACCGCGGTTTATCATCTTGTGGGTCATAGAGCAGTAACAGTGACAAGTAACGAGTGACGATTCTCAAGAATAAGAAAAATCAAAAATGCCTGATCGCTGGTCAGTCGGACAGCCTGAAAATCCAATATGCTGAGTGCTGAAGACGCGATAGATTGACTCTACAGCTTACAAAGGCATGGTGCCCTGTGTAATGCCGGCATCCATAAAAGCGTTCAATACCGCGCATCTCCCCTATGGTTATTTCTTGACTCCGGACATTGCGCTCAGACCGGGCAGCAGTTCTTCGGCCACCTTGTCCGCGAACAGAAATCCCTTGCGTGAAACCTTTATGGCACCGTCGAGTATTTCAAGCAATCCCTGTTCCTTCAGGCGCTCAACAATTGCCAATACCTCACTGCTGTTTTTATGATAGTGCAGCAGATCATCGAGTTCGAGTCCGGAAGAAAGCCGAAGAGAAAGAAATATCTTCTCGTCGATCTGCTCCTCCGGGGAAAGCACTTCCCTGGAGGCCTGCGCTTTCCCCGGAGAAGCCATGTAGCGGATCAGGCTGCTCACGTTTGCGCTACGCACCTCGTCTGTCCCGGAAACAAGAAAACTATGCGCTGAAGGACCGAATCCAAGATACGATTCCCTCTGCCAGCATCCCAGATTATAACGGGAAAAGAAACCGGGTTTGGAAAAATTTGAAACCTCATAATGCTCGAACCCCCGATCACCAAGCATCGCGCATGCCGCATCGTACAGAGCCGCCTGCACCGCTTCACCGGGAAGTGTCACCTGTCCCTTTTTCAGGCGACGGAAAAGAAGGGTGTTTTTTTCCGGAGTAAGCATGTAAACGGAAACATGCGGAACTCCGGATGAGGCTGCGCAGTCGAGATCACGCTGCCACTCCCCGAGACTTTCGCCTTCAGCACCACAGATAAGATCCACACTGACATTGTCAAAGAGATTCATGGCCTCACCGGTCACCCTGAAAGCGTCCGGTGCGGTATGACAGCGCCCCAATGCCAGAAGCTTTTCGGGCAAAAACGACTGAACACCGATACTGAGACGGTTGACGCCCAGAGAAGCAAGATCACGAAGTTTGTCAATGGTAAGATCTTCAGGGTTGGCCTCAATGGTAATTTCGGCATCATCGCTTAACGAAACATATCGAAAAACCGTTTCCAGCCAACGCTCAAGATACGAGACTGAAACAAGAGAAGGCGTTCCTCCCCCGAAGTGAATGGAGTGAAAGGTGCTTCCCCGGAGAGCGGCAAGACGTTCCGCGGTTTCTTCATACAGCGCAGAAAAAAAACGCTCCTGCAGATCCTCTTTCGTTACAAGAAAAAAATCACAGTAACCGCACCGTTTCCTGCAGAATGGAATATGTACATAACAATGCAAACCCAAAAACTGTTTTACTTGTCACTTGTAATCTGGTCACTGGTCACTGCTTGATGACATACTCCGTGATCGCCTGGTAGAGATCATCCGCAATAAAATCAGGAACAATCCGGCGTTTTCGGCAAAGATCTTCTTCTCCGTGTCCGGTTCTGACAAGAACAGACCGGAGGCCTGCACGTCTTCCGCACTCGACATCAACCGTCTTGTCACCGATAAAAAAAGAGTGCGCTTTGTCAACGTCTATGCCCGAAGAAAGGTAATCGGCAACTGCCCGGTCAACCATTCCGGTTTCAGGCTTTCTGCACAATGCAAAACGATCATATTCAGAATGCGGGTAATCAGGATGGGAAGGACAGTAGTATATCCGGTCATAAGATGTATCACTGGCTGCAAGCAACTCATTCAGATAGTCATGAATATCTTCAACCTGCCCGGGAGTGACAACACCTCTTGCAATACCTGCCTGGTTGGTGATGATAACTATTTCAAAACCTGCCTTTCTTGCAATCGCGATTGCTTCACCCGCTCCATCGATCAGCTTGAACTGCTCTCTGTTAGTGACATACGTACCTATATCACGATTGATCGTTCCATCCCTGTCGAGAAAGAGTACCTTTACCTTTCTCATCATACATTCACCTGAGTTGAGCGATTGTTGAGCAGGCTGCATTATGATCGCGCACCCCATCGGGTGAGATGTTCGCTGAAAGAAAATTCAGCATAACGCATTAGATAGTATACTGTTGACACCGTACAGCATTTGTTGAAACGATCAACTCAGGATTCACTTACGCTCAAGCAGGTCGCTGTAAAGCTGATTGTATTTTTTGGCTGACTTCTTCCATGTCAGCCTTCTTTCCATATTCTCCTTCACCAGCGTTTCCCAGCGTTCCTGATCACCATAGACCGCAAGAGCCTCACCGATCTTTTCAACAAGACTTGCCGGAGTGTAGTCGTGAAACACAAACCCTGAACCGTCGCTCCGGGCATCTATCTCGACTATGGTCTCACTGATTCCGCCGCCTGCGTTAACAACCGGAACAGCTCCGTAGCGCATCGCGAAAAACTGCTGCATACCGCACGATTCGGATTTTCCCGGAATAAGCAACATATCGACAGCAGCCATCAACTGATGAAAACCGGCATCGGTAAACTCAAAATCAAGCCCAATCCTGCCCTCATACTCTTTGGCAAGAGCGTGCAGCTTGCTCTGAACCTCCTTGCTGCCGGAGCCGCAAATAACCAGTTGCAGATCGAGTTCCATCAACCGGTCAATTGATTCGATGAGAAGATCGATCCCCTGGAACCGGTCAAAATGAATCATTGCACCGATCAGAGGAGTTTCCTCGTCAAACGGCATGATCAGTGATTCAAGCAGGAATTTCTTGTTTTCACGTTTCTCATCGAGACGCTCGATATCGAATTTTTTCTTTATCAGCTTATCCGATGAAGGGTTCCACTGTTTACTGTCGAGCCCATTGGTGATTCCCTGCGGATGCATTCCGCGAGAGTTCAATACCTTGTCAGCTCCGCAGGAAACAGCGGAGTCGCTGCTGATAAGCCCGGCATACTTCTCTGAAGTCGTTGAAACCGTATCGACATGCTTCATGCCGGTAAACAGCATGTTAACGTTACCATCCTCGACATGCAGACCTTCAATCAGATCTTCCGGAAGCAGTTTCGTGAACGATTTCAACGGAAAAACGCCCTGGCGATGTACGTTATGAACGGTCAGAAATGTCCTGATATCCTTGAAAAACGCGTTGTCGGCATACACGGTTTTCAATAACAATGGAACAAGGCCCGCATACCAGTCATGAAAATGAATGATATCCGGCTTCCACCCGAGCCTCTGGAGTGTTTCCAGAATACCGAGATTAAAGAAAATAGCTCTCTCAGCGCTGCCTTTGTACTCATCCCCATGGGACATATCGATAAAAAGGCCGCTACGCTTGTTATGCTTCTCGTTGTAGAGAAAGTATGTTTGAATTTTGCTTGACGGAAGAGCCGTAACCTTCACATAAAGCAAATCTGTCTTGTCTTTCAGGGGAACTTCAATATCTGAAAGCCGCAAGACATCATGGAGTCGAAACTTGCGATCATTGATCACACCGTATTTAGGCATCATTATGCGTGCTTCACAGCCTTCATCTTCCATAGCCTGGGGAAAGGAGGCCATGAAATCAGCCAGACAGCTGACCCGTACAAATGGAGATATTTCACCTGACACATAAAGAACCTTGCAAGTGCTTCTTGACATCTATATCGTAAACAATCTGTTATTTTTCACAAAATATTTTCATAGAACTTGTTAGCTTTTTAATTTACGATTTTTTACGCTAAGTTACAATCCGGTTTGAACCGTCCGGGAGTATGTTCCATGAAACCGTTACCTCTCTGTATAGCGCTGTGCCTGCTCCTTGCTGCTTGCGCGCTTGACCGTCCGCCGACGGGAGGCCCGACGGACACCGAACCCCTTCAGGTTCTTTCCGTTGACCCGCCCGCATCATCCGTCAACAGTTCTCCTGAAACTGTTCATTTCAGCTTCAACCGGTATGTATCCACGTCATCCCTGAAAAACTCACTGGTATTTTCTCCTGCAATCCCCGACTACAGCCTGAAAGCGGACGGCAAAGAAGCTGAAATCCGGTTCAACACCTCTCTTGGAGAAAACAAAACCTATACGATCACCCTCAACAAATCCCTGAGAAGCAGCAGGGGAAACGAGCTCCGGCAAAGCTACTCCTATGCGTTTTCAACCGGTCCGGAAATAAACCGGGGAATCATTGCCGGTCAGGTCTTTTCCCATGATACCCGTCCTCAACCGGGAGCGACTGTTCTCGCCTACGTGGTATCAGAAAACGATACGCTCCCGAATGATATTTTGAACCGCGTTGCGGATTACAGCATACAAACAGGGCGTAACGGAGCATTCACGCTCGACTATCTTGCTGAAGGCAACTACCGGCTGATCGCTCTGCTGGATAAAAACAGCGACAAGAGGCTCGACCCCGAAAACGAACCGTTCGGGGCAGGAAACCGGAAACTGGTTCGAACAGGAAGCGCTGACAACCTGTTCAGGCTTTCTCAGCCGGAAAGTCCTCCCAAACTGATCTACTGCACTTCACCTGCGGATAACCTTTTCGAAATCAGCTTTAACCGACCGTTATCCGTTGACACGTTCACCCTCAACGCATTGAGCGTTACCGATACAGTGCGAAATGTCACGCTCCCTGTACAAGGATTCTACAGCGTGAAAAATACCGGAGAATCCATGACATTCCGTGTTGTCACCGGGCCTCTCGACAGAAAATCGGTATACCGGGTAACCTATTTGACCGACAACGAAGAACCCGCTTCTTCAGCTTTGTGCAGTGGTAGCGACAAACCGGCAAAGGACGCCCTGGCTGTAGAGAAACTGCTGCCGAAAAACGGTGAAACCGCCGCGTTTCTTGTTCAATCCCGTCCCGATCGGAGAAGAACGATCGATATTGCGTTCAACCAGCCGGTTGCCATGCAGTCGCTCGAACAGTCGATCAAACTCTACGCCATGAACGGCGAAACACCGTCGCTTCATGCGTTCACGCTCGAACCTGTAGATGACCGGCGATACAGCGTGCAGGCCGATCCGGATTTCCGTAATGGAGCCTCCTATCGTCTCGATATCGAGCAGAAGAGCATCACTCCGCTCACAGGTCTACAGGCTGCGGATTCGCTTGTGACAACACTGTTTACGGTTGCCAATGCAGGAGATTTCGGATCCATCTCCGGAACCGTGACAGGAGGAACCGGAACCTTTGTAGTCGAGGCGCTTGAAACAGCTGGCAGACTTCCCCGCAAAACGGTTATCAGGCGTGAGGACGGCAGACGCGCCTCATTTACCATAGACGCGCTCGCTCCGGGCAAATACACGCTCAGGGCATTTATCCCTCGCTCTGGAATACAGACTGACAACAACATTTCCTGGAACCCCGGCAGCGTCTCCCCTTTCAGGCCGGCTGACCGGTTTACCGTGAATCCAGATACGGTAACCGTCCGAAAAGGCTGGGCCACAGAAAATATACCGCTTGTCTTCCCTCCCGCCTCCGAGTGATACCCGCACCGTTGTTTTCCGGTTTCTGTTTTAGCAGTACGATATGTATCTTCTGAAAAATTATAACGAAAAACTGCATCCACACATGACAGTTCCTGCAAAAATCGGGCCAAATTCCATCATTCAGACCGTAGCCGCTCTCGAAGCAAAATACGGCAAGGCAGAAGCTGACGCCCGCCTGACCGTTGCTGGCCAGGGCTATCTGATCGGCAATCTGCCCTCGGAAATGGTTGAGGAGGATAAATTTCACACCCTTGTCAAATCCCTTGACAAGGAACTTGACGCCGGTGTGCTTGCGGAACTGCTGAACGAATCGGGACAGCGCACCGCGGCCTATCTTCTGAAAGTGAGAATCCCCGGATTTTTCCAGAAACTGCTCAAACCGCTGCCTCCCGGTCTGGCGTTCAAACTGCTCTTCTTCGCCATCAGCAAAAACGCCTGGACTTTCGCTGGAAGCGGAGACTTCAGCTACACCAGCGGCAAAACACCCGTCATCACCGTCAAGGTCACCTGCCCCGCCCTGCCGGTCGTCGGCAACTTCTACCTCGGCACCTTCACGAAGCTCATCAAAGAGCTGGTCAACCCGAACACAACGATCGATTCGTCGATCACCGGAGAAAGCGGCAACATCACCTGCCGCTACACCTGCCATATCTGATACCTACTCACATACCACAGTAGGGGCAGGCCCCCGTGCCTGCCCGCCCCTTATTATAGGATAGCAACTCATCCTATAATAATCGTGATTCTTATTTTAAGTTCACCCTGGAGATCCTTGCTTGTAAGGCAATCACATTTCCCTTATTTTAAGATAAAGAGGCAAACTAAAATAAAAGCGATCCTTATTTTAACTTTCTACAACAAGTATGAAGCGCACGCTACAGGGACAGTATATCATAACAACAACTTCAGGTGAGAGCGTAGAAGCTTTTGTGCCCGATCCATTACCTCCATCTCCACCTCTCGAGTGGACACCTGAATTGCGCAGTAAATTCGATCAGGCGCTACTCGCACTCGGTCGATTGGACAGCGTCTCGACACTTCTACCTGATACGTCGCTTTTTCTTTATATGTATGTCCGAAAGGAAGCCGTCCTTTCCTCAATGATAGAAGGAACGCAATCATCTTTGTCCGATCTCCTCATGTTCGAACTCGATCAGGAACCCGGAGTCCCGCTTGATGATGTACAGGAGGTCAGTAATTACATTTCAGCTTTGAACCATGGGTTGGAAAGACTGGCGAATGGTTTCCCCTTATCGTTACGTTTGCTGAAAGAGGTGCATAAAATTCTTCTCGCCAAAGGACGGGGCAGTGAGAAGACACCGGGAGAATTTCGCAGAAGCCAGAACTGGATCGGTGGAACCCGACCGGGAAATGCCTCCTTTGTTCCTCCTCCACCCGAAATGGTCATGGAGTGCATGGGAAAACTCGAACTGTTTTTGCATGACCAACCTGAGCCGACTCCGGTACTCATCAAAGCCGCGTTGGCACATGTACAATTCGAAACGATTCATCCTTTCCTGGACGGCAACGGACGACTTGGACGACTTCTCATCACGATGCTTCTCTGTGAAAGGAAGGTCTTGCATGAACCATTGCTTTACCTGAGCCTTTACCTCAAGACGCATCGTAAAACATATTACGAGCTTCTCGATACTGTCCGATTCAAGGGGGATTGGGAAGCCTGGCTGGACTTCTTTGCCGAAGCGGTCATTGCAACCGCAACCCAGGCAGTGGAAACCGCGCAACAGCTTGTCAATCTTTCCAATCAGGATCGCGAAAAAATCACAGGCCTTGGCAGGGCAGCTGCTTCGATACTGGAAGTGCACCGGGCATTGATTGAACATCCCATTGCTACGTCAACTTCGCTCGTCAAAAAAACAGGTTTTACCCCTGCAACAATCAATAGGGCGCTGGAAAAACTTCAACACCTTGGAATAGTAAACGAACTGACCGCCCAAAAACGCAACCGGATATACAGCTATAGCAGTTATCTCGATATTTTGAACAGGGGGACTGAATTGCCGGAAAGATGAGGGATTCTCGAAAGAAAATGAACGTGGTCCTTACTAATCGGCAACTGCCTCTTTCAGCTCACGTTTTCTCTCCTCACCGATAGCATCCCAGTGCTGGTCACATAAAGCACCCTCGAAAGAGTAGAGGTAGTAGCATAACGGGAGTGTTTCATCAGGATGATTCTCCCTGATCTTTTTATGTACCTCGACCGGCCCGACAGATCGCAACTCCTGTTCGGAGTGAATGCCTGCCTCGTTGAGGAGTGAGGCTATTTTCCTGCCAATATTCTTTAACTCAGCAAGAGGCCTGTTGCGTGTCATCGTCATGAGGTTTTGTTCTGGAGTCTGAACATCCTTTTTTTCCGCTCGGCAGTATAGTGCCACCACGGTCGCGGCTCATCTCCCTCCATGAAACGGGTGATGGAAATGAACACGTCCAGCACGCAGGGATCCTGACGCGCGCCAGTCATCTCCGAGAGCTTATGGTAGAGCTCAACCGGAGATTGACCGGAAAGGTCGTCCGGATTGTTGATTCCCAGCAAGCGAAGATCAGCGGCGATTGCCGGACCGATGTTGGGAAGATCGGTTAGCTTTTCCAGCCTGTTTCTGTCAACTTTGGCAGGATTCATGCGTCCTTTTTACTCGATCCGTGTTCGAATCAGTCTTTCAATCAACAACTCCTGAAGGTTCCGTCTGCCATCCAGCACACAATAGATAAACACTGTCTCTTCATGCATTCGATAAATCATCCTGTAAGGCTTGAAATGAATTTCCCGATATTCCCGCACATGGATTCTCTCTAATTGAGGAGGACAGTGACCTCTATCAGGAAAACGTTCAAGGCTCAAACACGTTTCTTGTAAACTGTCAAAAAGCCTGTTAGCACTTTCAGAGGAATCGTGATTTGTATCATACTTCCAGATATCGAGAAGATCACCTTCAGCATCAGCACTCAGACCTAAGTTGATCGTTTCAACAAATGCTTTATGGTGTCAACAGTATACTATCTAATGCGTTATGCTGAATTTTCTTACAGCGAACATCTCACCCGATGGGTTGCGCGACCATAATGCAGATAAATCGCATGTGTTGAAACCCAATGGGATTGTCGATCATGCTGCATCTGCCTCGTTACAGGGAACTTGCGGTAGTGCACTACAGCTGCGTCCCCTGTGCCTTGCATTTACAGCATGCTCAACAATCGCTCAACTTAGATCAGAAAAACTTCATATTTCATCAGCCCTGCTGTGCATCTATTTGTTTCCTGAGCAGATCAAAAGACTCACCAGCAGGCCTGTATTTCCCCTGCTCTATTGAGTGAGCACTTTGTGCAAGCATTTTCAGTAAAGCCAGACTTTCTTGCGTCTGTTCATAAACGTGGATATCCTGCAGAATAACCTTGGCTTCCCCGTGATGGGTGATAATCATGGTTTCCCTGTTGTCAGAAACCTCCCTGATAACTTCCGAAGCGTGCGTTTTGAGATAACTTATCGGCTTTATTGAATCACTGTATTTCATATACCCCTCTTTTTTAACCAAAATAACAACTTTATTACGGTCAAAAAAAAGCCAACGTCGCATGCTAACGATCTCCGATCCCTTTCACGGCAAGATAAGCCGAAATACTTTCATCAAGTTCAGCAAGGCTCGATACGACGAGCGTCGGCTCTATCCCCCAAGGATCAAAGATTGCTTCGGGAGAACGTTTGGCCCAGACGGCCCGCATACCTGCCGAGACGGCACCGATCACGTCAAACGGATTGCCTGAAATCAGCCAGGCGTTGCCGCCCGATGTTCCGGACTTCCTCAGGAAATGGCTGTACACCGCCGGGTTGGGCTTGAACGACCGCAGATCATCCACGCTGACGACATCGAGAAACAGCTCGCGTATGCCTGCCGCCCCAAGCACTGTCTCGACAGCGTCGGCGCTGCCGTTCGAAAAAGCAAAGAGACGAAAGCCTGCCGATTTGAGGCATTGCAGGTTCTCTTCAACGTCATTGAAGGCCGGAAGCGTCCGGTAGCTTTCGAGCAACTCTTCTTTCTGTTCAACGGTTAGAGAAACCTTGCAGAAATCACAGGTGTAATCGAGCGCGTTCCGGGTACACTCGGCAAAGGTCGCATAGTTCTGCATCAGCCCTCTTCGGAAAGAGTATTCAAGCTGCTTGTCCCTCCAGATCCGGGAAAACTCCCCGGCCTTCTCACCGGTTGTTTCCCGCAGTTGCGACACCAGGCCATCGGTATCGATCAGCGTTCCATAGACGTCAAAAGCAAGCGTTGTTGTCATCGTGTCACCCTCCTTGTTCGTTTACTCTCACCTAAACTGAGCATTTGTTGAAACGCTCAGTTTAGGTCTCAGTGTTCGTTAATACTATCACCACCAGAGGTAAAAAACAATAACACCGATTTGAACTGCCTGAAAAACAAACAGGCAGCCCGAAAGCTGCCTTGACATGAAACCGTATACATCATCGGATAAAGTGCTATTGAGCAACAGTTCGCCGTTATGTTTTCTCCCGGTCAATCCAGTAATCGGGCTCACGATGCTGATGAGCAACGGCAAGTAGTACTATAGTGGCTTCTTCAACGGCATAAAGCAATTTATCCTGAATAATTCATGAGAGTTCGAAAACCCGAATTGTAGAAATATACATTGAGCCGATCATGGACCCGGATTCCCTCCTGAAAACCGGTAAAAAAGCTCAAAACCACATACAGTCATGCCGGACTTGATCCGGCATCCATGCAGACCCCGGCACCAACGATGGATTCCCGTGTCAAGCACGGGAATGACAGAAAAGGGAAAGTTTCCTGTCCTTGTACGCACTTTTTTTCTTCCTTTGGTGAATTATTCAGGTTATATGAAAACTTGTGAAGCATGCATTTTCTGATATCACCCCTTTCAAGAGGCCAGGCCTTGGGGTATTCAGCAATCCTCATAACCGCCTTTTTCACCTCATCTCTGAAAGACAGTCCGAGACCTTTGAACTCCATTTCATAGAAACGTGTCGCGTCATCCAGTTCCTGCTTCGCATATGGTAAAAAGGTAATCTTGCTCATCAGTCTCTGAATACGTCCTCCATGGAAATTCCTTTCAGGCGCCCCTGTCTGAATGCCGTAAGGCGCTTTTCAGCTTCCTCGGCCCATATTTCATCAATCGTCCAATCAGGCTTGTCCAGACTTTTCAATAAACCCTCCACAATCCTCAAACGCGCCTCAGGGTTCAAAGTCATCGCCTGTTCAAGTATTTCTTTATCACTCATTACAGCATCCTCGTCCTGTAGCATTTCATTCATTCTATAGGGAGCGACCACCTTGCCTCCCTGTTTTTCACAATATACCTTAAAATCGATTTCACAAAAAAAGGCAGCCCGAAAGCTGCCTTGAATACCGATAACCAATAAATGCCGCATCAGGCACAAAATATCAATCGTATTCTCTTTTACTTTTGACTTTTGCCTTCTCTTCCCTACTGCCACCCTCCGACAATCTCGAAAATATCCCTGTCGCCGATAGGGACGGGAACTGATGACGTTGGGTTCCGGGAAAGCAGAAAGTCTGCGATCTCGTTGTAGGGTTTGACGCATTCCTCCTTTTCAGGGCCGTCTTCCATCTGGAACATGGTCTTTCCGGCGAAACGGCTTTTGCGGATCAGTTCATGGTAGGGAACCCGTGCAAGAAGCTTGGTCCCGACCTTGTCTGAAAACTGCTCGAGCATGTTCGTGCCTCCACCCTTGACATAGTCAACACGGTTGGCGACAATACCGGCGAGTTTCACCTTGTAACGCGTGCTCTTCTGCTCTATAGCCATACAGAGACGGTTTGCAGCGAAGATGCTGTCAAAATCATTGGTTGCGATAATCACAGCATAGTCCGCAAAATTCAACGGGGCGCTGAATCCACCGCACACGACATCACCAAGCACGTCGAAAAGAATGACGTCGTAACGGTCGTAGACGCCAAGCTCCTGCAGAAGCTTCACTGCCTCGCCGACGACATAGCCGCCACATCCGCTTCCTGCCGGAGGGCCGCCAGCCTCAAGGGCGTCAACACCACCAAATCCGGTAAGAATAATGTCTTCTTCAGTGAGTTCTTCGTGATGAAAATCAACCTCTTCAAGCGCTTCTATAACGGTTTTCTGCAGTGTACCGGTGAGAGGAAAGGTACTGTCGTGTTTGGGATCACAGCCTATCTGCAACACTTTAGCGCCTTTCAAGGCAAGTGCCGCTGAAATATTCGCGGTAGTTGTACTCTTTCCTATACCTCCCTTTCCATAAACAGCAAGAATTAAACTCATGGTGACAACAGAAATATTAATATTTACAATACAGGAACGGTCTATCCGCCCAAAGCTTCCTTGGCTCTCTTGAAAACTTCAGCAGTTATGGTGGCTTCACCGTTTTCACGGGCAAAATTCTCGGTATTCTTGCGAACTTTCTTGCGAACGAAGAACGGAACTTTTCGCAGCATTTTTTCCGCGTCCGGGCTCCAGGGCATGCCGTCGGTGTCTCCGGCATCACCTGCCTCACCGGAATCCGGAACCCCGCCTTCACTCCCCGCGGCAGCAGCATGACCGTTGGAAATACTTTCAGGTTCTTCTTCCTCATACTCCAGTCCGGCGTCTCCGAAAAAGTCTATAAGATGTTTTTCCAGACCAAGCTTGCAGGATGTATACACCCTGTCTGCAAGAATATCAGCCCCGTCAAAACCAAGTATGGGATAGTAACCGATAAGATGGTTTTCGATATGTGTCGGGGTTGAAATCACCATGCATGGGACATCGAGTTTCCGGCAACTGTGACGCTCCATCTGGGTTCCGCAGACCAGTTCAGGCATTTCGTCTTCGATTTTTTTCGCCACCTCCTGAAACTTGTCTGTAACCATCAGGGGTACGGGAAGATACCCTTCGAGCTGATCTCGAATCCAGTCGGCATGCTGCTCGAGATAGGTTCCCGCTCCGATAATCTGCATACCGAGTTCGTCTTTCAGAAATTTTACCATACCGACCGTATGCGTAGCGTCGCCAAAGACAAACGCGCGTTTACCGCTGAAACTTTCCATATCTGCCGTGCGAGCAAACCATGGAACACCACTCGGAGCACTCAGGCCGTCGAGCGAGAAATCGGTCAACGGCGGCATTTCAATGGAAGGCAGGCCTTTTTCAGCAGCAATGACGTTCAATAATTCCAGAAGATCCCTTATCCAGTCAAGCGTCGGGTTTACCCCCATCGGAATACCCTGAAGTGACGGCATGCCGAACTTTTCACGAAGATGATGCGCGGCACCCGGCCCCATTTCATGGTAGGGAACAACATTAACCCATCCTGCGGGCAGGTTGCGGAGATCTTCAATACCGGCGCCCCAGGGAGCGACGACATTCACTTCTACGCCAAGCGTCTTGAGAATCCGGCGCAGGCTGATGAGATCGGAACGCAGATGAAAACCAAGAGAGGTGAAACCCAGAAGGTTCACACTGGGTTTTTCAGTCGTGCTCTGCTCAAGAGCATAACGCTTGACGAGTCCCGTAAACAATCCTTCAGCCGACTCGTGCTCCTGAACCCTGAAAGGATTGACATCATGAACCAGAATTTTCCCTGTATCGACCCCGGAATGCATGGAAAGCTGACTGAGATCTTCCTGAAGAAGTGCGGTACTGCAGCTTGGAGCGACAACAATGACTTCGGGATGATAGTGTTCTTCGACCTGCTGAAGCGTGCCTGGCAGACGTGATACACCACGTGCGAGATCCTGTCCTCTGACGACGCTGATGGAAAGTGCCGGAAACTCCGGTGTTCTTTCCAGCATGGTATAGGTAGCGGTTATATAATCGTCTCCCTGAGGGGCATGATAGACCGTGTGCACATTCTTCATGCTGTTGGTGACACGGCTTAATCCATGAAGAGCCGTTCCCTCATAGAGCCAGAAAGCTAAGCGCATTGTTTAAATCGTTTAATTTGCATTTCCTTGTACTTGCAGTTCTCCGTGCTACTCCGCACTTGGCATCACACCCTTCAGCCAGACGGATTCGTCAAATTCGGGAAGATGCTCCCTGCGCTGAAGAGGAGAAACAAACATGTTGGCGAGGGTAAACACTCCCGACCAGCTGTGAATCGGCATAAGCGTGAACTCCATACTCCATTTGACGATAAAGCCGTTACCCACGAAAGGATTGGCTGTCATGAGAGAGGTGACGATCAGGTCGGGTTTCTTCTGCTTTATATCCTGCAACTGCCGATGAAAATTCGGCTGTTCGACAACCCTTACATCGTGAAGCGCTTCGAGCTCACGGGCATGAAACTTCTTGTTTATGTAGGCGCTGCTGCACTCGAGAACATCGGCTCCCGCAGTATGAAGAAAACGCGCAAGCGGCAATTCCATCATGGTATCAGCGGTTAAAAACACCTTCTTGCCTTTCAGCAGGGCTACCTGAGCCGAAATCCGCTCCCAAGCGGCCTTCTCTCTCTCTTTCAGATCCACCGTTATATCGAACATGGCAGCAAGATCTTCCCAGAAAACTCTGGTACCCGAAGGACCGAACGGGAAAAGCGAACGAAGTACCTTCGCTCCACGCTCACGGTTAAGTTTTGAGACGACTCTTGAAAGATACGGCTGGATCGGGGCAAGCACCGTGTCGGGCCCGATAGCCGGAAGCTGATCAAAACGGTTTTCGGGAAGAAAACCTTCAACCTTGATTCCCAGTTCTTCAGCTTCCGAGCGGAGATCATCAGCAATGGAATCGTTGACCGAGCCGACAAACACTACGCTTTTTTCCCCTGCGGGGGCTTCCGGACAGAACGGAACCATAGCCTGGAGCACGGAGTCCTCTGCCTGCGTAAAGTTGTAGACGAGGCCGCTTGCAGGAACAAAGAGCACCGGAACATCGGAGGTGCTGAGTGAGTGGGCAAGCCCTTTGAAGTCAACTTTCATGACTTCAGGAGTACATGAGGAAAGGAGAAAAATAACCGAAGGATGATGATCCGCCTTGATTTCAGCAATAACATCTTCGAGATTCGGGTCCTGTCGGGAAAGATCACCCTCTTCCATCAGCGCTATGCCGAAACGGGGTTTGGCGAAAATCATCATACCAAGAGCGTTCTGAATAAAATGCGCGCAGGTATGTGTACCGAGAATCAGGAAAAAACTGTCCCGTATTTTCTGATAAAGCCAACCGACGCTGGCCAGACCGCAAAAGCTGTGGGTAACGTTGTCTTCTTTGATTATCTGCGTTGTGACCGGAACTGACTCCATGAACTCCTTCCTCCTCTTGATTGCTGCCGCCGCATCGTCTCGACTTTTCGTGATGCGGCATGAGATAGTGAACCGTCCAACTGAAAACGTAAAGTATGGAAGATAAGAATATTTTTATTAATCCTGTACTATCATGACCGCTCCTTATAACGCTCAACCGAAGCGACTTTATCACCGATTGCTACCGTTTTGTCTCTCCTGTCATCGATTTTCATAACCGTATACACACGATCTGTCCCTGTCGCGAACAGGTGTTCATGCAAGCGCTCTGCTATGGCAAAAAGCTCAGTCGCTGAACCGCACACGGTTGTACCCATGTCAGTAAGACGATATTCAAGACCACTCTCCTGAAGAGTAGCCTCAAGCTCTGCGACTCTCTTACCGAGCCCTTTTGAAGTGTTGTCGAGCGGTATGACCGTAATGTCCATCAATGCCATGATACATCCCTTAAAAAAGTGCAGAGCAAAAAGACTATCTGAATACCGTTTCATCCCTTCCGGGACCAACGGAAATAAAGGTAACAGGAACGCCGAGTTCATCCTCGAGAAAACCGATAAACGCCTTTGTCTCTGCATGCAGTTCTTCGTAAGAACGCGCATCGGCATTGGATGCGTTCCACCCTTTCAGGGACTTATACACCGGGGTGACACGGCTGAGCGTCTGGTCATCAGTCGGGAAATCGGTAATTTCCTTGCCGTCAAGCATGTAAGAGGTGCAAACACTGACCTCTTCGAAAGCGTCCAGTACGTCGAGTTTAGTCAACGCTATCTCAGTCACACCGTTGACAATGAGAGAGTAACGAAGCGCGACAAGATCGAGCCAGCCGCACCTGCGCTTCCTCCCGGTCGTCGCTCCGAACTCGTTTCCTATCCTGCCGAGTTTTTCGCCTGTTTCATCGTGCAGTTCAGTAGGAAACGCTCCGTTACCTACGCGAGTCATATACGCCTTGACCACCCCGATCACGTTTCTGATGTAGTTCGGTGCAATTCCCGATCCTGTCGATGCGCCACCTGACGTCGGGTTTGAGGAGGTGACATAGGGATAGGTTCCATGATCGACATCGAGCAGACACCCCTGGGCACCTTCAAGCAGAACGCTTTTTCCATCACGAATCGCCTTGTTCAGGAGAAGCTGGGTGTTGGTAACATAGGGATTGATGATTTCGTCGAACTCCGAGTACTGACGCACCATGGCATCGATATCGATCTCTTCAGAATCGTATATATTTTTTATCAGCCTGTTTTTTGCCTCGAGGTTCGAACGAAGTTTTTCCTCGAGAATTTCAGGGTGCAGCAGATCCACGACACGGATCCCTTTACGCGCAAACTTGTCTTCATAGCTCGGGCCGATGCCACGGCCGGTCGTTCCGATTTTTTTCTTGTTCTGCGCACTCTCATGCAGTGAATCGAGCAGCTTGTGATAGGGCATGATCAGGTGTGCATTATGGCTGATAAAGAGCCGCCCTTTTACATCGTAGCCAAGCTCTTCGACCTGCTGTATTTCATCGAGCAGGGCATTGGGATCGATGACAACGCCGTTCCCGATAACACAGGTACAGCCTTCGTGAAAAATCCCCGAAGGGATCAGGTGAAGAACGACCGTCTTGCCGTCAAAGCAGATAGTATGGCCGGCATTCGCGCCGCCCTGGTAGCGGGCAACAACATCGAACTTGGGTGACAAAAAATCAACCAGCTTTCCTTTTCCCTCGTCACCGAACTGAGTCCCGACCAGAACCGTTGCAGAAGCCGATGATTGCTCCATGTTTGTTTTTTCTTTCACGACAATTCTTTTTTTAGCCCGTATATATGGCCAGTTGTTCTAAAAGCTCCTCTTTTCCCTGCCCGGAAATAGCCGAGTAATTTACTATAAATTTGGATTTCAACGAGTAACTTTTCACTGCGAGCCTCGCTGCAGCTTTAGCCTGCTGTTTCAGCTTGTCGTATTTTGTCAGCACAACGCCGTATGGGCGACCGCAATGTTCCAGAAACTCCGCCATAAGATGATCGGACTCCATATCGGGATGACGGGAATCTATGAGCAGAACCACAAGAGTGATGCTGTCCCTTGTGCTGACATAGTGGCTGAGCAGTTTTCCCCACTCATACTTCTTGCCTTTATCCACTTTTGCATAACCGTATCCGGGCAGGTCGACAAAATAACAGCTCTCGTTTATCACGAAATAGTTGATGAGCTGTGTTTTTCCAGGCGTTGAACTGGTTTTTGCAAGCCCTTTCCTGGCTGTCAACGAATTGAGCAGCGTTGATTTACCGACGTTCGATCTTCCAACAAAGACAATTTCAGGCAATTGCTCTTTCGGAAGATGATCAATGGCTGAAACACTTTTATAAAACGTTGCGTTTCGTATTTTCATGACAGAGCAATAACTACATCAGAGAGAGGCTGGAGAGCAGCGATCGGAGTTGGAGTTCGTTCTTCGTTCTTCAAGACCGGATAAGCAACTTATTGCTTAAGCTAAACACCTCGCACCAAAAACCAAAATGTTTAACTTCACTTACAACGCTCAATCGATCAACCATGGCCCTGCACATATACAATTCACTCAGCCGCCAGAAAGAAGAATTTATTCCCCTTCACGAAAAAATCGCATCCGTCTATGTCTGCGGCCCAACCGTATACGGCCATGCTCATCTGGGACATGCCAAAAGTTATGTCTCGTTCGATGTGGCCGTTAAATGGCTCCGCCACATCGGATACAGCGTCACCTATATCCAGAATATCACTGATGTCGGTCATCTTACTGATGATGCTGACGAAGGGGAAGACAAAATAGCCCGACAGGCACGTCTGGAAAAAACCGATCCCATGGAGATCGCCCAGTACTATACCCGAAGCTACTATGATGATATGGACCGGCTCGGAGTGGACAGGCCCAATATCGCGCCGACAGCAACCGGGCACATACCTGAACAGATTGCGCTGATAGAAAAACTGATTGCGAAAGGCCACGCATACGAGGTCAACGGAAATGTCTATTTCTCTGTATCGTCGTTTCCTGATTATGGCAAACTCTCAGGCAGAACGGATCAGGAAGCCCAGCATTCAGGTGTCAGGGTGGAATCACGAAGTGAAAAACGTCATCCCGCAGACTTTGCCCTCTGGAAAAAAGCGGATTCAGGCCACATTATGAAGTGGAATTCTCCCTGGAGTACCGGTTATCCGGGATGGCATACTGAATGCTCTGCAATGGCCATGAAATATCTTGGAGAAACCATAGATATTCACGGAGGCGGCATGGAGAACAAGTTTCCACACCATGAGTGCGAAATAGCGCAATCAGAAGCAGCCACAGACAAACCCTATGTCCGCTACTGGATGCATAATAACATGGTAACGGTTAATGGAACAAAAATGGGAAAATCCCTGAAAAACTCCGTGAACCTTAAAGATCTCTTCACCACTGTACCCCCGATCGTCATACGATTCTTTATTCTGCAGTCCCATTACCGTTCATCCCTTGACTTTTCAGAAACGGCTATCCGTGCATCCCGTACCGGACTTGAAAAGCTTCAGGAAACATGGCATGCGCTACTCGCTGCAACTCCCGGCAGCGAAAAACTCGACACTGCGCCCTTTGAAAAGAGGTTTGCAGATGCCATGAATGATGATTTCAATACACCTGTTGCCATTTCCGTGCTCTTCGACCTTGCCAAAGCGGTCAATACGGCATTGAACAGCGGACAGGGTCTTTCAGAAGACTCTCTCAACTCCTGCAGAAATATCTTTGCCGCCTGTGGCCGCGATATCCTTGGCATTATCGACGCTGCTGACACCGGGAAGGGCGGAGACAAAACGGCGGGCAAAGAGGTTCTCGACAACGTTGTATCGATATTGCTCGATCTTCGTAAACAGGCAAGGGAAAACAGGGATTTCGCGCTCAGCGACCTGATTCGCGACAGACTCGCAGATTCAGGAGTCACCTTGAAAGATACCAGGGACGGCACCGAATGGAGCATCTCTCAAAACACATGAGCAGTTTTCTGCTGATCATGGACAGTATGGGCGCTGCCTTTCTTTCCCGTCATTCCCGTGTTTTTTCCCCAGTCATTCCCGTGCCTGACACGGGAATCCATTCCTGCCCTCACACTCATGTGGATGCCGGATCACCCTGTGTACTATCCTTTTTTACTACACGGGGGGAAATCTGAGCATCTATTTCACGGGGCGGGGCATGACGGCGATACCATCAGAGATAGTCCTCAAGCCCCTCCCTGCGCAATATCTCCACCACCTTCCGCACATCCTGTGCATGGCCCTTTCGGCAGATGAGAAGAGCATCTTCAGTATCGATAACGATAATATTTTCAAGTCCGACAACGGCCACCGCTTTTTTCCCGGTTTTTTTAATGAAGTTGTTCGCTGTATCAACCTCGACAAGATTGAACGCCTTACTTTCCGGAAGCTCACCTTGCACCTTGTCGATCTTGAGAACGTCATCCCAGCTGCCTAAATCGGTCCAGCCGAAACTTCCGGCAAGCATGCAGACGGATTCGGCCTTTTCCATAATGCCATAAGCAATCGATACTGGATGAAGCCAGCTGTAGACGTCCTCTATTACGGCATATTCCGCGTCTGAACCGATAGCGTCATAGATAGATTGCAGATCCTTGTACAGATCGGGCATGGAACGTTCAAACTCTCTACGGATTGCATCTATATGCCAGAAAAAAATGCCGCTGTTCCAATAAAAATCTCCACTATCGATAAACTCCTGGGCTGTTTTGCTATCGGGTTTTTCTGCAAAGGCCCTGACGGTAAACAGAGTAATGGAATCGTCAGGCAAAATACCACCATCTTCCCGGGGTTTGTCTATCTGAATGTATCCGTATTCCGGCTCCGGACGGTCAGGAGGAATACCGACAGTAACAATACTCTCTCTGTCCCCTGCAACAGCCACACCGGCCTTGAGTATTGCGCTGAACGCAAGCTCGTCAAGAACGAAAAGATCAGCAGGGACAGCGATCATGATCGCATCAGGATCAATTTTGCTTATACAAGCCGTTGCGAGCGCCATACAGGGTGCCGTATCCCGTGCAACCGGCTCGACAAGGATATTCCCGGCAGGAAACCATGGAAGCGCCTGACACATCATCTGCTTGCCCTGAGGGTTTGTCACGACATAGATATTCTCAGGCAGAACAGATTCCCGCATGCGCATAATAACGGACTCTATCATCGTCCCGCTTCCGAATACATCAACGAACTGCTTAGGCTTTTTCTTTCTTGAATAGGGCCACAACATCAATCCGCTCGTTCCACCGGCCAAAATCACCGCATATACATGCTTTTCCGGCAACTCCATCACTCAAGTATTTATATTTCTTCCTGATAAAGGCAATAAAATATTTCTCGCTCTCCCTTCAGTATTGGAATTCATACATTATAGATAATGTAACGTTCTTTTGAGGTGATCGAAAAGATACTGTGAACAATACCTTCATGATGCCATCTGAATGAAACCTGAACAACATATAACGATAATAGAGAAAACCTGCTCCGATGAGGGGCTCAAGCTTGATGAGCGTCAACTCGGCCAACTGATCAAGTATGCGGAACTGCTTGAATCAGCCAACAGAATAACCAACCTCGTAAGCCGGAAAGAACAGGCCCCCCTGCTCATGCGGCATATCTTCCATTCACTCCTTATCGGTCTGTTTCATCCTTTTGAGCCGGATGAAAAGGTACTTGATATCGGAACCGGCGGCGGCCTTCCGGGAATTCCCCTCGCGATAGCGTTCCCCGACACCAGGTTTCTGCTCATTGACGCGACCGGCAAAAAGATCAGCGCATGCAATGGGATGATAGCTTCTCTCGGACTGAAAAATGTTATCGCAAAAAAAACAAGAGCGGAAGAGCTGAAGGGAGTATCCTTTGATACGGTTCTGAGCCGGCAGGTAGCTCCGCTTCGCCGTCTGTGCGCCTACACAGAAAGGCTGTTAGTTCCGGAAGGGCTCCTCATATGTCTCAAAGGAGGAAATCTCGAGAAAGAGGTCCAGGATGCAATCGACGGAGCCACAGGAAACAACGGTTTTCCAGGTGATATTTCGCTTCTGCCTATCGATAGATTCGACAAAAACTTTCAGAACAAGTATATCGTCATTGCCTGCAGGTAGCGCGAGCAGAATCGATACAATGCAAAAAAAGCACAGCAGGTATATCCTGCTGTGCTTTTTCAATCAAGAAATCAGATAGCTCAGAAGGTCCGGAGCAGCCTACTTTTCTTCAGTTACCGCTGCAGCTTCTCCAGCTGAAGCTGAAACCTCAGCCTTCTCAGAACCTTCCTGAGTTTTTTTGGATCCGCGAACACGCTTTGAACGATCCTGCTTGGCCTTTACCGGTGCAGATTCGGGCGCCTCATGATAATCCACCAGTTCGATTACCGCCATTTTAGCGGCATCACCGTAGCGTGGGGCGAGTTTGATCACTCTTGTATAACCACCATTCCGGTCTGCCACCTTTCCGACGATATCTTCAAACAACTCACGGATAGCGGCTTTGTCCCGAATTTTCTTAAAAATGATACGCTGCGCGTGAACCGTACCGCCTTTGGCTTTTGTGATAATTTTCTCAACGTATTTCCGTGTTTCCTTGGCTTTTGCCTCGGTAGTTTCAATACGCTTATACAACAACAACTGTGTCGATAAATTAGCCAGTGTTGCTTTTCTATGAGAAGCTGTTCTTCCAAGTTTTCTCGCTGACTTTACTTTGCGCATAACGGCATTGTTCTCTCAATAATTCAAAAAAATCTACTTACTTCTTTAGCCTTTCATCTGATATTTGGTAATATCCATACCAAACTTCAACTCAAACTTCTCCAACTGCTCTTTCAGCTCAGTCAAGGACTTTTTACCAAAATTCTTGTAGGTCAGAAGCTCATCTTCTTTGCGGGAAACAAGATCACCAAGTGTATCTATTTCAGCAAGCCTCAAGCAGTTATGAGAACGAACGGAAAGATCCAGATCTTCAATTCGTGTCAGGAGCATTTTACGCATGTTTTCAAACTCATCGTCCTGCTGTTTGTATTCCTCTTCGGTAAACTCTTCATCCGTCGGCGAAAAGTTCGCAAACAGTGAAACATGCTCGTTGATGATCTTGCCTGCAAGGCTGATCGAATCATCAGGTGATACAGAACCGTCTGTCTCTACATCGAGTATCATTTTCTCGTAATCGGTACGCTGTCCCACACGTGTATTCTCGACTGAGAATTTAACGTTTTTAATAGGAGTAAAGATCGAATCGATTGCGATAAATCCTAAAGGCATCCCGTCACCGCGGTTGTCCTCAGCCGGAACATACCCTCTGCCCCGCCCGATATACACATCCATGCTCAGCCTCGACCCTTCATTTACCGTAGCTATATGCAGATCGGTGTTCAGTACTTCAAATTCGCCTTCCTGTGCGACAATATCTCCTGCGGTCACATCTGCAGGACCGTCCACTGTCACAGTCGTTTTACAACTCCTCTTGGTTGAAGATCTGAACCGTACTTTTTTAAGGTTCAGAATAATATCCGGTACATCCTCACGCACCCCGTCTATTGCGGAGAACTCATGGAAAACACCATCAATTTTAATTCCGGTAATAGCCGTACCCGGCAGAGAAGCAAGAAGCACTCTGCGCATTGCATTGCCCAATGTCACACCATAGCCACGCTCAAGCGGCTGCGCTATAAATATTCCGTTTTTATCATTATGTGTACCTTCATCGACATCGATTTTCTCAGGCATCTGCATTTGGTATATCATGGTCCTTTATACCTTAGAGTTTCATTAAAATCACTTGGAGTACAACTCGACAACCAGCTGTTCGTTAAACGGCTCCTGTACTTCTTCCCGCTCAGGCACCGCAAGAAAAACCGCTTTCTTATGCGCCTTGTCTACCTGGATCCATGATGGAATGCGTGAATCCGGCGCTCTGTTCATAGAGTCAGCTACCGCATCGAGGTTCTGGCTTTTCTGCCTGAACTCCATTGCATCGCCCGGCTTCAACAAATATGAAGGTATATCGACTTTCTTTCCGTTTATCAGAAGATGTCCATGGGTAACAAGCTGCCGTGCGCCTGCTCTGGAAGGTGAAAAACCTGCGCGAAAAACAACGTTGTCAAAACGTCTTTCAAGAAGCTTCACAAGGTTATCACCTGTAATGCCACGCTGTGAAACAGCCTTTTTGTAGTAATTCCTGAACTGCTTTTCCAGCACACCGTACAGATATTTCATCTTCTGCTTTTCCCGAAGCTGCAGAGCATACTCGGAAACTTTTCCTCTTCTTGACTGTCCATGCTCACCAGGTGCATAGGGACGTTTTTCAAGATATTTTTCAGCCTTAGGCGAAAGAGCGACCCCTAACCGTCTTGATACTTTCGTTATTGAACCTCTGAATCGTGCCATATCAAATTAAATCATTGAAATATTCTTGGTAGATAAAAGGAGATCAGACCCTTCTGCGTTTAGGTGGTCTGCAGCCGTTATGAGGCAACGGTGTAATATCCTTGATGGACCGCACTTCGAGACCAGCACCCTGAAGAGCTCTGATTGCGGCATCTCTCCCGGAACCCGGGCCTTTTATAAAGACATGCACATACCGCATACCGAGATCATACGCCTCTTTTGCGGCAGATTCAGATGTTATCTGTGAGGCATACGGTGTATTCTTCTTGGAACCTTTGAAGCCGTTTTTTCCGGCGCTGGACCAGGAAACAGTGTTACCCTGCATGTCGGTAATGGTTACCAGCACGTTATTGAACGAGGCCTTGATGTGCACTGTTCCTTCCGGGGTAACTTTAACTTTCTTCTTTTTCCTGCTTGTTGTAGCCATGTATCTTTACAATCTTTGAAATCTGTTAGCAATCTCAACTACGGACTATTATTTCTTGACCGCTTTCTTCTTACCGGCAACCGTCTTGCGTCTGCCTTTTCTTGTCCTTGCGTTCGTCTGCGTGTTCTGTCCCCTTGCCGGCAGTGAACGTCTGTGACGAAGGCCTCTGTAGCAACCAATATCCATCAACCGTTTGACAGATAACTGCTGTTCACCTCTCGCCTGGCCTTCTACGATGTAATCCTCTGCAATAACCTCCCTGATCGAATGAGCCTCTTCATCGTTCAGCTCGGATATCTTTCTCGCCGGATCAATTCCGACCCGTTCAAGAATATTTTTAGCAGATGTTTTACCGATACCGTAAATGTGCGTCAACGCGATAACGGCGTGCTTGTTTAGCGGCAAATTTACCCCAGCAATCCTCATAGTCTTCTTTGTAATTCGTTATTCTATAAACCTGCCTGATCAGCCCTGGCGCTGCTTGTGACTCGGATTCACCCTGCAAATCACAAAACGCTTCCCTTTGCGCCTGATAATCCGGCAGTGCTCACAGCGTTTTTTAATAGATGAATAAACTTTCATGATCTACCTACCTTATATATAGTATTATCACCTCTCAAAACAGAAAAGGCCTCTAATATAAGAAAAATTTCAAAAAATCAATCAATCTTCATGCCGGTTTTCAAGAATTACTTATACCGGTACGTTATCCTGCCTTTTGTGAGATCATACGGCGAAATTTGAACCTTCACCTTGTCACCCGGAAGTATCCTGATATAGTACATTCTTATCTTACCGGATACATGCGCCAGGATTTCCAGCCCGTTCTCAAGCTTTACCTTGAACTGAGCATTAGGCAATGCCTCGAGAATTTCACCTTCCACTTCAATTGAATCTTCCTTGGCCAATGTTATCGACTCCTTTTTTCAGTTCAGGATTATTGTAAAACACTCCACTTACGACAACGTCATAATTTCAGCTCTATCCTTACGAACAATAATCGTGTGTTCAAAGTGCGCTGAAGGTTTTCCGTCCTCGGTTACAGCTACCCATGCCCCGTTTTTTGATATGGCATTTCTGGACCTTCCCATCGCTATCATCGGCTCAATGGCCAGAGCCATTCCCTCTCTGAGCTTCACCCCTGTATTTTTTCTCCCGTAATTCGGTACAGGCGGCTCTTCATGAAGTTCAGAACCAATACCGTGACCAACCATGTTCTGAATAACACTGAAACCGAATGAGCGGGCGTGCTCCTCAACAGCCGAAGAAATATCATGAAGCCGGTTTCCGGCGACTGCATGAGCAATCCCCCTTTCAAGACATTCTTTCGTAACCTCGACCAGCTTTTTCACTTCCGGTTTGACCTCTCCGATACTATAGGTCCGGGCAGCGTCCCCGTGATATCCTCCCTTGTACGCGCCACAATCCACTGAAACGATATCACCTTCACGTATGATTTTTTTCTCACTCGGCACACCGTGAACGACCTCCTCATTGATCGATACACACAGCGTTGCGGGATATGGCGTTACATCGGGATCACCTTTCGGTGCGTAATTGAGAAAACTCGGAACAGCACCCTGGTCCCGTATATACGCTTCGGCCATTTCATCGAGTTCAAGCGTTGTCATACCAGCTCTGATCTCACTGCCTATCAAGTCAAGCACCTGCGCAACAATGGCACCCGAGACCCTCATCAAGCCGATTTCTCTTTCACTCTTTATCGTGATCATAGGCTCCTCATCATTCCCTACCGGCGACCGCGGACCTTGCCGGACTTCATGAACCCGTCATAATGGCGCATAAGCAAATGACTCTCTATCTGCTGCAGCGTATCAAGTCCAACCCCGACGATAATCAACAGGCTTGTACCGCCGAAAAACTGCGCGAATCCAGGAGTCACGTTAGCGAACTTGGTCAGAAACGTCGGCAGAACCGCTATAAACGCCAGTGAAATAGCCCCGGGAAGCGTGATTCGGGTTAAAATATTATCAATAAAATCAGCCGTGCTTTTGCCCGGTCTGACTCCGGGAATAAATCCGCCCTGTTTACGCATCGTATCGGCAACCTCTTTCGGATTGAACGCGATAGCCGTATAAAAATAGGTGAAAAAGACAATCATGGAACCGAACATAACGGCATACCACCAGGAGTCGTAGGCGAACACCCTCGCGACACCCTGCATAATCTCGCTTTCAGGAAAAAACGAAACGAAGGTACTTGGCAGAAACATGATAGACTGTGCGAAAATAATAGGCATAACACCCGCCGTGTTCACCCTCATCGGAATATACTGGGTACCGCCACCATACATTTTCCTCCCGACCACTCTTTTGGCATGCTGTACGGGTATTCGCCTCGTACCTACAGTGAGCACCACAACAGCCGCGACAATAGCAACCATCAAGCCAAGAATGATAACCTCGATGATCCAGTTTTTACTTCCAAGCGATACAGACTGAAACTCCGCGATAAGAGACTGTGGAAAGCGTGCAAGAATACCGATCATGATTATCAGCGATATGCCGTTTCCTATACCGCTCTCGGTAATTTTCTCGCCAAGCCACATGATAAAAAGCGTGCTGGCTGTGAGAATCACCACGGCAGAAAACTGAAAAAACAACCCGGGATCAGGCACGACAATTCGTCCGAATGATGCCGGACTTGCAAGACTCACACTTACACCCCAGGCCTGTAGTGATGCGATCAATACAGTGCCATATCGGGTATACTGATTGATTTTCTGTCTCCCGTCCTCACCCTCTTTCTGTAATTTCTGAAAATAGGGAGTAACCGCGCCCAGCAGCTGGATAATGATGGAGGCTGAAATATACGGCATAATCCCGAGAGAGAAAATGGATGCTCGTGCAAACGCGCCTCCGACGAAAAGGTCGAAGAGGCCGAACAGGTCATTTGCATGAGTCTGTGACGCTCCGGATACTGCGGCAGCGTCCACTCCGGGGAGGGTAATATGCGACCCTATTCTGTAAATAAACAAGAGCAGCAGCGTATACAAAATCCGCTGCCGCAATTCTGGTATCTTATTTATATTCTGCAGGCTCTCAGTCAGCTTCATAAATGATCAATGAGAGGTTCAGGACTTGATTTTTTTCTTTTTCCTAAGACGTGCTTTCGGCTTCATCAGACCCTCTTCGACCGGCGTATCCTTGATTCTTTCAGCCTCGAGCAGTGTGCGCTCGGCCAGTGTAATCGTGCCTCCTGCCTGGAGAATTTTCTCCTGCGCGCTCTTGCTTACAAAATGTGCTGTAATGGTAACAGGCGACTTCAGCTCACCATTTCCCAGTATCTTGAAATAATCTGCCCGTCTCGCACTACAAAGGCTCTTGAGGTTTTCAACCGTTATCTCGGATGTCGCTTTTCCGTTTTCCATCCACAGCGCTATCTGTGAGAGATTTACCGGAATAACATTCTTCCTGTTTGGTTTTGTAAAACCAAATTTTGGAAGTCTTCTGTATATCGGCATCTGCCCGCCTTCTGAAACCGGTCGTGTATACCCGCTCCTCGACTGCTGACCTTTATTTCCTTTTCCGGCAGTCGTTCCATTTCCCGATCCGGGCCCGCGGCCGATACGTTTCTTATTCTTTACCGCGCCTTTAGCAGGACGTAGTGAACTTAAATCCATTTTTCAGTACCTGACTTGCAAATTAATGAAACACTTACTGCTCTTCTACTTTAACCAAATGCTGAACTACCCGTATCTGACCTCTTGTACAGGGGTTATCCGGTTTTTCAACCTTGTTGTTCGGTCTTCTCAGACCTAACGCCTTTATGGTCGCCTTCTGCTTTTTCGTACACCCGATCATGCTGCGCACCTGGGTGATGGTAACTTTTTTATCACTCATTTTTCACCAAGCTCTTTTTAGCTTTCAAAAACCTCTTTCAGACTTTTTGAACGTCGCTCCGCTACGTCGTAGGCATCCGATATACTTTCCAGGCCACTAATCGCGGCTTTCACCACGTTGTGAGGATTGGACGAACCAAGCGATTTAGCAAGAATATCATGTATACCTGCCATTTCAAGTACGGCACGAACCGCACCGCCAGCGATCAACCCTGTTCCCGGTGTTGCAGGCTTCATCATAACTTTAGCAGATCCATATCTGGCAATAATCTGATGCGGAATAGTACCCTTTACAATCGGAACCTTGATCACGTTCTTCTTGCCATCTTCAACACCTTTAGCGATCGCATCCTGAACCTCATTGGCCTTCCCGAGCCCGAAGCCGACATGACCTTCCTTGTCACCTACAACAACGATAGCATTGAAACCGAATCTTTTTCCACCTTTGACAACTTTAGCCGTTCTGTTGATATGAACCAGCTTCTCTTTCAGATTTAACTCACCAGGCTTGATATTGTTCGCTGTTCTCTTCGCCATGAATACTCTCTTTGTATTGTATTAAAAAACCAGACCGGCTTCTCTTGCACCATCGGCAAGAGCCTGTACTCTGCCATGATACCGAAATCCGTTACGATCGAAAACCACTTTTGTAATTCCCTTCTGAACGGCTTTTTCACCAATTTGCTTACCTATCGTACGACTGATATCGCATTTTGTCCCCTTCAGCCCCTTGTTCTCCTTAGACATGCTCGAAACAGACAACAGGATAGCTCCATTGACATCATCGACCAACTGTACATAAATCTGTGATAAACTTCTGAATACGCAAAGTCTCGGTTTTTCGACAGTCCCCTGTCCTCTGGCTTTGCTGCGTGTTTTGATTTTATGCCTTCGCGCAACTTTTTCGACGTGTCCCATTATCTTTATCCTGAAATTATATTACCTGACAGTTACCTGCCTTTGATTACCGAATTACTTGCCGGCAGTTTTTCCTTCCTTACGACGTACAAACTCATCCGAATATCGTATACCCTTGCCGCGATAGGGTTCAGGCTTACGGAATGATCGGATTTTAGCGGCAACCTGACCAACAAGAGCCTTATCGATACCACTGACCACTATGGATGTAGGATCCGGACATTCGATAGCTATTTCTTCAGGCGCTTTAAAGTAAATCATATGAGAATACCCGAGAGTCAGCGCAAGAAACTCCGCTTTTTTCTCCGCGCGGAAACCGACACCGTTGATAAGAAGTTTTTTACTGAACCCGCTTGTCACCCCTTCCAGCATGTTGCTGATGAGCATTCTATACAAACCGTGCATGGCCCTTGACCGTTTGCTGTCGTCGATACGTGTAACGGCAACCTGGCCATCGGCAATATCCACCGTAACTTCCGGTACCAGTCTCTGTTCAAGATTTCCTTTCGGACCTGAAACGCTGATAACGTTATCCTTTATCTCAATCTTCGCCTGCTCTGCCAGCTTGATTGGCATTTTTCCTATTCTTGACATGATATCCCTAAACGCTTTGGCTTGTTAATTAAAGAATACGGAACAGAACTTCACCGCCGATACCCTGCTCTCTGGCCTCTTTATCAGTAAGAACGCCCCTCGAGGTTGAAAGAATGAAAAGTCCCAGGCCACCCAGATATTTTTTAAGATCCTTACCCTCATAGGTTCTTCTTCCAGGCTTGCTGACTCTGGTTATCTCCTTGATAGCCGGCTTACCGCTGTCGGTATACTTCAGGTCGATCCGTATAAACGGGAACTGCTCTGATGTTATGACCGTATAGCTCTTGATGTAGCCTTTCTCAACAAGCAGTCTGGAAAGGTTCTCTTTCAGCCTGGAATACGGAATATCCGTAGTTTTGTTACTTGCGTTCCCCGCATTTCTGATACGGGTAATATAATCTGCGATAGAATCGGTTACAGGCATGATACACTGTTAATTACTTTCAAAATGAACACATTTGTCGCACGTCATAGCACCGGCCTTCTTACCAGCTTGCTTTTTTTATTCCGGGCAGTTTGCCTTCAAGTGCCAGCTTGCGGAACATCTGGCGACAGAGACCAAATTTCTCATAGACGCCACGCCCTCTACCGGTCAGTACACAACGGGTCCTTACTCTGCATGATGCGCTGTCTCTCGGAAGCTTGCTGAGTGCCTCATAATCTCCGGCTTTTTTCAGCTGATCACGCTTGGCGGCATATTTTTCAACCAGCGCTTTTCTTTTCTCATTTCTTGCGATCACGCTTTTCTTTGCCATTCTTTTCTCTTGATTGTTTAGTTATTCTTTTTTCTAAACGGCATACCAAGCTCGGAGAGCAGAGCAAATGCCTCTTCATCAGTTTTCGCTGTTGTCACAAAACTGATATCCATCCCCTGAATTCTCGGCACTTTGTCAATATCTATTTCAGGAAAAATAATCTGTTCCCGAACACCGACAGAATAATTTCCCCGACCATCAAAACTCGTCGTACTTAAACCCCGGAAATCACGAATTCTCGGAACGGCCAATGTAACAAACCTTTCCAGAAATTCATACATATATTTCTTCCTCATGGTAACTCTGCAGCCTATAGCCTGACCCTCGCGAAGCTTGAAGTTGGAAATAGCTTTTCTCGCCTTGCGAATCTGAGGTTTCTGGCCGGTTATCTGAGAGAGTTCCTGAATCGCTGTTTCAAGAAGTTTCGGTTCTGCCGCAGCTTCTCCCACACCAATGTTTACCGATATTTTGGTCAGCCTCGGCACCATCATAATATTTTTATACTTGAACCGCTCCATCAGAGCCGGAACAACCTTGTCCTTGTAGGTATTCTCCAGACGAGCCTTCTGCTGCTCCGTAGGTTTCACTTTTTCTTTTTTCTCTGCCATCTTCTTCTGTAACATTGAGCAGAATGGTCTTGGTCATCCTGCGGTGATTCTTGAACTGATTAACTCTTCTTCACATTTGAAGCATGAATCGGAAATTCACGCTCGATGATAGCACCTTGTGGATGACTCTGCGTCGGACGTACATGACGCTTCCGGATATTCACCCCTTCGACGATCACTCTGTTCTTCTGGGGAAAAACTCTCAGGACCTTTCCTGTTTTCCCTTTGTCATTGCCTGCTATTACAAGAACGGTGTCGTTCTTTCTTACATGCAGCTTAACCTGCTTGATACCTGTTTTCATGTTTCATTCCAGAGATATATTTCACAAAATCATGAGCGGGAGACGGGACTCGAACCCGCGACCAACAGCTTGGAAGGCTGTGACTCTACCAGCTGAGTTACTCCCGCTTTTCGTTTCCTGCCTTACAGTACTTCAGGCGCAAGAGAAACAATCTTCATATACTTTTTGTCCCTGAGCTCACGGGCGACCGGGCCGAAAATACGTGTTCCGCGGGGCTCTCCCTGAGCATTGAGAAGTACAACTGCGTTTTCGTCGAAGCGAATATATGACCCGTCCTTTCTTCTCTTTTCTTTTGCACACCGGACGACAACAGCTTTTGTCACCTCTTTTTTCTTGACAACTCCACCAGGAACGGCTGCCTTGACAGTTACCATTATCTGATCACCGAGGCTGGCATAACGTCTTCCTGTACCACCAAACACATGTATGCATCGAACTTTTTTCGCGCCGCTGTTATCGGCTACAACCAGATTTGTCTCTTTCTGGATCATCGTACTTCAACCTTTATTAAAAAATGAAAATGAAAAACAAGCTTACTTTGCTTTTTCTACGACCTCTACCAGACGGCAGCTTTTCCTCTTGCTCAAAGGTCTGCACTCGGTAACCTTCACGATATCACCGATGCCCGCATCATTGTTCTCATCGTGAGCCATCAGACGAGTCGTTTTCTTGAAATATTTCTTGTAGACCGGGTGCTGAACCCTGCGCTCTATAGCTATAACTATAGCCTTGTCCATTTTATCGCTGACAACTTTCCCTACCCAGCTTTTTTTCCTTCTTCTCACTTCCGCGCTTTTTACCATTGCGATTCTCTGGTTTTAAGTTTCTCTCTCTGTATACCCTCTTGCAGGACGCCTCAGGCTTCTGTGGCTTTCTGCATTTCAAGCTGACGCAACCTGGTTTTTATTCTCGCAATAGCACGACGCGAATTGCGGAACACCATAGGGTTTTGCGGCGGTTCGATAACTTTATAAAATGTCAGATCCGCAAGCCGATCTTCAAGCTCTTTTATGCTGTCGAGAAGTTCTTTCTCGCTCATTGCTGCTATTTCTTCTTTTCTCATGATATATATTCTGACTGTTTAGAACATTAGCCTTCAAGATCAGGCCGAACGATAAACTTTGTCTTGATCGGCAGCTTCTTGGCGGCCAGTCTGAATGCTTCGGTTGCAACATCCAGCGGTACACCATCTGCTTCGAACATGATCCTGCCGGGCTTTACAACAGATACCCAGAACTCGGGTGAACCCTTTCCGGATCCCATGCGTGTTTCTGCAGCCTTTTTCGTGACAGGTTTATCCGGAAATATTCTTATCCAGATCTTTCCATCCCTCTTCATATATCTGTTCATCGCTATACGAGCAGCCTCGATCTGACGGTTGGTGATCCATGCAGGCTCAAGAGCTTTCAATCCATATGAACCAAAGCTGATAGTTGTCCCACGCTGCGCATCGCCCTTCATCCTGCCGCGCTGAACCTTTCTATATTTTACTCTCTTCGGCATTAACATACCGGCAACTCCATTCTTTTTCTGATTGTAAAGATCTTATCTTTTTCTCTCTCAGGCTGTGTTTTTCGGTCTGCGGCGTCTTTTGTTACGTGAATCTCTTCCGCCTCTGGATCTCTGATCGTTTCTGCGATCTCTGATTTTCTTCATCTCCTCCTCTTCAACAGCGTCGATACGCTGAACAAGAACCTCTCCTTTATAGACCCATACCTTGATGCCGATAGCTCCTGCGATTGTATGAGCGGTTACGCTTGCATAGTCAACATTTGCACGAATAGTATGCAGCGGGATCTTACCTTCCTTATACTGTTCAGAACGCGCGATCTCCACACCTCCAAGCCTTCCTGCGCATCTGATGCGGATACCTTCCGCCCCGGCACGCATCGCCTGCTGAATCGCCTGCTTCATCGCTCGTCGGAAAGAGACCCGGTTTTCAAGCTGGTATGCGATATTTTCACCGATAAGCTGCGCTTCCACTTCCGGCTTGACAACTTCTACAACATCGATTTTCACCTCTTTACCGGTGATACGGTTCAGCTCCTGCGAAAGATTGTTGATCTCTTCACCCTTTCTGCCGACAACCGCACCGGGACGAGCAGCAAAAATATTGATCTTGATATGCTTGGTCGTACGCTCGATAACGATTCGGGCGACTCCTGCGCGCTCTTTCTTCAACCGTGTGTTGACATAGTTGCGAATGACCTGATCCTGCTTGATTTTCTCTGCGATTACCGGCCCGTCATCGTACCACCTTGATGTCCAGTCCTTTATTATACCCAATCTGAATCCAGTAGGATGAACTTTCTGACCCAATGTTAGCTCCTTGTTGTTTATTTATGATACTGGATTTACCGTATCGACGATTATCGTCAAATGGTTCGAACGTTTACGAATCCTGTACGCTCGACCCATAGGCGCTGGTAGCATACGTTTGATGGTCGGTCCTTCGTCGACAAATATCTCCTTGATAAACAAGTCATTATCACCAGCCCTCGTATCAGGGTTCTTCTGGGAATAGTTTGCAACCGCGGACTTGAGAGTCTGCATTACGTTGCGGGATGCTGCCTTTGTCGAGTTCATCAGGATTGCCTTTGCCTGGTCAACCTGTTTCCCGCGAATAAGACCCGCCACAATGCGCATCTTTCTGGGCGATGTCGGCGTGTGCCGTAATACTGCTTTAGCTTGCATGTCTTCTTAACCTTTCCGCGTTATTCTGTTTACTTTTTCCTTGGAGCTGATCCGCCTTTTTCCGACTTGCCGCCGGCGTGGCCTCTATATGTTCTCGTGGGAGCAAATTCACCCAGCTTATGACCGACCATGTTTTCACTGACATAAACGGGAATATGTGACTTACCGTTATGCACCGCTATGGTATGCCCGACAAATTCAGGCGCTATCATCGAGCTTCTTGACCATGTCTTTACCACTTTCTTCTCATCCTTGCTGTTTAACGCTGCAATGCGCTTTTCCAGCTTGCTTTCGATAAACGGCCCTTTTTTAAGTGATCTTGGCATATTGCTATTCTCTGCTTGTTTTAATGCTTCGGTTCTTATTTCGCTTTCCGGCCACGAACGATCAGCTTGCTCGATGCCTTCTTTTTATTTCTGGTCTTCAATCCTTTTGCAAGCTGGCCCCACGGCGATTTAGGATGTTTGCGACCACCACCGGACTTCGATCTGCCCTCACCGCCGCCCATCGGATGGTCGACAGGGTTCATCGCCATGCCTCGTGTCTGTGGTCTGATACCCAGCCAGCGGCTTCGTCCAGCCTTACCGAGAACTATATTTTCATGATCGTCGTTACCGATACCCCCTATAGTCGCCCTGCACTCGATACGCACCTTGCGAATTTCACCTGAAGGAAGTTTCAATGTCGCGTGATCACCCTCTTTGGCCGCCAGCGTGGCAAACGCACCTGCAGACCGGGCCATCTGGCCGCCCTTGCCCTGCTTCAATTCGATATTATGTACATCCGCGCCAAGAGGAATATTCTTCAGAGGCATGCTGTTGCCTACTTTTATATCAACCTTGTCACCGCTGTGAAGCACATCACCAACCTTCAAGCCTTTCGGAGCGAGGATATATCGTTTTTCACCGTCTGCGTAATGCAGCAACGCAATTCTCGATGAACGGTTAGGATCGTACTCGATAGCCGCGACTTTTGCGGGAATATTATCCTTGCTTCGCTTGAAATCGATGATCCGATAAAAACGCTTGTGTCCACCGCCTTTATGCCTGGAAGTGATTCTACCTGCGCGGTTTCTGCCTCCTGATTTTTTCAAAGGAGCAAGCAGACTTTTTTCCGGTGTGCTTTTCGTAACCTCCTCGAATTTCGAGTAGGACAGATACCTTGATGCCGGTGTAACTGGACCTAATTTCCTGATCGCCATTGTAAACTATTGTCTAACCTTTTTTGGATTTCTTTTCTTCTCCCTGGTCAGTCGAACCGGAATAGTAATTTATTTCCTGTCCCTGCTTGAGCGTAATTACAGCTTTCTTCCAATCGTTTTTCTTTCCTGCAATGAGCCCTTTACGGGTATACTGCCTTTTTGATTTTCCCAGGCAGTTTGCAGTGCGAACCGATCGCACTTCAACGCCGAACTTTTCCTCAATCGCTCTTTTAATGTCTGTTTTGTCGGCAGCTGCCTTAACCATGAAGGCATACTGACCCTGCTGCTCGGTCAAACGAGTGCTTTTTTCTGTAAGCCAGGGCTGCAATAACGGATTTCTCATAACCACCTTTTTTTTGCTATCTCTTCTGTAGTTAACCCAGTGTTTCCTCTATCTTCTTCAGCGCAGTCTTCTGAACAAGCACAGTCTGGCTGTCGAGTATGTCATATGTGGAGGCATTATCAGCAACAACGACCTGTAACTTCGGAATATTTCTTCCTGACCTGACTATGATGTCGTTATGCTCCGGCATTAACATAAGAGTCTTTCTGCTGTCAAGACCGAGATTTTTCAACACCTCAGCCATCTGCCTGGTCTTTATCTGATCGAAGACAAAGTCCTCTACAACCACGATACCGCCCTCATTAGCTTTATTTGTAAGCGCAGAGCGGCGCGCAAGCTTTTTCACCTTTTTATTAACCTTCAATCCATAATCACGCGGCTCAGGACCGAAAATCGTTCCGCCGCCAGTCATCAAAGGCGATCGGGTCGAACCCTGGCGGGCATGTCCGGTGCCTTTCTGCCTGTAAGGCTTTCGTCCGCCACCCCGCACCTCGGAGCGATTCTTTGCCTTGTGTGTACCCTGTCGCCGGTTTGCCATGATGGACTTAACATCAAGATACATGGCATGCTCCGACACCTCAGCAGAAAAAACAGCGTCATTGAGCGTTACGACTTCACCGGTTTCAGAGCCGCCTGTATTTAAAACTTTAAGTTCCATGCTCTCTGTACTCACCTTTTACTTTTTTGAAGAAACAATCTGCACATAGGAGTTCTTGACTCCCGGAACTGAACCTTTTATAACAAGCAGATTTGATTCCGGAATAACTTTTACAATTTCCAGCCCTTTCACCTTGACAGTCTTCCCGCCCATACGGCCACCCATCTTGGTTCCTTTAAATGTACGTGACGGGTCTGAGGCACCACCGACAGAACCGGGAGCGCGCAACCTGTCCGACTGACCGTGAGTCCTTTGTCCACCAGAGAAATTATGGCGTTTGACGACACCGGCAAATCCTTTCCCCTTTGATACGCCTTGAACTTCGACAGCGTCACCCGCACTGAATATCTCCACACTGACAGCACTGCCCTGCTCAAGATCAAGACCCATATCATCTTTACCGAACTCCACCACCTTGTATCCGGGAGCTATACCCGCTTTAGCGAAATGCCCTCTCAAAGGCTTGGAAACTTTTGCCTCTTTCCTTTCGCCTATGCTCAGCTGGTATGCCTCATAACCGTCATTTTCGGTTGTTTTTACCTGCGAAACAAAACAGGGCCCGGCCTGGATGACCGTACATGGCTCCGCTTCGCGGTTCGCATTGTATATGCTGGTCATACCTATTTTTTTACCAAGAATCGCAGCCATTTCCTCTTTGCTTTTCAATTTTCATTAAGACTTAATTTCAACATCCACACCGCTTGGAAGCTCAAGCTTCATCAGCATATCAATCGTCCTGCCAGTCGGAATTATCTCGATCAACCGCTTGTGTGATGAAAAAGAAAACTGCTCTCTGGACTTCTTGTCGACATGCGGAGACCGGTTAACCGTATACACATGAGTTTTGGTCGGCAACGGAATAGGCCCGAAGATGATAGCATCCGTCTGCTTCACCACATCGATAATCTTGACGGCCCATTTGTCCACCAGACTATGATCGTAGGATTTTAGCTTTATTCTGATCTTTTGCTGAACAGCCACTTGTCGTAATCCTCATTCAATGTTTAGAATAAAAAAGAGGCGAGCAACCATGTCTCGCCCCCATTGCGAACAGTATCCGCGACTTACTCGATAATCTGGGTTACCGTTCCTGCACCGACAGTACGTCCACCCTCACGGATAGCAAACCTCAGATTCTCATCCATGGCGATCGGAACGATCAATTCAACCTCGATCGACAGATTATCACCAGGCATAACCATCTCGACACCTTCAGGCAGTGTTACAGCACCGGTCACATCAGTGGTCCTGAAATAGAACTGCGGGCGGTAGTTGTTGAAAAACGGTGTATGACGGCCACCCTCTTCCTTTTTCAGAATGTAGACCTCGGCCTTGAACTTGGTGTGCGGAGTAATCGTTCCCGGCTTGGCGACAACCATACCTCTCTCGATCTCATCCTTACCGACTCCTCTGAAAAGAAGACCCGCGTTATCACCGGCCTGACCCTGATCGAGGATCTTCTGGAACATCTCGATGCCGGTTACAACTGTTTTCTTGGTAGGCTTGATACCGACAAGCTCGACCTCTTCGTTTATCTTGACAACGCCTCTCTCGATACGTCCGGTACCGACAGTACCGCGACCGGAAATAGAGAAGACATCTTCAACAGGCATCAAAAACGGTTTGTCGACGTCGCGAACCGGCTCAGGAATATAGTCATCAACTGCATCCATAAGCTCCATGATGGCCTTTTCGGCCTCAGCGTCGCCTTCGAGAGCCTTCAACGCGGAACCTTTGATGATCGGAATATCGTCACCAGGAAAATCATACTCTGTAAGCAGTTCACGAAGCTCAAGCTCAACCAGCTCGAGAAGTTCAGGATCCGCGATATCCACCTTGTTCAGAAACACAACAAGAGCAGGAACATTCACCTGACGGGCAAGCAGAATGTGTTCACGAGTCTGCGGCATAGGACCGTCTGTACCCGCGACAACCAGAATCGCACCATCCATCTGCGCCGCACCGGTAATCATATTCTTGATATAGTCAGCGTGACCGGGACAGTCGATATGCGCATAGTGACGCTTTTCTGTCTGGTACTCAACGTGAGCTGTCGAAATCGTAATACCGCGCTCTCTCTCTTCAGGAGCTTTGTCGATATCTCCGAATTCACGCATCTCTGCATTTCCTGCTTTTGCCAGCACGGATGTTATTGCTGCTGTAAGCGTTGTCTTACCATGATCAACGTGACCAATGGTACCAATATTGACATGGGGCTTATCCCTCTTGTATGCCTCTTTTGCCATATCTTTTCTCCCTCTATCGGTTAACTGTTGTTGTTATGTAATAAAAAGTAAATCTGCCTGCTATCCTCTTCAGAATCTTAACCGTCACCTTTCACACCGCTCTTTTCCTGAAGCGCTTCCGCTACACTTTTCGGCACTTCATTGTAACATTCAAACTCCATAGTATAATTCGCCCTACCCTGCGTCATGGAACGAAGAACTGTCGAATAGCCGAACATCTGGGCTAGCGGCACACTGGCCTTCACAAACTGTGCACCGGCACGCTCTCCCATACCGTCGATATGACCTCTGCGACTTGAAAGATCACCCATCACATCACCCAGATACTCTTCCGGAGTGATAACCTCAACCTTCATGATCGGCTCGAGCAGAACAGGATTGGCTTTTCTCGCCGCGCCCTTGAAACCAATGGAACCCGCGATCTTAAATGACATTTCCGATGAATCGACGTCATGGTATTTTCCGTCGTAAAGCGTGACTTTCACATCCTGAACAGGATACCCGGCCACAACACCATCTTTCATCGCCTCCTGAATACCGGCTGACACAGCAGGAATATATTCTTTCGGCACCACACCACCCTTGATCGCATCAACAAATTCATACCCCTTACCCTCTTCAAGAGGCTCAACCTTGATATTCACCAGACCGAACTGACCTTTACCGCCGGACTGCCTGACAAACTTACCTTCATGCTCAACCGTACCACGTATTGTCTCACGGTAGGCAACCTGAGGCTGACCGACATTGGCCTCCACCTTGAACTCACGCTTAAGACGATCAACCAGCACCTCCAGATGCAGTTCACCCATACCGGCTATCAGCGTCTGACCGGTTTCTTCGTCAGAGGAGACCCTGAAGGTAGGATCCTCTTCAGCAAGCTTTCCGAGAGAAACACCCAACTTGTCCGAATCAGCCTTGGTTTTCGGCTCAATAGCAATCTGTATAACCGGCTCGGGAAACACCATCTTCTCAAGAACGATAGGCTTACCTGCATCACAGAGCGTATCACCCGTCTTCACATCCTTCAGCCCGACAGCCGCGGCAATATCACCCGCAAACACCGCGTCACGATCCTCCCTCTTATTGGAGTGCATCTGCATCAACCTTCCGACACGCTCTTTCTTTCCGGTCAACGCGTTGAGCACATAACTTCCTGCCTCAAGAACGCCTGAGTAGACCCGGAAAAAAGTCAGCTTACCGACAAACGGATCAGTAGCGATCTTGAACGCCAGGCCCGCGAACGGTTCATCATCACTCGGCTTACGCGAAATCCCGCTGTCATCTCCAGGATGGTGACCCGTGACCGAACCCACATCAACCGGTGACGGGAGATATTCGATAACCGCGTCGAGCATGAACTGAACACCCTTGTTCTTGAACGAAGAACCGCACAGCGCAGGAATGATACTGCCGTTAAGCGTCGCCTCCCTCAGAACCTTGCGAACCTCGGCCTCAGTAATATCTTCTCCCTCAAGGTATTTCTCCAGAAGCGTTTCATCCACCTCGGAAACAGCCTCCAGCATATTGATCCGCCAATGCTTTGCCTCAGTCTCCAGATCATGCGGAATCTCTACCTCTTCAAAGGTACTGCCATCCTCTTTATCGTAAATAATCCCTTTCATACGGATCAGATCGACAACACCGGCAAAAATCTCGCCCTGACCTATCGGAATCTGAATCGGCACCGGATTCGCACCGAGCCTCTCTTTCACAGCCTTGACCGCAGCATAGAAATCAGCACCGACACGATCCATCTTGTTCACATAAGCAATTCTCGGCACCTTGTATTTATTCGCCTGACGCCAGACAGTTTCAGACTGCGGCTCAACACCACCAACCGCACAGAAGAGTGCGACCGCGCCATCAAGAACCCTCAGCGAACGCTCCACCTCCACAGTGAAATCAACATGACCGGGAGTATCAATAATATTGATGCGATGTTTGACATCGACAAAGTTCCCGCCCTTAGGCTCCCAGAAACAGGTCGTGGCCGCCGAAGTAATCGTTATACCCCGCTCTTTCTCCTGCTCCATCCAGTCCATGGTCGCGCCGCCATCATGAACCTCACCCATCCTGTGAAGACGCCCGGTATAGTACAAAATCCGCTCTGTAGTCGTCGTCTTTCCTGCATCTATGTGAGCCATGATGCCTATATTCCGCACATTCGCTAAACCAACTTGCCGTGCCATGTGATCAATCTTTCGACCGTTATAATTTATTAAAACCTGAAATGAGCAAAAGCCTTGTTCGCATCCGCCATACGATGTACCTCATCCCTCTTCTTTACAGAAGCGCCCTGCTCACTCGCCGCATCCATCAGCTCGGCAGCAAGCTTTTCCGACATGGAACGCCCTCCGCGACGCGTAGCATACAGCTTGATCCAGCGAAAAGCCAGCGCATCCCGCCTGGAAGCCTTTACCTCCATAGGAATCTGATAGGTAGCCCCACCAACCCTCTTGCTGCGAACCTCAACCAGAGGAGCGACATTCGACAGAGCACGACGAAATACCTCGAGAGGCTCTTCATCCTTCATCTTCCCGGCAATAATGTCCATTGCCCCGTACACTATTTTTGCCGCTACATCCTTCTTTCCGTCAAGCATAACAGCATTGATCAATCGGGCGACACTCTCGTCACTGAAACGCAAATCAGGCTTGACACCGCCGCCTACAACTTTCTTGGCCATATTTATCAGCAATTAATAGATTCGATTTACTTGGCAGCAGCCTCTTTTGGCCGCTTGGCTCCATACTTTGAACGTGAATTCCTGCGATCGGCAACTCCGGACGTATCCAGCGACCCTCTCACAATATGATACCGGACACCAGGAAGATCCTTGACCCTTCCGCCACGGATAAGCACAATCGAGTGCTCCTGCAGGTTATGACCTTCACCCGGAATGTAGGCAGTCACCTCTATCTTGTTTGACAACCTCACACGAGCAACCTTTCTGAGCGCAGAGTTAGGCTTTTTAGGCGTTGTCGTATAGACGCGCGTACAGACACCCCGCTTCTGCGGACACCTCTCAAGAGCCGGTGACGCTGTTTTTGACGCCTTGGTTTTTCTACCGCGTCTGATAAGCTGCTGAATCGTCGGCATATTCTAAACTCTCTTCTGTTCTTTTGGTTAAACCTTCAAGCATGAATCAATCATAAAAATCCATAAGGACAACCAAGGTAAAATATTTCTACAAAAAATACAAAGACAGACGCTACATTTTTTCAAGACTTTTCAACGATTCCTCAACACGCTTCTCTACGGCTCACGCAACGGGAAGTCTGACAGCCATCTCCCTGATAAAATCCTGCATGACTGATCGAATATGATAACTATCCGCCGCAGCTCCACTAACCTTCGGCAACTGCCGGGAACGCCACAGAATGAATAAGTCCTGCAGAAAACCGGCAATTGCATCCGGTTGATCAGCCTGCACCGTTCTGCCGCCCATGCCGAGAATACACTGTTTTGACAAACCATCAGGAACAATGCCGGCAATCGACGCATCCATCCCGGGAATATCGAACAGCCGCTCCGGTATAGACACCTCGTGACCTTCAGCACTGCCAAGTACCAGACAGACAATGTCCGCACGCTTACAGAGTTCCAGCTCACGACGATGAGACCAGACAGCACCTGCCTCAATAAGATCATCAAGACCGTATTTTTCAGCAAAACGCCTCACATCCCGGGACCCCGGCCCTGTAAAGGCAAACGAAAACGCACCCCTCACCGCCGGCTGAGAAGCGACCAGAGAAGAAAGCGCGGAAAAGAAGCGTTTCAGGTCATTTCGACCATCAACCATATCGACATGAAAAACCCACCTCATGAGACCTCCCTGTTCCTCCTCCGCCTCGCAGAGCTGGAGAGCCTCCGGATCATAACCGTTCTTTACGATTGAAATATCGTCATGGAAAATCTCACCCTGGTACTTTCGAAGAAACAACTCTTTTAACTCCCGTGACGGCATGGTAACACAGTGGCCGGAATGCATGATGGTCTTCTCAAGCCTGTTCGGGGCAAAGGAGCGGATACAATCGAACATGACAGGCAGATGGTTTTCACCCGAAAGCTCAAACGCAAGCTTGTGAGGAGCAAAGGAGGGAGCCTGGGCATAGATCATTTCAATATCAGGGTTTTCATCCAGCACTTTCCGGGCGAGACTTTTTGCTTTTTTAAGCCAGTTTTTTTCCACAGAACTCAACCCGCTGCTCCCGTTGAAACCTCGTACTGAACGTTTTTTCTCAGGCAGACCGTGCACTATCCTGAAAAGCTTTCCTGCATCGGTCTCCCCGGTCGAGTACTCCTTTCCTGCATAGTACACCTCAAACGGCGCCTGTTCCATTTCCGGACCTGAAATCGAATGAAGCCCGATGACAATCGGTTCCCAGCCAAAGGAAGGAAGGCAAGACGCAAATTTGAACGCACGGGACGCCCCTTCAGTCATCATCGGGGGGAAGTTCATGCAGAGAAACAATATTTTTTTCACTCAATACCACATTATGTTACTACCTCATCCGGCGCCATCTCCCGTAACCTGAAAATCCTGAAACGGTAAGCAGCAAACCGACCATAAAACCCGCGAGAGAAAGCTTCCTGCCATTTTCAAAACTCTTTCTGTCGAAAGAAAAAACAACGTCATGCTCCCCGGCAGGCACCTGGACTCCGCGCAATATTCCATTTACCCTGAGTACCTTCTGCTCCCTGCCGTCTATCTCCGCTTTCCATCGTAAAGGATAATAGATTTCGCTCAGCACCAGAAACGCATCCTGCCCGGCAACCACCGAGAGTGTAATTTTTTCAGGAGCCGCGTCAATTGAAACAACCCTGCCGTCGCCGAACAGTTTTCTGCCCTCCCATGATGCCTGCTCTACCAGCGCCTGACGAGAAACAGCGACCCCTCCACCGAGCAGACTTCCATAGACATCCTCATGCTCCCTGACTGAAATACCCTCGCGAACGAACCACGCCCGCCCCATCGCGCCGGACAGACGGTATACCGTCACCTCCACCGGCCCTCCTGCCAGACGAAGGGTTCCTTCATAGACCGCATCGAGAAGCGGATGATCAATCGGGGACATAGTGACCACATACCGGACATTCAGCATCCGTAACAGGTCGATATTCGACAGGTTCTGCGAAGCCCTGAGCATTTCATCATACACCTGAAGTTTCGCGGGATGGTAACCACCCGCTGACTCGATGCCGAAAACTGAAAACTTGTTCTCTCCGAAAAGCCGCCCCGCGGGATAAATCCTGAACAGACCCTGTTCACCTTCAAAAAATCGCGTCACTCCGTCCTCGGCCAACGCCTGTTCAAGATACTCACCGGAAACCAGACTGGAGGGCCGGAGAGCGTTGCCGGAAGGTGTTACCACCTGACGATCGACAAGCAGCAGATCGAAAACAGCGAGCCCTGAAACCAGCAATGCAAACAGGGCTCCGCCCAGTATTTTCTTCGATCGGAGCCAGACAAGAAACGTAAAAAAACTCCCTGAAAAGAAAAGAACCAGAAAACCGGAGCGCCACATCTCCCAGCGAACCTGATTGATCATACCGGCAAGTTCCGCGCTTTCAACCGGAGGAGAGGGAAACAGTGTGCGCAGGAATTGCTCGAAAGGCTTTTCGGCAAACAGAAACACAAGCATGCACAGCGCAAGAAGCAGCGCCCCTGATTTCAGAATAACCGCTCCTTTTCCCCTGACCCCTTGCATCAGGGCATGGAGTCCGAATCCGGCAAGTAATGAAAGATTAAGGGAAACGACAATGAGGGCCATGGACGGAACTCTGAACCGGCTGAAAAACGGGACAACATGATAAAACAGGTCGTAGACCGGGCTGAAGAACTTACCGAAAGCAAGAAAGGCCATCAGGAGCATGCTGACGGCAAGCACCCTGACAACAATCTTTTTGCGCTCGGCAACCAGGCCTGTCGCAGCAAGAAGAAGCACGACAATTCCCGCATAGTTCGGGAAATCGGTAAACGGCATCCGCCCCCAGTAGGTGACCCCTCCGAAGCCAAACGCGCCTGGCAGCAGGAAGGTACTGTATTCCAGCGGATGCATGGACCACATGGTGGCGTACTCATAGGCCGCGCCTCCACCTGCACCTGAGCCACGAACCGAATACGGGGTATACTCAAAAACCGGCAGATAGACTGATGAGGAAATCACGATCGCGATACAGAGCGCGACAAAGGCCATAGCGGATTGCCGTATCCTGACTGCGGAGGAAGGAGCCGTCGCCACGCTCAGCAGAATCAGAAAAAACAGCAGAATCCAGGTATAATAGGCGATCTGTACGTGACCGCGCTGTAGCTGAAACCCGACCAGAAGAGCGAGAATGCCCATATCCGAAGGGTGCATGGTATCGAGAAGCCGAACCCCGGCCCAGAGGATCCAGGGCATGTAAGCCGCTGTCATAAGCTGGCTTCCGTGGCCAAAGACAAACATGGTCACCATATAGGGGGTAAGCATAAATGCCGCTCCTCCAAGAAACGCAGCTATAGCGTGAAGCCTGAACCGCCGCAGCAGCACAAACCCTCCCAGGCCGGCAAACACGAAATGAAGCAGTTGCAGCTTCAAGCCGTCGAGAGCAAACAGATCAAGCACAACACCTGGATAGTAGAGGCCGTTAAGATAGGTGAAAGCCTCGACCGTAGGCATTCCTGAAAAAGACCACGGCTGCCACAAAGGGTAGTGCCCTGTCTGTTCAAAGAGAGCGTCGAGCGCCAGGGAGGTCGCCATGGGATTGACGCTGTCGGGCGATGCGGGAAGCTGTCCCTGAAAAACCACCGGGTAAAAAAGCCCCGCGACAAGGAGCAGATATCCGGCGAGGGCGAAAAAAAAGGGAACTACACTATTTTTCACTGGCCTGTCATCTTTTTATCACAAAAGAAAATAGCTTCAAAATAACCTCCATCTCCTCCTGTTCCAACTTCATTAGCCTGACAAGAAGCAAATAGATGACCAGAACAAGCAACATACCACCTCCAAGGGTCGCTGCAACAGAGAGACCTGCAAGCAATGGTTTGACGGACAACAGCGCCAGACCTGAGACAACTCCCGCGACAAGAGGCTTGAGCAGTGACCAGGAAAACGAATGCATGTCAAGAAACACCCGAACCTCGACCGCCCTTGCAATGCCAAGCAGAAGATAGACCAGCAGCAGTCCCCACGCGGCCCCGATCATACCATAGGACGGAATCAGCAGCAAGTTGAGCGCCACATGCACCACAAGTCCCGCTGCCGCATTGATGGCACAAAGCTTCGGGTATCCGGTCATCTGCAACACCGTATCGAGCAAACCGAAAAATGACTGCACCAGCACCGCGGCCGCAAGCACAATCAGCACAGGCGACGCGACGGTAAACGCATCACCGAAAAGACCGAGAACAGTAGCGGGCATAACCATCAGGACCACCGCGAGAGGGATGGCCGCGATCAATACCCAGCGGGAGACAATCCTGAGCAGTTTTTCTATTTCCTCTCTCTCTCCGCGACCATGCATCCCGGCAACGATCGGAGCGGTGATACCGGCCACCGCGAGCAGAACCGAACGCATCAGACCGGCCGTCCTGACCGCCGGTTGATAGAGCCCGACAGTTTCGGTTCCGGCATACCAGCCCAGCATCAGAATGTCCAGCCAGTGGCTCACCATACCCATACATGCGACAACCAGAAGCGGACGGGCGTATCGCGCCATCTCTTTTTCCGGTTTCGCCCGGACAATATCCCCTGCCGAAACCCCGGTATTGAACCGAAGCGCTTTCCATATCCAGACAAAACCGGCAAACGCGGAGAGAGGAAGCGCTATAAGCAGCGCGGGTACTCCTCCGGAAACCATGTAGATCAGCACAAAGAACAGCAGCATCCCGCCCGGCACAAGAATCTGACCGGCGATAACCCTCGGAAGCAGTTTTTTGTGCGCCTGCACCGCATGGCCGGCAACTGCTATAAACACATGGAACGGAACGGAGCAGGCATAAGAAACAAGCATCAGGCGTAACAGGTTGCCACCGGCAACCAGAGAGCTGAGAAAGCCTGAAAAAACAATAATCAGAACGGCCAGAGGCAGAGAAAGCAGCAGGGAGGACTTCAGGGCCGCAGCGACAATACCCTGCTGTTTATCCGGCTGACGTTCGTGCAGATTGACGAATCGAAGCACTCCGGCATCCAGACCGCCAACAGCAACCACCTCGGCAATTTGAATAACCGCCAGTGTGAGCGCATAGGCACCAAGAGAATCCGGGCCAAGCAAAGAGGCCACCACAAGATTGAAAAAAAAACGGAACCCCTGGCCTGCGATAAACCCTGCCAGAGAAAATCCCGCCTCTCTCGCTATGGTTATCTTCTGCGTCATCGCGCTCCCTCCGAAGGCTCAGCGAAGCCTGTTTTCATCCTCGAGAGAAGAACAGCACCGGTACCCGTAAGCACCCGATACGGCGCCAGGAGCAGATAGACCGCCATTCCCGGCCATGCCCGGTGTTTGGCAAGCACTCTCAGCAGCGACAGATTCTTTCGCCAGAGCTTCTGAACATCCAGCTCGCCGGCTCCGGAAGCACTCACGCTGTGCCATACTCTCGATGCCGGCACATAAAGAACCCGCTTTCCCGCCTCACGAACCCTGAGCGAAAGGTCGACATCCTCGCCGTACAGCGCAAACCGTTCATCAAATCCTTGAAAACGGCTGAAATCCGATACCCGCATCGCCAGACAACAACCGGTAGCGTATTCTGTCTCACAGGCACGATCAAAACGCTCCCCGTCCTTTTTCCGGATACCCCGATGGGCGACCCTTCCCGTACGCAGATCCACCTCACCGCCAGCATACCAGAGACGATCGGGAAAATCCATGTAATATATTCTGGGAACCGTGATAGCGACAGTGTCATGATCCCGAAAAGACGAGATCAGCGGTTCGAGAAATCCCGGATCAACAACCGTATCGTTGTTCAGAAAAATCACATATTCCGCACCCTCTTTTCGAGCCAGCTCAAAACCCGCATTACACCCTCCGCCATACATCCTGTTGGTTTCCAGTTCCAGCAGACCGTATTGCGGAAAGCGTTTCCTGATAGTGTCAGCCGATCCATCGGTTGAACCGTTATCGACAACCAGAACCCTCATCTCGGTTACGTTGACACCGGAAAGTGATTCCAGACATCGTATCGTATCACCGGCGTTGTTCCAGTTCACCACGATAACATAGACAGCTCCATCGGCACCGCTCATGCGACCACCTCCAGCGTGAATTCCTCCAGCTTCTCCGCAAAAACCTCCCATGAAAAATGAGCGGCATATCGATCAACATTTTCCCGGTAGGGAACCGCTTTGCTGTTCTCAAGAAATGAACAGATACCATCCGCCAGAGACAGAGGATCAAGATCCCGGACCACAACCCCTGTCTTCCCCTCGTCAACCGCCTCAGGAAGCCCACCCATGCCGGAAACGATAACGGGACACCCGAACCCGTAAGCCTGCTGTACGACACCGGACTGTGAGGCCTCCCTGTAGGGAAGCACCGCTGCATCGGCAACAGAGAAAAAAAGCCGCATCCGTTCCGGAGGGACAAACCCTGGATACACGCTTACCCGGCAACCGACACCAAGCTGCTCTATACGCTCACGGAACAGCTTCTCTCCATAATAAAACTCCCCGGCGATAACCAGACGGGTACCTGGATGGCGACGAACCACTTCAGGCATGGCGTCAACAAGAAGATCGAGCCCCTTGTACTCCCTGACATAGCCGAAAAACAGAAGCACACGCTCTTGTGGATCAATCCCGAGCGTGCGGCACGCGTCCTGACGCGAAATCAATGTGCCGCCCGGGCTGTAGACAGGATGAAACAGCGCCTTGACCGGCACCTCAGGATAGGAATTCTTCACCTGTCGGGCAACATATTCAGAAAGCGTCACAACACCATCAGCCTCTTTCAGGAGAAGATCACGGAATTTCTTTTCAGCAAAAAAACGCTCATGCGATGTGTAATTATGCATCAACACGATCATTTTTATACCGGTAATGCGTTGTAACAGCCAATAAATCGGCGAGAGTGGCCCGAGCCAGTATGCGCAGATCATGATTTCCGGCTGTATCCGTCTGATAGAGCGGGCCGTTGCAAACCACGTCAAAGGATTGAGCGTATCGATCAGAGGAAGAACCCCGTCTTCAGGCTCGATGGAAGCACCGGGCTCAAAGACAGCTTTTCCTCGCAGCAGAATCCCGGGGTAGAGCCGTTTGAAAGAAATCCCGTCTACCTTTCGTCCTCGTTTCAGGAGAACGTTGCGTAACGTTGTGCTGAAACGGGCTATGCCTCCTTTGAGAGGAAAAAAAGGACTGACAAGGGCAACATGCAGGGCTTTCAAATGCACCTCGATAAAAGAGTTAGCGATGATCTCCTAACAGATCACGGACAGACGTGACAGAGCAAAAACATGCATACCCTACTGCTCACCAAAACCCTGTTCGAAAAAATCGATCAGCTGTCGGGCAGCCTCCTCCTCGTCCTCACCATCAAGCTTAAGAATAAGTTTTGTGCCTTTTGGAGCAGCAAGACTCATCACCCCGATAATCGATTTCGCGTTTATCTCGGATCCGCGCATTTCAATAAAAAAATCCGATTTGAACCGTGCTGCAATCTTGACAACCGCCGCTGCAGGCCTTGTATGCAAACCTGCCTTGTTCTTAACGATAACTTCCTGAATAATCACGTATAAGTTTTAAGTCAAAAGTAAAAATTCAAAAGTCAAAAACTTGATATCCTGTCATACCCTGACCGTTTACCACACCGGGTACGGTCACGAAACAAATCAACAGCTCAACACATCGACAATCCCCTCCCTACTCTGAGGTTCTGGATTCCGGTCTGTCCAGTTCCTTGATCATGGCAATCTCGTCGCAGGCCATCAGCTTCGGACAGTTGGTGCAATCTCTCCAGATTTTCTGAGGGAACATCTCTTTTTTCACCTCGCGGTAGCCCATGCTGAGAAAAAAATCAGGGCTCAGCGTCAACACAAATACGGTTGTCACCCCCTCTTCACGTAGAACCTCTTCAGCTTGCCTGACAAGCATACTGCCCACACCGCACCGCATGAACGAATCAAGCACTGCAAGCGTGCGGATCTCAGCCAGACGAAGCGTAAAAAACGATATCGCACACGTGCCGATAACCGAGCCATCCTTTTCGGCAACAAAAAAGTTACGAATATTCTCGATAATATTTTCCGGGGCACGCTTCAGCATATACCCTTTCTCAGCATACAGAGAGGTTATTCCTTCTATAGCCAGTGCATCGGAAAGACGGGCTGTCCTTATTGAAATACCAGGGGTTGATGACATAATAGTCAATAGTGAAATACGGCTGTAATGAAAACCTGACTGAGCGCTTCAACACACGCTCAGTTCAGGAAAAAAATGTAAACACCCTGTCCTCAGTGCTATCCCTCGCTTTTGACTCTGCTCCACAGTTCATCTTTCAGCACGTCAATCCCCTCTCCGGTAACGCTGGAAATCATGAGCACAGGCGCGTCATCGCTGAATGAGGGAACACTGAAATCTTCGGGAGCAATATCCATTTTTGTTATCAGCACCACTCTCGGCTTCTCCAGCAACCCGGAACCAAATCGCTCCATCTCTCTCTTAAGCGAAGCGTACTCTGCTTCTATATCCTCACTATCCGCAGCGATCAGTACTGCAAGAACCTTTGTCCTCTCGATATGCTTGAGAAACTGGAGACCGAGGCCCTTGCCCTCAGCCGCGCCCTCGATGATTCCGGGAATATCCGCCATAACAAAAGAGCTGTACTCCCTGTATTGAACAATACCGAGATTCGGCACCAGCGTCGTAAAAGGATAGTCGGCAATTTTCGGCCTGGCAGCACTAACAGAGGAGATCAGCGTCGATTTACCCGCATTGGGAAATCCCACCAGACCCACGTCGGCCATCAGTTTCAGTTCCAGTTCTATTTCAAGCGCCATTCCGACTCCTCCCGGCTCGGCATATCTTGGCGCCTGGCGTGTCGATGAGGCAAAATGAGGATTACCTTTCCCTCCTTTACCGCCTTCAGCCACAAGCAGCTCTTCACCTTCTTCGGTCAGATCGGCAATAAGGCTTCCGTCTGCCGCGTTCCTGACAACAGTACCGCAGGGAACAGGTATAACAGTATCCTTACCCATTTTTCCATTCTTTTTCGAACCCTGACCATGAACGCCTCTTTGCGCCTCATAATGCTTCTTGTAACGGAAATCAAGCAGGGTGGACATCTGGCCGTCAGCCCTGAGATAGACATGACCTCCCCTGCCTCCATCACCGCCGTCAGGCCCTCCTTTCGGGACATACTTCTCTCTTCGAAAACTCATACAGCCGTTCCCGCCGTTTCCGCCCTTCACATATATTTTCGCGCTATCAACAAATTTCATATCACTCTCAAAAATTACCGATTACAAATCCCCAGTCCTCAGTCTTCAGTCTTCAGTCTCCAGATATTATTCATTATTCATTATCCATTTCCCCCCATTCGGGCTTCGGGCTTCTGACTTCTCACTTCCTACTTCTCTCCCCATTCACTATGTATTTCCCCTCATTGCTCATTGCTCAGCCCCCCCCACATAACACTGGATCTTCGGGTCAAGCCCGAAGATGACTGGGGGAGAAGAAACTCCCCACTACCTATTCCCTACTACCCATTCACTATTCATTGCCTCTTCCCCATTCCCCACTTAGCACCTAACCCCTAACACGTAACTCAGTATCCTCCCCCTCTTCCATTATCCACTATCCACTATCCATTATCCACTATCCATTTCCTCTTCCCCATTCCCCACTTAGGATCTGTTAACAAATAAACAGAACAAATTCAGGAATCATGCGGGTCAATCCTGTAGTTCCACTCGCCATGAAATTCATTTCGTGTGATCCGGATCGCTTCAAACTCCTTATCGCTGACTTTAATGCCTGATGGGTAC
>JADHTF010000073.1 GCA_016776555.1 Chlorobium phaeobacteroides
CCCTATCACAGGCATTAAACTGGCGTGTGACGTACGCACAGACCAGAACAAAACGTTAAAACGGTAGCCCTATAGGGACAACCGGGATTTTTTCACCGGCTGATGCTGCTGGTCAGATACTAATCGATCAATTCAGGTGAATATAGAACGCTAATAGTTCAGTCTGTGATTGATACTGATAATTGTATGGCTGATTACATAAGAGATGTCATGCCCAAGCACCGTAGCCCATGGCGAAGGCGTACTGTATAAGCTCTTACAAAATACTCCAGGCAACCTGCTACAGCGTCGATCCTATCGATGCTATGCGGTAGTAGCCACCTGAGTTCTATCGTTAGCGAGAATATAAATGGACTTCGATTGGAGATATTTCTTGAATGAGAATGCAAGCGCCGTCATCGCACTTGTGGGGGCGTTGGCGGGGGCATTTTGTCTTTTGTAGGCGCACTTCTACTTAAAAAGCGGGAATTTAATCTTGCAGTGTCAAGCAAGATTCTTGATCGTCGGATTGATGCCCATGAGAAGGTGATATCCTTGGTCACTGAGATGCGTGTAATGGTTGCTCTAGGAGAAGTGGCGGATTCAGGCGAGGTGCGGGCGCTCACCTCAAATTATGATTTCTCGCAAAACCTTTGAAGATTGGTTTACCCACTTTACACAGCTATGTGTGGAAGGCACCACATGGCTTTCGACTTCATCGAAACGAGAGGTTAATTTCGTCCAAGATCACCTGATTACATTGCACCTTTACCTGGAGCGAGTGCCTTCTGAACGATTTCTCAATCTTGGGGAGGTAATTCGTCAAGACTTTATAGATTTATCGGCATCTCTAGAAAAAAGGCGTTTCAATTCTTTCAGAAGGGCATCCGCAAGTTACAGCCGGATAATCTCGATGAATGGCATAAATATGAGCGTTCGGAAGCGGAGCGACGTCTACACGCAACATGTTTAATTAATTAATGAATAAATTCTCAAACCAATTGCGCACTCGTACGCTCCTTTCATCGCGCTGCACAGCTTAATCATAATACCCGAATCACTGGTCAACAAATTTAAAAAAAGTGAGGAAAACGTGGCCTTGAACGAAGTACTGATGATCGTAGCAATTATACTTGCACCAGTAATTGCCGTGCAGGTTCAGAAATGGCTAGAAATCTTCCGTGAGGAACGTGGAAGGCGACTGCGGATCTTTAAGACCCTCATGGCAACTCGTGCCGCAAACGTTTCACCAGAGCATGTACAAGCCCTCAATATGATTGACCTCGAATTCCAAGGGAAACGCTACAAGTCTGTTACGGATGCGTGGAAAACATACTTAGATCATCTTGCAAGTTTTCCGAAAGACTCAGAAGAAGCCATTCAGCAGCAATGGGTCGATAAACGCATTGACCGCCTCACCACACTCTTGATGGAAATGGGAAAGTGCTTAGGTTACGAGTTCGATGAAGTTCACGTAAAAAAGGGTGTCTATGCACCAGAAGCACATGGGCAGTTAGAGAACGAAAACATGCTTATTCGTCGTGGGCTACTTCGATTGCTTTATGGAGACTCCGCTCTAAAGATGGATTTAGAAAGTATTCCTGTTAGCCAAGACGAAGCTTCGGAGCAAAAAGCCATACGTAAGGCTTTGTTAAATGTGCTTATAGGAGAGAAGGCCATCAGTATTCGTGGGGATCTAAAGAGGGATAACTAAGGAGAGTATAACCCCGCTAATTCAACCGATGCAAAAAGCCGTTCAGCTGATTAGCCCATTGCACCTCACAGTAACTGATGAAGATATTTATAGATAAACAATTGAATACAGAACAACCTCTTAAAGCATAATAAAAAAGAATTCCGACCATCCAACATTGGGCTTAGCGGTTCCGGCGATTTCGAACAGGCTTGCTGCTCAATGTCGAAGAATCCAGACATGGCGTCTTCAGCAAGCGGCCTGAAAACCGGCGAACCCTGGTGGACCGCCACCCGCGTCGACCTCATCTTCGGCTCCAACTCCCGGCTTCGGGCCTTCCGCACAAGATCGCAGGCGAACGTGTAAGCATCATAAATCTGACCGTTGTAAAATATCCCCTGCTTTGAAGGTTCACCTGATTCCAGCGCCTTGAATATCTTTTCAAAATTCTTTTCTGTTTCTGCCTCAAAGACAATCTGGCGACGTTCAACAGAATCCAGCCGGGTAAAGACATTTGCATTTTGCTGGAGAAACCGCCGCATTTCCACGAAGGCATTGATGATTTTGATGCTGACCATGACTGCAGTTTCACTGCGCAAAACAGCAGAAAGCATGGAAACACCTTGCTCCGTGAAAACGTAGGGATAATATTTTCTATGCCGTCCCCGACCGCCATCCTTTTCTAAGGTCGCAAATTGCGACCTTAGAGAATCTGCCTGAGCAAACCGAATTTGAATCATGACTGCTGAAAACCCGAAAATCCGATTCAAGCAGCGCGTCCGCGAGTGGGCTGAAAAGCTAGATGTCCGGGTAGTATGGCTCGGTGTCCGGCCTATGAAAAACAAATGGGCCTCCTGCTCCACCGAGGGTCGTCTGAATTTCAATGTCGAGTTGCTGGATATGGACGAACGAGTCTGGGACTACGTTATCGTCCATGAATTGCTGCACTTCTTCGTACCCAACCACGGAATACTCTGTAAAAGCCTCATGCGAGCTCATCTGGGTGAGTATGAACCGTATGAAGCCGAGTTAAAGAAAACGGTACGGAAACGCTCACGCTAAAGCTGTCAACTGAGGGCAGAAAGGAGAAACATCTCGCGTATTTCATGCTTATCCGCGATGAGATCAGGAAACAGGGCATTCCGACTGGTTTTACGGCCTGTTTTCTTTGCTGTGCCAGACGCGAATAATAACAACGGTATCATGTTTGTCCCACATATAGCGAAGAACAAATGCCCCTGCCCCGAATGAGATGACCAGCTCACGTCTGCCGGTGTTATCATCCATTGGGCGGCCTATCTCAGGTATTGATTTCAGGAGACCTGCACCGTCCAGAATGACCTTTGCTGCTCGTGCAGCCGCATCGGGGCTCTTTTCGTGCAGAAAAGCGTGAAGCCGCTCGACATCGGCCAACGCTTCCAGAAGCCATTTTATTTGGGACAAGCCGTCACCTTTCCTTGCGCCAGATTTTCGATCCACTCGGCAGCCTTTTCATGGGGCACTGCATCGCCGGTCAATTGATAACGTTCCCAACGCTCCATATCCTCACGTTTTTCCTGCTCGTATCTTTCTTCACGATCCAGAAATGTTTCGATAGCCTTGCACATGAGCCAGTGAGGCGACCTGTCACGAATACGAGCCAGTGCTGCAAGCCGTTGCTGGGTAGTGTCGTCTAACTTGACGCCTTTTGTCTTTGACATGATCTTAACTCCTTTTAACATAAAGTAACACTTATCGCAACCTTTAGCAACCAAATCAAAATCCATGAGTCCAAATACAAACTGCATCCGATCAGGATTTGGGACCGCTGGATAGCAGAAAGAATGGATACTTACCACGGTGATTTTTACTTCCCGTCAGGCATCCATGACCATGGGTCAACATAGTTCACAACTACCAGAATACTGAGCTAAATGATATATTTTCACTATTATTACAGTACCGATTGAACTAAACTACAAGGCAACAATTTAATGCAGCAAAAAGATAGAGGTTACTTATGGAATTTATGGAATTAGTAGTTTTGCTAGTAATAATTGGTTTTTTTGCGCTGGCGATCTACAATGGAAAAATAACATTGTTTATTGTTACAGGACTCTTTCTGGCCATGTTCATATTCTTAAAGATATATGAAAAAGTCAAAGCACAGGAAGCTGAACGAAAGGATGCTGAGAGAACACGAGAGTGGAAAAGAAAAGCTGATGAGGAGGCTGAGAGAGCAAGAGAGTTAAAAAGAAAAGCTGATGAGGAAGCTCGCATAAAAAAACACAAAGAAGAGCAGGAGCGACTTTTCAATAATATGATTACTCTAGGCAACAAATCACTATCTGTCTTTGAAGAAATCCCAGAGCATATAAGAACTGCTGAGGAATATTTGAATCAAGCAGAAATTGATCTCAAAGAAAGGGCATTCGCTCCATTTTGGGATTCTATTGAATATGCAACAACTTCGCTAGGACACTTTGATGAGGGAGTTAAACAAATAAATAACAACTTATCTCAATATACTGAGCTGATTAAAAAGTACGATAATATACCGCCCCAATTTCCCCTTGCCCGGAAGTCGGCAGATAAATTAAGTATTGCTAATTCAGCATCAGGTCGTATGAAAGTAATAGTACGTTCCGCACAATGTGATTTTCATTTTGCCACTATCTATGAACAGCGTAAAACCAATCAAATTCTCGTCGCAGGATTCACTAATCTTGCTCAGGCATTAAATCGTATAGAATGGCAAATATCAAAATCAATGGCTAATCTTGCCAAATCTGTTGATATAATGTCTTCAACACTGAATGATTCGATGGATCATCTTGCTGATTCTGTTGATTCAATGTCATCAACGCTAAATTATTCGATGAATGAAACGCATTCAAGGTTAGATGATATGGCTCAATCTGTCGACCATCATCATAATGAATTATTGAAAATTAAAAATGACCAAGTGGCAAGGGAAAAAAGAGCACTGAAAATGCTAGATAACATACAGCACCACAGAAAACCAAGCATATTTGACCAGTAGTGTTCGGTTATAAGTCAAATAAATTCAGTTGTTTACAGGTGAAGGTGCCATGATTTGTGCCGGCAGAATTCGTAACTAATTGTAAAATATTAAGTTGCTCAAACACACTGACACTCAAAATCTGTAGAAAAGTGTAGAGAGTTATATCCAAGTTGAGTTTCTTTTTCGCCAAAGCAATCAATACGTATACCGAGATTACTATCCAGATTTGTGTTTTTACGGCGTTTTTCATTATTCCCAACCCTCATGGTCCGAAGCCTCATCAAGAAACTCAAGAAGTTCCTTTTCCTGAGGATCGTGTTCAACCTGTTGAGACTGCCGCTTGCACTCCTCCGCAAAACCGGAAAGGCTGGTATCGGGAACCCATATCTGTATCGGGCGCATTCCCTCCTTGCGTAACTTCTTCCTGTGCTTGTGCACTCGTTCGTGAACTCCTCGCATTTCTTTCCTTATCAATCGTTGTTTTATTGGCACCTCTATTTATCTATTCCGCTTTTCAATTGCATCATCGCTTGCGATTGTCCTGACCGCTGCAGAGAAGGGCGCTGTATACTCGTTCGGACAACAGGTGTAAAAGCATGGCGATAAAACGCCAGCTGCGGGGCACATACTTCAGAACCGGCATGGTTTGTCGCTAGCCCTTATTTTCTATTGATGTAGTTCTCCGGCAGTCGATGTTGATGAGCGAACGCTGCAACAACAACGCGATCACAATAGACTTTATATATGATCAGATAAGGAAACCGAGGGAGCACATATTTTCGCTGTTCTTTGCCGACAGAGGACCAAGCGAGAGGGAATGTAAGGATGTTTTTCTTGGCCTGCTCAACTTCTCGCAAAAGTTCATCACTGGTGGTTCCGGCGATTTCGAACACGTATTCCGGTAAACTTCGAACAGTAAACGGCCTGTCATTCGGTCTGCAAGATCAAAGTAAGAAAGTGTTCGAAGTTATTCCATTTTAGCCAGCATTTTTCGCATAGATTCTC
>JADHTF010000074.1 GCA_016776555.1 Chlorobium phaeobacteroides
GGGCTGTTCAGTGTGTATATTAGCGAAAGGGAGTTGCATGGTTGTCAAGTAATTATTTGTTGTCTAAGCATCAATAAAATAACACTTTGTGGCGATTATGCATCCCTTTTTTATTACCCATGTGAATTATTCAGGATAGACTCCCGGTTTAGTTGCCTGTTCAATCAGTACCTGCTGAATTTCGCGTGGATGGAAGGCAAAAATGTCACTAAATCCAAGACCATTGATAACATCCGGCTGAACAAAACCTGCGGAGTCAACGGCATGCTTTATTCGGGGCAACCATTGCTCATCAGGATCATCAAAGAATGAGCCTGATCCGATCCAGTCGGCAACAGTGGTAAGACCCGCAATCGCTTTTGCCTGTAGTGCGTTTTCGATTGCTGGAAATTCTTTCTTCAACGAATCCTTTAGGATACAAAGAAGCTCTTCTCGCATCTTCTGCCATGCGTTTCCACCAAAAACCTCATCTTCAGCAACAAGTCCGTTCAGTTCAGGTGAATAACCATGGTGCTGACCGATAATTTCGGGAATGTATTTTCCAATCCTCCGAGCTCGTGCAGCGGCCATGCTAACGCCTGCATGCCCACCCCAGTTTTTCTCATGCTCTGGATTACTAAAGGAAAGTCCATCAAGTGTATTCCATATATAGCCATCTGTTCCGCGATAAATTTTCTCCTGGAATGAAGGACTAACTTTACCGATATCATGAATAGCCGCAACGAGTTCCGTGCCGTCGGGAAAAAGAGCTGACCGTAAAAAAACTGGCATTCGAGAAAGTAATTCCCTTGCAACTTCACCCACGATGCTGCAATGATCCAATACATTTCTGCCGCTCACCGACTTTTTGTTTTCCGATACGCGCGTTTTTGCAAGACATGCTTCAATCGGCAATGACTTATTGGGTTGTCGTGCTGCCTCGTCATTCTGTTTAGCTCTCGGAAGTCGCATAAAAAAAAGAAAATAAATCGTTATAGCTGTGTATTCTCTATTGCCTGCCATATCATGGCGGTCAGCAACGCATCGCCAGATGCGCGGTGTAGTTTGATGCCTTTTGGCATTCCTCCCAGAACATGTCTGGCAACATTATCCAGTTTATGGCTCTTGAGTTGAGGAAATTTCTTTCGGCTGAAAGCCAGTGTACACTGAGAGCCGTTTAATAACGACAATCCCAACAATTGCAATTCATTACGTATAAACGAAATATCAAACGGTGCGTTGTGGGCTATCAGGATGTTTGATCCAATGAAATTCAAAAATTCAGGCCAGACGGCTTCCGGGGGCTTTTCTCCAGCAAGCAGTTCGGGAGTTATTCCGTGGATTTTCTGTACAACTGTCGGAATCGGTGCATTTACATTAATCAGACAACAAAAATGTTCTTCAATAACACCATTCACTATCGCTACAGCTGCAACTTCGATAACTCTATCACCTCGCAAAGGTGATAGACCTGTTGTTTCGACATCAACAGCAACTACTCGTTCTCTTTGTGGCGATGAAATGTCACTCTTCATACACCACCCCCATATCCCGAACCTCGTTCCTCACCATATCCCGCAACTCCGCCGGCTCCAGAACCTCGGCTTCCTTGCCGTAGCGCATGACCCAGCGTTTGATTGCATCGAGACCGCTGACCCGGAAATGAACGGTGAGACCGCCGTCATCAAGCGGCTCGATTCTTTGGGTAGGGTGCCACTGCTTCTCCCTGATCCAGGGTGCCTGATATGCTGAAAAGCGTATGGATACCACCTGTTCTGTTTCGCCGACAACCTGATCGAACGTTTTCGAGAGATACGCATCCACGGAGAAATCCTGCGGCAGTTCGAAATTTCCTTTCTGTACTCGGAGCTTTTTGATCCGCCCGACCACAAAAGTCCTGATCTCTTTCCGGAGCTCACAATGCGCGACCAGATACCAGGTCTGCGATGTATGGGAATAGTGCAACCGGTAGGGATGTATAGTTCTTTCCGTGACTTTTCCACTTGAGGGAGCATCATAGACAATGCCAATCTTCAGTTTCTGACGGATCGCGTCTTCGATGGTCGCAAAATGACCGGAAAACTCCTGTGTTTCGTTGAGGTTGTCAAACGAGTAGATGCTGAAAAGATCGTTTTCTCCAAGGGATCCGGGAAGGTACTGCAACACCTTGTCGAGCGCACGGCTGACCTCGTTGTAGTAAGGCGTTCCCCGGTATTGCGAAAGCACCTTTTTCGTCGCTTTCAGTGCCTCGGCTTCATTCTGTTCGAGAAACGCGGAAGGAAGGAAAACCCAGTTCTCGCGGTAAAAGAACCCTTTCTTTTTGCTGTGGTATTCGATCGGAGCGTCGAGCAGGTCACGCATATAGTCGATATCCCGCTGTATGGTTTTCCTCGATACTTCAAAATGGGCCGCAAGCGATGTACAGTTTGGATAGAGTTTTTTCCGCAACTGCTCATCCAGAAAATACATGCGAACTACCGGAGGTCGAGACTGTTTCATGCCACTTTCACTTGATTATTCCATCAGTATATGATGGGGTGTAGGACAACCGCTGTCTTACGTGCACTTTTCACCTGAAACCGTTCGGATAATCAGTTTGCCATAAGAGGGAAACCATTTCACTGAACAGACGACGTCTCGCAATGTATATAGTACGTAAAAAGTGATGACAGTACAGATTAGCGATATGAATCGATTTTATCAAAATAGTACAGCGTATTTTTCGATTCCGATATAAAAAAAGGGGGACGTTCACAACTGTATAAACTTTAAAAAAGGGGGACGTTCACAACTGTATAAACTTTATGGGCTGCTTCAAATTCTCCGGAATAGCGGAACAGGTAGTAGATTTCGATAGGCGTAACAGTCTATTGAGGTTCCAGGGTACTATTTCACATCGCCATGTGCATCGGGTCTGGAAATAGCCGCTTGATCTGTGATGGTTTTCTGAGAGGTGCCTTTGAGCGCCTGTTGCGGTGTAGCGTTCGCTGTGGCTGGAGCATATAAATGCGTATATTTTTCTTGTGCCGAAAGAAGCCGACTTCTCCGTAGCTCTAAACCGCTTAACCGCAGATATCATGGCCCCTGTGAAGCATCCTCCGGAATGGCAGAAATTTTTTACCTCAGCTGTCGAAGAAAAGAAACCGCTTGCGCCCGTAGCGGCAAAAATCACCTCTCCAACAAGAAGGCCGCACGTGATCTATCCGCTTCCTCTCTCCAGGATAGCCGCGAAAAAGCTGTTCGAAGACTATCTGAAAAAGAACACCAAAGTCAGCAAAAGCATCCGCTGGAGCAACAGCAAAAGGGGATGGTATATGAAATCGCAGCTGGGCAACGCGAAATACTGGAGGTCATACCACTTGTGGCCGGCAACCCTGAAGAACGAACTGAAACGGATGTTCATTCGACATGCGCTCGAACCCGGCAACCGGCTTTTTTCCCTTGATGCGACCAAAACAGCGTTTACGTTCGAAGAGGTCAGGGAGGTCTATCTTTCGTATGTGGCCCACAGCCTCTATCTCGACATATTCCGCATCGTCCCCTGGAAACTCGAAGCGTTTGATGACGTGCAGTTGCGCTGGCTTTTCGACGGTCGGTATTTCGCGTTCAACTTCGCGGTGGAAGTCGACAAGAAAAACCTTCCGGATGCGACTTCGAAGTACTGTTTCGGATATGTTGAAAAAAGGAATAGCGAGATCGACCCCTGGAATTATTACCCGATCGCGACCCCTGCTCTTCCCGGAGACCCGGCACTTCTGTTCGAGAAGCTCTCCAGCGACCTCGCGCTTCATAAATCGCCGACGCTTCGCGAGTCGGTATCAGGCGTCGCGAGATGGTGTCAGAACAACCTTTCGCACGGACAGACCTCCTACGCCTGGGGAGGCGGGGTGTTTACCGGCAGTTCATGGGTAGATCAGCTCTATCCTTCAAGCGAAGTTATCTATCTGGGCCGGATGGATCAGCACTACATCAGAAGGTTCCGCCAGAAGCTCAATGGGGCCTATATCACCCCGCGGCTGCCGGCAGGAGTATCGGTAGCACAACTGGTTGACAAGAGAGGGGTGTTCGCCGATCCTGCTATGGGGCAGCTCGATGCACAGGGGAATCTGCAGCCTCCTTCGAAAATCGGGTTCATGAAACACTGCACCTACAGCGGATGCCAGACCACCGGCGGGTTGCTGCACTGGCTGTTCAAGGCGATCAATGTTCCCGCATGCCAGTACAGCTGTTTCATGGGTGATGTTGTCGCCGGCAACTATCCCGGGGCATTCCACAAAGGTATCGAGGTTTCCGTGGGACAGACGGAGACCGTTGTCGTGGGGCACAGTGATCATCTCTACCAGGGGATGGGCATCTACCATCCCGATATCCCCGGCGGCACTTTTGTAGCGCATTTCAGGGACCCGCATATCGATCTTCTGAAGGTTTTTCTGCCGAAAAATTTCCAGGAATGGTGGTTGCCGCCCTATAACATCTCCTCTGCGACGGCAGATCCGGCAGCATACGGCTCGAGACAGAATGAGCTCTATTATACCCAGATGATCATGACCGGGGCTGTCGGGGCGTTCAGCAGCTATGTGATCGACTGGTGGAAAGCCTATGAGCAGGCAGGCAGGGTTGTCTCCAACATGAATACCGCCACCATTCCCTGGATGGTACTGCTTAACAAGCTGGCTATGCCCGCCGGGGTGCTTGCCAGTGTGCTCAATCTCGCGGAAACCAACATTCGCTCGCGCATCGACGACATCGAAAATGGTGTCAATACCCAATGGGGAACCACGCTTGCGGATTATGAGGCGGGATTCCTGCAATGGGATCAGGATCTGTATGACAGCAAAGCAGGCGCCACCATCTGGACATCTCCGTGAGGATGTCTTGTAGCTGTTATTGTGGTTTTGTCGTACTTCGACTCTGGAGGAAACAGCGTTGCTATTGAGCAGATGGATGCCGGATCAATCGCGTGAAATAGATGTTTGCATTTCACCCCTGTGTAATAGTCAACGTTATTACACGGGTGGCATGACTGGATGGGGTGGGAGTGGCAACTCTTCGGATCAGTTCGAGCGAGAGATTGAGATACATTCGCTGAAAAATGATATTATTCATGTATGATTACAGGGCACCTCTATTTATTATTGAGTGATATATCTGCCATAAAAACAATGTGTTAGGAGCTATAAAGAAGTCAAGAAAGTCGTATGTTGTGACAAATCCTCTCAATTTGACCAGTTGTCATGAAAAACATCAATCCTCTCGGACTTTTTGACGAACATTTACTACTTGAACGCCTCACAAAGCTCAAAGATCCGCTTGTGAAGTTGGAAGCCTATATCGACTGGAACATTTTCGCACCTATTCTTGCAGTCGTATTCAGCAAGCCTCAAAACTGCAGCAACGCAGGCAGGCCACCGTTTGATCGGCTGATGATGTTCAAGCTCATGATTCTCCAGAGCCTGTACAATCTGTCGGATGACCAGATGGAGTACCAGATCACTGACAGACTGAGCTTCAAGCGTTTTCTTGGGCTGAAATCAAGCGACAAGGTGCCTGACGCTAAAACCATCTGGAAGTTCCGAGAGACCTTGATTCAGGAAGATGTCATCCATGCGCTCTTTGAGCGCTTCAATACCGCTCTTGATGATCAGTCCATCTTTGCAAACACCGGCCAGATCGTTGATGCCAGCTTCGTTGAA
>JADHTF010000075.1 GCA_016776555.1 Chlorobium phaeobacteroides
TTCTTGCTGATGAATTTAAAAAGCAGGAAGGCATTGACCTGAGAAATGATATGATGGCCCTGCAAAGACTCAAAGAGGCTGCAGAAAAAGCCAAGGTCGAGCTCTCCTCACGCACGGACACAGAGATCAACCTTCCATTCATCACCGCGACTCAGGAAGGGCCTAAACACCTTGTCGTCAATCTGACAAGGTCAAAATTTGAAGCTTTATGCAGCGATTTGTTCGACAGTCTCATCGCTCCTTGTAAACGAGCCATTAAAAACTCAAAGCTGAAGACCAGCGAAATTAATGAAGTCGTACTTGTAGGCGGCTCTACCAGAATCCCGAAAGTGCAGGCACTTGTGGAAGAACTATTCGGAAGAGAACCGAACAGAAGCGTCAATCCGGATGAAGTTGTAGCTGTCGGCGCTGCTATACAGGGCGGTGTACTGAGCGGTGATGTCAGTGATGTACTGCTTCTCGATGTGACACCTCTGTCTCTCGGGATTGAAACCCTTGGCGGGGTCATGACAAAACTGATCGAAGCAAACACCACCATTCCGAGCAAAAAGCAGGAGGTTTTCTCAACTGCAGCCGACAATCAGACATCTGTTGAAGTTCATGTTCTTCAGGGAGAAAGACCGATGGCTTCCGACAATAAAACACTGGGGCGTTTCCACCTTGGTGACATACCCCCGGCGCCTCGTGGAGTACCGCAAATAGAGGTGGCTTTTGACATCGACTCAAACGGCATTCTTCATGTATCAGCCAAGGACAAGGCCACAGGCAAAGAACAGAGTATCCGCATCGAGGCCAGCGGCAAACTCAACGATGCTGAAATCGAAAAGATGAAAGAAGACGCAAAAACGCATGCGGCTGAAGACGAAAAGCGCAAAGAAGCTATCGATCTGAAAAACAGTGCGGACGCTCTTATTTTCAGTACAGAAAAACAGCTTGGCGAACTGGGAGACAAAGTTCCTGCCGACAAGAAAACCCAGCTCGAAGAAGCGCTTGAAAAGCTGAAGGAAGCGCATAAATCAGAAAACGTCGAAACCATCAAACCGGCAATGGATGAGCTCAATACAATCTGGAATGATGTTGCATCCACGATGTACCAGACCCCGTCCGGTGACACCCCTCCTTCAGAACCGGAAACGGGTGCATCGGAAGAAAGCAAAGGCGGCGACAAGACGCAAGGTGACGGTGAAGTAGATGCTGAATATGAAGTGATCGACGGTAACGATAAAGACAAATAATATCGGTGCTTCGCCACTACCAATAAAAAAGGGATTCATGTTGAATCCCTTTTTTATTTACCTCTCTTTTACTAACTTGATTAATAGGTTTACCATCCATGCTGGTGTTTTAATTTTTTGCAATGTAAACACGTATACGATGCAATCAGCTGTCTGGTCAGGCAACGCCCTGCATAAAGGGCTGAAATATTTTATCACCTCTGCGAAAAGAGATCGTTTCGGAGCTTTGCAGATTACGATATCTCCCGCTTCAGGAAGGCGGAAGCTCTCTCCTACGAAAGAAATTATCGAGCAGTTGAAAGAGGGAAAAATCCAGTTGTTCATTCTCACCACGCAACCGGATATAGCTGTGGATCTTCCTCAGAAAGTCCTTGACAACGAAAACCGCTATGTCATTGATTTTGACAATCGCGGAATCAAATGGACGATGCGTGATATTCCGGTCTTCTTTGACAACCTTCGCGGTCAGCTTTGCGTAGAAATCGATGGTGTAACCTATACGCTCGACCAGTTCTTCAAGTAACTCTCCGACTTATTCCGGGGCTTTCAAGGCCCCGGACATCTTGACATACCCGCACAGGTCAGTGCAGTTTTCCCGACAGTATTCTAACAAAAGATCGTTACGCTCTCCAATAAAAAACCCGGGCTGAATGACCCGGGCCTGTAACGCATGACGCTTGCTTGTCAGAAACCGCGCTATTGCATTTTGCTGTTGACAATCCGTGCTTCATTGGATTCCGGATAGAGCTGTACAAGCTCCCTGTAACGAACCTTGGCATTTGTCGTGTCGCCGATATTTTCAAATGATAGCCCTTGCTTGAAGTATGCGGCAGGCCGTTTATCTCCTTTGGGATACTTCTCGATCACGAGCTGATACTCCAGAATAGCCTTCTCAAACCATTTTTCATTGAAATAGGTTTCAGCGATATAGTACTGCGCGTCATCGGCAAACGCTGAAGATGGATAGGTATCCAGAAGCAGTCCGAACTCCTTGCGTGCAGATGGATACTTATATCCATCAAAGAAAGTCTTTCCTGCTTTGTAGAGTCCCTGATCATCGATTGCCGGGGCTGAAGAAGGAACAGCTTCGGCACTCGCTGATCCGGGAGCAACTCCTGCAGTGTCAGCTGCTGTCTCTGGCGTAACCTCATCCGGCAGCGTGACCTTCTCAATTACTGACGATCCCGGCTGCTGAGACTCTGATGGAGAGGACGCTCCCGATTCACCGGGAACATTCCCCTCTTCAGATGCAGACAATTTGTAGCGTAGCTCTTCGATCGTCCCCTGCAGTTGAGCAACTTCACCACGAAGCCTTTCAACTTCAGAAGAAACTTCAGCTTGATGGCCACCGGATTTTTGTGACTGTGTTTTCAGTTCCTTCACATCGTCCTGCAGCATATACAGATCGGTCTTTGACGCACACCCCGCTGAAGTAACAAGAAGTATGCCGCATAAAACAGAGGTAACAGTTTTGTTCATCGTAATCATTGCCGTTATCATCAAGACAGGTGTTCGCCTGTTTACAGACTGATACTTGTCACTATTAATAAATGAGAGATTATTTTACCACAAAATGCGCACGACGGTTCTTTGACCATGCAGCCTCGGTATGACCGGAATCAAAAGGCCGTTCTTCGCCGAAACTCACAGTCTCAAGCCTTGAAGCGGCAACACCTGCTCTTACAAGAAAACTTTTCGTCGTTTCCGCACGCTTTTCCCCAAGCGCCATATTGTACTCAGAGGTTCCGCGCTCATCGCAATGTCCTTCAATCATCGCTGAAATAGTCCGGTTCTGATTCAGCCATTCCGCATTGTTTTTTAACTGGCTCACAGCTACAGGCTCGAGTTCCGCACTGTCATACTGAAAAAAAACATCTTTAACCATCCTTCGAGCTTCTTCAAGCAGGGCTGACGCCGAATCTGAACCTGAACTATCGTACTGTTCAGAGCCGGAATTCGTATCAAGAGCAGTTTCGCTTGATTTTGACCCGCAACCACTTACCGCAAAAGCAACGATAACCCAGCATAGTAGCATTAGCTTTCTCATGATTCATTCATTTCGTTATAGTGATAAAAAAAGCAAATAGTTAACTGATCGTCATGCGCATACTGCAACAAGTCAGTTTCTCAACAATAAAAAAAATTCTGATTTGCTGCCTGTCGGAATTTGTCGTGATCAGGAACGACAGGGCGCTCGAATCCCTTGCATACTGTCAGTATGCGGTACACCCCTTCACCGAGGCTGTCCTCTATCACGCTGAACGTTTTACTCAAGCTGGTTCTGTAATGAAAAAATCATTGATCCAGCTGGTTCAACCAGCAGCAACGACTATCGTAACCGTCCATCGGTTGACCATCACTTGCTCCTGAAACCACACGAAAACCTTTTACCGCAGCATACAGAGAACTGTATGCTGCAGATAAAAAGGAATAAGAGCCCGATAGAATTATCCTCTTGCAGGCATTGGTGGTGGTGGAGGCAATGGCGCCGGCTCCACAACAGGTGGCGGTGGCGGTGGCACGACTGCTTCTTCACAACATCCACAGCCAATGACAAGCAACATAGCCGGGACAAGCGATATTTTTAAAAGTGCTTTTAAGGATTTCATGTGTCTCCTCTTTTGGTTAGTAGAAACTGCTTTTTCATCTAAATGAAGACCAACAGGGCTGCATTTGTTCTCCCGCCAGTTTGAGACTTCTCTGGTTCCTGCCGTCAGCGTTCATAACATACAACTTGCTTGCTCCGCCTCGGGATGAACTGAAAACAATCATAGTTCCATCAGGAGACCAGCTCGGCGCTTCATTTTGACGCGCTCTGTACGTAAGCTGCTTCAGCCCGGTTCCGTCTGCATTTACTGTAAATATATCTATTTCCCCGTTCTTTTGCATAGTAGTAAATGCAATTTTATCATTTACTGGGGACCAGGCCGGTTGTGTATTATACTTTCCCTTGAAGGTCAGACGTTTTGTTGACCCTGAATTCAAGTCCATAATGAACACCTGAGGGAGTCCGTGTCTTGATGAAACAAACGCCATATATCTTCCGTCCGGAGAGAAGGAGGGTGAAAGATCAATCCCTCGGTCTCTCGTCAAACGGCGTACTATTGAACCGTTTTTTCGCACAAGATAGATCTCCTGATTGCCGTCAAAAGAAAATGTAGTCGCAAGTTCCGTCGAGCCTTTTCGCCAGGCAGGATCAATTTTAACACCTTTCCTCGTAACGGAAACCACGGTTTTTTTTGAAAGATCCTTTATCTGCAGATCAGGTCTGCCTCTGGTATAGGTCAGATAAGCCAGCTGGCTCCCGTCAGAAGAGAGCGCCGGAGTGAGGGCAAGCCCTCCGGTCCTGGTTACAGGAACTTCACCGTAACCGTCAAAATCAGCAAGGTATATCTCTTTTTTTCCGTTTCTTCGGGAAACGTAAGCGATTTTGCTTCCGAAAATAGAAGGTTTACCGGTAAACAATCTGACAAGGTCATCGCAAAAACGGTGGCCAAGTGAACGCGTATCCTCTCTTTTTCCCTCGTAAAGTTTGCGCATCAGCAGTTTACCCGTCAACGCGTCATAGACCTCCATATCCATGTGCAGGGTATTGCCTTTCCGTTTCAGAACACCTCCTGCATAGACCTCAGCACCGACAGAACTGAGCGCAGGAAAATTAATCTGTCTTTTTCCGGTCTGGTAGATATTCCCGCCGGAGATCAGGTTCATAGGGGAATTGAGTATGGCGAACAGACCGGAAAACTCAAGTCCGTTTTTGATAACCCTGTCGATTCCGTTTGCGTACTGAGCGTCTTTGCTCCTCTCAACATCAACAGACCGCAACACAAGGGGAATCCTGTCGGCGCCTGCCTTGGTAATTTTGATATATTCCTTCACCGGTTCGCCGAAAAGCGAAGACGGCATGAGAGCAAAACAGCACAGGAGAATGAATACGATTTTCGAAAACGGCATAAGAGGGCTTTTCATAGGTATCATAGTGATGCATAAATGGAGAAAAGTCGAGCAGCTTCTTCATCATTATAAAAAGTAATGAACACTGAGGC
>JADHTF010000076.1 GCA_016776555.1 Chlorobium phaeobacteroides
TTCTTGCTGATGAATTTAAAAAGCAGGAAGGCATTGACCTGAGAAATGATATGATGGCCCTGCAAAGACTCAAAGAGGCTGCAGAAAAAGCCAAGGTCGAGCTCTCCTCACGCACGGACACAGAGATCAACCTTCCATTTATCACCGCGACTCAGGAAGGACCTAAACACCTTGTCGTCAATCTGACAAGATCAAAATTTGAAGCCTTGTGCAGCGATTTGTTCGACAGCCTCATTGCTCCTTGTAAAAGAGCCATTAAAAACTCAAAGCTGAATACCAGCGAGATTAATGAAGTCGTACTTGTAGGCGGCTCCACCAGAATCCCGAAAGTGCAAGTACTTGTGGAAGAACTATTCGGAAGAGAACCGAACAGAAGCGTCAATCCGGATGAAGTTGTGGCAGTCGGCGCTGCAATACAGGGCGGCGTACTGAGCGGTGATGTCAGTGATGTACTGCTTCTCGATGTCACTCCTCTCTCTCTCGGGATTGAAACCCTTGGCGGAGTCATGACAAAACTGATCGAAGCAAACACCACCATCCCGAGCAAAAAGCAGGAGGTTTTCTCCACTGCAGCCGACAATCAGACGTCGGTTGAAGTTCACGTTCTTCAGGGAGAAAGGCCTATGGCTTCTGACAATAAAACACTGGGACGTTTCCACCTTGGAGACATACCCCCGGCACCTCGTGGAGTACCTCAGGTAGAGGTGGCCTTTGATATCGACTCAAACGGCATTCTTCATGTATCGGCCAAGGACAAAGCCACAGGCAAAGAACAGAGTATTCGCATTGAGGCCAGCGGCAAACTCAATGATGCTGAAATCGAAAAAATGAAAGATGATGCCAAAACGCATGCAGCTGAAGACGAAAAGCGCAAAGAAGCGATAGATCTGAAAAACAGTGCCGACGCTCTTATTTTCAGTACAGAAAAACAGCTTGGCGAACTGGGAGACAAAGTTCCGGGCGACAAGAAAACCCAGCTCGAAGCCGCGCTTGAAAAGCTGAAAGAAGCACATAAATCAGAAAATATCGAAACAATCAAACCGGCAATTGATGAACTCAACACAGTCTGGAATGATGTAGCATCCACGATGTATCAGTCCCCGTCAGGAGACACCCCTGCTGCAGAACCCGAAGCAGGTGCATCGGAAGAAAGCAAAGGTGGCGATAAAACGCAAGGTGACGGTGAAGTAGATGCTGAATATGAAGTCATCGATGGTAACGATAAAGACAAGTAATATCGGTGCTTCGCTACTATCAATAAAAAAGGGATTCAACATGAATCCCTTTTTTATTTACCTCTCTTTTACTAACTTGATTAAGACATTTACCATCCATGCTGGTGTTTTAATTTTTTGCAATGTAAACACGTATACGATGCAATCAGCTGTCTGGTCGGGTAACGCCCTGCATAAAGGGCTGAAATATTTTATAACCTCCGCGAAAAGAGATCGTTTCGGAGCGCTGCAGCTCACGATATCTCCTGCTTCAGGAAGGAGAAAACTCTCTCCCACCAAAGAAATTATTGAGCAGTTGAAAGAAGGAAAAATCCAGTTGTTCGTTCTCACCACGCTACCCGATATAGCTGTGGACGTCCCTCAGAAAGTCCTTGACAACGAAAACCGGTATGTCATAGATTTTGACAATCGCGGAATCAAATGGACGATGCGTGACATTCCGGTCTTCTATGATAACCTTCGCGATCAGCTTTGTGTAGAAATCGATAAAGTAACCTACACCCTCAACCAGTTCTTCAAGTAACTCTCCGACTTATTCCGGGGCTTCCCTGGCCCCGGACTTCTTGACCTACGCAATCCGGCACAGTTTCCCGACAGTAATCAGCAAGCGGTCACTCATCTCTGCTTTTTTCGAACGGTACAGTTCACAAGAATACGACACGCAATTAAAAACCCGGCTAAATGACCGGGTTTTTAATACGCTATGCGTTCTCTCCGTAAGCCGCACTATTGTGTCTTACTGTTTACAATCCGTGCTTCATTGGATTCCGGAAAGAGCTGTACAAGCTCCCTGTAACGAACCTTGGCGTTTGTCGTATCGCCGATATTTTCAAATGACAAACCTTGCTTGAAGTATGCTGCAGGTCGTTTATCTCCTTTGGGATACTTCTCGATCACGAGCTGGTACTCCAGAATAGCCTTCTCAAACCATTTCTCATTAAAATAGGTTTCAGCGATATAGTACTGCGCGTCATCGGCAAGCCCTGAAGACGGATAGGTATCCAGCAGCAGTCCGAACTCCTTACGTGCAGACGGATACTGATATCCCTCAAAGAAAGTCTTTCCCGCGTTGTAGAGTCCCTGATCATCAATTGCCGGGGAAGAAGGGACAACTTCTGCACTCGCCGACCCGTGAGCAACTCCTGAAGAGTCAGCTGTCTCTGTCGTCACCTCCTCCGGCAGAGTGACCTTCTCAAGGACTGACGACCCGGGTTGCTGAGACTCTGATGGAGACAACTCGCCCGATTCATCGAGAACATTCTTCTCTTCAGATGCAGATAACTTGTAGCGCAGCTCTTCGATCGTCCCCTGCAATTGAGCAACTTCATCACGAAGTTTTTCAACTTCAGAAGAGACTTCAGCTTGATGACCGCCGGATTTTTGTGACTGTGTTTTCAGTTCCTTCACATCGTCCTGCAACATATACAGATCGGTCTTTGACGCACAACCCGCTGAACCAACAATAAGTATGCCGCATAAAACAGAGGTAACAGTTTTTTTCATCGTAATCATTGCCGTTATCATCAAGACAGGTGTTCGCCTGTTAACAGACTTATACTTGTCGATATTAATCATTGAAAGATTATTTTACCACAAAATGCGCGCGACGGTTCTTTGACCATGCTGCCTCGGTATGCCCGGAATCAAAAGGACGTTCTTCGCCGAAACTTACGGTTTCAAGCCTTGAAGCGGCAACACCGGCTCTTACAAGAAAACTTTTAGTCGTTTCCGCACGCTTTTCCCCAAGCGCTATATTGTACTCAGAAGTTCCACGCTCATCACAATGTCCTTCAATCATCGCTGAAATAGTCCGGTTCTGATTGAGCCATTCCGCATTGTTTTTTAACTGGCTCACAGCATCAGACTCAAGTTCCGCACTGTCATACTGAAAAAAAACATCTTTAACCATCCTTCGAGCTTCTTCAAGCAGGGCTGAAGCTGAAGCCGAATCTGAACCTGAACTAGCGTACTGTTCAGAACCGGAATCCGTATCAAGAGCAGTTTCGCTTGATTTTGACCCGCAACCGCTCACGGAAAAAGCAGCGATAACCCAGCATAGTAGCATTAGCTTTCTCATGATTCATTCATCTCCTTATAGTGATAAAAAATAGCAAACAGTGAACTGAGCGTCATGCTTATAATTTAACAAGACAGTTTCTCAACGATACAACGTAATACTTCTGATTTAACAAAACCACGCACCTATACCAAACATACTGCCTATATGCGGTACATTTTTTCAACGAGGTTATATCACGCTGAACGTATTCCTCAAGCTGGTTATGTAATAAAACAAAAGTCATTAACCAACTGATTCCTCCGTTCGTAAAGACTATCGGCTGATATTCACCTACTCATGAAACCATAGCATAAAATTTTACCACAGCATACAGACAAATGCATGCCGCGGTAAAAAAGGTATGAGAACCTGAAAGAATTATCCTCTTGCAGGCATAGGTTCTGGTGCCGGTAATGGCATAGGCTCCTCAACAGGTGGCGGTGGCGGCGGCGGAGTAGCTATGACCGCTTCTTCACAACATCCACATCCAATGACAAACAACATTGCCGGGAGGAGCGATATTTTTAAAAGTGCTTTTAAGGATTTCATGTGTCTCCTTTTTTGGTTAGTAGAAACTGCTTTTCATCTAAATGAAGACCAACAGGGCTGCATTTGTTCTCCCGCCAGTTTAAGACTTCTCTGGTTCCTGCCGTCAGCGTTCATAACATACAACTTACTTGCCCCGCCTCGGGATGAACTGAAAACAATCATCGTTCCATCAGGAGACCAGCTCGGCGCTTCATTCTGACGAGCTCTGTATGTAAGCTGCTTCAACCCGGTTCCGTCTGCATTTACTATAAATATATCTATTTCCCCGTTCTTTTGCATAGTAGTAAATGCAATTTTATCATTTACAGGGGACCAAGCCGGTTGCGTATTATACTTTCCATCGAAGGTCAGACGTTTTGTGGTCCCCGAATTCAAGTCCATAATGAACACCTGCGGGGATCCGTGTCTTGATGAAACAAACGACATATATCTTCCGTCCGGAGAGAAAGACGGAGACAGATCAATCCCGCGATCTCTTGTCAAACGGCGTACTATTGAACCGCTTTTTCGAACAAGATAGATCTCCTGATTCCCATCAAAAGAAAATGTTGTCGCAAGTTCCATCGAGCCGTTTCGCCAGGCCGGATCGATTTTAACACCTTTCCTCGTAACGGAAACCACGGTTTTTCTTGAAAGATCCTTTATCTGCAGATCAGGCCTGCCTCTGGTATAGGTAAGATAGGCCAGTTGTCTCCCGTCAGAAGAGAGCGCCGGAGTGAGGGCAAGCCCTCCGGTACTGGTTACAGGAACTTCGCCATAACCGTCATAATCGGCAAGATATATCTCTTTTTTTCCATTTCTTCGGGAAACGTAAGCGATTTTACTTCCGAAAATGGAAGGTTTACCGGTAAACAACCTGACAAGATCATCGCAAAACCGGTGACCAAGAGAACGCGTATCCTCTCTATTTCCCTCATAAAGTTTGCGCATCAGCAGTTTACCCGTCAATGCGTCATAGACCTCCATATCCATGTGCAGTGTCTTGCCTTTCCGTTTCAGAACGCCTCCTGCGTATACCTCCGCACCAACTGAACTGAGCGCCGGAAAATTAATCTGTCTTTTTCCCGTTTGGTAGAGTTCTCCACCGGATATCAGATTCATAGGGGAATTGAGTATAGCGAACAGACCGGTAAACGCAAGTCCGTTTTTAATAACTTTATCGATTCCTTTTGCATACTGTGCGTCTTTGCTCCCCTCGACATCAACAGACCTCAATACCAAGGGAATCCTGTCTGCACCAGCCTTAGTAATTTTGACATACTCCTTCACCGATTCGCCGAAAAGTGTAGACGGCATAAGAGCAAAACAGCACAGGAGAATGAATACGATTTTCGAAAACGGCATAAGAGGGCTTTTCATAGGTATCATAGTGATGCATAAATGGAGAAAAGTCGAGCAGCTTCTTCATCATTATAAAAAGTAATGAACACTGAGGC
>JADHTF010000077.1 GCA_016776555.1 Chlorobium phaeobacteroides
ACTTTCAACCGCAGTCTCAATGAGACGTTGAGCAGGACGGTTATTACTTCAGGAACCACTCTTGTTGTCGTTCTTGTTCTGTTTTTCTTTGCAGGCCCTGCTATTCGGGGATTTACCTTCGCGATACTTCTCGGTATCGTAATCGGTACCTACTCTTCATTGTTTATCGCGGCTCCTCTTGTTCTCGACTGGCAGAAGAAAACCAGACGTCCGATTAAACTCAGGGGGGGATAGCGGCATGAAGCAGCTTTCCTTTCTTGTTGTGGTGACGCTTATTCTTTCCGGCTGCGGAAATCAACATGACGATGTTGTAGCCAAATCCGGAGATCTTCAGTTGACGCGTGACGAGCTGCTTGCATCGATAACCTATTCCTCACAGGAAGACAGTCTTACCGCTTCTGCTATTTACATAGAAGACTGGAAAGATCTGGCCGCGCTCTACCAGCTTGCTCTGGAAAAGGACCTTGCCGGTGAGGCGGAGTCACAGTTGCTGATTGAAAAAGCGACTCGCCAGATCATTGTTCAGCGATTTCTTGACAGAGAGATGGAACAGGCTGAAAAGAACCGGGGGTTTGCTGTCGACTCGTCCGAGGTTAGCGCTTTTTACAGGGCGTTTCCTGATCTATTTGTCTGTTCTGATACGGAGTACGGTGTTTCACGATATTATTTTTCTTCGGCAGTCACGGCAAGCCGGATGAAGAATGTTCTGAGGCAGCATCAAGGTGATGAGGAGAGCCTGATCAAGCTGATCGGATCAATTGAACCCCGGTATGCCCGACAGAATATGGACGCGCGCGGAAAAGGCCGACGGTTGAGAGCTCTCAGGCAGCTCCACCTGGAAAACGAGAGCGTGGAGCGAGCCCTTAACAGTATGGCTCCAGGGGAAATCTCTTCGGTCATTTCGCTGCATGATTCGCTTTTTGTTATCATGGAAATGCATGATATTGTAATAAAAGGAGAAAGAAAGAGTCTTCTCCAGGCCTACGGGAATATTGAGGATCTTCTTATTGTTGAGAAACAAAAACAGTATTATAGTACAGTGCTTGAAAAGGCAAGGAAAAAGTTTCAGTAATCTGTACTGAATCGCATAACGTGGTAAAGCTGAATGATTATGAAAAATCGTTTTTTAAGGTTAGTCGCTGTTGTTTTTATTATGGTTGCCGCCGGGTTTCAACGTGCCGGTGCGGCAGTTGCCGACAGAATTGTTGCTGTTGTCGGTAACGAAATGATTATGCAGTCACAGGTTGATGAGCAGGCTATGATGGCCCGTCTTCAGTATACGGAGGCCAAAAATGACCCGTCGCTGAAAGCAGGTATTCTCGAGAACCTCGTTACCAGAAAAATCGTGCTGACCAAGGCCAGGATTGACAGTATTCAGGTTGATGAGTCCGATATCGAGAAGAGAACTGATGAAAGAATGAGGTTCCTTCGATCCAAATTCAGCTCTATTGAGGAGATGGAATCTACCTTTTCAAAGTCATATGCGGTAATCGAAAAGGAGATCAAAGACGATATACGTGATCAGCAGTTGATCAACAACCTCCGGAGACAGAAAATGATGGGGGTGAACGTCACCTATGAGGAGGTTGAGGACTTCTATGGTGCAAACCGCGATAAACTTCCGGTTGTGCCTGAGGCTGTTGAGGTTTCCCAGGTCGTGATGTATCCGAAGGTTACTGCTGAAGCGAAAGCAAAGGCACGCGCAGCCATTGAAGCAATGCAGCAGAGTTTGAGATCAGGAGAGAATTTCGCTGCTCTTGCCAGAGAGTATTCCCAGGATCCCGGATCTGCCCGTCTCGGCGGAGATCTCGGTTATTCCCGGCGTGGGGAATTTGTAAAGAATTACGAGAAGGTTGCATTCGGGCTTGAAGAAGGTGAGATCTCAGGGATTGTTGAAACACGTTTTGGCTACCATATCATCCAGCTTCTGGATAAGGAGCAGGACGCGGTGCACACGCGGCATATTCTGATTGTTTTCGACAGAAGTACTCTCGATGCTCCGGCGGCAAAGGCTGCCCTTGAAATGATCCGCAGTGATATCATCAGCGGAAAATCTGACTTTGCTGAAATGGCCAGAGAGTATTCAGACGATCCTGTATCGTCCAAGTACGGAGGAGTGATCCGTAACACTGAAACCGGCGAGACCAGATTTGCCGTTTCATCGCTTCGTGATCAGCTTAAAACCGTTGTCAGATCATTTAAAAAGGTTGGTGATATCAGCAGCGTCGTGCGGGTGGCTCCTGAATCAGGCGCGCCGTTCTATGCGATTTTTAAGCTGAACAGCAGGGAGCCTGCACATAAACTCGATTTGTCTTCGGATTATGCCAGGCTCGAAAAACTTGCCATTGACGAGAAGCAGAACAGATTGTTCCAGGAATGGATCAATGAGCTGCAGAAAGAGGTCTATGTCAGGATCTCAGACATCTAAACGTCTGACATAGCGGGCGTTTTTTTCAATAAAGTTTCGGCGTGGTTCGACCTTGTCCCCCATAAGTGTCGAAAAGACCTGATCGGCTTCCATGGCATTTTCAACGGACACCTGTAACAGCGAACGGTGCTCCGGATCCATGGTTGTGCTCCAGAGTTGTTCAGGGTTCATTTCACCCAGACCTTTGTAGCGCTGAATGTTAATATTCCCTCTCCCTTTCTGCTTTTTCCTGATGGACTCGACAATGCCGTTGCGTTCATCGTCATCCCATGCGTATTTTTGCTCCTTACCTGACTTGATGAGGTAGAGTGGAGGCTGGGCGATGAAGACCTTGCCTGCCTCTATCAGGGACCGCATGTATCGGAAGAAGAAGGTCAGGAGCAGTGTTCTGATGTGGGCTCCGTCCACGTCAGCATCAGTCATGATGATTATTTTGCCGTACCGTAGTTTTTCCACTGAAAATTCTTCTTCCCCGAAGCTTGTGCCGAGCGCGAGTATGATTGTTTTTATCTCTTCATTCTCAAGCATTTTGTGCAGACGGGCTTTTTCGACGTTCAGAATTTTGCCCTTGAGCGGCAGGATAGCCTGGAAGCTGCGGTCTCTTCCCTGCTTTGCACTCCCGCCGGCGGAGTCACCCTCAACAATATAGAGTTCACAATGCTCGGGGTCGTTGATCGAGCAGTCTGCGAGTTTGCCGGGCAGTCCTGAGCTTTCGAGTGCCGATTTTCTTCTGGTGAGGTCTTTTGCTTTTCTTGCGGCATCCCTTGACAGCGCGGCACTTTTGACTTTTTCAATGATTGTTTTCAGTACACCGGGGTTGCTTTCAGCGAAATCAGAAAGTTGTTCATTGACAATGCTTTCGACAATGCTCTGCGTTTCCGAGTTGCCCAGTTTGGTTTTTGTCTGTCCTTCGAACTGCGGCTCGGCGACTTTAACCGATATGATCGCTGTCAGGCCCTCTTTGAAGTCATCGCCTGTGAGAGAAAGTTTCAGGTTTTTCAGGAGATCGTTCTTCTGGGCATATGAATTGAGGGTTCTTGTCAGGGCCTTGCGAAATCCGGTAACATGCGTTCCCCCCTCATGGGTGTTGATGTTGTTGACGTAGCTGAAAACATTTTCCTGATACGAGTCGTTATACTGCAGGGCGATTTCGACAACTGTCGAATCCCGCTCACCGCTGATATACACAGGTTCCTTGAGAAGACTGATTCTGTTATGGTCGGTAAAGGTGACAAATTCCTTTATGCCGCCTTCATAGTGAAACGTCTCTTCGGAACCGTCAATGTCTTTGACGACTATTTTCAGGATATTGTTGAGAAAGGCAAGTTCGCGCATGCGGTCAACAACAATATCCTTACGAAACTCCGTGATTTTGAATATATCCGGATCCGGCATGAAGGTGGTTTTCGTACCGGTTTTTGTTGATTCGCCGATAACCTCTACATCGCGTTGGGGGATTCCTTTGTGATATCGCTGAAACCAGATATTCCCTTCCCGGTAGACTTCAACCTCACACCATTCCGAAAGAGCGTTTACTACAGAGGCGCCGACACCGTGCAGTCCCCCTGAAACCTTATACGCCCCCTTATCGAATTTACCTCCCGCGCCGATGAGCGTCATAACCAGTTCAAGAGCTGATTTTTTCTTCTGCGGATGTATGTCGACCGGTATTCCCCTGCCGTTATCCGTCACGGTTACAGAGCCGTCAGGATTCAATGAAAGCTCGATAGATTCGTTGTATCCTGCCAGAGTTTCATCAATAGAGTTGTCGACGATTTCATAAATAAGATGGTGCAGCCCTCTTGAATGAAGGTCGCCGATATACATTGCGGGCCTTTTTCGAACGTGCTCTATGCCGTCAAGTATCTGAATATTTGTGGCCTCATAGGCTTGAGGAGAGGTGTTTTTCTGGATCTCTGACATAGTGTTGTATAGCGGTAAAATCAGGTTCAAATCGTGTAAATATTTTGTTTTCCAAGATAGCAAAAAATAGCCTCATATCCCACGGAGACAGGGAGTCCGGGCAGTAATGCATCGAGGACAGGCGGAAGGAAAAAGAAGAGTATGGAAGAGCTGTAGACTTCATGCATTCGCCGAAACTGATGTTCTGATGTCATTGGGTGAATAGTGCGGTTACGTCATAAAGGCGTTGGTGATATGTTCCAGTTTGAACTCTCTTATTCTGCCATTCGTGAAGTCGTGCGCGATAATTGCGATAACATCAAATCTGCAGTCGGGTTCGGGGGAAGGGTATGCGCTAAGATATGCGGTTGCCGCCCTGATTATTTCTTTTTGTTTTTCAGGGGTAACGGCTTCAAGCGGATGGCCTTTTGATGCCGAGGATCTTGTTTTGACTTCAATGAAGCAGAGGGTGCGCCTGTCCAGGGCGATGATGTCTATCTCGTTGCGTCGGTGACGGTAGTTTCTCTGGAGAATCCGGTACCCTTTTTCTATGAGGAAGGTGACGGCTGTATGTTCTCCCTGGCGTCCGAGGTCGTGGGGAATAAAAGACATGATTCAGCTCCGTTTACTTTTCGCCGAGTTGTTTTACCCTGAAGCTTGTTCTGTGAATGGGACAGCGCCCGTATCGGGCAATGGCTGCTATATGCGCTTGTGTCGGGTAGCCAAAATGTTG
>JADHTF010000078.1 GCA_016776555.1 Chlorobium phaeobacteroides
GCGCGTCAGGGGGCCTCTGAAGGAAGTGTTCTTGTGGCGGATTGTCAGACCGGAGGGAGAGGAAGAATGGGGCGGGAGTGGGTCTCGCCACCGGGTGCGAATCTGTATTTTTCGCTTGTCCTTCGCCCGCCTGTTCCGCCGGTAAGGCTTTCCCAGATACCGCTTCTTGCAGCAGCAGCTATTCACCAGGCGCTTGACAGGACGGTTGAGGGCGTATCTTCGGCGATTAAATGGCCCAATGATATTCTGATAGAAGGACGGAAGGTTTGCGGGATTCTCTGTGAGATGGAAAGCGAACCCGATATGACGCATTTCGTTATTGTCGGCATAGGCGTCAATGTCAATCTTCGGGATATTCCGGGAGAAATCAAGGGGATCGCGACATCCCTTTTTCTTGAATCGGGCAGTGAGTACTCCCGACCGGATATTCTGTCTTCCATACTCAACAGTTTCGAGCCGCTGTATGACACGTGGCTGGAGGCTGACGATCTTTTTGCTGTTCTCCCCTATCTTGAAAGATACGCATGGTTAAAAGACCGGGAAGTCAAGGTGGAGCAGTACAAGAGCACTCTTGAAGGGCGTGTTCGGGGTCTGACCAGAACGGGCGAACTAATGCTTGAATCGCAAGACGGCAGCATGCACGCTATTTCTTCCGGCGAAGCTCGTCTGAGTAAAGGAGTTCAATACTAGATACGATGCAATCATGACAGTGGAAATGAACAAGTCAATAGTGAAAGCATACAGTGTTCTGGAGACAGGAGAACCGCTTCCTTTTGACGTTGCTGTCGAGCTTGCTCACCTTGCAGGTGAGGATGTGCCGGATCTTCTGTCGCTTGCCAACAAGGTGAAAAACCGATACGCGACGCTCTCTGAAGGTGCCCTGCACAGCTGCTCGATTATCAACGCAAAATCCGGCGTATGCGCCGAGAACTGCCGTTTTTGCGCGCAATCGCTGCACAACAGTGCCGATGTGGAGCAATACTCGCTGCTTGATGCTGAGGCTATTGTGCGATCGGCAGGAGATGTTTATGATGAAGGGATCCGGCATTTCGGGGTGGTAACCAGCGGATACGGTTACAGAAAAGTCAATCCGGAATTTCTGAAAATCGTGGCAATCATCGATCAGCTCCGGCAGGAGTATCCGGATCTGAATGTTTGCGCATCACTCGGTATTCTCGGTGAAGAGCCTGTTCGCATGCTTGCCGAGCATAACGTTCGGCACTATAATATCAATATTCAGGTTGCGCCTGATCGCTATAGTGATCTCATCGCAGACAGTCACCCACTTAAAGACCGCATCGATACCATCCGCCTGCTGCGCAAGTATGGGATTCCGGTATGCTGTGGCGGGATACTGGGTGTTGGAGAAACTATGCGTGAGCGCCTTGATTTTATCTATGCCTTGCAGGAACTCGATATTGCCGTTATCCCGCTCAATGTGCTGGTGCCGATAGAAGGGACTCCCTTACAGGGAGCTGCAACGCCTGCGCTTACGGATATTGTGAAAACGTTCGCTTTATGCCGTCTGGTCCATCCCGGAAAAATCATCAAGTTTGCTGCCGGGAGAGAAACCGTCATGAATGATTTCCAGGGGTTGCTCATGCTTGCCGGAGCGAACGGGTTCCTGACCGGAGGGTACCTGACAACGAGAGGACGGAAAATAGGTGATGACCGGGAGTTCATGCGGCAGCTTGCCGGGTTCGCAGAGGTATCGTGCTCATGAGCCTGAAGGAGAGGATAGAGAGAGAGCTCGACATGCTCAGAGAGGAGGAACGCTTCAGAGTACTCTCGGAAACCGGGAAGAGAGAGGGCGCTTTTATCGGGTCTGAAGGAAAGATGCTTCTGAATCTTTCTTCGAACGACTACCTCGGCCTGGGTGATGACGGGCAGCTTCGTCAGGACTATCTTCTTGCGTTCAAGCCAGGGAGCGACAGCGACAGGTTCAGCATGACCAGTTCCTCGTCCCGACTGCTTACGGGAAACCACCGGCTCTATACAGAGCTTGAAGAGTCTCTCGCTTCATGGTACGGCAGGCAAGCCGGACTGGTGTTCAACAGCGGATACCATGCAAATGTTGGAATTCTTCCCGCCCTGGCCTCACGGCATGATCTGATCCTCTGTGACAAGCTGAACCATGCAAGCATTATCGACGGATGCAGGATTGCAGATGCGGCGTTCAAACGATTCAGGCATCTTGACTACGACCACCTCGAAGAGCTGCTGGAGGGGAGCCGGGGAACCTGTCGGCAGATGTTTATCGTGACCGAGTCGGTATTCAGCATGGATGGCGACCTGGCAGACCTGCAAAAGCTTTGCGACCTGAGAAAGCGTTACGGAGCCTTTCTGATTGTCGACGAGGCGCATGGGGTCGGGGCATTCGGTGAAACGGGAAAGGGCCTTTGTGAGGTATCGGGACTCACGGATTCGATCGATATGATTATCGGGACGTTCGGCAAGGCGTTTGCTTCTTCCGGCGCCTACGGGATCATGGATGGTATGATCCGTGACTACCTCGTCAATACCATGCGTCCCCTGATTTTTACCACTGCTCTGCCGCCAATGATTCTGGGGTGGAGCCGACAGGTGCTGGAACGGCAGCGGACGATGAGTGAGAGCCGTCATCACCTCCATTCCCTCGCCGCAAGGTTTCGTGAGGCTTTGAAAGAACATGGTTTGCAGACCGCCGGGGAAAGCCAGATCGTTCCTGTGATTATAGGCGGGAACCGGGATGCGGTTCGTGCAGCAACAGTCCTGCGTGATTCCGGTTTTCTCGCTCTGCCCGTTCGTCCGCCGACGGTGCCGGAAAACACAGCAAGAATCCGTTTTTCACTACGTGCGGATATACGGTGGGAGGATATTGCAGGGATTCCGGAGATACTGAATCGGGCAGTGGGCACTGGGGAGAAATCATGGTTTTGAATGTGGAGACTGTATGCGATTTTCTCAATGAGTCATCTTCGGGCTTGACCCGGAGATCCATAAGATGTATTGATAAACGCTATGGATGCCGGATCAAGTCCGGCATGACTGTGGGAAAGGAGAAGGCGTGACCGAAAAAACGGCTTGTCATGGATGTTGGATCAAGTCCGGCTTGTCAGTCCAAAAAATAAACAAATCAACAACTCAACAAATCAACAGCTCAACACTGAAACATTGATTACCCGCTGGATACAACGAAAAGGACATGACCGTCTGCTGCTCTTCTTCAATGGATGGGGAATGGACGGAGGCATCGCCGAATATCTCCAGTCCAATACGCCTGCGGATTTCAGATATGATGTACTGCTTTGTTACGATTACCGCTCTCTTCTCATGCCTCAGGATGTTCTCGAAACCATCGCGAGCTATGGTGAGCGAATTCTCGTCGCATGGTCGCTTGGGGTTTGGGCGGCGCAGAAAGCAGGTCTTTCCGGTATCGGTCGTGCTCTTGCAATAAACGGTACATTGAACCCGATCAGCAGTGAGGAGGGTATTTCTCCTGCCATATTCTCTCAGACGCTTGGCAACTATAATGAGGAGAACCGGACACGTTTCATACGGAGGATGTGCGGGAGCTCGTCTCTGTTTCATCGATTTATGGCTGTTTCTCCGGAGAGAAACGCTCTTGACCAGAAAGAGGAGCTTGCCTCGATACAGCAGCATGTTGAAGAGGATACCCTGCAGCAACCCTCTTCCTGGAGCTATACGCACGCGCTTATCGGCGGGCGTGACATGATATTTTCTCCAAAGGCCCAGAAATTCGCCTGGCGTGATCTGGAGTACAGCATCTCTGAGGACATGCCGCATTTTCCGTTTTTCTCTTCTACCAGCTGGCCGGAGGTGTGCTCATGTATGGATCACTGAACAAGGAATTGATCCGGCAGCGTTTTGCCAGGCGTTTAAGCGGCTATCGCCGTTACGCTGTCATTCAGGAGAGCATGGCGTCTGATCTTGCCGGTATGATTTGCGGCAACGGGGTCAAACCTTCATTTGAGCGTGTTCTGGAAATAGGTTCCGGTTCAGGCGCGTTTTCCGAGGCACTGCTGTCCCGCTGTTATGTCGGAAGCTATGTGGCAAACGATCTGGTTCGTGAGAGCGGTGAGATTGTCAGCGGGATTGCTTTGAAGCACGGTGTTCGGGAGGTTTCATTCATTGCCGGAGATATTGAGCGTTGTCAGGGGCTGCCAGACCGACTGGACCTTGCAGCGTCCAACGCGACCGTTCAGTGGCTTGTCGACCTGCCCTCTTTTTTCCGGAAGATGTCGGCGGCTCTGAGACCGGGAGGCCTGCTTGCATTCAGTACGTTCGGAAAAAGGAACATGCTCGAGATCAGCTCCCTTGAACCTCATGCTCTCAACTATTACGATCTTGAAGAGCTTAACGGGATGGCCGATCCCCTGTTTACACCGATTACGACCCATGAGGAGTTCAGGAGGCTGGATTTCAGAAGTCCTGAAGAGGTGCTACGGCATATAAGTCGGACAGGTGTCAATGGACTTGCCCGTGAGAAATGGACGAAAACCCGTCATCGAAGGTTTGTCGAGCGGTATCGCTCGTCGTATTCCTCAAGTTCCGGCGTACATCTGACCTATCATCCGATTTTTTGTGTATTCAAAAGAAAAGGAGAAGAGTAAAGGCAGAGGGGAAAAGGGAAAAGGCAAAGGGTAAAAGTCAAAGGTCAAAAGTGAAAAGGCAGAAGTGAAAGGTCAAAAGGCAAAGGTCAAAAGTGAAAAGGCAGAAGTGAAAGGTCAAAAGGGCAAAAGGCAAAAGTGAAAAATCAAAAGTGAAGAGAAAAGAGCAAAAGGGGGCATAACGAGCGTGAACGGTAATGTCATTGCTATAGCAGGGATTGATACCGGAATCGGCAAGAGCGTGGCGACCGGTCTTCTGGCGCGTTCACTGCTTGAGTCCGGCAGTCGGGTCATTACCCAGAAAATGGTTCAGACCGGTTGCCAGGATGTTTCGGAGGATATTCTTCTGCATCGCGAGATCATGGGAGTGCCTTTGCAGGATGTCGATCGTGACGGAACCACCTGTCCCTATGTTTTCAGCTATCCGGCCTCGCCTCACCTTGCT
>JADHTF010000026.1 GCA_016776555.1 Chlorobium phaeobacteroides
GTGGGGAATAAAAGACATGATTCAGCTCCGTTTACTTTTCGCCGAGTTGTTTTACCCTGAAGCTTGTTCTGTGAATGGGACAGCGCCCGTATCGGGCAATGGCTGCTATATGCGCTTGTGTCGGGTAGCCAAAATGTTGCGCAAAGCCGTATTCAGGATATTCCCGATGGTATTCATTCATTATTCTGTCGCGACAGGTCTTGGCAAGAATGGAGGCTGCCGCGATGGAAACCACCTTTGCGTCTCCTTTGACAATGGTCAGGTAAGGCATGGGAAGGCTTGGGACAAAACGGTTTCCGTCAATCAGCAAAAGACCAGGCAGCTGCTCGAGCTTTTCTGCTGCAGCGTTCATCGCGAGCATGGTTGCATTGAAAATGTTCACCCTGTCGATAGTGGCATGGTCTATAATCGATATGCTGAAGCATTCAGCCGCGCTTTGTATCGCTTCAGCCAATGCCGATCGCTGTTTCGGGCGGAGACTTTTGGAATCGTTCAGTCCGGTCAGCACGCCTTCTGGCTTGAAATAGCGGGGGAACATAACCGCGGCGGCAACGACCGGGCCTGCAAGAGGTCCCCTGCCCGCCTCGTCTATGCCGCAGACCCATGTGTGCTCAGGCCAGAATTTTTCTTCATAGTCTTCGGTTGACAGTAGCAATGGTTCGTCCGTTTAGTGTTTGCTCGGCGTTGTCTGCAAGGAAAAAAGACGAAAATTTGTCCTTTTGACAAAAATGTTAAATAATACAGGTTACATTTCATAACAAAGGATGACGTGAAACAGGTGATAACATTTTAGAATTTGAGGTTTTGTAATGAAGAAGACTGTGAAAAAGCAGTTGCTGATGAACAAGTCCGGCGACGAGATTCAGGTGGCTCTGGTAGAAGAGGGCCGTCTGGCGGAGCTCGTGATCGAACGTCCGGACAGTCTCCGCAGCATAGGTGATATATATCTCGGAAGGGTGCACAAGGTGGTTGAAGGTCTCAAGGCGGCGTTTGTCGATATAGGACAGAAGTCGGACGGATTTCTGCATTTTTCCGATGTCGGAACCACAACCGAGGATTATCGAGCGCTTATCGAAGATGATGATGATGACGACGAGAACGGCAATGGCGATGCCGATGCCGATGAAGAAGGGAAAGCGGGGATGAAAACGCAGCAGGAGCAGAAGGACGATACCCGGAGGCCTTCGCCTGCTGGAAACGGTCAGAAAAACGGGGGAAGCAGAAGCAAGGGCAACGGCGCAAGCGCCGGAAAAGACGGGGACGGTAGACAGTCATACACCCAGATGATTGCCGGGAAGTTAAAGACCAATGACTCTATTCTCGTTCAGGTGATCAAAGAACCTATCAGCAACAAGGGCTCTCGGTTGACTTCCGATATCACCATAGCAGGACGTTTTATGGTGTTGCTTCCCTTCGGAGGCGGCCAGATTGCGGTTTCCCGTCGAGTTGTCTCACGCAAGGAGCGTGCAAGGCTTAAAAAACTTGTTCGATCGATGCTGCCGGATGGTTTTGGCGCGATCATCAGGACTGTTGCGGAACTTCAGGAGGAGGAACTGCTGAAAAAGGATCTTGAGAAGCTGCTTGTCAAGTGGGAGCAGATTGAGGAAAAACTGAAGGACGCCAAACCTCCACAGCTCATTTTCAAGGAGGATACCATTATTTCAAGTGTGCTGCGCGATTCCCTGACGACTGATGTTACGGAACTGGTGGCTAACTCGCAGAGTATTCACAAGGAGACCCTGAACTATATTCAGTGGGCGGCTCCCGAGATGGAAAAGAACGTGTTTTTCTATCAGGGCAAGCTTCCGCTTTTTGAAGGTTACGGAATCGCAAAGGATGTTGAATCCATCTTTTCCAGAAAGGTGTGGCTCAAGTCCGGCGGATATATCATTATAGAGCATACCGAGGCCATGGTTGTGGTCGATGTGAACAGCGGGCGCTATGCGGCAAAGAAGGAGCAGGAGGAGAACTCTCTGAAAACCAACCTTGAAGCTTCGCGTGAGGTAGTACGTCAGCTCAGGCTGAGGGATATCGGAGGGATAATCGTGGTTGACTTTATCGATATGCTCGATCCGAAAAATTCAAAGAAGGTCTATGACTCAATGAAGAACGAATTGCGTCAGGACAGGGCGAAGTCAAACATTCTGCCGATGTCGGATTTCGGGTTGATGCAGATCACCAGGGAAAGGATTCGCCCCAGCCTCATGCAGCGCATGGGTGATCAGTGTCCGGCTTGCGGCGGGTCAGGGATCGTGCAGGCGCGTTGTACGACCATCAACCAGATTGAGCGTTGGCTCAGGAAATATGCTCTCCAGAAGAAAATGGTGTTTCAGCAGCTTGACCTGTATGTTAGCCCGACTGTCGCAGAGCCTTTGCGGGATACAGACAGGAATATTGAGATGAAATGGTTTCTCCAGCATCTGCTTTTTGTCAGGGTGAAACAGGACGAGAGCCTGAGGAGCGATGACTTCAGGTTCTATGCCCGGAAAAACAGCGCGGATCTGACTGCAGAGTACGGTGATCTCTGAGTGAGGAATACCGGAAGCACGAGTATGTGAAACGTAGATAACAGAGCCTGAAAGAGCGATGAGAAGGGGGCAGAAGCGTATATCGCGTTGATCCGTGAATGATTGTCAGTCTTGAGTGACAAAGAGCAGGATGGATGCCGGATCACCCCGTGTAATAACATGAATAGTACACAGGGCGGCATGACTTTTCATGGTAAGGCTCAAGACTTGACACTAAAACTATACTATAACTCTATTACAATAACCAACAATGCAGCTTGAAGAAGTAAGAACACGTATAGAAGAACTGGCAGCTCTGTCTGCTCCGGAATTACAGAAACACGATGACGCGCGAGAGGTTTTCAGCGCATTCAAGGTTCTGTTGAACAGCGGCCAGGCAAGAGCGGCGGAGAAAAAAGACAGCTCCTGGCAGGTAAACGCCTGGGTAAAACAGGGGATTCTCCTGGGGATGAAGCTTGGCATACTCTGCGAGAGTTCGATTGCTTTTCCCGAAGGCAATGACTGGACATTTGTTGACAAGGATACCTATCCGGTCAGGCGCTTTGTAAAGGAAGATGGTATCCGAATTGTGCCCGGAGGTTCTTCAGTGAGGGATGGCGCCTATCTGGCTTCTTCAGTGGTTATGATGCCCCCGGCATACGTCAATGTCGGGGCATATGTCGATGCGGGCAGCATGATTGATTCACACGCTCTTGTAGGCAGCTGCGCACAGGTGGGCCGAAACGTTCATCTTTCTGCTGCGGTTCAGGTCGGCGGTGTTCTTGAACCGATAGGCGCTGTTCCGGTAATCATTGAAGATGATGTCATGGTCGGGGGGAACTGCGGCATTTATGAAGGCACGATCGTCCGTTCGCGATCGGTGATCGGCACAGGCGTCATTCTCAACGGCTCTACACCTGTCTATGATCTGGTAAACAAAAGAATTATCAGAAAAACCCCTGAAACCCCTCTTACGATTCCTGAAGGAGCAGTTGTCGTTGCCGGTTCCCGAAAGATACAGGGGGAGTTCGCCGCTGAGCACGGTCTTTCAATCTACACTCCCTTGATCGTCAAGTACAGGGATGAAAAAACGGATAGTGTGACGGCGCTGGAAAGCGCGTTGCGATGATCACGCTCTCTTTTTCCCGGAACGAGCAAAGAAGACAGGCATGAAACGTTATTCGACAAGCGGTATCGGCAGCATGGTGATGCGGGTTTTTGTTTCTCTTCTCTTCTTTTCGGGAACGTTTCTGAAAACGGCGGAAAGCCGTGAGAGCGACTCTTTTTACATCGCAAAAAACATTGAGCTGCTCGGTGAGGTTTACCGGAACGTTTCTGAAAATTATGTTGATAGTATAGACACGGCGGAGTTCATGTATGCCGGTATAGATGGTATGCTTGAAACGCTTGATCCCTATACGGTTTTTCTTGACGAAAAAGAGTCGGATGAACTCGGAGAGCTGACAAGCGGGCACTATGCCGGCATCGGAGTCAGGATATCGGAAATTGCCGGGGAGGTCTATGTTCTTTCGGTTTTTGACGGGTCTCCGGCGGCAAAAGCCGGACTTCGTGTCGGCGATCGTATCGAGAAGGTTGACCGGCATATCGTTAAGGGAAAAGATCTTGATGAGGTGAAGACTTTCATCAAAGGGCCAGCCGGAAGCGAGGTCGTTCTCACTGTTGAAAGGTACGGGAAGAAGAGCAGGGTTCGGGCAAGGATTACCCGTCGCGAAGTCAGGGTTAACAGCATACGCTATTCGGGACTGCTTGGAGAGATCGGATATCTCGTGATGGACTCATTCGGGAACAGGAGTCCGGATGAGCTCAAGAGGGCGATCAATGAACTGGATGCCGCATCGAGAATCAGGAAACGCCCCATGGCCGGCGTGATTCTGGATCTACGGAACAATCCGGGCGGGTTGCTTGAGGCCGCCGTTGATGTCAGCGGGCTTTTTGTCAGCAAGGGCAGTCAGGTCGTTTCAACCATGGGTCGTGATCCTGAAAGCAGAATCAGCTACGAGACAAAGCATGCTCCTGTCGTCGAAAAGCGACCTCTGGCCATACTGATCAATAAAAACAGCGCGTCAGCCGCCGAGATTGTTGCAGGGGCAATCCAGGAGCTTGATCGTGGCGTGATTGTCGGAAACCGTTCGTTCGGCAAAGGGCTTGTTCAGTCAGTAATCACCCTTCCCTATGACTCCAAGCTGAAGATGACAACGTCCAAGTACTATACACCTTCCGGTCGTCTGATCCAGCAGGAGCATGACTGGACAGGGGGGCCCCGCAAGGTTCTTGAGCGCGAAGAAAAGCCGGCAGATGGTATGGTGTTTTATACCCGTAACAAGCGTAAGGTTTATGGAGGAGGAGGTATTCTTCCCGACATCAGGCTTGACGGATATATTCCCGGCAGCTATGAAGCCGCTCTGCGCAAGGACGGAATGCTTTTCCGCTTCGCCAATACATACAGGGCATCACATGATCGAATCCCGCAGGCCGGCATTGACAGAAAATCGTTGATGCGCGATTTTGCCGGTTTTCTCGAAAGGGAGTCGTTCATCTACAAATCCAAACCGGAGGAGCTTCTTGAGGAAGTCAGGAAATCCCTTGCCGGGAATCATAAAGAGGCTCATCCTGGGATCGATTCGCTCGTCGCATCTCTTGAAAAGGAGATGAAACTTCTTGCCGGTAAGCAGAAATCAAGCGAATCGAAACAGGTCGCTCTTGCTCTTGAGCAGGAAATCCTGCGTCATTACGATGAGGAGGCTGCTCTACGAAGCCGAATAGAGGACGATCCTGTCGTTAAAAAAGCGTTGGAAGTTCTGCAGGACCCGGGCAGGTACAGCACGTTGCTCAGCCCATAGGCGATGATGCTATCTGCCCCTTTTCAAAACGTTTAATCTGACGATGGATACCGATAATGATCATCATGTTGCTGATGGTCAGCAGGCTTTCCGCGCCGCCGTGCAAGAGGTCGTCATGAGAGAGTGTTGGAAATCCCCTGATTTCCGAGGAGACATACATCAGTGACACCGTGACACTGATGAACACCACAACAAACCAGAACCCGGCAATAGTCATGCGGGAAAAAACCTCCGGGTCCCGTTTCCGGATAAAGGCAAGAGAAACAAGAAAGCTCAGGTATACCAGGCTGGAAATCTGCAGGATCAGATCGAAAATATCTTCACCCATATAGGATTGCGGTCGTCCTGATATAAGAAAAATACCCGCTGCCGCCAGGATCTTGGCGCTTCCCTTCCTTCTTGTCGTCTTAAGGATATTGAGGGACGCGTAGAGCAGCGCCATACTCCCGAACAGGTTTACGGTTTCCGAAAGGTCAAGCAGTACGGGAACCTGATCACCGCTCACATGGTAGGCCAGAACAAACCAGCTCCCGATCCAGTGCGGGATCATGAAAAGGCCGAAACGTTGAACATCTTGCCTGCCGATCATCGTCCCGTACCGGTACATCATGAGGGAGGCTATCCCCCATTCAAGAGATGAAGATATATGAATCAGCCAGTTAGGAAGAGATAACAGCATTTACGATCCCTTTGCCAGGTGGTAGATGTTTTTCATGAATATTTTCATCTGTACGCTCCAGGGAGCGGGTACCATTTTCTTATAAAGATAGGAGTCAAAGGTGATTCTCTGAACATCCCTGTCCTCACAGATGGCCACAAAGCTTTCTCTGAGTCGATCGTTTTTGTAATAGACCGACTGGAGCGTCTGCAGCCCGAAGAAGATGGGTGCATAGAGTTTTCTGAAAGTCTTCTCGTAGATTTTCAGCGGCTTGTTGTTTCGTATCCGGTCTATCATTGCCTCTGCGCCGAGTTTTCCGGAGCGCATGGCAAAGAATATGCCTTCTCCATTTGCAGGGGTGACAAGTCCCGCGGCATCACCAACCAGAATAGCATTGTCCTGAGTAAAGGATTTTCTGGGCTTCATCGGGATCTTGGCAGCCTCGTCAAGGTAGGGCTTTTCAGAAATTCCTATCTTTTGAACGAATCGATCCTGAAGTTCTCTCAGGTTGTGTTTGCGAAATTCGGTGCCTGTTCCTATGGCGATATGATCTGTTTTCGGAAATATCCAGCCATAGAAATCCGGCGATACGTCGCCGTCAAACCAGATTTCAACCAGATCTTCGTAGGGTTTCAGGGTGTCGGAATAGTGGAAACGCTGCTGCATGGCGATGACCTGCAGCTCGTTTTGAGGAAAGCCGAGAACCTCTGCGGTTCTGGAGTTTGCTCCATCCGCTCCGATGATATAGGAAGCTTCAACCGGGGGATGCTCTTTGGACAGGGTTATGGTATAGGTGTCACCACTTCGACTGATCTCCTTCATGCGAGCTTCGATGACTTCCGAGCCGTGCCGTTTTGCCCGATCGCGCAGGTAGCTGTCAAAACGCTCACGCCTGACCATACCGACATAGCCGTTCGGCATTTCCATGAAGATCATTCTTCCCGCTGGAGATCGAACGCTCATTCGGGATAGCTTTTTCTCTACCAGTGCTTCAGGGATCCCGAACTCTTCAATAAGGCCGAGCGGAATAGCCCCTCCGCACGGTTTTACGTTCTCAAGGTTCCGTTCAATGAGGGCGGTGGAAATTCCCGCCTTTGCCAGTTCGGCTGCGGCGACAGCGCCTGAAGGGCCTCCGCCGACTACTGCGACATCAAAACGCATTGTTAGACCGGTTGTTCGTTATTGTCAAAGGAATAGATCATAGCATACTCTCAGGTCGGAACTGAAAATCCCTTTCTATCAGGCAAACAATTCCATTGAACTTAAACAAGTTTGGCTCCAAGAAATTCCTTTACTTTCGAGATTTCGATTCTCTCCTGCTTTGCGGTATCACGATACCTGACGGTAACGGAGTGATCTTCCATTGAATCGTGATCGACCGTGAAGCAGAAAGGTGTTCCGATCTCGTCCTGCCGACGGTAACGTTTTCCGATTGAACCGGCATCGTCGTACTGTACCATGAAGTCCGTGGCAAGCTCATCCCGGAGTTTTGCTGCTTTTTCTCCCATTTCCCCTTTCTTCATCAGTGGCAGTATCGCGGCCTTTACCGGGGCGATTTTCGGCGCGAATCTCATCATGACGCGTTGTTCGCCGTCTATGACATCTTCTGTGTAGGAGTCGCAGAGCAGAGCCAGGAACAGCCGGTCACTGCCTGCCGAGGTTTCGACCACATAGGGGATGTACCGTTCATTGGTTGTCTGATCGATATACTCCATGTTCTTGCCTGAAAATTCCTGATGCTGTTTCAGATCGAAATCGGTTCGTGAGTGGATGCCCTCGATCTCTTCGATTCCAAACGGGTACTCGAACTTGATGTCATAAGCCAGATCGGCGTAATGGGCCAGCTTGTCGTGTTTATACCAGTGCAGCTTTTCAGGAGTGATGCCCAGCCTCTCGATATACCAGTTGAACCGTTCTTCACGCCAGGACTCGAAGCTTTCCACCTGGGTGCCGGGCTTGACGAAATACTGCATTTCCATCTGTTCGAATTCAACCATGCGGAAGATGAAGTTGCCTTTCACGATCTCGTTGCGGAATGCCTTGCCTATCTGCGCTATGCCGAAAGGTACTTTCATGCGGCTGGATTCGCGGACGTTATGGAAGTTCACGAAGATTCCCTGAGCGGTTTCCGGTCGCAGATAGACTTTGCCGGATGATTCGGCAAGCGCGCCCATATTGCATTGGAACATCAGGTTGAACTGGCGTACTTCTGTCCAGTCTGCTGAACCGGTGTCTGGAGCCTTGATCTCCTCTGCAATGATAATATCGTAGAATGCCCGGTTCTGGTCTTCTGCTTCAGAAGCGCTTTCATAGTAGGAGCTTACCCTGTGCGCATCTTCTTCCTTGGCGTCGCGGCGAAGCTTCTCGATGTGGTTTTCTATAAGGTGGTCGGCACGGTAACGGCGCTTGGTTGTCTTGTCGTCGATCATCGGGTCGTTAAAGCTCGAAACATGGCCTGACGCCTCCCAGACCGTCGGGTTCATCATGATCGAAGCGTCTATGCCCACGATGTTCCGGTGTTTTCTTGTCATCGATATCCACCAGAGGTCCTTGATGTTTTTTTTCATCTCGCTGCCGAGCGGACCGTAGTCGAAGCAGGAGGAGAGCCCTCCGTAGATCTCCGAAGAGGGATAAATGAACCCTCTTCGCTTTGCAAGCGAAACAAGTTTGTTCATGACTTTCTCAGGAGACTGAGCTACGCTCTGCACCCGTTTATCTGCATTGCCCATAATTATTTTCAGGTAGTAGTGTTGAAACCGTTATTTCCCGACAATCCATTGGGCCATTGCAGGGAAGCGGCCCGCTTGTGTACTGGTTATTGCTGCAAGCCAGTAAGTACGTAAAACATTGAATATAACAAACCGGAGAAATAAACAGTGTTTGGTTATCCGGTGAGACCCTGTTCTATCGCGGTTAAGCAGGATCACGGTGATCCCCGCTGTCAGGCAGTCCGGGTTCAGCAAGAGCCCTTCGCTCAGGTGCTGACCCGCTTCCCTGGCGTTCAAGGTGTTCGAAATCGCAATACTTGTTGCTATAAAGGTCCATTTGTTCGGTATGGTGTATGGTGCTACCGCCTGTTTTCAAAGAGGATAATTTCCTGTTAAGTGTATTTATTATAATAGATTAGTCGTGTTGTTTTTCTTTTTCTTTTGTCCTGGCATGAAAGTTGAGGCTACTGTTGTAGAACGCTAATCAACAGGAGAGTCACCATGACACAGATCAGAAACATCATCATCGCAGTCGCACTCCTCACAGGACTCTCCTCACAGGCAATGGCAGCAAGCACAAGCGGAACCACAAACGTATCAGTCAGAGTTCCTGAATTCATCGCTCTTCACTTCTACTCAAACATCACCCTGAACTTCGTGGCCCCGACAGCAGAAGTAATCGACGAAGGCCGCAACGACGTAGACGCAGGCTTCAACGGTAACACCACAGGAAACGGTCTTGACGCAAACAGCCTGATGAACGCTTCACTCGAACTTGACGGAACAAAGACAAGTGTCAAACTGAACAACGTCTGGGCAGTCAGAGGTTTCTCGAAGAGTGGCAACGCAAGAGTAGAAGTCACGGTTCCTTCAGCCAAACTGCAGAACGGTACTTCAGAAATCACCATGTCGAATGTCAAGGTCAGCGACGATGCGCAGAGCGGCTCAACTATCACCACCAAACTCAACGGTATCTCTAAAGGCAGAGCAACGACAGGCAACATCGACATGGATCTGGATTTCTCTAACACTACCCGCTCAGGCAGCCACACAGGTGCACAGTACACTATCACCGCTACCACCATCTAAGCCGACAATTTTACCCTGGGTTTATGACGGTATAGAGCATTTGTTGCAACGATCAACTTAGGTATACAGCATGAAGCATCCGGAAGCCTTCGAGATTATTCGCGGGCTTTTTCTTTTCCGGGAAACAGGCGGAAAACAGTAACTTGTTAATAGCCTGTTTCGTAGAGGCTGCTCTTATCCATTCGCAAAGAGCATAACGCCATCATGCTGAACTCAATCGACGAGCATTCTCTCTTGAACTCGATGAGATGGTTGGTTTCCGAAAGGAGGATCATTCGGTCACGATAGTGTGCTGATTGCTGAAACTGCCGGCAGAACGGTTTGGGCCTGCGTACAAACGAAATTAACGGTAAAAGGATGTTTAATTTCTCATCTGGCGGTGACGAAGGAGTGTTCCTTCCGGAAAGAGAGGAGGCGTATTTTTCAGGGTTCGCCAGAATGTTCAAAATCTCCAATATCGACAGATATTTTTTGCCAACGCAGAAAGGCTCGATGCCGATTCCCGTCCTGAAGAACTACAAGAAAGGCCTCGACAGGATCGCCAAAGATCCTCGCAGGGTATTTCTTGAAAAAACAGAGGTGACGAGAGAAAAAATTGCCAAGGGCTACGGGGCAAGAGCAGATGAGATTGCCATATCCCGAAATACAACTGATGCGATCAGCCAGGTTCTCTACGGAATTGACTGGCGCAGGGACGAAGAAATTCTCTGTTCAACGCTGGAGTATCCCAACTGTATCGCGACCATTCGTCGGGTAGCCTGCCGGTTTGGTTTGACTATCCGGCAGTTTGGTGTTCCGTCCCGGCATGATACCCACGCAGAAGAGATCGTTGAGTCTGCAAGGAGGGGGATCGTGCCCGGGAAGACAAAAGTGATGTTTTTTTCCGCTCCGGCTCAGCCTAACGGGATGATGCTCCCGTTTCGCAGGCTCGCGCGACTTGCTCAGCACTATGGAATTATAACTGTTGTCGATGGGGCTCATTACGGAGGGATGTTCAATCCCCGGCTTGACGACACCGGAATAGATTTCTGGGGGATATCCGGTTATAAATGGCAGTGCGGTCCCGGAGGAACCGGAATTCTGTATGTTCGAAACGCTCTCCTTGAATCCAACAATACTCCTCTTCCCCGTTTCAATCTGGTTCGTTCGGCGGATCTCCATGCACCTATCGATGGTTCAAGGCCTTTGGATTTCGATATCGGGGCAGCATTGAGTCACTACGGTTTTCCTGAATCAGCTGACCTGCGAGCCCTTGGGGAGGCTTGCGAGATCTGGGACCGGGCCGGAAGGGCAAGAATCGAGCGGTATATTCTCTGGCTTGCCGACTATGCTCGTGAGAAACTTGTCGCTGTTTTCGGAGAACACGCTCTTCTGCAGGCCTGCAAGGACGAAGAATTGAAATCAGGCCTTGTCGCGTTCAACCCTTTTCCCGAGAAGGAGCAGCGACGGGATTTGCAACTGGCCCACAGGTTTAATGCCCGTTTATCCAGGAAGTACGGATATCGTCTTGGCTATGGTGGTATTGGTCTCAATGGATTTACCCGGGACCCTGAGCCTGATGCCGGGCGTTTTTACGAAGGATGCGTTCCTAATCGAAATGCGCTGACCAACGAGCCCGAGCCGGAGGATATTCCTTTCAGGTTCGGTACGCCCGTATGGATAAACCGCAAGGATATTGACAGGTTCATAAAGGCGTGCAGAAAAACACTGGATAGCGTGGCCTGACAGGATATGCTGCATATCCTTATTTCCCCTGCTCAAACGTGGCTTTTCTGGCGAAGGCGAGCGGTAGAATTCCTGCTTCCTGCAGATGCGAAGGTACTGAACTGATTGACCCTCTGCGTTGTGCAGCCTGCGCAAAGCAGCAGCGTGAGCAATATGCCTGTTGTTCGAACGGTTATAGTGTTATTCATGAGTAAAAGTATTAGCCTCCTATGGCAGGGTGATTAACTTCGTGGGGTACGGCAGCTTTTTGAGCTGTATAGTGTACTATATTCGAGATAAATATTTTTCTGAAGGTAATAATCGGCGAATACGCTGGAAAACGCGGCTAAAAAAAATGCTAACGTCGTTGTGAGGCGGCTATGGTGGATATGGTGCAGAAAAAGTTATCCGGTCTGAATCTCGGTTTTGAGATTTATCTCTTCGAGGATGGCGCTGACTTTCAGGCATGCAGGCAACGGGCCCGCGAAGACGATGGAGCGTCCTTTGGTGTGGACTTCCCATGTATGCTTTTCCGCCTTTGAGCGGCTGCACTGGATCGCTTTGATAATCTGAAGGATCACTTCGTCAAAGGTGTGCTCTTCGTCATTGAAGAGAACCACTCTGTATGCGTCAAGTGTATCGCTCAGGGTATCCTGAGTGCTTGTTTCGCTTTCCTCTCCTCCATGGGAGGCCTGCCAGAAACTCAACATAACCAATGAAATCTATACGTGGACAATACGATACGGTCGCATACCAGAAAAGGTAATAAAAACAGAAATGATCATAAAACGCAGAGTAATTCACCGCCGGTAAAAAACATGGAGTTACAGACTTCAAAGATATATCTTTTTGCCAGTGACCAGTGACCAGTGACCAGTGACCAGTGACCAGTGACGAGAAAAAAAATCAAACTTGCCGAATGGCCGGATAGATTGACAGCGATTCAGCAAAATCCTCCACTCATTATTCATTAGTCACTAGTCATTTCCCATTTCCCACTCATCGCTCAGAACTGAGAACTCAGAACCACCTCCTCCCCACCTGACACATAAACAATCACTGGTCACTGCATACAGCGGGGGACGTCGTCAATGAAATTCTTTCGTGGCTGGCGTTTAGCGTGCAGGTTGCACCGACGGGCAGTGTGAGCAGGTCGTCGATATGTCCGTAGGAGAGCCCGGCGACAACAGGAACATTCGGAGAGGTTTTCTCTGTGTAGTAGCGCAGAATATCAAGAAGAGGATGCTGCGTATCAAATGTTATGATCTCTTTGCTGAATTGGCCGAACAGAATGCCTGAGCAGCTGCTGAGAAGACCTGCATTGTGGAAGTGGGAAAGGAGCCGGTCGATCCTGTAAGGCTCTTCATTGATATCCTCAAAAATCGGCAGAGTGCCATCCAGGGGAGGCAGGTAGGGGGTGCCTACCAGGCAGGATAAAACAGTCAGATTGCCTGCCAGCAGCGTTCCTGTGGCAGAGCCTTCCCTGTAGACGTTAATGGGATGGTCAGGATGGTTGATGATCTGGTGAACAGACGATGTCGATTCAAGTATTTTCCAGAAATTCTCTTCTGTGTAACCGCTGGGGTTGTGAAGTTCTGTCGCAAGCATCGGGCCTGAAAAGGTCAGCAGGCCGGTTTTGGCGAAGAGCCCTATCGAGAGAGCTGTGATATCAGAATACCCTGCGAGGATTTTCGGGTTTCGTGAGACCAGCTCGTAATCGAGATCCTGCAGAAGTCTTGTGGCTCCTGATCCTCCTCTCAGGCAGAAAATCGCCTTCACGGATGTATCGGCAAACATCTCATGGAGGTCGCTGAGTTTTCGCCGGTCAAGCTCCAGGCGGTTTTCTGTTCTGGAGTTGAAGTGCTCAGCAGGCTTTACCCGGTAGCCGAGTTTTTCAAGATAAGAGACCGCGTGACCGACTTTTTCGTGGTCGGGAGAAGGAGACGATGGTGAGATGAGCCCGATGGTGTCACCATGCCGGAGTGCTTTGGGAATCAGGGTTCTCATGTGTATAAGAAAAAAACATCAGTGATTGGGAGATTTTTCCTGTCACTGATGTTTTTTATAGCGCGTTAGTTCCGTAGTCCGGATTATGAAATGTCTTCCGCGAGGAGAATTGCTTTATTGTCACTCATTTCAAAAAAACCGTCAGCGATCATAAATGTCTTCTCGCTATTGTCGGGAAGACCAAGCGTAACTTTGCCGCCCTTGAGCGCGGAAACCAGCGGAGCGTGGTTTTTCAGAACCTGGAACAGTCCATCCCTTCCGGGCGCCAGAATGCTTGTGACTTCTCCCGCAAAAAACTGTGCTTGCGGTGTGACAATTTCAATGTCAAAGGTTTTATCGGCACCGGCCATGATACTCTGATGATTTACAGGGTTTTTGCTTTCTCTACTGCTTCTTCGATTGTTCCGACAAGGTAAAACGCACTTTCAGGCAGATCGTCATGCTTTCCGTCAATGATTTCATTGAATCCCTTAATGGTATCTTCGAGCTTCACGTATTTACCTTCAAGGCCTGTAAACGCTTCGGCCACGAAGAACGGCTGTGAAAGGAAGCGCTGAATCTTTCTGGCTCTGGAGACGGTCAGCTTATCCTCGTCGCTCAATTCGTCCATACCGAGAATGGCGATGATATCCTGAAGATCCTTGTAGCGCTGCAGGAGAGATTTAACTGCCTGAGCCGTGTTGTAGTGTTCGTCACCGACAATATTAGGATCAAGGATTCGTGATGTTGAGTCGAGAGGATCGACAGCAGGATAGATGCCGAGCTCAGCGATAGAACGGGAGAGAACCGTTGTTGCATCGAGGTGAGTAAACGCTGTTGCCGGTGCCGGATCGGTAAGGTCATCTGCAGGGACGTAAATAGCCTGAACAGAGGTTACCGAGCCTTTGTTTGTCGATACAATTCTGTCCTGCAGTTCACCCATCTCCGTGCCAAGTGTTGGCTGATATCCAACAGCACTCGGCATTCGTCCGAGAAGCGCTGATACCTCCGAACCTGCCTGGGTGAAACGGAAAATGTTGTCGATAAAGAGCAGCACGTCACGATTCTCTTCGTCACGGAAGTATTCCGCGATACTCAGACCGGTAAGGGCAACACGCGCGCGAGCTCCGGGAGGTTCGTTCATCTGTCCGAACACAAGCGCTGTTTTGTCGATAACTCCGGACTCTTTCATCTCTTCCCAGAGATCGTTGCCTTCTCTTGTGCGTTCACCAACACCGGCGAAGACACTGAAACCTGATTGCTGTTTCGCAATATTATTGATAAGCTCCATGATCAGCACGGTCTTGCCGACACCGGCACCACCAAACAAACCGGTTTTTCCGCCACGTGAATACGGCTCCAGAAGGTCGATGACTTTGATTCCTGTCTCAAACATTTCAGATTTTGTTGACAGGACGTCAAACTTCGGAGTGGGTCTGTGAATCGAATATGATTTCTCGCTCTTGACAGGCCCTTTTCCATCGATAGGATCACCTACGACGTTCAGCATTCTTCCAAGTACGTTCGGGCCGACAGGAACCTGAATAGGTTTCCCTGTGTTTATGACGGGCATTCCCCGTACAAGGCCATCTGTCGCGTCCATGGAAATGGTTCGCACACGTTCTTCTCCAAGATGCTGCTGGGTTTCAAGAACAAGTTTGGTTCCGTCCGGACGAGCGACGGTCAGCGCGTCGAGAATTGCCGGTAGGCCTCCTTCCTGGAAATCAACGTCAACGACAGGACCGATGATTTGAGATATCTTACCTTCTTGCATATTCACAGTGTTGATAGGATTGTATTGTATTGCGATGACAACTTATACGTCAGGGCCCGGATTTTCCGGATGGCCCTGTTGTTTTTTTCAGGTTAGAGCCACCTGCGGGAGTTGAACCCACGACCTACTGTTTACGAAACAGTTGCTCTACCAACTGAGCTAAGGTGGCACCTTAAAAAAATATGGTTTCAAATATACTTTATTTATTGTATAAACGCAAAGCAATATGGGCTTAGTTCAAAAGGTTATTATTAAAGGGAGGAATTGTATATTTTCAAGCTGACAGGCGCGGTTTTTCCTCTACACTAACCGGTTTAATGCTAACACTACAGTTATGAGATTTTTCAAATTATGCACTGTTCTGAGTATCTCTCTGGTCATAATTGCCTGCAAGACAGAGCCGGCTGAAACGGCAAAGCCGCAGGCTGCGACCGTTGAGGAGACGCAGGTGGTCATGGCTCCGGAATTTGCCGGAAAAACTCTGGAAGGGGCGGATTTTTCTTCACAGGAACTCTCAGGAAAGGTCTACATACTTAATTTTTTCGCGTCCTGGTGCCCTCCATGCCGAGCAGAAGTCCCGGATATGATTGAGCTTCAGAATGAGTATGAGCAGAAAGGATTTACCTTTATCGGGGTGACAGTAGACGAGGATCTGACGAAGGCAAGGCAGTTTGTCGATGATTTCGGTATCAACTTTCCTGTTCTGGTCGCCGATCAGCAGATGATCGATGCCTATAGCGATCATGTTCAGGGCGGTTTACGTTCCATCCCGACATCTTTTGTTATCAGCGCAGATGGTTCGATATCTTCTGTGCTTGTAGGCGCTCAAAGTAAAATGGCTTTTGACGGATTGATTCGTGAAGTCATTGGCGCGGGCAAGTAAGTTATGCTTGATGTTTCCGCATGATGGCTTGCACGTGTGATTTCGAGTATTCTTTTTTAACCTTCTGTAAAACAGACGAACATGAGCTCAATGCGCATCGATCCCCCCGATTATGTAAAAAACACAAAATTAATTGAGTGGGTACGTGAAACCGCGGAACTCTGTCAACCGGATTCCATCATCTGGTGTGACGGCACACAGGAAGAATATGACACGTTGTGTCAGGAAATGGTTGATAGCGGTACCTTTACCAGACTATCGGATGAGAAGCGTCCGAACAGTTTCCTGTGCAGGTCTGATCCCAGTGACGTAGCCAGGGTTGAGGACAGGACCTATATTTGCAGCCTTCGCAGGCAGGATGCCGGTCCGACCAACAACTGGGTGCCGCCAAAAGAGATGAAAGCGACCCTGAAAGAACTTTATTCTGGGTGTATGAAAGGGCGCACGATGTATGTCATTCCGTTCAGCATGGGTCCGCTTGGATCGCATATAGCGCACATTGGTGTAGAGATAACCGATTCACCATACGTCGTGGTGAATATGCGTATCATGACCAGAATGGGTAGAAAGGTTATGGATATTCTCGCAGATGGCCGGGATTTCGTGCACTGTCTGCATTCGGTCGGCGCGCCGCTTGAAAAGGGTGCGCAGGATGTCCCATGGCCTTGTAACGATCAGAAGTATATTGTCCATTTTCCTGAAGAGCGCTCAATAATGTCTTTCGGCAGCGGATACGGAGGTAACGCGCTGCTTGGCAAAAAGTGTTTCGCTCTTCGAATCGCCTCTTCCATGGCTCGTGACGAGGGATGGCTGGCAGAACATATGCTCATTCTTTGTGTTGAATCTCCCGATGGAGAAAAAACCTATGTGGCAGCCGCCTTCCCGAGTGCATGCGGTAAAACCAATTTTGCCATGCTTATTCCTCCGGACTCTTTTGAGGGATGGAAGGTTACTACGATTGGTGATGATATTGCCTGGATTAAGCCCGCTGAAGACGGCAGGCTCCACGCCATCAACCCTGAATACGGATTTTTCGGAGTGGCGCCCGGCACATCGGTAAAAACCAATCCGAACGCCATGGCGACCCTGAGTGCAAACTGTATTTATACCAATGTCGCATTGACGCCTGAAGGCGATGTCTGGTGGGAAGGTATGACCGATACCCCTCCTGAGTCGCTCATTGACTGGCAGGGTAATGCATGGACTCCTGATGCAGGGAGGCCTGCAGCCCATCCGAACGCCCGTTTTACCTCGCCTGCTTCTCAGTGTCCGAGTATCGATCCCGAATGGGAGAATCCGGCGGGTGTGCCGATCGACGCCTTTATTTTCGGTGGTAGGCGCAGTAATCTTGTGCCCCTTGTCTACCAGTCGCCAAACTGGTATTTCGGAGTTTATCTTGCAGCTACCATGGGCTCTGAAAAGACGGCGGCGGCAGCTGGAAAAATCGGCGAGGTGCGTCGGGATCCTTTTGCCATGCTCCCCTTCTGCGGCTACCATATGGGCGACTATTTCACCCATTGGCTTCATGTCGGACGACTCCTTCAGGAGCCGCCAAGAATTTTCGGTGTTAACTGGTTCCGCAAAGATGAAAACGGCAAGTTTCTCTGGCCCGGTTTTGGCGAGAACATGCGAGTGTTGAAGTGGATCGTCGATCGGGTGCATGGGCGTTCGAGCGCAGTGGAAAGTCCTCTTGGCTGGATGCCTAAATATGAGTCCATGGAGTGGGATGGGCTCGACGAGTTCACTTTAGACGATTTTTCAAAGCTTATGGCGGTTGATCGTGAAGACTGGAAGAAAGAGCTGTTGTCTCACGAGGCGCTTTTTGAGAAAATTTATGATAAACTGCCCAAGGAGTTCTCGCATATACGGGAGCTGCTTCTCTCGACCTTCTGGCTCTCTCCTGAGCATTGGGGGCTTGCCCAGGAGCGCTATACGGGAGAGCATCACTGAACGCCCGATTTTGCGATCAATGATTTTTATCACAAGCCGCGACAGGATTTTCCCTGTCGTGGCTTTTTTTAACCTCTGCAGGAAAGAAGGTCCATTTCTGGTCCCACGCCGTCGTTTTATCGCTGTAGATTGTCGGAACGGTTCGGGTGGTGGTAAATTATAATGGTAGCCTGATGTAAAATATTGTTGTTGGTGTCTGAACGGAGAGATAATTTCTTTAGGGCAGCTCTATTTATTTATTCCGCGATGCAATTGCTTCGTTGAGCGGTGCTCGAAATCCTCATGTACGCTGTGTACACTCCGGTTTCTGCGCTCCGTTCGCCTCGCACTTGAATCGCTCATGACAATAAATAGAGGTACCCTTTAGAGATAGCGGGTATACCTTGTTTCATTTTCTGACGACGAGAATAACGTATGGAATGCAAAAAAGAAGAGAATCTCACAAGGTGCAACTGCACCTATGAGCCCTGTCCGCGAAAAGGGATATGCTGTGAATGCATCGCCTACCATAAGGCTAAAGGGCAGCTTCCTGCCTGTTTATTCCCTGATGATGCGGAAAAATCCTGGGACAGGAGTATCGCCAGGTTTATCGAGGTAAACAGGAAGGATCGATAGTATTCACCATTTCCCCGGCGGCAGATTTGTATTTCGTTCTCTTGTCCGGGGAAGCTGGTTACAGAGCGTTACGCTGCATCGAGTGTAAATCCGATTCTCACCGTTACCTGCCAGTAAGCGATTCTGTTTTCCTCAACATGGCAACGTGTTTCAATGACCTCAACCCAGCGAATGTTTCGGATTGTTTCGGCTGCCCGTTCTACCGCATTATTGACTGCGTCTTCAATGCTTTTGGACGAAGAACCGACAAGCTCGATCTTTTTGTAAACGTGCTGTGTGCTCATAGGTATATGTGTAGAGTTGTATATTATATATCGACATGACGGTAGCATATACGGTCATAGATCATAAGTAAATAAATAGAGAGCATACTCACAACAGGCACAGGGATAAACCGCATGATGATGTGAGGGCGGTCTATGGGGAAGACTTCGGGACGCTGCATTGTCAGAGAGAATTTTTTACGTTATCAGGGTTTCTGTTTGCCCTGCTTACGTTTTATGGTATATTTGTACTATATGATTATATAATTGTAATAAAATCTTACCACACATTATTATGAGTGAACCACAGAAAAAAGTAGCACTGATCGCCTCACAAGGGACACTTGACTGGGCATATCCTCCGTTTATTCTCGGTTCCGCTGCCGCAGCAATGGATATGGAGGTAGTGATATTCTTCACCTTTTACGGTTTGCCACTGTTGAACAAAAAGATTGACGCCAAAGTCTCCCCGCACGGCAACCCTGCCATGCCGATGAAAATGCCTTTCGGCAGCAAGGATTTCCAGGGGATCAATTGGCCGGTACCGAATTTTCTTTCAGGAAACATACCCGGCTTCGATTCACTTGCAACGGGTCTGATGAAGGAGACATTCAAAAACAAGGGTGTTGCTACTATCGAAGAGCTGCGCGAACTCTGTATTGATTGCGGCGTGAAGTTTATCGCCTGCCAGATGACCATGGATGTGTTCGGCTTTACGAGGGACGACTTTATCGACGGTGTCGATTTCGGCGGAGCGGCAATGTTTCTGGAGTATGCTGCCGATGCAGATATTCAGCTTTTTATCTGACCCGGTTTGAACATCTCTTGAAACTCTCGGTTCAGGTCAGAATTATTTACCTCAGATTTGTTGTCCCTAAAAGAGGCTGTTTATGAAAATTGCAATTAGTGGAAAGGGCGGGGTTGGTAAAACAACCCTCAGCGCCCTGATGGCAAGGGAACTCTCTGAACAGGGGAAGAGAGTTCTTGCTATCGACGCGGATCCAAATGGAAATCTTGCTGAGGCTGTCGGCTATGACGCAGGGAGGCTCGGGAGAATCGAACCGTTGATTGAAAAAAAGGCTCTTGTTGAAGAGCGGACCGGAGCTAAGCCAGGAAGTATGGGCGGCTACTTCGTGCTTAACCCCAGGGTAGATGATCTTATCGAAAGGTTTTCTGTTGAGATCAACGGCATGCGTTTGATGGTCACCGGAGAACTCAAAGAAGCCTTAGGCGGTTGCTATTGTCCTGAAAATGCTTTGCTCCGGTCTTTTCTCCGCCACCTTATGGTCGAAAGTGAAGATTGGGTGGTTCTGGATATGGAGGCGGGGTTTGAGCACCTCACACGCGGCACTGCTGAATCTGTAAGTATCCTTCTGGTGGTTGTCGAGCCTGGCCTCAGAGCGATGAAAACAGCAGAAAAAATCACCTCTCTGGCAAAACAGCTGCATATTCAGCAGGTAGGCTTCATTGTCAACAAGGTGCATAGTGAGGGTCAGATTCGCAGGATATCTGAAAGGCTCGGTACTGAGAGTATATGGGCGGTCATTCCTTTTGATTTTCTTGCGGTCGAAGCGGATCTTTCCGGAAGTTCTCCCTTTGAAGCGTGTCCTGCGATGCTTGAGACCGTGCGGGAGCTTATAGAAAAACTGGATAAGGCGCAGGTAAGCGGTTAATGTGCGATTTTTTTTTGGAAAGAAGGTTAACGATCGTTAATTTAATGTATTGCCACAGAATTGTTTCGTCCTGTCGTTCAGCGGTTTCTTCACGACAGGACTTCCCCGTTGACACAAGTATGCTGCCGTAAAGGTTTGCGGCTGATGATCGCTTTTTTCTTCTCTTTCTGGCTGCTTGGCAGATCTCATGCTTGCTGAAGGGTTTCGGCGATTTCAGTGAAGCATTTTCCCCTCTGTCAGCAGCTTTGGCTTTACTGGAAATGGCAAGGAATGGCGATATCGTGCACCATGCGATACCAAGTCTTCGCAGGGTCCTTGTCAGTCTGAGCCTTGCGGTAGTTTTCGCGCTTCCGACAGGGGTGCTTGTCGGCTATTTCAGGCAGCTGGAACAAATCACATACTTGCCCTTTCAGTTCATGCGTCAGAATCCTCAGGGATGCAAGATAGCCACTATTTCAAGGCGGTTTGAAAAAATAAGATTTACACGACGAGAGTAAATGCAGATCTTTTTTTTGATGATCTGCCTGAGATGATCGGCAGGTTTATCCTGATCGTTTTGTTATTTTTCGATGATTAACCATCATCAAATCAGGAAGATATGTCATCAGAAAGTGCCGGCAGAAGCACCTGGAAATCAAGGAGCGGTTTTATTCTCGCGGCAATAGGCTCAGCCGTCGGCTTGGGCAATATCTGGAGGTTTTCCTACCTGACCTATGAGAACGGAGGAGGAGCTTTCCTTATTCCCTACCTCGTCGCACTCTTTACGGCAGGCATACCCCTGCTCATTCTCGAGTTCGGTATCGGGCATGAACGGATCGGCAGTGCTCCCCTCGCATTCAGGAAAATCGGAAGGAGATGGGAGTGGCTTGGATGGTGGCCTCTCATGTTTACCATGTTCGGCATCGTGCTCTACTATGCTGTTGTCATTGCCTGGTGCATCGACTTCATCTTCTACTCCATCAACCTCTCCTGGGGGGACGATCCCGAAGCCTTCTTTTTCCAGTCCTTTCTGAACCTCAGTTCCTCTCCTGCTGAAATAGGCAGCATCCAGACGCCCATACTTGCCGGCCTGCTTGCCGTCTGGCTGATAACCTGGGGAATCAGCGTCAGGGGCGTAAGCCGGGGCGTGGAGCTGGCCAACAGGATCTTCATGCCTTTGTTGCTGATCCTGACGCTGATACTCGTGTTCTGGTCGGTCACGCTCGAAGGAGCTATGGTCGGTATTGCCGCCTATCTGCAGCCGGATTTCACAAAGCTGGCCGATCCGATGGTCTGGATCAGCGCCTACGGCCAGATATTCTTTACCCTGAGCCTTGGTTTCGGTATCATGATCGCCTATGCAAGCTACATGCCGCAAAACTCCAACATGACCGGCAGCGCGGTGATTACCGCACTGGCCAACAGCGGGTTTTCGCTTCTGTCCGGTTTCGGTGTATTCGCGGTTCTGGGTTTCATGTCCGTAAGCAGGAACCAGCCGCTCGACGAGGTGGTCAGGGAAAGCATCGGTCTGGCCTTTGTTGCGTATCCAAAAGCCATTTCCCTGATCGGCGATGCGGGACCTCTTTTCGGGATGCTTTTCTTTCTGAGTCTCACGGTTGCCGGTATCTCCTCATCGATATCCATCGTCGAAGCCTTTGTGTCAGGAGCTGAGGACAAATTCGGCATCAACCGGAAAAAGCTGTCGACGGTGCTCTGTTTTCTCGGATTTGTCGGCGGGATCATCTTTACGACTAACGGCGGGCTGTTCTGGCTTGACATCGTCGATCACTTCATCAACAACTACGGGCTGGTGGTTGCTGGCCTGCTCGAATGCATCGTGGTTGGCTGGTTTTTCAATCTCGACATCATCAGAAAACACCTCAACAAGGTGTCGAATATGCAGCTGGGGACATGGTGGAACTGGGTCATCAAACTCTGCCTGCCCTTGTTCCTTTCCGTGATTCTCCTGAACCAGTTGATACGGGAGCTCTTTACCGCATACGGCGACTACAGCTGGGCAAGCCTCATAGGCATCGGCTGGAGCTGGATCGGCATCACCTTTCTCGTATCCTTTATCCTCGCCGTCCAGCCCTGGAAAACTCAACGTCATCTGGAAAAAGGAAGGGGCGAGGAACTCCTGCCTCCCGTGTGAATACTAAAGAATATCACACAGGGTGATCCGGTATCCATGCGTTGAGTCTTTGCTTGTCGATTACTTTTGAAGGCATGAGCTGCAAGACGTGCTTCTTATCTGTTATTATTGCTTATGGAGAAGACAAAATCGTTTAAAAATTCTATACTTAATAAAGCGGAATAGGTACATCAGGTTGTGTTTTATTTCCGCAAATGTCTATTACTAAATGCTTTAAGAAGAGCGTATTGACAACCCATCATACCATCATACAAGGCGACAGCCGACAGATGAACCTGCTGTCCGACAGGTCGATTCATCTTGTTATCACCTCTCCCCCCTACTGGCAGCTAAAGGATTACGGTACGGAAAGTCAGATCGGCTTTCATGAGAGCTATGAAAGCTATATCAATAATCTGAATCTTGTCTGGAGCGAATGTGAAAGGGCGCTGTATCCGGGTTGCCGACTTTGTGTGAATATCGGCGACCAGTTCGCCCGTTCGGTCTACTACGGCAGGTACAAGGTTATTCCCATCAGGACGGAGATCATCAGGTTCTGCGAGACTATCGGCTTTGATTATATGGGTGCGGTGATCTGGCAAAAGGTAACGACAACCAATACCACAGGTGGGGCATCGATCATGGGCAGCTTTTCCTACCCCCGCAATGGTATTCTGAAGCTGGATTATGAGTTCATTCTCATCTTCAAAAAGCTGGGGGACGCGCCAAAGCCGACAAAAGAACAGAAAGAGCGTTCCGCAATGACCAAGGAGGAATGGAATACTTATTTCTCGGGCCATTGGAATTTCGCCGGTGCAAAGCAGGACGGACACATAGCCATGTTTCCCGAAGAGTTGCCAAGACGTCTTATCAAGATGTTTGCTTTTGAGGGCGATACAGTGCTCGATCCGTTTATGGGAAGCGGGACAACCAATCTTGCGGCGAGGAACCTCGGGCGAAACTCGGTTGGCTACGAGATCAATTCCGAGTTTGTCGAAATATCAAAACAGAAACTCGGTGTCAACCAGCCGGATCTTGTGGGTACCAAGTATGACTTTCAATACGATACAGTATCAGGTGATTTCGAGATAGCTATCCAGCAACTTCCTTATCGGTTCCAGGATCCTCACAAGCTGGATAAGAAAGTAGATCCAAGAAAGCTCTCCTTCGGTTCAAGAATAGACAAGGAAAACGGCGCACAACGCGAAGAGCTGTTTACAGTCAAAGAGGCACTGAGTCCCGAAAAGCTGCTGCTGTCAAATGGATTGACGATCAGGCTGCTTGGGATCAAATCCGATCCTGTACTAAAAGATAAGGCTGTCGGGTATCTGAATGAAAAGATTAAAGGTAAGCGGATATTTCTTAAGTACGACCGGAAGAAATACGATGAGGAGAACAATCTTCTGTGCTACCTCTATCTGCAAAACAAGACATTCGTCAACGCTCATTTGATTCGTAGTGGATTCGTCGGCATTGAAATGGACTTCGACTATAAGTACAAAGGCAAGTTTTTAACTCTATTGGAAAAAGTCAATGGCTAAAGAGTGGATCCTCAACAGCGCGATGAACCGTTTCCAGTTGAATTTCAAAAGGAATGTCGGCCCAACATCCGAATCCATCAGGAAATGTGCACCCAAAACGCTTGATGAGTGGCGGAAGTACTACTTTGCAAACGTCAAGCCTGAAGAGCATATCGTTGAACTCGGGAAAAGGCTGTATGTAAAAATCACCGAAGTGATCCAGTCTGAGGTTGCCGAGATAACGGAAGAGGACTGCATAAAGTATATGAAGCAGCTTGTCATCGATCGAACGTTCTTGGGCTACGAAACGGAAATTCAGACGGTCTACGGTCAGTTGGAGGGGCTTCTCGATGTCAAGATACAGCCTGCTCCTGATAAGTGGGACAGGTTGTACAATGTTGATTTTTTTGTCAAAGTTGGTGATAGCTATATCGGGCTTCAGATCAAGCCAATTTCCTGACTTGTGCCAATTAGTGCCGAAACTCAGAGCTCAAGAAATCGTTGAATCTTGTTGGTAAATTCGCTTGTGCCCATCTGCATGACACAAACCTCACCGGTTCGCTCATAGCAAAGATGGATTTCATGAACCGCCCAGATTTTTTCCCGAATCTGGCGTA
>JADHTF010000027.1 GCA_016776555.1 Chlorobium phaeobacteroides
GATGGTAATATTCGGTAATAGTGAATGCTATGAACATCTTATGCGCATAAAAACGGCAATTGCACTAAATAACAGGTTTTTTATGGCTTATAAAATGAGTTGTTTTTTATAAAAGCAAGACTTTTCTGTCAGGCACTACTTACAATCTTGAATCCAGATGGCTTTCCGGTAATTATGTAGATCACCATAAAAGCGACGATATAGAGCGGCAACTCGAAGCTGGATGCGATGTAACATTATGGCTCGCTGTTTTCCCTTACCTTCCTGTGGGTAGAACTTTGCAGGCGATAAATATCAGCAAATCAATAGAGCATGAGTTGTTAAAGAAATGCGATCCGAAATGGAACAATCGAAATAAGCGTTCAGCTAGTGAAAAGTGGCGACAAAAAAACTGCATTTCAGTTGCTGACATTGTAAAGAGTAGTAAATAATTCACGGGTCAATTCGGCTTTTTTCTCATAATTATTCACTACATGAAAATATTTCTCTACTGTCTGTATGCGGTATTCCTGTTTGCCATGGGAACGGGGTTTTATGCCGCGTTCAGCAGTTATGACGGTCTTGTTGACAGCAACTACTATGAAAAATCGTCCGGCTATTTTACGACCAAAGCCCTCGAAGATTCATTGGGCCTGAAAATAGTCCTTCCGGAATCTCTGGGCAAAGGGCTCAACACGGTAGACGTCGCTGTTTTTGTCAACGGAAAACCGCTGGAGCAGGCGACCGTCACTCTTTTTGCCGGTCTGGTATCGAGTGAAAAATATGATGGTATTCATAAAATGGTCGAGCACTTGCCGGGTTTCTATCGGGGCGAAGTGCCGATTCCTTTTTCCGGTACATGGCTTATCAATGTTGACGTTGCAACTGAAACAATCAAAACTAACAGAAAATGGTTTACGGAAATCGACTGATCCCGGGGATACGCTCATGTTTTTCAGTAATGCTTGTCCTGTTTTTGCTCAGCTGTAGTTCAGGAGCGGAACCGGCGGCTGACTGTAATCCTCATACCGGTTCCTGTACGAAACAGGCAGGAGCGTATACGGTTACGCTGGATATCAATCCGAAACCTGTGCAGCACATGAAGGAGTTGACGTTCGATATTTCGATTGCCGGTGATTCTGCCGTTGTGCTGCCCGATACTATTCTGCTTGATCTTTCCATGCCCGGTATGGAGATGGGGAAAAATCAGGTGGAGCTGAGCAAAACAGGCGAAGGCTACTATAGCGGCACAGGTATTATCGTCAAGTGTCCGAGCGGCAGGGTGCTGTGGCGGGCAACGCTTCTGATTTCAGAAACTCTCAATTCCTCATTTACCTTTAATGTCCGGGACTGAAGGCCGAAAAGCAGACAGTATACGGTGCGACCACTGTCAACTGGAGATGAAGCCTGAATCAGCCGTAACCGCAGTGTTCAATGGCGAAACCAGATCTTTTTGTTGTCATGGCTGCCTTGGCGTGTATGAACTGATCCACAGGGAGTCTCTCGATGCTTTCTACAACAGCCGTTGCGGCTGGACTCCCGGTGCTCCTGAAAGGTCAAAAATCAATCCTGGCGCATTCAGTGATTCTATCAGGAATTCCGGAGACACTCTGACAGTGGAGATGGTACTTTCCGGCATTCGGTGCGCTTCATGTGTCTGGCTCGTAGAGAAGTTTCTGATGAGGATGGATGGGGTTATTGCTGCAAGGGTAAACTATGCGACCCACCGTCTCGTGCTCCAGTGGGACGAGAAAATAACGTCATTGCGGGAAATTCTCGAAGGCGTTCATGCAATAGGCTATACGCCTCATCCCTATCATCAGACTGCCTTCAATGAGGGCCTCAAACGTGAAAAGAATGATCTTCTGCTCAGGTTCGGGACGGCGGCGTTTTTTTCCATGCAGCTGATGCTTTTCATTACCGCGCTTTATGCGGGTTTTTTTCAAGGGATAGAAGAACAGTACAGACAGACTTTTCAACTGATTTCATGGGCGCTTGCAACCCCTGTTCTGTTTTATTCAGGTTACCCGTTTCTGAAAAACGCGATTCGGTCGTTGCGTAACTTCTCGCTTAACATGGATGTTCTGATCGCTCTCGGATCATTTTCAGCTTACGCGTATAGTATCGCAATGATTTTCAGGGGCGGAGAGGTTTATTTCGATACATCCGCCATGATTGTCACCTTCATTCTTCTTGGTCGTTTTCTTGAAGCCGGCTCCAGAGTCAACGCGGGCAACACCCTTATGACGCTCATCGAGATGCAGCCAAAAGAAGCGCGCCTTATTCGTGATTCAAAAGAGCCTGAGGTTGTCTCGCTTCGTGACATTGTCCCCGGTGATAGTATCGAGGTGCTGGCCGGTGACAAGATTCCTCTTGACGGTACCATTCTTGAAGGGCAAGCCGAGATCAATGAGGCCATGTTGACCGGTGAATCAAGCCCTGCATTCAAATCTGTCGGCAGTGAGGTGTATTCGGGAACTATACCCCTCAACGGAAGACTTGCCGTCCGGGTGACCTGCATGGAAAAAGACAGCATGCTTTCTAAAATCATACGGACTGTTGAAGACGCTCAGGCCAGAAAGGCTCCGATACAGGCTGTGGCTGACAGGGCGGCAGGTTACTTTGTCCCTGTTGTCATCTTTTTTGCTGCCGTGACTTTTTTGTACTGGACATTCGCCTCGGAGGAAACAGCAACTGCTCTTATGAACGCTGTTTCCGTTCTTGTTGTCGCCTGTCCCTGTGCTCTTGGTCTTGCGACCCCTCTGGCTATTCTTCTTGGTACGAGTTCGGCGGCAAAAGAAGGTATACTTGTCAAGGGCGGCGATATTTTTGAAACCATTTCCAGGACAGACTGTGTTGTTCTCGATAAAACAGGGACGATAACCAGAGGAGTGCCTGCAGTGACTGATGTTGTCGCCGTGAACGAGAAGGAGGATATTCTTCTCTGTGCGGCATCCCTCGAAAGATATTCCGAACATCCGGCGGGCAAGGCTATTGTTGAGGCTTCCGGCGGTTCGTTTTTGGCTGTCGAAGACTTCAGGGTGTTTCCCGGCAGGGGAGTCGGTGGGCAGGTCGAGGGGAAAAGCTGTGTCGCCGGGAACCGGCAGTTTATGCTGGAAAACAACGTCCTGCTTTCTTCCCGTGTTGAAGCGGTCTATGAAAAACTGACCCGGAGTGGAAAAACCACTGTGTTTCTGGCCATTGATCAGAAGATATCGGGAGTTATCGGTCTGATTGACGATGTTCGTGAAGACGCTGCCGGAATGATCGGCGCACTGAACAGGGCTGGAATCAGGACAAGAATGCTTACGGGTGATGTCCATAATGTGGCCGCATATGTCGCGGATACATGCGGTATCGAAACACTGGACGCCGGGTTGAATCCTGTTGAGAAGGCGGAGGTCATCAAGTCGTTGAAGTCGGACGGCAGGGTTGTTATGATGGTTGGGGACGGTATCAATGACGCGCCTGCTCTTACCGAAGCCGATACAGGGGTTTCATTCGGTTATGCCAGTGATATTGCCATGGAAAGCGCAGGAGTTGTGATCATGCAGGACAATCTTCACCGTATCGCGTTACTTGTCAAAGGTTCAAGGCGGTGTTTCGCCATTATCCGGCAGAACCTGTTCTGGGCGTTTTCCTACAACCTTATTGCGTTGCCGTTAGCGGTTGGCGGTTTTCTGCACCCGATACTTTCAGCTCTGCTGATGGCCTGCAGTTCGCTGGTTGTGGTGGGTAATGCACTGCGGTTGAGGAAGTTTTAGGAAGAGAGACGAGAAACAAGAAACGAGAAACGAGAAACAAGAAACAAGAAACGAGAAACAAGAGACGAGAAACAAGAAACAAGAAACGAGAAACAAGAGACGAGAAACAAGAGACGAGCGACAAGAGACGAGAAACAAGAGACGAGCGACAAGAGACGAGAGGAAAATTCACAAGTGACGTTTTGTCTCAACAGTTCAACAAATCAACACCCTTTCAGCCCATCCGGCCTTTTGACTTTTACCGTTTGAATTTTGACTTTTCTTTATGTACAGCACCTACTTTCTGATATTTATCGTGTTTTTTCTGGGTTTCGCGGCGTGGCTCCTGTTTGTCTGGGCCGTGAAAAGCGGGCAGTTTGAAGATCCCGAAGCTCCGAAATACCGTATGCTTGATGATGATGATGATGTTAAAAGCAAAGAGTCACGCTCTCGTAACAAGAACAAATAGCAAAAAAGTTGATGGAAAGTGTCTTGATTGTCATGTTGCTGACAGGCCTTGCCGGAGGCTTCGGTCACTGCATTGGCATGTGCGGTCCGGTAGTCGCAGCTTACTCTCTCGGAGAGCAGAAACTGCGTTATCTGCACCATATTCTGTATAACCTCGGTAGAATCACTACGTACATGTTTATGGGCGCGGTTGTCGGGCTGACCGGTTCATTTCTGGTGCTTACGGCGTCGATCGAAAAAATACAGGCAATCATCATGGTCGTGGCAGGGATTTCGATTATCATCATGGGTATCGCCATCGGGGGCTGGGTGCCACTCAGGAAAACAACCGGAAACAGTACCTGGCTCTCCTCGATCATTCAGAAAACCATGGAGCTGTTCAAAGGCCCTCGTACGGTCGGAACCTACTATCCCATGGGTATAGTTCTCGGGTTTCTTCCCTGCGGATTGACATACACGGCTCTTCTTGCTGCAGCAAGGGCTTCCATGGAAGCCGAAAACCATCTGGCAGGAATGCTTCAGGGAGCTGTCATAATGATTTTTTTCGGTCTCGGCACTGCTCCGGCACTCCTGCTTGTCGGCAGGGTGATCAATTTCATTGGTGAAAAAGCTCGCGAGAAACTCTACAAACTAGCCAGCCTTATCATGATTTTGACGGGGGTCTACTTTGTCGTCAAGGTGTTGTAAAATGCAGGAGCAAGTAGTAGCTCACGTTGTTCGCAGGAGTAAGGAGCAAGAAGCAAGAAGGTGTAAGGAGCTATGTGAACACTTTTCCTGCATCAACTCCCTGAAATCGTGAACAACCGGAAAATGCCCAAAAAAGAGCTTGCCTACAGGCCATTGCAGGAAAAAGATCTGGAAAGTATCTGCACGTTTCCCCGGTCGGAAGAGGAGCTATTCTATATGTTTCCGAAAGCCCGCTATCCGCTGACTCCTGAACAGTTGCTTGGTGTTGCCGAGAACAGGCATGATCCGACTGTCGTTTTGGTAAACGGAGTTGTTGCTGGGTACGGAAATTTCATAGAGGTGCATGAAAGGGACTATTGCTCGATAGGGAACCTTATCATCAAACCTTTGGAAAGAGGAAATGGCGCGGCTTCATATATCTCATAAGGGTATTTGTGGATATGGCTTTTCAGCGATATTCGGCCAGCTATGTCCGCATATCCTGTTTCAACCATAACACAGCAGGGCTTTTGCTGTATTACAAGCTGGGGTTCAGGCCTGTAGATCTTGAGGAGCGAAAAGGTCCGGATGGTAAACGTGTAGTATTAATTCACATGCATTTGTGTTACGATGCCATCCACTGATTTTTTGCTTCGTTGTGGTTGGGAAGAAAAATCTGTATTGTAAAAGAAGAAGGCGTTTCAAGAAATACTCGATCCGGATCAGGGTTGAATGTTAGCAAGGGAGAAGCATTAAATGAAAACGGAATTGCATAACCTTTCAATAGATGAAAGGCTTCGACTTGTAGAGGATATATGGGATAGTATTGCTGCAGATCAGGGGGCTCTGCCGTTGACTGATGAGCAAAAGGCAGAATTGGACCAGCGCCTGGATATTTATGAACTTGATAAAAGCATGGGGCGTGTGGCTGACGAAGTGATTGACGTTATAAAAAAGAAGCTGTGAGTCTCAAAGTATATATTCGCCCTGAAGCAGAAAGAGATATCGAATCGGCAGCTCTATGGTATGAAAAGCAAAAGAAGGGTCTTGGTAATGAATTCCTCGATGAAGTTCTCGGTGTTTTTGAAACGATTTCGAATAGACCAAACATCTTTTCAGTGGTTCATAGAGAGACTCGCCGTGCAATCATACATCGTTTTCCTTTCGGAGTTTTTTACAGAATTGAAAAAGAAAAAAAAGCAATAGTAGTCATTGCTGTAATGCATTGCAGCAGGAACCCCAAGAGATGGCAGTTAAGAGTTTAGGACTGTCAACTGTCTGCATGTCCTTCAATAGCCGCAGGCATTCGTATTTCAGGACGATTCAACAACTCAACAACTCAACAGTTCAACAATTTTCTTCCATCAATTCCCTGAAATCGTGGATAACAGGGAAGTGTTCGGTCTTTTTCGGATCGCTCTTTGAGCTTGCTTTTGCTTTGAACAGCAGGTGCTGTATGCCGAATTCCCGTGCTGTTTTCAGTACATCCTCTGTGTCATCGATAAAGAGAGAATGCTCCTTGTCAAACCCGAGAGCGTTCTCCGCCTTGTGCCAGAATTCTATATCCTCTTTAGGATGCCCCACGTGAAAGGAACTCAGCACCTCATCGAAATGTTCGCCTATCTGCGTTTTCCTGAATTTTATGTCGACCGTTTTGAAATGCGCGTTGGTGAGAAGAAAGATCTTTTTGTCCTGTTTGCGCATCAGTTCGAGAAATTCAATGACGTGGGGGTGCACATCGATAAGGTGACGTATCTGCTCTTTGAGGGCAGGAATATCAAGGTGGAGTTCTCTGGACCAGAAGTCGATATCACACCAGTTGAGTGTTTTTTCGTGGGATTTGTACTTGGCGAATAACGTTTCTCTGGCTCCGCCCAGCGAGAGGTTATGTTTTTCGGCATATTTTTCAGGTACATGCTGGCCCCAGAAATAGTCATCAAAATACAGGTCAAGCAAGGTGCCGTCCATGTCAAGCAGGATATGCGTAATCTCCTGCATAGGAATAGGGGTATGCGTCATAGACAGTTCTTTCCTGATTTCCTGTGTTTTCCTGTCTTGCGTTCCTGCCATTCGACTGACAAGCTAACGAGCTATCCGGCAATTGTAACAATTCAACAACTCAACGAATAAACAAATCAACAATCAATCCGGCTTACATGATGCGTACAGCCAGAACACCTTCGATTTTTTTGATTTTATCCGCAATATCTTTGCCCACTTCGGTCCCGAGATCGAGCAGGTTATAGGCGATATCCCCGCGTGATTTGTTAAGCATATCGACAATATTGATGCCGGAGTCTGCAAGTACCGAGGTGATCTGGCCAACCATTTTGGGGACATTCGAGTTGGAGATAGCAATTCTTGACGCGCCGGCCCGGGGCATCCTCATTTCAGGGAAATTGACCGAGTTGGTGATGTTGCCGTTTTCAAGGTAGTCCCGAACCTGGTCGGCAACCATGACGGCGCAATTGTCTTCAGCCTCAAGTGTTGATGCTCCGAGATGAGGAAGGGAAACAACACTAGGGTGGTTTTTGTTCTCGTTTGTCGGGAAGTCATTAATGTAAGCGTACAGGTTCTCTTCATCGAGAGCCTTGATAATCGCGGCATCATCGACAATACCGCCGCGCGCAAAGTTGAGCACAATGGCGTTTTTTTTCATATGCTTAATGCTTTCGGCATTCAGCATGTTTCTGGTTGCGTCGATGAGGGGGACATGGAAAGTGATGTAGTCAGCTTCAGAAAGGAGTTCTTCAAAACTGAGTGCCCGTTCGACTTCGGCAGAGAGCTTCCATGCGTGTTGAATCGTAACGGTAGGGTCGTAGCCGATGACGTTCATTCCAAGTGCAATAACCGCATTGGCAATCTGCCCGCCGATTGCCCCGAGTCCTATGACCCCGAGTGTTTTTCCCGGCAGTTCTGTTCCGACGTATTTTTTCTTTCCAGCCTCAACAGCTTTTGCGATGGCAGCGTCATCTCCCTCAAGGTTGCGGGCGTATTCCCATGCCTGGGTAAGATTACGGCTTGCCATCAGCATGGCAGCTATGACCAGTTCCTTTACGGCATTTGCGTTCGCGCCGGGGGTGTTGAATACCGGTATTCCCATCGCGGTCATCTTTTCGACAGGGATGTTGTTGACCCCTGCTCCTGCCCGGCCAACAGCTTTCAGGGTATCCGGGATCTCCATATCGTGCATTTTGAATGAACGGAGGAGAATGGCGTCAGGGTGTCCTATCTCTGAAGCGATTTCGTAGTTGTCACGGGGCAACCGGTCCAGACCGGTGACAGAGATGTTGTTTAACGTTAAAATCTTGAACATGACGTGATAAGGTTAACCGTGTTGTTTTTCGAATTCCTGCATGTAAGAGATCAGTGTGTCGACGCCTTCCTCCGGCATGGCGTTATAAATGCTTGCACGCATTCCGCCGACGGAACGGTGTCCTTTAAGCGTCAGCAGTCCGCGTTTCGTGGCACCTGAGAGGAATTCAGCGTCAAGACCCGGATCAGCGAGAGTGAAAGGAATATTCATCCATGAACGGGCATTCTCGGCAACAGGGTTGGCATAAAATCCGGAATTGTCGATTACGGTATAGAGTTTGGCCGCTTTGCGCTGGTTGACTTCCGCGATTGACGAAAGACCGCCCTGATCCTTGATCCATTCAAAGACCAGTCCTGCGATATACCAGTTGTAGGTAGGGGGGGTATTGTACATCGAATCGGCATTGGCATGAGTTGCATAATCAAACATGGTCGGTATGCCGTCAGCGGGATTTCCGATAAGGTCTTCTCTGAGAATGACGATGGTTAATCCTGAAGGACCGATATTTTTCTGTGCGCCCGCGTAAATCAGACCGAATCTGGAGACATCTATCGGTCGGGAGAGGATGGTGGACGACATATCCGCAACAAGAGGAGCGTCGCCGGTTTCCGGGATGTAGCCAAACTCAACGCCGCCTATGGTTTCATTGGGCGTATAGTGAACATATGCAGCTTCAGCATTGAGTTCGAGAGCGTCCTCGTCAGGAACCGATGTGAAATTATTGTCGGATGTGTCACCTGCAAGATGTACGTCGCAGAAGCGCTTTGCTTCGGCAATAGCTTTTTTCGACCACATCCCGGTATTGATATAGTCTGCATTTGTTTTTCCCCTCAGCAGGTTGAGCGGAATCATCGCAAACTGGCTGGAAGCGCCACCCTGCAGGAAAAGAACCTTGTAGTTTTCAGGGATGGAGAGTATCTCCCGCAGATCCGCTTCGGCTTTTTCCGCAATAGAGACAAATTCTTTGCCCCTGTGGCTCATTTCCATTACGGACATACCTGAACCGTTCCAGTCCAGCATCTCTTCGCGGGCACGCTCTATGACCGCTGTCGGCAGCATTGCCGGGCCCGCACTGAAATTGAAATTTCTTGCCATGCTTCGGTGTTTCCTTCTGTGTTTGTTATGTGAAAAAGCACTGTTTTGTCAAGGGACTTTTCATGTTGTGAAATGTCCTGATACGGTTATCTCTTGCGGAAGGTGTGAAAAACTCTACCTTCCTGCAGAAAAGGAATGCTGTAATTTAAAAACATTCGATAATTTTCGGTATTGAATCTTCATCAATTGAACGTGTATTTCAGGATATGAGCAGCAATCGCACAACATTATTACACACATAGTTATGCCGGTTAAAGAGTGTGCGCCGACAAAAAAGTTCAGGGAATATCAGGCTGAACTGAAACATATGGAGCTTTCAGGTAATGCTGACAGAGCTGATATGGCACGTTACGAGCTGGAGTTGATGGGGCAGAGCAGGTTTGTCAAAATAAACGGGGTTGTGCATCATTATCATGTTTCAGGGCCTCAGGATGCAACAGAGACGGTGTTACTGGTTCATGGATGGGACTGCTGGTGGATGTGGTGGCATCGTGTGATCAGGGAACTGAACGAGAAGGGAGTAAGAACCATAGCCTATGATTTAAAAGGGCACGGCTGGTCTGATCCCGATCCTGGACAGGACTATTCTATCAGCTCGTTTTCTCATGATCTTGCGGAAATGGTAAGGCAGCTGGAAGTAAAGGAATTTCATATCGCGGCTTTTTCATTCGGACCTTTCGTGGTACTTGATTATGCGCAGAAAACAACGGATAGAGTCAAATCGATTGTGGTGTATAATTTCGGATACCTGCCGAATAATGCATTTCTGGAGCGGTTGGCTCCCTCGGTATTGACTCTGACTTTCAATACAGTACTGCGTAAAATTCACTGGTGGCGACTGATCTATGTTTATGCAAGAGTTGTATTGGCGAGAAATCCTGTTTCGTTCCACGACATCATGGTTGGCCAGAAAAGCCTTGAATTGTGCTGTCCTGAAGTCGTTCAAAAAACAACGAAGCAAATCACTTCCCGCGAAGTTACCCGCTCATTGCCTGACATTGTCAACAGTATCGACATACCTGTTCTTTTTGTTGCTGGTGCGGGAGATACTATCATGAGCAGTCATAACACCCGTAAGCTTTCCGGGTACGCGAAAAACGGCTCATATGTCAGTGTTCCGAAATGTGGACATCTCATTACATTAGAACTTCCGGGAACGGCCTCAGATTTGATCATCAGTCACATGAAGAGCGTGCAGGGGGAAAGCTATGGCAAAAAATGAACACTTTGAAGAGCGGTACGCAAAAGGTCAAATTCCCTGGGATATTGGCCGGGCCGACAGAAACCTTGTGGAACTGGTTGAAAAAAAGCCTGTTGTCGCCTGCCGTGCTCTGGATATAGGATGCGGAACCGGCGACAGTGCCCTCTGGCTCGCAAGCAAAAATTTTCAGGTGACCGGGGTTGATCTTTCCGGGCTCGCAATAGAAAAGGCCCGTGAAAAAGCGGATAAAAGCACGATCGATTGCGCCTTTATTGAGGCAGATTTTCTTGTGACCCGGATTGATAATCGCCCATTCGGCTTTGTCTTTGACCGGGGCTGTTTTCATTCTCTCAATTCCGGAGAGGAGCACAGAGCGTTTGCTGAAAACGTTGCTTTTCATCTTGAAAAAGGCGGGCTCTGGTTCAGTCTTATTGCCAGTGCCGACGCCCCTCAACGTGATCCCGGACCGCCCAGACTTTCGGTCTGTCAGATAGCGACAGCGGTGGAGCCGTTTTTTGAGATCCTCTCACTTGCCTCGGGTCATCTTGATTCCAACCGTCCGGATCCCGTTCGATGCTGGGGTTGTCTGATGATGAAACGGGGGTAAGGGGATGAGCAATGAGCAATGAGCAATGAGCAATGAGCAATGAGCAATGAGTGATGAGTGATGAGTGATGAGTGATGTGGGACTTGACTTTTCAGATAATTAGTCTAACTTAAACCTGTTTTTTTTAAAAAAATGAAATCCAACATGAAAAACGACTTCAAGATATACAAGGACGGTGACAGATTTGTGTTTGAAAGAGTTGTCTATCCGAGGCTCAAAGGTCTGGTATCGAAAACGGTTACCGATAATCCTTTTAACAATCCCGACAGCTGCTCGACTGAAGAGGAGGAACCAAAAGATGTGTGTCTGGCAGAAGACGTGGAATTACTGGAAGATTGTTCCGATGAATCAGCTATAGATAAAGCTATTCAGGAGGCCGGCCAATACATCATCGGCTATTTCTTCGATACCAAGGGCCTGGAGTAACTCAGGTTTATTTTTTTGGTTCCCAGTAGCAGCGTCTGGGAGAGACTATCAGATCCTCATTTTTCAGGGTTTTCATTGCCTTGTCTACCTCTTTACGATCCAGACCGCTGATCTCCGCTATCTGTCCGGCGCTCAGCGGTTTGTGTTCTTTGCGCATTATTTCCAGAACGGTATCTTTTGCTTCCATGGTGATGTTTCGGCTTTGTTCGAGAAACAGTCGAGTACATACGATTGTATGGATTCGATTTGATTTGATGTAACGGCAAACAGTCTGAATTAGTGCCCTGTAACCCCTCTTTTTTGTATTTTCTTAATGTATGAGTGCCTCTGTTTATCGTCAATTTTAACCAGTACTTACGATGAAGCGTTTTTTATGCCGTTCACTGTTCCCGATGTTTCTCATCTTTTTTGTTATCGCAGCATCCGGATGTTCCAAAGAACAGGCTGTCATGCAGAAAGCGGCTCAGCCGGTAACCGATATTGATGGAAAAACATATAAGACTGTGCAGATCGGGGACCAGATATGGATGGCTGAAAATCTTGCCGTAACGAGATATCGTAACGGTGACCCCGTTCCGGGTGTGGCTGAAGAGGGCAAATGGGTTGTCCTTGAAACCGGGGCCTGGTCTGAATATGACAATGACGCGGAAAAGGGCAAGGTATACGGAAAGCTATACAACTGGTATGCTGTCGCTGATCCGCGTGGTCTTGCACCGGAAGGGTGGCGGATTCCGACAGAAGAGGACTGGCGAGAGCTTGAAGCGCATCTCGGGATGAAACCGGAGGATGTCGGAGAAATAGAGTTTCGGGGTAATGAACAGAATGTCGGCAGCAAGCTCAAGGAAACCGGAACTGAACACTGGAAGGCGCCAAACACCGGGGCAACAAACGAAACCGGGTTTACAGCTCTTGCCGGGGGGTATCGGGATAACGACGGCCCGTTTAACTTCTTCGGCAGGTACGGTGCGTTCTGGACCGTTACCGAGGCTGAAAACGGACGAGTCTGGTTCCGGGGTATGACTACCACCGAAAAGGGCGTGTACCGTTTCAGTTTCAACAAAAAGTGCGGTTTTTCCGTCCGTTGCGTGAAAGATCAGCCGTAAGGCGGTTATTCTTCCTGTGCCCCATTCTTTTCAATGATCGCACAGACGACGTCGGCAGATATGAGAGATATCACCTATGTCTGCTATAGTGGAAGTCCGGTATTTTCATCGAGTCCCCGCTTGAATTCAGGATCATCAAATGCCTCGATGAGTACCTCACAGGCGAAGATTATGGTTACATCATTTTATCCGGCATCTTTGATGCAGCGAACGGAATAGCCGTTTTCAAAAGAACTCCCGGTATGGATAACCGTCGGGTCGAAGTACCCTAAAATTCTTATCCAGGCGCAATGACTGTTGTAAGAAGTCGATGACCAGAAATAACTGTATATCCCGAGATGACGATACTCTCCGTAGAGGGTTCTGAATCCTCCGGGTAATGCGGAAAAGCCGCTGCTGTTTGATGCACCGTTGTTAGGCTTCTTCCACAACCCGGTTCCCCGATCTTTCATTGCACCCCCGGCGGTACGGTCTCCTCCAAGTGCCTCTACCAGGCGGGCCCAATCCTTGTCTTCAGGTATTCTCCAGCCTTCCGGTGCAAGGCCTCTCGGATCATTGACAGCGTGCCAGTTATACAGACAGCCGTATTTCGGTTTGTTCGACCCTTCTCCTTCATACCAGCACATCGCTCCCTCAGCAGTGTTTCTCCATTCATTGAAATCGTTGATCTGCCGGATCGGATCACCGTTTCTGTAACAGGTTACCTGTAAATTTGAAGTCAACCACTCGTCGGAGCCAATGACAACGGACGAGCAATCATTGAGGATTTGTTCCTGCATGCTGTTGGGGCTCTGGGTTATTTAGTCTCAACTGCCGGATAAAAAATGTCAAGGTAATCTCTGATATCGTAAGGGGATGGGGTCAGAGATCGACAATAATAAGATAGGTATTTATCTGATTGTCGGCAAAAAAGATGCTTTGTTTTTGCGTTGATTATAGTTGAAAAATACGCGTGATCTGGTTCAATACTACTCTTGTCTGTAAGGTAGCTCTTGTCGCTGGAAAAGATAACCAAGGTTACGTTGCATGTTTGTAAACTGTTCTGTTTTTTTAAACGGAACTCCATTACCTGTTCAGTCAAAGCTGGTATCCCGGCTTCGATACTTGCCTTTTTCAGCAGAATGCTCGACTGATTAGCCGTTTTGGAGAATAAATGCACGCCGTTACAGCTTTGTCATCAAGCTGTTTCATCCTGAATTGAGCGATTGTCGAGCATGCAGGAGCTGCGAGGCACAGGGAATGCCGCTGTAGTGATCTACCGCAAGTTCCCGGTAACGAAGCAGATCCGGTGTGATCGGCAATCCCGAAGGGTTTCATACAATGCGGCTCTGTATCAGTTTCACGTTCACCCGACAGGTGAGGGATAATCTCTATACAAATATAGTATAGCAGATAGTTTTTAATACGCTTACTCTTATGGAGCATTTGTTGAAACGCTCAGTTTAGGTTCATATTTTGTTGATTCTGCCTGGTTCATGTTGTTTGAACAACGTACAGGGATTTGCATGGATTCCGGAGAATCGCGAAACTGAAGGTGAACGGTACATGCAAGGTCTCACTATTTACAGGACACGTATGCAGGTGATTTTCGGTTTACATCTTGACGGCAAAAGAAGCTGGAAGAAGCGAAATGCCCTGAACCGGCTCGTGCTCGGGCCTTCAGGGTTGCTTTCGCAGCTCGAGCTCTACCTGGGATTGTCTGCAAAACGTCCTGTGAAGCTGCAGCGGGTCATCCATTTCAGGAAGATCCTGAAGCTGTTGGATGACGGTAAGCGTTTTTACAGTCGGTCGATGCGGGTTGATGACTTTGGTGTGGCATCCCGCCTGCTCGAATGGAGAGATGAGCTCTATCTGAACGGGTGGAACGGCAGGTTTCTTGAAAAACCTCTGTCAGGAAAACTTGCCGATTTTGCCGAAGTGGAATCTTTTCTCAGATATGAAAATTTTGCGCCCGGAAACGGTGAAAGGCTGCTTGCTGTCGCCGAGGCGCTGCAATCATTACGGACTCCGATTACGTCGCTTGAACTGCTCGAACCGTTCGAACGTCACCCGTTACGATGGCAGCAGGTCGTCCGGCAGCTTCCGAACAGTTATCGGGGACCGTTTACCGAACCTGCTGCTCCTGAAGGTTCGGTTCTGCATTTTCTGCAGCATCGTCTGCTTTTTGAAGAATCCGTGATTGAGCCTCCGGAGGTTGTACAGGATTCTTCTCTGTCAGTGGTTACGGCTGATACAGCATTGGCCGCGGCCTATCATGTTGCTGAAAAGCTCGGCGCAAAACGTGAAGATGCGTTGCTTGTTGAAGGTGGTGAGGGTGAGATACTCGATGAGGTGCTCGAAGCGCAAGGCTATCCGCGTCAGGCGTTTCAGCGCAGGCAGGCAGCTCTGTCGTCTCTGCAGCTCCTCCCGCTCCTCTTGCGTCTTCGCCGGTATCCTCTCGATGTCGAAGCGCTTCATGCTTTTCTGACACTGCCGGAAGCGTTCAATCCTCTCAATCAGTCGCTGTCCGAACTGCTAGCGCAAGTGGTTTGCCGATGTCCCGGTATGGGGGGTGCGCAATGGCAGGCGGCATTGCGGCAGTTCAGTCAGCAAGCGGTGGATACGGCTCCTGAGGCTATCGATGAACTCAAACGCTGGCTTGAGGGAAGTCATGTCGCTTATGATCAGCCTATGCCGTTAGCGGAGCTGATTGCATGTGCAGGAATGGTCAAAGAGTTCTACAGTCGGAAAAAAGACGAGGATGAACAAAAAGAGTTCCGTTCTCTTTTTTCCGGCGCTTATGAACAGGTTTCAGTATTTCTCGGTGCTGTAGAGGATCTGTTCTCACAGGGGGAAAAAAGTATTTGCAGCTACCAGATAGAACAGCTGCTAGCGTTTGCAGCATGTGGGATCAGGCATCTCTTTCAGCGTGAAGCGGGGAGCGTTCCCGACACCTCCCATCCGGGAGCTGTCTGTGAAAATTCTTCTCATGTCATCTGGTGGTGGGCTGTCTCTCCTGCTATGGAACAGGCGGCGCCCTGGTCAGCGGCTGAGCGCTTGTTTCTCAAAGGCGAGGGGGTACTCTTTCCCTCACAGGAGAAGGTGCTTGCATGGCAGGCATCAGACTGGTTGCGTCCGTTACTGGCCGCCAGAGAAAGTTGTATGCTGGTACTTCCTCCGGAAGGCGACGAACGCCACCCGCTCTGGCTGAAAATCGCATCTCTTGTTCCCTCGATTCCTGTGCTGCAGATTGAAGAGTCGCTCAGTGTGCCGGGCGGGATCAACAGTTCTCTCATTCCCGGACACGATCTTCCGGGAAAACGGCCTTTCTGGAAGATTGCGAAAGGGATACCGCTGCCCGACAGCCCCCTCTCTCCTACATCGCTCGAAATGCTCATCGCCGCACCTGCAAGCTGGTTCCTCAATCATGTTGCGCAGGTCAGACCGTCGGAACGTCTGGAACTTAACGACGGGGTAAGACTTTACGGATCGCTTGCTCACAGGCTTATACAGACACTCGTTGACAGGCTGCGGTCAACATCGGGCGAAATGCCGGTTTTGAACGCATGGTTCGACGCTGTTTTCGATGAGCTGATACAATCAGAAGGCGCTGTTCTGATGATGCCCGGCCGAGGCGCTGAACTGGAAAACCTGCGTCAGCGTCTCCGTTTCGCCGTCAGCCGTTTGCTTCCGGTGCTTCGAGAGCAGGGTTCCTCTACAATGTATGCCGAACACCGACTGGAAGGTTCGTTTGCCGGCGGCAGGATGCGGGGCCGTGCCGACCTTCTTCTCTTCAGCCGCGGGGGAGAAGCCTCTGTTATCGACATGAAATGGGGAGGCGGTGAACTTCGCCGAAAAAGTCTGGAGCGGGGAACCCATGTTCAGCTTCTTGCCTATGCGGCTATGGTCGAACAGAAAACCGGACTCTGGCCGGTTCTTGCCTACTATATCATGAAGGACAGCCGCCTCTTTGCGACGAAAGAGGGTGTTTTTTCTTTTGGAGAAGCGGTAAGGGGAGAAGGGGAGGCATCCTCCCAGGCGATATGGCGGCGTGTGCTCGAGAGCTTTTCATGGAGGATGGATCAGATCAAAGAGGGTATTCTTGCCCTTGCCGGGAGCGATGAAGCTTCTGAATGTGCGCCGCCTCCCGGCCTCGAGGCATTGGCTGCTATCGATGTGCCGTACAATCCATACCGCTTTCTTGAAGGATGGGAGTCCTGCCAATGAACACGAACACAATTACCTTTATCAGCGCCGGGGCAGGTTCGGGAAAAACCACCCGGCTGACTGAGATCCTTGCAGAGCAGCTTCTTGACAGAGAGGCCGAACCGGACGGCATCATAGCCACAACGTTTACCAAAAAGGCAGCGGCTGAACTCAAGGAACGGGTGCGCAGCATGCTTCTTGAAAAGAACCGTCAGGATCTTGCCGTTTCGATTGCCGAAGCGCAGATCGGGACGGTAAACAGCGTTTGCGGGGGGCTTTTGAAGCGGTTTGCTTTTGAACTCGGGTTGACTATGGAGCAAAAAGTGATTGACGAGCATGCGGCAATGGAGCGACTCTCAAGGGCGCTTGACGGAGCGGTTTGCCTTGCTGAACGTCAAGAGATCACGATCCTTGCACAACGGCTGGGGTTTGTCGATGCAAGGACGGGAAACCTGCAATGGAAGGATCATGTGAAAGCGGTTATCGATCTTGCCCGCTACAACACCATCGATGCAGGAAACTTCGATGAGTTTGCCCGAAAGAATGCGGATGAACTGCTTGCCCATTTTCCTGAAGCAGTTAATGACAGGATTGAAGAGGAGGTGCTTTCGGAAATAACCTTATTGAAAAAAAAGGTTCAGGAAGATCTGGCAATCAAGCCGCTTAAAAACACCCGGCGCTATCTCGATGCTCTTCTTCATTTCGAGCACTCCCTCGAAACCGCAACATTTGCATGGAAAGAGTGGCTGAAAATGGCAAGGGAAAAACCACGAAAGGATCTGCACGAAAAGACTGAACGGCTGGACATGCTTTGCAGGAACGTAGTTTCTCATCCCGGGCTGCACAGGGATATTCGTGACTACCTTTCGAAGATTTTTTCCGTGGCATCCCTGACCCTGGGGATCTATCAGCAGCAGAAGCAGGAGATGGGGCTTGTTGACTTCGCCGACCAGGAGTTCCGGTTGCTGGAAGGTCTCGATAACCCTTTGGTGAGGAGCCATCTTGAAGAAAAACTGCACCTGTTGCTGGTAGATGAGTTTCAGGATACCAGCCCGATTCAGCTTGCGCTCTTTCTCAAGCTCTCAAGTCTTGCACGGAGGACATTCTGGGTGGGTGACATCAAACAGGCGATATACGGTTTTCGCGGGGGAGACGCCCGGCTTATGCAGGCAGTGCTGAATTTTCTGCCGGACGGCAGCAAGGAAGTTCTCGGCCAGTCATGGCGATCGGTGCCGTCACTTGTTTGCGCGGTCAATGCTGTTTTCTGTCGTTCTTTCGGGGAGACTCTCGCACGAGAGAATATTGAGCTCATGCCTGAACGTCAGGAACATTCTTCACAGGGTTCCTGCTTTCGGTGGGATCTTGGAGCCGGTGGGCTGGAGCAGCAGTACGAGGCTCTTGCGGCAGGAGTTCAGCGGCTGGTCGATGAGGGTTTCGAGGTGTTCGAGAAAAAGGAAGAAGTATGGCGCAAGGTGCGTTTCGGTGATATTGCCATACTTTCCCGAACCAATGCGCATGTGCAGAAGATAGCTGCAATCCTGAAGCAGAACGGCATACCGGCGGCTACCGCACAGCCCGGTTTGCTTGGCTCGCCTGAAGGCCTGTTCCTTACAGCCGGGCTTCGCCGTCTGATCGATCCTTCAGATACGTTGGCCACAGCTGAACTCTATTCACTGGCAACTTGCAGCGAGCCCGAAGTATGGTTGCAGAACAGGCTGGACGATCTGGAGTCAGGCAACGACCCCGACCGGTGGCTTGAAGAGGGGAAGAATGCTCATCCCGTCTTGCGGGAGATTGCCCTGCTGCGGGACCGTTCCCTCGTGCTTTCGCCGTTTGATGTGGTTAAGGCGCTGGTCAGCGCCACCGGTGCGGCACGTTACCTGCTTGCATGGTGTCGTGATGTGGACATGGCGAGAATGCGTCTGTCGAACATGCAATCGCTGCTGCAGCTTGCCGGAGAATATGAGGAAGAGTGCGATACAAAGGGGGGTACAGCGACACTCCAGGGGTTGGTTCACTGGTATGAGCAGCTTGCGGCAGAGGAAAACGATCTCTTTCCCGAGCCACCTGTCAATGCTGTCAGGGTGCTGACCTATCATACATCCAAGGGGCTCGAATGGCCGGTTGTCGTGCTGCTCGATCTTGATAAGCCGGGCAATGCAGACCTCTGTTCTCCTGTGATCGACAGCCCTCAGGATGTTGACGCCGGTGCTCCCCTGAAAGACCGGTTTATCCGTTTCTGGCCATCGCCTTTCGTTAAGAGCGAACCGTTTCCCGGTCTTGAATCTGTCATACAGAGCAGGGAAGCGCGACAGGCTGCGGAACTGTCGAGGGATGAGTCGGCAAGGCTGCTCTACGTGGCCATGACCCGCGCGAGGGATTGCCTTGTGCTGGGCACGTCATCGAAAAGCAAGTCATTTCCCTGGTTGGAACAGGCTGGTGCTGCATGCTTCGTCACTGATGAAGATGACGGTATTGTGCTGCCCGACGGAAGCCGACTGCCCTGTAAACGCTGGGAAAATCTCAATGAGAGCACGTTGTTGAACCCGGCCGGAAAAGAGCGAACACCGCTCTTCTGGTACGCTCCGGTGGAGCCTCCATCAGAACGTCTGCCGGAACAGGTGGTCCCGTCGCTGCTGAGAGCGGAAACGGAAGCCACGGCAGTCGAATCGATCGTATACAGCGGCACGATGAATCTGCATGGCAACATGGAAGCAACTGAAAAAGGTACTGTTGTTCATGATATTCTTGCCTTCGCCCTGACGCAGGAGCCGGATGTCTGCGATGCAGCTTCGGTGGCAACGCTGCTCGAAGGATACGGCGCGGCTGCTTTGTGCGAACCTGAATCCCTTGTCCGCCAGCTCGGAGAATTTCGCCGGATGCTTTCGGAACGCTGGCCGGACTGCATGTTTCATATCGAAGCTCCGGTTGAGCAGCTGTTGCCTGTGGAACAGGTTCTCAAAGGACAGATCGACCTGCTGCTGGAGACGCGACGGGGCTGGGTGATTATCGATCATAAAATCACGACGATTGAACGGTGTCAGTGGGAACAAAAAGCCATTGAATACAGCGGGCAGCTTTTTGCATACAAGCAGGCTCTGGAAATGGTTACCGGTAAACCGGTAGAAAGCTGCTGGATTCACTTCTTTGCAGCCGGCGGACTTGTCGGTCTGGATGTGTAACGTTGACCAGCTCCATGCTCAAATAAACCGCATGACGTTCTCCGGCGCGCATCTCATCACTTTCAGGCTGCAAGAACAGGCGTGAATAAACGTCAACAGTAGTATGGGCAGAATCCAATGATCACTTACTGCATAACGCCACGACTACTTGGTAAGGAGATGAAAATGAACAGACGAATACTGATGTTGTTTTTGATAACCGCGATATTCAGCGGCTCTTCACTGCAGGCAGGGGTCACAAAAGACTATGGAGAAAAGGGGGGCAGGGATCAGGCGGAAACAGATATCCGAAAAGCTATGGATGCGTATGCGAGGCAATACGCAAATCTCAGGCCGATTGAAGAAAGATTTCCTGACGATTATCAGCTGGTACAGCTCTGTTTGCTGCTCGATACAAGCAACAGTATGGATGGGTTGATCCTTCAGGCCAAGAGCCAGCTATGGAAAATAGTGAATGAACTGTCCGGGGTGCATAAAGACGGCAAGGATATTCGTCTTGAGGTTGCGTTGTATGAATACGGAAATGATAACCTTTCACTCTCTTCAGGATATATCAGACAGGTTACCCCCTTTACGGAAAATCTTGACCTGCTGTCCGAGGCGCTGTTTTCACTTGAAACAAATGGAGGCTCCGAATATTGCGGACATGTTATCGGGAGCAGCCTCAACAGGTTACAATGGAACAGGTCTGATGAGGGGCTGAAAATGATTTTTATCGCCGGCAATGAACCGTTTGACCAGGGTTCGGTGAATTTCAGGGTGAGTTGCGGCTGGGCGGCTGAGAGAGATATTTTTGTCAATACCATTTATTGCGGTGACTACCAGACAGGCGTCAATACGTTGTGGAAGACGGGGGCAACCATTGGAAAAGGAAACTATTTCGCGATAGACAGTGACAGATTGACAAGAGTCATTGAAACCCCCTATGATGATGATCTTATTATGCTCAACAGCAGGATGAACAGAACCTATGTGCCGTATGGAAAGCGTGGAAAGGAGAGTTTGGCACGTCAATCTGAACAGGACGCAAACGCTTCAGGGCTTTCACAATCGATTTATGCGGGAAGAGCTGCTACAAAAGGATCGAAACTCTATAAAGCATCAGACTGGGATTTGGTTGACGCTCTTGAAGATACACTGGTAACGGTGGATGAGCTTGAAAAAGAATACCTGCCGGAAGAGCTGAAAAAGATGACCACACAGGAGCTGAGCAGTTATGTTCAGAAGAAAAAGAAAGAACGGAAAGCGGTGAAACAGCAGATTAACGATATAAGTCGAAAACGGGACCACTATATCCGGAACAAAGAGATGGAGGGCGATGAAGCAAGCCTTGGTTCCTCGATTGTCAAGAGCCTGCGAGATCAGGCTGAAACAAAGAATTTCAGTTTTAAATAGGGTAGTCTGATTTATTATGATCCGGACAGGTTTGCGCAGTCGAATTTCATGTTTTGTGATTGTTGCGTTCTGCTTTTTCTTCGCCGGAGCAGGTGTACACCCCCAAAAACACGCCTTTACACCTCCTCCCGGCAGTGTTCTTCGCAAGGCGGTACTTGACGCACTGCGTGAAGAGGTGTTTCGTGTTCATGGTCTGGAAGTGAGGTTTGTTGTGGAGTATCTGAGCGTGAAGGGCAACTGGGCATGGGTAGATACTCTACCTGAATCTCCGGATGGCCGGCAGCATTATGAGGACATAGCTGCACTGCTGAAATATGAGAAGGGGGGCTGGACAGTCGTTGAAACTCCTTGTACAGAGATAGAAAATCCGGATTGCTACAATGGAACTGAGTATTTTTATGGGATCCAGAGTCGTTTTCCGGAAGTCCCGCTTGAGATTTTTCCGGTTCCGTTTCAAGACCGAAACCGTTGAGAGACTGAACCGGGCAACTTTTTACGGCCGAGGTTTCATGATGCCCATGTGGCGGTCGAAAACGGGATGATGGCTGACAGTGACGGTCGAAGCAATGTCTGTATGGGTTGAATAGTTTATCCTGTTTGTTCTGACTCAGTGTTTGGTCCGTTGTATACCGGTTCCCAGTTTTTAAAGACAGGTTCAATGTTTTTTGCTTCCAGGGCCTTGCAGAACGTTTTCGTATTCCGGTCATCATTGACTTCAAACTGGCCTTTTTCATTCCCGTCAGGTTCAAGGTAGCCGCCAACAGTTGTTCTGCTGGCGATACTCATTCGTGTGATTCCAAGACCGGCCATGCCGTCGCGGAACGCAGGACTTTCACGGGTTGAAAGCACCAGTTCAACATCCGGTAAGCCTATACGGAACGCGAAAATCATTCTTGCAAGAAAGTGATCGGACACGGTGAATTCAGGTTGAAACCCACCAGTCTGTGGTCGAATGCGCGGGAATGATACCGACAGACCTGCTCTCCAGTAGGTACGGCTGAGGTGTCTGACATGTCGCAGTACTCTCAACGCCTCCTCGACCGGCTCGGAAAGACCGAGAAGAGCCCCGATACCGACTGTTTTTATGCCTGCCTGAAGCGCGCGTTCAGGTATTTCCAGCCGTTCAAGGAAGTTCTGTTTCGGCCCCCAGCGATGCAGGCGACGGTATTGTTCCGGATCATAGGTCTCCTGATAGATGGTGACTCCGGTACAGCCGCTGTCGGCAAGAGCTCGATATTCATTGACATTCATCGGAAAAGCCTCGATCGAAACTCTGGCCATGATGCCCGAGGCGATTTCGACACACCTCCTCAGATAGTCAAATTCTGCCGCGGAAGTTCGTTCACCTGTCAGGAGAAGGACATCGTGTATGCCCATCTTTTTCATGCTTTCAAGTTCATGTCTGACCTCTTCAGATTCAAGACGACGTCGTCGTGTTGTCCGGTCAGAAGCATAACCGCAATAGGCGCAGCCGCTTGAGCAGAAATTCGAGAGATAAAGAGGCGCATAGAGCGACATGGTCCGGCCGAAACGGCTTAACGTGATAGCCCGGGCTTCAGCTGCCAGAGATTCGAGTGAGACCGGGGAATCATTTCGCAGCAGAGGAGCAATGTCATCAGAGGCCTTTTTATTTGTCAGCCAGGTCGGGAGGCCATTCATGATGTTGTATCGAGAAAAGAGGTTAAGGGACTCGTGGCTATCGCTGAACCTGATTTTGGCATGATTCCCGCAGCTTTTGCCCGGTATCCGGCTTGTACTGCTTCAGCGAAAGCAGCTGCCATTTCCGGAGGGTTTTGAGCAACAGCAATGGCGCTGTTGACCAGTACGGCTGTACAGCCCATCTCCATTGCCGCACATGCCTCGGAAGGAGATCGAAGCCCGGCATCGACAATCACAGGAATAGTGCTTTCCCGGATGATCAAACGGATCATCCCGGCTGTCGCCAGTCCCTGTCCGCTGCCTATTGAGGAGCCGAGCGGCATGACAGAAGCGCAGCCCACGTCCTCCAGGCGTTTTGCCAATACAGGGTCAGCAGGAATGTAGGGCATGACAAGAAATCCTTCACCAGCAAGAATTTTGCAGGCCTCGTAGGTTTCGATCGGGTCCGGCATCAAATGTTGAGGGTTCGGATGAATTTCAACTTTAATGAACGGACTACCGGATAGTTCACGGGAGATATGTGCCGCTCTGACGGCCTCTTTTGCGTTCGATGCTCCAGAGGTGTTCGGCATCAGGGTGATGCCGTCGAGGTCGGCAAGCGTCGTGAAGAGATCATGATCAGTCTCCTCCCTGTTAAACCTGCGAAGAGCCACGGTGACCAGCTCTGTTCCGGAAGCTCGCACAGCGTCAACCATAGACGCTGTGTTGCCGAATTTTCCGGTTCCGAGAATAAGACGGGAAGAAAATGTATAAGAGCCTATCTGTACTAGATCCATAAATAAAAAAATTAATCGCGATGACGGTCAGCCTCCGGCAACAAAAGAGAGTACTTCAACCTGATCTTTTTCTCGTAAGAGAACGCTGCCTCGTTTCTCCGGATAGACGATGTTTTCATTGACAACGACAGCTACCCGTTGCTTTTCGGCACCAATGATGCTGAGTATGTCTTCAACAGTGGAGCCTTCCTGTATTTCACGTTGTTGGCCGTTCAAGGTAATCGTTATCATAGCAAATTACTACAGTTCATTTTCTGTATCTCTCACCTGCGTTGATCGTTTCAACAATCGCTCAACGTAGGTCTCATAAAAGAACAATAAGTTTACGGATTTCTTTTGTGCCTGCAAATTCTCTTTTTTTCTGCCGGGAACAGGCTGTGTTTCTTTTCAACATTTATCCTGAATAATTCGCCAAGGGAAGAAAAAAAAGCGCACAAGGACGGGAAACGTTCCCTTTTCTGTCATTCCCGAGCCTGACCCGTGAAATCTGAGCATCTATTTCACAGGTCTTACACGGGAATCCATCGTTGATGCCGG
>JADHTF010000006.1 GCA_016776555.1 Chlorobium phaeobacteroides
TCCTGAGTTGTGCCATTAGTGCGAAAACCCAGAATCCAAGAGTTTATTGAGTTCGCTGCCCGCAAATTCGCCGACATCCATCTGCATCACATGTACCTCACCGGTTTGCTCATCAAGGATATGGGCTTCATGCACCTGCCAGAGTTTTTTCCGGATCTGTCGTAACGAGCGACCCGTTTTTATCTCGAGGTATTTTCCCATCATCAGTGCCATGAAGCAAATGAGCATGTGGGCGCGGATGGCATCTTGCGTACGATGGAAGATCGGTCGTGCCTGCAGGTCAGACTTGCTCATGCGGAATGCCTGTTCGACGTGCCAGAGATCGCGATAGTATGCGATAAGCTCGCTACTGGACAACTCGTCTTCTGTGATGTTAGTGACATAGCCTTTGATACCGAGAAGCTTCTCTGTCTTTGCCTGTAGGCCGGCATCGAAGATGAAGGGTTTGTCTTTCTCTTTGGACTTCTTGATGAATTTAGCCCGTCTGCCGGGCTCATTGCGTTCAAGCAGAACAAGCGCTCGCTTGACCTGCTTGTCGAAGTCCCGCTTGTCCTTCTTGTACCGGGCATCAGAGAACTCACAGATCATGGTGGCATTTTTCACGACGCCATCATAGCTGAAGCGTCGTATAGCCTTGTCCGTTCGAGGCAGTGCCGTGTGAATCTGATCGATGAAGTTGGCTGCAGTGTTCGCCAGCCGGGCTCCCACGATATAGCGATATCCTTCAGACTCCAGTTGCTGCATGTTGGCTTTCGAGAGCATAGCGGCATCGGCAACGATCACCGGCTTGGTATTTCCGACCCGCTCCTGGAAGCGGTGCACGATGGCCAGCATGGTATGCCCCTCAAAGGTGTTACCTTCGAACACCTCGTGCATGACAGGGAACCCTGAGCGGGTGGTGATCAGGCCGATGACGATTTGCGGCTGCTGTGGCTTGTTGTCCTTCGAGAACCCGGGACGTTGGAAGTCATATTCCTTGAAGGACTCGAAGTACAGCGTAGTGACATCGTAGAGCACCAGGCTGAATTTGTCCTGCAGATCGTTCTGGGCAGTCTGGATAGCTGCCATCTCGATCGCCTCCTGATGCTCAAGCAGCTTGCTGAGCATGCGATGGAGAGTTCTTCTGGCATAACGGACATTGAAATACCACTCCAGAAGCTCCAGCGTACGCAGCTTCGAGGCGGGCTCGATGATACGCATGAGCGCCAGATCCAAATACAGTTCCGGCAAAAAGCCGAGACCGCATTTTCGAGCGCAGGCATGAAGCGTATTGCGCGCATACTGATGGGTGACGCCGACAAGCTTGGAGCCTGCAAGAGCTGTCTGGAGCGATGAAGGTGATGGTGGAGTGTCAGCAAACAGGCTTGGCTGTCTGCAATGGGTTTCAACGTATTTCTCGGCTTTAGCCATCAACAGTTCGAGTTCCTGCTCATTATGAGCACTGCCGATATGCTTGAGAAAGGAACGCTGTTTCCCTTTATTCTGAACCACCTGAACGGCAGTTGCACCAGATGCAGTTCGCACCTTTCTGATTGTCAAGTCTCCACGCATGCAGAAAAGATAACATTAGTGCGAAAACTCGGGAATCAGAAAATCTTAACTATAAAAGAAACAATGACTTATTTTTCGATGCCTGCGAATTTGTGAAATGTGGCACAACTCAGGAAAGGTATGGCACACTGATACTCCCAGCCTCGGCAAGCGTCTTATGGGTCATGCCCCGGTATTCACGCCATACCTTCACAGGATGCGCCCCTTCCAGCAAAGCATTGACCAACGTTTCCGGCAGCAGTTCCTCTTCACCCTCTCCCAGCGCCATCTTTGCGCTGTCATAGTCCTGAACATCCTGAAGCATCTCAGCTTTTTCTATAAGCTTCAGGTATTCCTGATAAGGAACGACTGCCCATTCGGGCTTGCCACCCTGTTTTATCACCTGTACAATCATCGATGCACCTCCCCGCGAGGGGCTATTTTTATGGCAAATATCCGCAATCCGTCGTTATTGATCTCATACATCACTCTCCAGTCACTCACACGCAAACGTTACGCCAGCCGCCACTGAAGTTTTTTGCATTATTATGCGTTCCGAACGGACTGTCAGCGATCCCTTTCAATTTTTCACGGATCAAAGGGTCTCCGCTCTCCTCAAACGACAGGTTGAGCCTCGGAATTATTTACGTGCGCAGCTTCAGCATGGAGTTTCAAACCAAGCGCATCGATAACTTTAAGGATAGTATCAAAGCTTGGGGTACGTTCTCCGGAGAGCGCTTTGTAAAGACTTTCCCTCGATAAACCGGCGTCTCGTGCAACTTGTGACATCCCTTTGGCTCGTGCAATATCCCCCAGAGCTTTCGCTATAAACGCCGCGTCGCCATTTGCCTCCTCAAGGCAAGCTTCAAGGTACGCTCCCATTTCCTCAGGCGTCCGAAGATGTTCGGCAACATCGTATCGCGTAGTAATCGTTTTCGCCATAATTTACCCCTATAAATTCTGCGCAAGCCGTAAAGCGGTTTTGATATCCTTGGTCTGTGTGCGCTTGTCGCCACCGGCCAACAAAATCACCACCTCTCGTCCCTGCTTTTTGTAATACACCCGATAACCGGGGCCATAGTCAATCCGCAACTCTGAAACACCTTCACCCACGGTCTTAACATCTCCAGGATTTCCAGCGCTTAGCCGTTCTATCCTGACCAGGATACGAGCACGCACCCGAACGTCACGCAACCCGTCAAGCCATTTAGCAAAATTTTCAGTCTTGCGAATTTCAACCATAGCAACAATGTAGCCAAAAGGCTACACATTATCAATATTAAAATATATCATTGGAAATAGGTGAACATTTCTAACAGATCTCCGGGTCTCGCTCCGCTCGCCCGGAGATGGCAGAGCCCGGTAAGAATAGGGAACTTCCTATAATGAAACCACTAAACACAAAGAAGTAACGATCAAAAATAATCCTGCCAAGTACCTCGCAAAGCACGATACCGAGCGGCGGGTGCTCATAATAGCTTTGATGCAACAAGGCGATAAAGCAACACGTCTTGTCAGTTTTGGCTCGTGTTCGCATGCCTTCGAGTCCGAACGACACCTTTTCCCGGCTCTGTATCCGGCTGGTGGCTTCTTCTCCGGCGTTCCTCTTGGCCGGTGGTGAGCGTCCACACATGCTGCTGTTCTATGACTCCGCCGCAGTCAACCATCCCAGCCTTTGCGGTATGGTTGGTTTTACTTTCCCCCTCTTCCTATGAGGTCTACCTACGATTTGTGGTAATTTCGAAGGGCATTTTTGTTTACTATCGACAAATGAACTTGATCGGGATCCTTTTTTAACATACATTAATTAGATAGTTAGCTAACTATGTAACTACTATAAAATCAACATGGATACACTGACTGCACTATTCAAAGCACTGTCCGACCGGAACCGGCTCCGGATAGTGTCGGCTCTCCTGAAGCACGACGAGCTGTGCGCCTGTCAGCTGACGGAGCTGATTCATGTAACAGGGGCCACAGCCTCCCGTCACATGGGAGTTCTGATTTCATCCGGCCTGGTAGACAGCCGGAAAGACGGCCGATGGGTCTATTACCGGATTCGCCGTGAACAGGCTGATTTCGGTGTGTTGATCAATTGGATCGAATCACAACTCAGCCATGATCCGGGCATCGAACACGACGCAAAAACACTTGATGACATCACGTCGTGTGAGCCGGAAGATCTTTGCAGAAAGCAGCGCGGCGATGAATGTTGCCCGAAAAAATAAGCGTTAACAAACCAGGGAGATACATCATGAGTGAAAAACTGAACGTACTGTTCCTGTGTACCGGGAACTCATGCCGTAGCCAGATGACCGAAGGCTGGACCCGGCACCTCAAGGGAGATGACATCGAAGCCTGCTCAGCAGGAATCGAGACGCACAGGCTCAACCAGAACGCGGCAAAAGTGATGACTACATCGATTAGTTCAAAGACGTAAAACCGGAAGTGGTCGTCACCGTATGCGGGCATGCCCACGAAACCTGTCCCTTTTCCGGGTAACTGCAATATTGTCCATAACGAAATCAAAGCCTTTTTCGAAACCCTGCCTGAAACATTGACGTGAGTAATGGAGGTATTTTTATGAATAATGAAATTTGTCCGGCGAACGACCGGCATATGACCAGCATCTTTGAGAAGTACCTGACCGTCTGGGTCGGGTTGTGCATTGTGTTTGGGATTTTCCTCGGTAAAATCGCCCCCGGGCTGGCAAAAACACTGGACGGCATGAGTATCAATGTCAATGGCGCACCTGTCGTGTCCATTCCCATTGCCATATGTCTGTTCTTTATGATGTACCCGATCATGGTCAAGATTGATTTCGCCAGCGTGGTCAAGGCCGGTAAAAGCGGAAAGCCCGTTTTTCTGACGCTGTTCATCAACTGGTGCATCAAACCGTTCACCATGTATGCCATCTCCATGCTGTTTCTTGGTGTTTTCCTTAAAGGATTGATCGGAAACGAAGCGATGGATCTGGTCAAAATGCCATTTGGCCTCGACCTGCCTGTCGGAGCGGAGCACGGCGCAGGAACCGTGATTTTGCAGGACGGTGTAAAAATGCTTCAGATTCCTCTGTGGCGCAGCTATTTTGCCGGATGCATCCTGCTGGGAATAGCTCCCTGCACAGCCATGGTTCTCGTCTGGGGATACCTGGCCCGGGGAAATGATGGTCTGACTCTCGTGATGGTCGCGATCAACTCCCTGACCATGCTCGTCCTCTACGGGGTTCTGGGCGGGTTTCTGTTGGGTATCGGTAGGTTACCAGTTCCGTGGCAGGCTCTGCTGCTGTCCGTTGCCATCTATGTGGCTCTGCCGCTGATCGCCGGTTATTTCTCCCGCAAATGGATTATCGGACACAAGGGTGAAAAATGGTTCAAAGAAAAGTTTCTGCATGTTCTTACACCGGTAACCATCAGCGCACTGCTGCTGACATTGGTTTTACTGTTCAGCTTCAAGGGCGAGACCATTCTGGCCAACCCGCTGACCATTCTGTGGATCTCAATTCCGCTTTTCCTGCAAACCGTTCTCATTTTCGGACTGGGCTACGGTGCGGCAAAAATCCTCAAACTGAATTACGAAGATGCCGCGCCAGCTGCCATGATCGGCGCTTCCAACCATTTTGAAGTGGCTATCGCCACCGCAGTCATGCTGTTCGGCCTGTCATCCGGTGCTGCTCTTGCAACAGTGGTCGGTGTACTGATCGAGGTGCCGGTGATGCTGATGCTTGTTGGTTTCTGCAAGAGAACAGCGGGTTGGTTCAACACAGAACAGTCGTAACCATGAAAAAATGGTTTGGAACAATCTGTCCTGATATTCACAGGCTTGATTATCACCGGGAATACCTTTCCCTGGTATTCCCGGTGACCGCGAGCCACCAGCCCATTGCCGTTACATCTGAAATGATTCAAACAAGCAACGCAAGTAGCGCATCGAAAGTTGCATCAGCTCGGGGTTGATTTTTAGGCTATCTGGACATTAAGCCGTTTTGGCAAATTTCTGAGTTGGTTTCTCAACAATTTTCACAAGATCCTGGATCGACCTTAAAACTTTCAACTGACAGCCATGTCAGACGATTCGTTATTTTTAATAGTAATAGAGGACATCCGTAAACGCAAAAGATCAGCTAAAACCAACCGCATCATGTTAAAAACGAATTCGTTTTTTCATCACATACTTACTTGACCAATAACGGCTCCTTCATGAACACCCGGTGACCGGGATGAGATGTTCTCAATTCCCGAAGCATCTTTTGCAGGGTAGAGGAATCGATGTATCGTTCCGCCCAGGCAAGGTTGCTCTTCTCCGCTTCAGCAGACAGTTTACGGTAGACCGTCTCGATATCTCCCCACGCAAGAAGCTGTTCAGACAATTCTTCGAGCATTTCCAGGGCAATCTGCTGGTTGAGTATCCTGATATCACCATAGGTTGCCTGCGGACTCAGTTTCCGCGTCCTTGTCCTGATGATCCTGCCTGCATCGATGTCGCTTTTGACAATGAGCCTGTTTCGTGAAGGGCGTCTAAGAAAATGAAGGGTCGCACCGTGCTCCTGATGATTCTCGATTAACGGAATATGATCATACCCGACACCGCGCAGCGATGGCAAGGACGGATGGATATTAAGCAGCAGACCTAGAAAATCGAAGTCGTCGCAGGAAAATATGTAGTCATTATAGAACGAGAGAGTAAAAAGCCAGGATTGCGAGCGCAGTTTTTTTCTCGCCGCGGTTTTGTCCGTTCCTTTTTCCCAGGTCAATTGCCTGGCATGAGGAAAATAAGCGGAAAACCGTTGAAACCCCTCCTCTCCCAGGTTGGGATCACCGAAAAAAAGAATATTTTCAGAGTCAGAATCAAACCCGGTGTTCGACATTGCAATGCACCTTTTAAACTCTGGATACCAGGGTGTTCGTTGATTCGGATACGCTCATCTTCTCACCAAGCCGGCGCTTGACCTCTCCCCCGAAAAGTGCGGCTTTCTCCGGGTCGGTCCGGTCCCAGCTTCGCAACTCTGCGCGGAGGTATGTTTTATAGAAAACCGTTAGCGCCTGCCTGTCTTCATCCGTCAGATTCTCCACAATCACTCTCCCGCCGAAATATCTGCTCAGGAGAGGCTTCTTGTCCAAACAAGCATACAATGGAGTAAAATAGCCGTCGATACGCTTCCTGCCGCTTTCCGTACTGCCATCTGTTCCGCACACAACAAATGTAGCGAGCACTCTCCCGCTCAACTCTTTTTTTCGGGATTCGAGGAACTCGATGATTTTTTTGTGTACACCACCGATCCAGACACCCGAACCTATGATGAAATGGTCATATCGTGCAGTAACATCAGAAAAAGAAATGGTTTCGATATCAAGAAGATCGACCGGCCCCTGCATTCCTTCCTGTATCCAGGTGGCTGTCTCTTTTGTGGCACCGTATCTGGTTGCATAGATCAGGGCTGTTTTTTTCTTCTGTCCCTCACCCAATCGCGCGATATCGCATCCGAAGAACAGCGCCATCATGGACAACGAGGAATATCTGCATACCCTCGAAAGAAACTCCCTCCTGGTGATAAAATCAGATGACATAATAAGTAGTACTGATAATCCAACTGGTAAAGAACAGAGCATGTTCTTCAATAAAAACAGTGCCTGAAATCAGTTCTCACGATAATGGTTCATGCATTTTCTCTGGTTGCTTGTCGAAAAAACGAGCGTCTCCTGAAGCTGTCATCAAAACTCGCAACGGGTTTCTCAGATCGTTATTCCACTCTCAAGTCGTAAGGCAACATCGTCATCCTGTACATTCCCCCCGGCTGCTGCTCCAGACGCATCAGAAGATCGAGGGTTCGCATTGAACGGTCGGCAAAGCTTCCGGCAGGAATCTTGCTGCTGAAAAGATGGCTTTCGATTCCCGGACCGCCGCCAAAAAGGTAATCCATCAGCCCCTGAGGTTCGGGATAGAACTTTAATCCCGGCACAGCGGCAGAATCTATTCCTGCCAACACCTGGGCAGCTCGAAGTGCCTCCGGCAATCCGCCGATCCGGTCAACCAGACCGTTTTTCACAGCCGCCTCTCCCATCCATACCCTTCCACCGGCTACCGCATCAACTTCTTCTCTCGTCATTTTTCTCGACCGGACAACTTTGTCAAGAAAATCATCGTAAATCCAGCCCGTCGTTTCCATGAACTTGGCCATTCCCGCTTCGTCAAGCGGCTTGAAAACAGTATACGCGTCGGCGTTTTTTCCTCTCGTAAACACCTCACGATTCAAAGCGATTTTCTCCTGAAGTTTACTGATCTCCGGCTTTAGCGCATAAACACCGATTGAACCGGTAACGGTAAGTGGTTCGGCAAAGATGCTGTCCGCCGCAAGCGCTATCATGTAACCTCCTGACGCTGCAACGCTTGACATCGATGTCACAATCGGCTTTTTAACCCTCGCCGAATCGAGAACCTGCAGCATATTCGCCGAGGCCAAAGCGTCCCCTCCGGGGCTGTCGATACGGAGCACTATTGCCTTGACACTTTCGTCGTCGAGTGCCGCCTGAACAGAGCTTCTGAGCGTCTCTTCGTCAAAACCCTGCTCAGTTCCCGCCGCCATATCATCCGACGATCGGACAATCGGTCCCGACGCCGTTATCACGGCAATATGCTCTTTTGTTTCAGGCTTGTATGGCCAGGGAACCGCGGCTTTATACCGCACACCGCTGACAAGAACATCGTCTTCATCATGATTGTTCTTTCCCTTGCCATAGGATTTCTTCAACCGTTCCAGGTACTCCCAGTGCCCGTTGACTTCATCGACAACCTTGAGTTCTTTTGCCTGATCAGCCGACAAAACTGTCTTTTCATTGATAATGATCTCATACGTTTCCAGCGGAATGTCTCTCTGCTTTGTCACATAACCCGTATAAGCCGCATAGACGCTATCCAGGCTCATCTCTATACGTTCTCTGAATTCCGGACTTGCAGCAAGCCTTGTAAACGGCTCAACGCCGCTTTTCCAGTCGGTCCATTGAACGGCCTGAAAAGAAACCCCGAGTTTTTCAAGCGTCCCTGTATAGAAAAGCAGTTCAGCCCTCAGACCGTCGAGCAGCAGAAAATTCCCCCGTTCCGCAATCATTGCATCACATGCCGAAGCGAGCCAGACATCCTGGTCTCCCGCATTTCGAAGAAATGCGTTTACCAGTTTGCCTGAGTTCCTCGTCCGTTCGATCGCTCGCTGAATCTGCTGGATTTTTGCCGACCCGGTTCGAACCCCGTCGATATCGAGTAAAATACCTTTGATTCGTGTATCCTCACTTGCCCTGTCAAGTAGAAATATGATATCCTGCAGGGACAGTTCCTGCGATTCCCGCTCAAATGGCAGAGCAAATCCGGTATCAACCGTTTCCCTGATATCCCCTGAAATATCTATCTTCAGCACAAACTCTTCCGGCAACGATTTTTGTGCCGTAAAGAGCCGGTATACACCTATTGCGAGAACAAGAAAAACCAGCACCACAACGATGCACCCAATCTTCCCCGCCCCAATTTTCTTCTTTGCCATCAGGTTACATTTTCATTTTTCAGCTACCACAAACAGTTCAACAATTCAACGATTCAACAACTCAACAAACCTCTCCTTCATACAACAAACAGCTCACCTCATGCCCACTCCCCTCACACAGCGGTTTCAACACCGGCTCCACCGAGCGGCATCTATCCATAACCTCCGGACAACGGTTATGAAAACTGCATCCTTCAGGAATATCCATCGGTCCCGGCAGATCACCTTTCAGGAGTATCCGTTCCTTCTTTTGATTCAGCTCCGGCAGAGGAATAGCTGACATCAGCGCCTTCGTGTAGGGATGTTTAGGATTCCTGTAGAGTTCATCCGAATCGGCTATCTCAACGATTTTACCGAGATACATAACCGCGACACGATCAGATATGTATTCAACAACCGAAAGGTCATGAGCAATAAAAATATAGGTCAGACCAAACTTGGACTGCAGATCTTTGAGAAGATTGATAATCTGAGACTGAATGGAAACATCGAGCGCGGAAACCGGCTCATCGCAGATGATAACGCGGGGATTGACCGCGAGCGCCCTGGCAATCCCGATTCTCTGGCGCTGACCTCCAGAGAACTCATGAGGATAACGGTTCGCATAATCACTGCTCAAACCCACAATATCGAGCAGTTCGTAGATTTTCTTTTTCACGTCCTTGCGCGCAACAACCCTGTGTACCGACAAGACCTCGTTGAGCATCTGCCCGATCGTCATCCTGGGATTCAGCGAACTGAATGGGTCCTGAAAGATCATCTGCATCTCGCTTCTCAGAACGCGAAAATCCCGATTGCTGATCGTTTCTATAGATTTACCGTTATACCATACTTCTCCTTTGAACGGAACCGGCGTCAACCTCAGGAGCGCTCTTCCCAGTGTTGTCTTGCCGCATCCCGATTCTCCGACAAGACCAAGGGTCTCACCTTTTCTGACATCAAAAGAAACCCCGTTGACGGCCCTCACAACAGTTTTTTTTCCACCTTTTCTGCCTGAAAAAGCGACCTCGAGGTCGCGTATCTTCAAAAGCACAGTATTCCGGCTTATGACCTCTTCGTTCTTTTCCACAGTATTCCGCTTCATATTCTTCAAAGACAACTCTCTGCCAAGGCAGCAACAGCAGCATCCCAGTATTCCGTCCGGAGCAATATACAGGATTTTCCCGGTTCAGCGGACTCGAAGAGGAAGGACAGAGTCACCTTCAGGATAATGTGCCCCACTTACTCTTTATAGAATTGCCTGAACTCATCCATCGGTTCGCGGTCGGAGTACAGATAGACGAAATTTCCAATCGGATCGATAACGGAAAATCCCCTGTCCCCCCAGGGATGATCTTCCAGCGGCATGGCAGTCCTGATACCTGCTTCCGCCAGTCTTTCATGTTCAGCATCAACATCATCAACCCTGAAGTTCAGCGTAATTCCCTTCCCGCTGAATACCGGCATATCTTTCTAAGGCTGCATAAACTGTATCGACGGCCCGTCTACACCGATGCGGAGATTTGACATACCAGCCGCAATTAAAAATCACCTTTGATGCAAAATAGTGCTGATAGAATACACTGCACGCCTCTACCCCCTTTATACAAAAACATGTTGACAGCTCACTGGTTTTCATGGAACATCCCTTTTGATATCACTGCTACCCCGAACAGATGATGTAATAGTCGAACATAGGCTATTCAGAATTGTCTGTACCTTGATGTTTTCTTCCGTATTTCAACCTTTCTTCCTTGACCTTGAGCACTTTGCTCAGTCGACCTGCCATCTCATCCGAATAGGTGCGTCTGCCGTTTTCATAATCACTGATCATGTTCTGGCGAACACCCAGCCTCTTTGCAAGCTCAGTCTGGGTCAACCCGGCCTTCAAACGCGCACCGGAAAGCAGGTTGCCAATGCGGTTCCGTTCCATTTCCTTCCAGAAGCTCGTGCTTTCAATGAGAATCATCTCATCATCGGGTTCTTCGACAAGGACCTCAACTTCGTACTTCTCCTTGATCCAGGAGAGCAATTCATCAACATGCTTGCCGTGAATCGAAAGCTCAATACGGGGCTTTTTCACGAGAGCCAACATAATACACCTCAATCGTTATTTCTTTTTTGCGACATGTCCAGCATGCCACGTATCTATAATTCAAGTGACAGTGGTAGCGATCCTCACCAAGTGGCGAAAAATTTCGCCAGCTTTTCTGAATCGGGCCATCCGCCTGGAGATCTGCAACAAGCAAGAAAAGGAGCTTCTGAACATCTGCAGGTAGTTTCCTCAGCCCCCTAACCACTTTTTTCCTGATTTGAACCTCGTATTTCATCTGGTTATAATATAACCATAAAGTAGCCGCAAATCAAGTAATAACTCCATAGAATATTAAGAAGGCAAATGAGACTCCGAAAAAATAAGGATGGTTGTACTTTTACCTTGTCAGAGATGTTGGCTGAGTACCAACCAGGCAAACTCCCCTTCAAGAATTAAAAAGGAGGCAGCCAACTCTCCCCGAAAAACCCCTTGCTGAAATATCTCAAGCCAACATAGACGGCAAGTAGTACAAAGAGTCTCTTCAACCATATTTCCGGGATATACTTCTGGGTTCTCGGACCTATCATCGCACCAACAAAAACACCAACCATCTCAACCCCCACAAGATCCCAGCTGATAAACGTCCCTTTCAGAACCACATAAGAAAAAATACTGGTGATCATGCTCAGGAGGACGGCTAACGCAGAAGTCCCCACGACTATAAACATCGGCAGACCGATTACTGCCGTCAAAAAAGGAACGTACAAAAAGCCGCCCCCTATTCCCAGAAACGAGGATATCGACGCGATAACCAAACCGCCGGCGACAGCCAATAAAGGATTAAAGCTGAATTGTGTTCCGTAGAAGGAAAACGTTACCTCTCTCAAGCCCGAAGAGACGATATGCACACCCTGTGACTCCGAAACATCATTTTCTTTCATCAATCGCTGAAACGCTGCAGATGCTTCATTGGCTTTTTTCTTTGTAGAACGGGCTCTTCCGGTTGTACCATAAAAAATAAAAGCCCCTATGACCAGCACGGCCAGACCGAACAAACCGATATAGTCGCCAAGCTGTATTTTACCCGCGGTAAGCCAGGGGATCAACAAGCCTCCAATAACACTTCCGGCCCCCAATGCCACACCTAACGGTACGACCAGCCGTTTCATCCTGTAAAAATTATAGGTCGAAATCAGTGCGGCTAAAGCCACAAGGTATTGATTGGTCGCCCTGATCGAGTCTGTCAATAACGCGTTCAGCTCAGGATTGGTAGACGTGAAACTGTCGGCGTAGCTGCCTAAACCAAAAAGGGTCAAATGCCCCACTCCCGCCATAATGCCGCCAAAAGCGCCGACGGTCGAGAAAATCCACCCTACCCAGACCGCCCATAAAAAAGCAACAAAATAGTTGATTTTTGGTGCTCCGGGTATCCCTGCAAACCCTTTTTCCGCGTCCGGATTTATGGTTCCCTGTTGTAATCCTGTGGGGGTTTTCGCAGCTATTTCACCGAGCCTTCCTGATACAGGCAACGGCGTGTCAAAAACCTCAGTCAGCGTCTCTCCACGGTGTTGCCGCAATGAATCACTCCCGGCACCTACTGATGCCGGACTGTTTACAAGCACAAAAAAGACGATATACAACAGCATCAACACTGTATTTCCTGTTTTTTCATCCCGCATAGAAGACCCTGTTGATTGCTTATTTCGCCACAATACACTCCTCAAACTCATCCTGCCTGACAACCCTCTCTTACACAAACAATCCTCCCGTCAATCGCAATCGCCGGAAAAGATGGGATATAAACGCAACCGTTCACGTGCACCGTGAAAAAGATGTGCATCACATTTTTCACAGTTCGCACTCTGCAAAACCGATATAATATTACTTTTTAAATGGGTCTATAGAATATACTATGTATATAGATACACTCTACTACAGTCAATGGAATCACTACGGTTATGGGCGATACCGCTGCTAAAGGCACACTGTCTATTGTTGCTACTCCCCTCGGCAATCTCGAGGATATCACCCTGCGGGCGATCTCGACACTGAAATCAGCCGATGCCATCGCATGCGAGGATACGCGAAGGGCGTCGATACTGCTTCGGCATCTCGACATCAGCGGAAAAAAACTGATCAGCTATCACGCTTTCAATGAAAAAAAAGCGATCAGCAGCATTATCAAACTGCTCGAAGAGGGTCTGAACATTACGGTCATCAGCGATGCCGGAACACCGGCGATCAGTGATCCCGGTTACGCCCTTGTACGAGCCGCATACGAACTGCAGGCGAACATCATTCCGGTACCGGGGCCGAGCGCAGCTACCGCAGCGTTGTCAGTCTGCCCGCTTCCGGTACACAACTTTTTTTTCGCCGGCTTCCTTCCGCATAAAAAAGGGCGCAAAAGCAAACTGGAATTCCTCGCTTCAATTGAAAGCACGGTGGTATTTTATGAGTCCCCGCACCGCATAGTGAAACTGCTCGGTGAAATAGAGAATTATTTTTCCGGCCCCCTGGTATTCATCGCGCGGGAAATCACCAAGCTCCATGAGGAATATCTCTGCGGCACCCCTTCCGAAATGATCGAACGTTTCACCGATGAGAAAATACGGGGTGAATTTGTTGTCATTGTCTCCCCGCCGGGAAAAGACGCAAAAAGACAACGGACAAAAATCAAAAACAAATTCGATACCTGCGACAAACCCTGAAAATGGAACGTCGCTGATCACTTTCTACCAATCAACTCTGAGAAAGCATGCAGATTATCAATGATCCGACAGAGATGCAGAAAACAGCGGAAAGCCTCCGCCTGAAGCATCAGTTCATAGCGGTTGTCATGACCATGGGAGCTCTGCACGAAGGACACCTGAGCCTCATAAAGCTCGCGAAAGAACGAGCAGGAAGCGTTATCCTCACCATCTTTGTCAATCCGCGTCAGTTCGGGCCGGAGGAGGATTTTCAACGCTATCCGAGACCGCTTGAAAAAGACGCATCGATGGCCAGAAGCGCTGGAGTCGATTATCTTTTCGCGCCTGACCCCGAGCTGATCTACCCGGAAGCGTTTCAGACACAGGTCAGTACCGGCGATATTGCGACCCGTTTTGAAGGGGCAGCGAGACCAGGCCATTTCGACGGCATGGCAACCGTGGTACTGAAACTTCTGCTTCTCTCAAAAGCGCATCTTGCGGTGTTCGGTGAAAAAGATGCCCAGCAACTCGCGGTAATTAAACAGATGGTCAGGGATTTCAACATCGATACAACAATCCTTGGAGCCCCCACTGTCCGTGAGTCGGACGGTCTGGCAATCAGCTCGAGAAACATCTATCTTTCATCGGAAGAGAGGAAACAGGCGACTGTGCTCAATGAAAGCATGTGCAGGGCCAGGGAACTCCTGCACATGAAACAAACTGACTGCAAACTGATCATTGAAGAGGTAACGAAGGTTATCGCTTCGGCTCCCGACGCGATAATCGACTATGCAACCATTGTAGACGAAAGCAACTTCAGGGAAACAGCTATCCTGAAACCTGATATAAACTATCTGCTTCTGCTTGCGGTAAAAATCGGTTCAACGCGGCTTATCGATAATGGAGTGCTGAGAGTGTCACAGCAGGATGTATAATAAGCAGTCAACTAATTTTCAAATTATCGTATATTGAAAAATTGTTTTCTAATTGGCTACCGATTGTTGTATACCGGCCCGATTGCAAGAATTGCGCGTATGTTATTTTTTATTCACTAACAACTGATGTCCATTCCATGTTTATAAGAAAAGAGATCGATCTGGGAGACGGGAAAGTAATCACTATTGAAACCGGCAAGATGGCAAAGCAGGCGGACGGAGCCACAATCGTGCGTATGGGTGACACCATGGTCATTGCTACTGTAGTATCAAGCAGAACTCCACCCTCTCCAAATCAGGATTTTTTCCCGATGCAGGTTGAGTATCGTGAAAAGTATTACGCTGCAGGAAAGTTCCCGGGCGGATTCATCAAACGCGAAAGCAGGCCCTCGGAAAAAGAGATTCTTTCCGCACGCCTTATCGACAGAGCCCTCCGTCCTCTCTTCCCCAACGGCTACTATCAGGATACACAGATAATCATTTCGGTTATTTCGTCCGATCAGCTCAACGATGCTGACGTGCTGGGCGGAATCGCTGCATCAGCCGCGATCATGGTTTCCGACATCCCGTTCGCAAATTCGATGTCCGAGGTGAGGGTCGGAAGAATTAACGGCGAGTTTGTCATCAACCCGACCATCAATGAACTTGCGCAAAGCGACATCGATATCAGTATCGGGGGAACAAACGATACGATATGCATGCTCGAGGGTGAAATGAATGAAATATCCGAAGCTGAAATGCTCGAAGCGATCAGATTCGGCCATGAAGCAATTAAAAAAATCTGCTCTTTACAGGACGATATCGCTGCCGAGGTGAACAAACCCAAACGCTCTTTTCTCGCAATTGACGCTCCCGATGAGCTGAAAGAAAGCATTAAAGAAGCGTGTGAGGCTCCCCTGAAAGAGCTGGCCTACATGCCGCTTGCAAAAGAAGAACGTGCGGAAAAAACCACGGCTGTTTACAAGTCCATCACTGAACAGATTCTTGGCCGATATAAAAACGAGATAACTGCAGAAGATATCGCGGCCGATCCTTCAAAGGCCCTCTACCTTAATGAACAGATCATTTCAGGTCACATACACGCGATTGAAAAACAGGTGATGCGACACATGATTCTCGATGACGCCAAACGCCTTGACGGGAGGAAACTCGAAGAGGTAAGGCCTATCAGCATAGAGCTCGGCCTGATTCCGAGAGCACACGGCTCGGCACTTTTCACCAGAGGAGAAACACAGGCACTCGTCGTACTGACACTCGGTACGAAAAAAGATGCCCAGATGATCGACACGCTGCTCGACGATACTGAAAAACGATTCATGCTGCACTACAATTTCCCTCCCTTTTCGGTAGGAGAAACCGGCAGAGTCGGAGGTGTGGGCCGCAGGGAAATCGGACACGGCAATCTTGCAGAAAGAGCCGTTAAAAAAGTAGTTCCGTCCGAGTCTGAATTCCCGTATACGATACGTCTCGTCTCTGAAATCCTTGAATCCAACGGCTCATCATCCATGGCCTCGGTCTGCGGAGCAACGCTTGCGGCAATGGATGGAGGCGTACCGCTTACCAAGCCGGTGTCAGGAATCGCCATGGGCCTTATCAAGGAAGACGACAACTATGCAGTTCTTTCGGATATACTCGGCAACGAGGATCATCTTGGCGACATGGACTTCAAGGTTGCCGGAACGCGGGATGGGATAACAGCCTGTCAGATGGATATCAAGATCGACGGTCTTGATTATCATATTCTTGAAAAGGCTCTCGAGCAGTCAAAAAACGGACGTCTGCATATACTTGATAAAATGACCGAATCCATCGCCGACCCAAGAGGTGAAATCGGACAATACGCTCCAAAGCTCTCAACCATTCAGGTTCCCGTGGACGCTATCGGTATGATTATCGGAAAAGGCGGTGAAACCATCAGAAGCATTACGGAAGAAACCGGAGCTCAGATCAACGTCGACGATGACGGCACGGTCACCATCTCATCACCAAACGGCGAAAGCGCTGCTGCTGCGATTGAAACGATCAAGACGCTCATATCCAAACCGGAAGTCGGCACGATATACATGGGTAAGGTGAAGGACATCCGTGAGGACCTGGGAGCGTTTGTTGAAATTCTGCCAAGAACGGACGGTCTGGTACATATTTCTGAAATCGCCAGGGAAAGGGTGAACAAGGTAAGCGATCACCTGAAACAGGGTGACCGGGTAAAGGTAAAGCTGATCGACATCCGTAAAGACCAGAGATCAGGCAAGATCCGATACGCGCTGTCCATAAAAGCATTGCTTGACATGCCGGCTGAATCTGCAAACGGCCCGTCGGCACAGGAGGAACAAAACCAGTAAGCGGTTTTCAGTCAGCAGTTGGCAAGAAATAACGTAAAGCTAAATTGAGCGATTGTCGAGCATGCCGGAGATGCGAGGCACAGGGAATGCCGCTGTAGTGATCTACAGCAAGTTCCCGGTAACGAAGCAGATCCGGTGTGATCGGCAATCCCGAAGGGTTTCATACAATGCGGCTCTGTATCAGTTTCACGTTCACCCGACAGGTGAGGGATAATCTCTATACAAACATAGTATAACAGATAGTTTTTAATACGCTTACTAGTATGGAGCATTTGTTGAAACGCTCAGTTTAGGGTAAAGCTGTGCTGCGAATGCTGCACAGCTTTTTTTTTCAATCAAAACTATTCGTCTACAGGCATGCGTTACGACTTTCAAAGCATAGAGAAAAAATGGCAGGCATACTGGAACGAACACCAGACCTTTCTTACAAAAGAGACCGTCGATAAACCGAAATATTATGTTCTCGACATGTTCCCCTACCCGAGCGGCTCGGGCCTTCATGTAGGACATCTGGAAGGGTATACCGCAACGGACATCATTTCCAGATACAAACGAAGCCGGGGACACAATGTACTGCACCCGATGGGATGGGACGCGTTCGGACTTCCGGCGGAACAGTTCGCAATAAAAACAGGAACACATCCAAAGGTCATCACGGAAAAAAATGTCAGCAGTTTCAAGGATACGCTGATGCGAATGGGTTTCTCCTACGACTGGAACCGTGAAATCAACACGACCGATCCCGGTTACTACGCATGGACACAATGGATTTTCCTTCAGCTGCTTGACCGCGGTCTTGCCTATACAAGCGAGATCGATGTCAACTGGTGCGAGGAGCTAAAAACCGTTCTCGCAAATGAAGAGGTGGCTGAAAAAGTCGCCGACGGGCACGCGGTTGTTCGAAAACCCCTTCGCCAGTGGGTACTGAAAATAACCGCCTATGCCGAACGCCTGCTCTCCGATCTCGATCTGGTTGACTGGCCGGAAAGTGTCAAACAGATGCAGCGAAACTGGATCGGACGGTCTGAAGGTGTTGAAATCGATTTTCAGCTTCCGTGCCACAGGACAAGCCTGAAAGTCTACACAACAAGACCCGATACGCTTTTCGGGGCGACCTATCTGGTGATCTCTCCGGAACATCCTATGGCAGAAAAACTTGCCACCGCTGAACACCTTATTGAGGCAAAAAACTATATCGAAGAGGCAAAACGGAAAACCGAGCTTGAACGAACCGGACTGCAAAAAGAAAAGACCGGCGTGTTCACCGGATCATTTGCGGTCAATCCGGCAAACGGCCAGGCCCTTCCTGTATGGATATCGGATTTTGTCCTCACCAGCTATGGCACCGGTGCAATCATGTCGGTACCGGCACATGACGGACGTGACTGGGAGTTTGCGAAAAAATTCGATCTGCCGATCGTCGAGGTCATAAAAAGTCCGCATGACGTCGAGGAAGCTGTGTTCGAGGAAAAAGGAAGCGTTTGTATCAATTCCTCCAACGACGATATCAGCCTTGACGGACTGCCGTTTGAAACCTCCTTCGGCGTCATGGCCGATTGGCTCGAGAAAAAAGGAACCGGAAAAAGAACGGTCAAGTACAAACTCCGTGACTGGATTTTCAGCCGCCAGCGCTATTGGGGGGAACCTATTCCTGTCAAGTATTATGAAGATGGCACGCTGAGACCGGAATCTGACCTTCCGCTGACCCTGCCCGATATAGAAGCGTATGAACCGACAACCACTGGAGAATCTCCTCTTGCAAATATTTCCGAATGGCTCTACGGTACTGATGAAAACGGATCATTCAGAAGGGAGACAAATACCATGCCGCAATGGGCCGGAAGCTGCTGGTATTACCTCCGCTTTATCGACCCGGGAAACACTGAAAAACCTGTCGATCCGAAAAAAGAGCAGTACTGGATGAATGTTGATCTCTATGTAGGCGGAGCAGAACATGCTGTACTGCACCTCCTCTATGCACGTTTCTGGCACAAGGTGCTCTTCGATCTGGGAGTTGTCTCAACAAAAGAACCCTTCCAGAAACTCTTCAACCAGGGCATGATACTTGGAGAGGACAATGAAAAAATGTCCAAATCACGCGGAAACGTCATTCCGGCAGATCAGGTACTGGGATCATATGGAGCAGATGCCGTTCGCCTGTATGAGATGTTCCTCGGACCGCTTGAACAGGTAAAACCATGGAACACGAACGGCATCGAGGGAGTCAGCCGTTTCCTTTCCAGGGTCTGGCGCCTTATCTACCCTGAACCTGGAAGCATGGCGGAACTGAACGAAGCGCCCTTGACGGAAGACCTGACAAGAACCATGCATAAAGCTGTTAAAAAAATAACCGATCATACCGAACAGCTGAAGTTCAACACAGCGATTTCCGAGATGATGGTTTTTGTCAATGAGCTTCACAAATCAGGGAGCAGAAACAGAACTGCCGTAGAAACGCTCCTTCTTCTTCTGTCACCCTATGCTCCTCACATCTGCGAAGAACTCTGGGAAGCTATCGGTCACGACACATCGATCACGGAAGAAAACTGGCCGCTTTTTGACCCTGCACTTGCAGCCGATAACGAAGTCACTATCGCGGTTCAGGTCAACGGAAAGCTCAGGGGTACTGTCACCGCACCAGCAGGCTCGCCGAAAAACATCCTGCTTGACAGTGCACGAAAAGAAGAGAGTGTCCGGAAATTCCTTGACGGAATGTCGATCATAAAAGAAGTTGTCGTTCCGGACAGGCTGGTCAATTTCGTTGTAAAGCCGGGATAACCAGGCATTCAGTATTTTTGCTGCATTCTTTCGCTCAGCAGGCAGTGAAGCCTGCCTGCTGTAGCGTCTCCAGTGGCTCTTTTCATACAATCAGCTTGCCTGCTCACTGCTTTTTTTTGTATAATATTCAGACAACTGTAAACACAGAAACATATCCCTGTAATAGTCTTGGAACAAATCCATCCGAAAGCCCATATCTCGTATATGATCAATGCATAAAACTCTTTGCATATATCCGCTAAGGTGAGGGGGGCGTCCCTTTTTGTTAACCTAAAATCAGGTACAATGGCCAAGGAAAGAAAACCATCCAAACAACAACCAGCCGATCAAGACTCAATCAGTTCTGTTCTTACGGAAAAGAGAAAGTTTCCTCCTCCCCCTGAATTTTCGGAAAACGCCCGCATTTCATCAATGGACGAGTATGAAAAACTCTACGCTAAAGCCCAGAAAGATCCGGAAAAATACTGGGGCGGCATAGCCGAAGAGTTTCACTGGGAAAAGAAATGGAACAGTGTTCTTGACTGGAAACCGCCTTATGCGAAATGGTTTTCCGGCGGCACGACAAACCTCTGTTATAATGCCGTTGACAGGCATGTAAAGAGCTGGAGAAAAAACAAGGCCGCCATAATCTGGGAAGGTGAAGAAGGCGAACAGCGTGTTCTGACCTACGGTGAACTGCACCGTCAGGTAAGCAAATTCGCCAATGTCCTGAAAATCGCCGGCGTTCAACCGGGAGACAGGGTAGCCATCTACATGGGCATGGTCCCGGAACTGGCTATCGCAGTCCTTGCATGTGCTCGCGTCGGAGCTGTCCATAATGTGATTTTCGCAGGGTTTTCAGCTCATGCCATCACCGAAAGGGTCAATGACTCGAGAGCAAAGCTCATAATCTGCTCTGACGGAACAAGAAGGCGCGGCAAAACCATCAACCTCAAGGATATTGTCGATGAAGCCATTGTCAACACCCCTTCCGTACGCAGCGTCATCGTGCTGAAAACCACCAATGAAGAGGTACACATGCATGACGGCATGGATCACTGGTGGCATGATCTTATGGGGCTCGCTGTAGACCACAATGATCCTGAGTTTGTCGATGCGGAACATCCCCTCTTCATTCTCTATACAAGCGGATCAACAGGCAAACCGAAAGGAATCCTCCATACGACCGGAGGCTACATGGTTCATGCGGCAAACTCCTTCAAACATGTTTTCGACATCAAGGATGAAGACATTTACTGGTGTACCGCAGATGTCGGCTGGATCACCGGACACACCTATCTGGTTTACGGCCCGTTGCTTAACGGCGCAACCATCATGATGTACGAAGGTGCTCCCAACTACCCGCAATGGGATCGTTTCTGGGATATCATCAACCGTCACAAAGTCACCATTCTCTACACCGCACCCACAGCAATCCGCGCATTTATCCGCGCAGGCGACGAATGGGTCACCAAACATGATCTCAGCTCATTGAGGCTGCTCGGAACCGTCGGAGAACCGATCAACCCCAAAGCATGGATGTGGTACCATACCGTTATCGGCAAGGAAAAATGTCCGATTGTCGATACCTGGTGGCAGACAGAAACCGGCGGCATACTGGTTTCTCCGCTTCCCGGAGCAACGCCGACCAAACCCGGCACGGCTACAAGACCGCTTCCGGGAATCATGGTGGATGTCCTGCGCAAGGATGGCAAGCCCTGCAAACCGAACGAAGGGGGCTACCTGGTCATCAAGCAGCCCTGGCCATCAATGCTTCGCACCATCTACGGCGACAACAAGCGTTATGAAGACACCTACTGGTCCGAGTTCAAGGACATATACTTTACTGGTGACGGCGCCCGAAAAGATGAAGACGGTTATATATGGATCATGGGCCGTGTCGATGACGTCGTCAATGTTTCCGGTCACCGTCTCGGCACAAGTGAAGTTGAAAGCGCCCTTGTCGCGCACGAGGCGGTTGCAGAAGCGGCGGTGGTCAGCCGTCCTGATGAAATCAAGGGTAACTCCCTTATCGCGTTTGTCACGCTCAAGGACGAATACGTCGGCGATATGAAACTGCGTGATGATCTCCGTGGACATGTAGCTAAAGAGATCGGCCCTATCGCCAAACCTGATGAAATCAGATGGGCTCAAGGTCTTCCCAAAACAAGAAGCGGGAAAATCATGCGACGCCTGCTTCGTGAACTTGCTTCCACAAAGGAAATCAAGGGAGATGTCACTACCCTCGAGGACTTTGGAGTACTGGAACAGCTTCGCGGAAAGGAAGACGAAGAGTAGCGTTTGCGAATACAATACACTTCAAAAAGAAGCCGTCAGGAGACGGCTTCTTTTTTTCTATCTTACCAAAGTGAGACTGACTGCGATCACAACGGCACACACTACCATAAAAAGGAGACATTCATGCGCCACTCTTTTTCCTTTCTCGCATTCCTTATGGTTTTCACCATAGCACTCTCCTCCTGCTCACAGGACAAAGAAATGGAAAAACAGCCTGAGCCGGCACTGACGACTTCAGAATATCCCCTTATTGAGCCGTGCGCTCTGGTGACCAGATCCGAGGCTGAAACGCTGCTTGGCGAACCTGTCGACGATGCAGAAAAAAGCGAGCAGAAGGTAGTCGGCATGAAACTCTGCCTGTATAATCCCCAAAATGAGGACTCATGGGGGTTCCTGCAGGTCTCACTCACCCAGCCTGCATTCATGCCTGCAACCGGTCTTCCCCCTTCTGAGATCTTTCACTCCATAAAAGATGCCATGAGCGACAGCCGTACAGATCTGGAAGGATTCGGGGATGAAGCGTTCATCGCTACCGGAGGGCTCTACATCCTGAAAGGAGAATATTATATCACCATAGGAGCGGGAAATATCGATCGCGCCGAAATACAGGAACGATTGAAAGCCGCGGGAAAAATAGCCCTGGGAAATCTCGACCAGTAGCGTTTCCTGCAGCATCCGGGAGCTGTGCATATCCCGGATTGTGACTGCAGGTTTGTATACGTTCTTACTCTTTGAGACCTGTCAGGGTTTACAAACCCTGCACGGCCTGTAACCGCTGTCAACGGCACTCTGACGGCTCGAAAATACCGCCTTGCATTTTGAGCAGTTGAAATACCTGCAACCTTCGTGGTGAAAGATCTTACTTTTTGTATTACCGTGGTAAACTGTGGCGCTATTCTCGGATGCAATCACCACCTGCATGGACAGTAGTAACACTACCAGCCATGCCGCGACCTTTGTAACTATCCATCTCCCCTTTTGCATATGATCTTCCCCAAAAGCCTGACAAGAGCATCACGGATTCAACTTCCAGAGAGTGAACGTCAGATAGGAAGCAAAACTTACCCATAACAAGTAAGGGATAAGAAGAAAAGCCGCCGTTTTGGACACCGCGCCAAAGAGTACGATCGTCAGGACTATCGATATCCAGAGTGCGGCAATTTCAAGATATCCCCAAAAAGGCGACTGCAGACCGAAAAACATCGCTGACCATCCAAAATTCAAGAATAGTTGAACAGCGAAAACAATCAGCGCAGCCGTTACAATCGGTGTATCAACCCCCTCTTTAACAACCATTGAAAGGGAAACTCCCATAAGGATAAAGAGCACTGTCCATACTGGAGGAAAAAGCCAGCTGGGCGGGTTCCATGAAGGCTTGTTCAAGAGTGAATAATACCACTCCGATCCCGGTGCCGGTGTAAATACGCTACCAGCAAAACCCACAAGCATGCAAAGGGCAATACAGCCAATGAGCAATACTATAGTATTCATATGTGTGAGGTTTTCTGTTTGATGGTTCTGGGATATTGTTCAGCAATGTATTTTCATAATAAATCATAAAATAGCAAAATAAGTTTCATCAAGAGAAAGAAATGCTGCTCTGAAAAGTAACGGCATAGCTGTTCGATATTGGTAACGACATACTGTATATTTCCAGCGCTGAAAAAGCATCAGCACTGAATCATGAAAAATGATATCTACGTGATCCCTACATTGACCGACCATCCCATAGGGTTTCAACTAATGCGATTTTTCCGCAGTATGGTCGCGCGACCCATCGGGCGGGATGTTCGCTGTAAGAGAATTCATCATAACGCGTTATATAGTATAAATTTGACAGCATAAAGCAGTTGCTGAAACGATCGACTCAGGTAATCTTTAAACGTATGTCATGCGCAGCAGAGAGCTTGAAACAGCCGTAAAAGCGGCAAAAGAGGCCGGGGCCATTGCCCTCAGGAAATTCGGGGAACTTGATCTGACCGAGATACACCCCAAAGAGTACAAGGATTTTGTCACAGAAGTGGACAAGGCTTGCGAGCGGAATATCGCTTCGGCTATTTCCGCCGCATTTCCGGATGACGGGATGCTCTGTGAGGAAGGAAGTGCTGCCAAAGGCGCTTCCGGCAGAAAATGGATTGTCGATCCGCTCGACGGCACACTGAATTTCATCCATTCCTTTCCCGTCTTCGCAATCAGTATCGCCCTCTCCGATGCACGAAACAATCTTGTTGCAGGCGTTGTGTATCAACCGGTTCTCGATGAACTGTTTACTGCCGAAAAAGGCAAGGGGGCATATCTGAACGACAGCCCCATTCATGTATCCTCGCGCAATAATCCCGAGCAGTTCCTGATTGCGACCGGCATCCCCTTCAAAGAGTATCACTACCTTGAATCATACGTTTCCATGCTCAAGGAGGTTATTCATGGCTCAGCCGGAATCCGCAGGGCGGGATCTGCCGCCATCGATCTTGCCTATACCGCTTGCGGACGGTTTGACGCATTCTGGGAATACAAGCTTTTTCCCTGGGATTTTTCTGCCGGAGTACTCCTCGTACGGGAAGCCGGCGGCATTGTCACCAGCTTCAGCGGCAACAGCGACGTCACCGAACACCACAGCATTATTGCCGGTACTCCCGTAACACATCCGCTTCTGCTTGAAAAGGCAAAAAAACACTTTCAGGAACATATGTGACGTGCTGAGTGCTGAGTGCTGAGTGCTGAGTGCTGAGTGCTGAGTGCTGAGTGCTGAGTGCTGAGTGCTGAGTGCTGAGTGCTGAGTGCTGAGTGCTGAGTGCTGAGTGCTACGGTGAAGATAGTTGATGCAGTAGCCAGTAGCCAGTAGCCAGTGAAAAAAATCAAACTGGCTGAATGGCGAGATAGCCCGAAAACGATCAAAACAGGCGAAAAATTTTTCGCCCCTCCCAGTAAACGCAGGCAAACACCGGGTGATGCTACATCCCCCCCCCTAAAGTCATGCCGGACTTGATCCGGCATCCAGGCAGTTTACATGATACTATGGATTCCCGTGTCAAGCACGGGAATGACAGATGGTGTGAGAAGTCATGCCGCCCTGTGAAATCCAAACATCTATTTCACGGGGTGATCCGGCATCCATCACTTAACAAAAATATTGCATCGACAAATCTTCGGGTTCCGCCCTCCGCGGGCAGACACAGGGGTCTGCCCCTACCAATCACCAGTCACGAATCTCTCTCTTTTCCACCTACATCCTAACACGTAGCACCTAACACATCCCACACTCATTGCTCATTGCTCATTGCTCATTGCTCATTGCTTAAGACAATAAAGCCCCCACACCCGAGTATTTGAATGGTTGGGCAGCTTTATTATCTTACGGGTTCTCTTCGGGCACCTGAAACAGGTATTGTGGCAGGCGGCCCGTTTTTTTGCATTGTTTTACTTTTACATACTTCCGGCCGAACTATCAGCTGGAGCAACTATCAGGAAATGCTCATTCATCAGAGAACACTCGATAAAGAAGTCTCCCTTCAGGGAACCGGTCTGCATACAGGAAAGAAGTGCATGATAACGTTCAAACCGGCCCCCGTAAACTATGGCTACCGTTTCGTAAGAACTGATATAGAAAACTGTCCGGAAATCCCCGCGCTGATAGACTATGTCGTTGATGTATGCCGTGGCACGACTATTGAATTTGAGGGAAACAAGGTACACACGACTGAACACGTCCTGGCCGCGCTCTACGGTCTGGAGATAGACAATTGCAGAATAGAAATGAGCGGTCCGGAGCCGCCGGTAATGGATGGAAGTTCAAGAGAGTTTGCCCAGGCCCTGAAATCCGCCGGGCTTGCCGAACAGGATGAGCCGAAAAACTATCTTGTGATCGATGAAACCATAGAGTACCATGACGCTGAAAACAAAGTGGATATCGTTGCCCTTCCTCTTGACGGGTTCCGGAGTACCGTCATGGTTGACTATAAAAATCCTGCGCTTGGTTCACAGCATTCAGGGATCTTCAACCTTGAAAAAGAGTTTCTGAATGATTTCGCTCCCTGCCGCACCTTCTGTTTTCTGAGTGAAGTCGAAGAACTCGCGACTATCGGAATCATCAAGGGAGGAGATCTGGATAATGCGGTTGTCATCGTCGATAAAGAGATGACCGATACCGAGCTGGATAATCTCGCAAAAAAAATCGGTATTGACAGTTCTCGGCTTGTTCTCGGAGAGAACGGTATTCTCAACAACAGGGAGCTACGCTTTGAAAACGAACCTGCGCGCCATAAACTTCTTGACCTGATAGGTGATATCGCCCTGCTCGGCATGCCCGTCAAGGCCCAGATTCTTGCCGCGCGTCCAGGCCACGCGTCAAATGTCGAATTTGTGAAGCTACTCAAGAAGTATGCTGACCGGAACAGATTGGCCCGACAGTTTCAGCATGAAAAAAAATCCGGCGTTATTTTCGATATCAACGCGATCCAGAAAATACTTCCTCACCGTTATCCCTTCCTCTTGATCGATAAAATCGTTGAGTTCAAGCTTGATGATAAAATCGTATCGATCAAGAACGTGACGATGAACGAAGAATTCTTTCAGGGTCACTTCCCTGGAAATCCTATTATGCCGGGCGTACTGATCGTAGAAGCCATGGCACAGACCGGAGGCATTATGATGCTCAACGGCAACGACAACATTGGTAACATGCAGGTGTATTTTATGGGGATCGACAAGGCCCGGTTCCGTAAACCCGTCATACCGGGAGACACGCTTGTTATCGAAGCGGTGATGAAAAGCCGACGACGCAGCGTCTGCCAGTTTGACGCGAAAGCGTACGTTAGAGGAGATCTTGTGTGTGAAGCGTCACTTATGGCAACCGTGGTAGAAAAAAAGGATTGATTTCAGATTTCGAGCCCCGTTTCCCGACCCTGATGAATACGGTAAAACCTTATAGCGTACTGTATAAAGGATATCAGCAGCATAAACACAGAGAGATACATAAAAATCTCCTGAACCGGATGCCGGTCAAAAAAGGGATGGGGCCAGACCATTGAAAAAAACATCACGGAAACAAATCCAACCGCCCATTTCCCCGGCCATAACGATGTTGTTATCAACTTGTGCTGATGCTTCACGTATGCCGCCCCAAGAAAAATGAGCAGGTCCCTTGCCACGACAAAAGCGACAAACCATACCGGCAACTCTCCGATTGTAAGGAAATACACTGCCACAGCGGCAAGACAGAGCTTATCTGCAAGTGGATCGAGTATTTTGCCCATATCTGACACCTCTTTCGTCCAGCGGGCAGTCTGACCGTCAAACCAGTCGGTCAAGACAGCGACAACGAGTATCGAGTTGGCGATCCAGATATCCCCTTTATCAAAGAAATAGATAAAAAAAGGGATAAGAAGAACCCTCGACAGGCTCAACAGATTCGGAAGATTTATAATATGGCCTTTCACTGTCAACAATTAAGAATGTTACCGCCTATAGTACCACATCGGGATTATCTTTAACAAACACTGCCCAACTGTTTCTACGCGATGTGGAAACAGTTCCCGCGGTCCTTCCTGAACCCTTTTTACCTTCGTAGATCAGGTCACAAAGAGCTATACCCAGAGCATCAGTAATATCATGGGGTTTAATCGGCTCGACAACATTGAGGAAATGTCTTGCCATATAAGCGACCTGATCTTTACTTGCCGCTCCCCGACCGGTAAGCATCTTCTTGACTTCACGTGGAGCATACTCATGCAACCCGGTCCCCGTGTTCATGGCAAGGGCGACTATCGCTCCCCTTACCTGGCCGAGTTTCAACGCTGACTGGGCATTGCGATTCACGTAAGCGGTTTCAAGGGCCAGCCTGGCAGGGCGATGCTGCGCGATAAGCGCTTCAAGCGTATCGTAGATTATCTTGATTCTTTCCGGTATGCACTGCCTTGAACTGAGACGAATGACACCACAGGAAACAAGGGAAAATGTATCTCCCTCACTCCTGACAATACCGTAACCGGTCTTTACGCTCCCCGGATCTATCCCGATAACCATCATAGTCCTGCATTGAACGATTGTTCAGGAATCAAGGCTGTTCATAACCTGCTCGCTGAGTTCAAGATTACTGTAGACCGCCTGAACATCATCACAATTTTCAAGAGCCTCAATGAGCTTGATTGCCTTTGACGCATCATCAATCCCCGGCTCCACAAGCGTATCCGGAATCATATCCATTTTCGCGTTCTCATAGCCGATACCCGCCTCATCAAGAGCTTTCTTTGCCGCTTCAAGATCTTTCACAGCCGTGATTACACTGAAACAGTTATCATCTTCGCTGTCAAGATCCTCGAGGCCTGCATCGAGAAGAACTTCCATAAGCTGCTCCTCGCTGACGCCATCCCTGGGAACTTCAAGACGCCCTTTGCGCTGAAACATCCAGCTGACACTTCCATTTTCACCAAGCGAACCGTTATTGCGGTTTATTATATGCCTTACGTCAGCCACCGTCCTGTTACGATTATCCGTCGCGGTCTCAATAATAATCGCTATACCGCCCGGACCGTACCCCTCATACGTTATTTCATCATAGGTGACCCCTTCCAGTTCTCCCGTGCCCTTCTTGATCGCACGCTGAATATTATCATTGGGCATGGAGTTCATCTTCGCGGTATCAATGGCAAGGCGCAAACGCGGATTTCCGCCCGGATCACCGCCGCCGGTCTTTGCAGCAATGGTAATCTCACGCACCAGCTTCGTAAATAAATTACCTCTTTTCTGATCAGTTGCAGCTTTCTTTCTTTTAATCGTAGCCCATTTACTGTGTCCAGACATAGTTGAAATTCGCTAATTGAAAAAACTGAAGAATACCCGTTTATGATAATAGATTTATTTTCTTTAACCTAAGCAGAGCGGTTATTGCATTACATTCCTTTCCGTAAACTTAATCACAAGAAAAAATAATGACAAACCGGCTGGTCGCATATCAGGGCGAACCTGGCGCTTACAGTGAAATAGCCGCACTACGCTTTGGTGATCCCGCACCATTCGAATCGTTTGACGAGGCATTTTACGCAGTGGAACACAGAAGCGTTTCATGTGCAGTTATTCCCATTGAAAACTCTCTTGGAGGCAGCATCCATCATAACTACGACCTGCTGCTGCAACATCCTGTCCGAATAGTGGCTGAAACGTTTGTTTCTGTTGAACACTGCCTGCTCGGACTTCCCGGTGCTTCAGAAGAAAAGAAGGGAAAAGTTCTCTCGCATCCACAGGCTCTTTCCCAGTGTCGAAAATTTTTCGCCTCCCACAACAATCTCAAGCCTGAAGTAGCGTATGATACTGCAGGAAGCGCGAAAGTCATTGCTGAAGAAAGAAACCCGGCGCATTTTGCCATCGCGTCAAAAAGAGCCGGAGAGCTCTACGGCCTGAAAATATTCAGAGAAAACCTTGCTGATGAAGAGTGGAACATCACCCGTTTTTTCTGCATCACCCATGAAGATCATACGACTGAACTTGAATTACGAACAGCTCCGGATACTGCCAGGCAAAAAACCTCAATAGTATTTACCCTGCCCAACGAACCCGGCTCTCTTTTCAGGGCTATGGCGACACTGGCTCTGCGTGATATTGATCTGACAAAAATTGAATCCCGACCATCGAAACTGAAAGCTTTCGAATATTTTTTCTATGTGGATTTCATCGGTTCCCAAAGCGACGCAACTATTCATAATGCCCTGACACATCTCAGGGAGTTCGCGACAATGGTCAAAGTATTGGGGAGCTATGGTGTCGTTGCATAAGAGCGATCAGAGTCAACTGTCTTTTGAGATGAGCACGACAGCGATCACAGAAAAACCGCAAGGAAGCAAAAAACCCTCCCTTTTTCTGCTTGACGGCATGGCGCTGGTCTACCGGTCATTTTTCGCCCTCCAGCGCGCAGGAATGTCAACAAAAGACGGAATTCCGACAGGCGCCGCTTACGGATTTCTCATGACCCTGCTGAAAATATTTGAAACCGGTAAGCCTGAATATCTTGCTGTTGCTTTTGACAGTAAGGAAAAAACATTCCGGCATGAGCTCTATGCTCCATACAAGGCGAACCGTCCGGAACCGCCGGAAGACCTTATTGCGCAACTGGAGCTGATTTTCAAGCTTGTCGAAGCGTTCCGGATCCCGATTCTCAAGCAACCCGGTTATGAAGCCGACGATCTTATAGGAAGTGCCGTCAGGCAGTTCGAGAAACAGTGCGAGATAGTTATCGTCACACCGGACAAGGATCTCGCGCAACTTGTCAATGAAGGGGTTTCGATCCTTAAACCGGGCAGAAACAGGAACGAACTTGATACCATGGGCTGTGATGAGGTCAAAAAACAGTTTGGTGTGCCGCCTGAATGTTTTATCGATTTTCTGACCCTGACCGGGGACAGTTCGGACAACATACCCGGCGCGAAAGGAATCGGACCGAAAACCGCCTCAAAGTTGCTCACGACCTATGGTACTCTGGAAAATGTCCTTGCCCATATCGAGGAACTTGCCCCCAGGTCACGTAAAAGTCTTGAAGAGTTCGAGACAAACCGTAAGCTTATCCAGGCTCTTGTTACGATAAGGACAGATATCGAACTTGACACTACCCTGCCTGAGCTTGCATCCGGAGAGCCTGACAGCGTAAAACTGTTCGGTCTGCTGGAAAAACTTGAAATGAACAGCGTCGCGGAAAAGATACCGCACATCTTTCCAGGATCAACTCCTCCCCGAACAGGCCTTCAGGAACAAAGCGAGCCTTCATTCTCTCCCCCGGAAGGAGCCGCGTATCATCTCATTGATACCGAAGCCGCTCTCACAGAACTCACGAATACACTTGAGAAACAGAGCTCGTTTTCCATAGATACTGAAACCACCAGCCTGAACACTTTTGAAGCCGAACTTGTCGGCATTTCGATCTGCTGGAAACCGGGCGAAGCGTATTTCATTCACTTTACGGATAAAGAGCTCAGCGCAAAGACTTTTCCCGGAAAACTGCAGGATGTACTTGAAAATCCTGACATCAAAAAAACAGGACAGAATCTCAAGTACGACATTCTCGTACTGAAAAATCACCATGTACGGCTCGCGCCGGTCGGGTTCGATACCATGCTTGCAAGCTATGTCATCAATCCCGAGGAGAAGCACAACCTTGACGATCTTGCAAAAAAACATCTCAATCACCGGACAATCACCTACAGTGAACTTACCGGTACAGGGAAAAAAGCGATCCCGATCCGTGAGGTTCCGATCGATAGACTTACTGTCTATGCCTGCCAGGATGCGGATGTCGCTTTGCAGCTCGAACAGAAACAGAAAATACTGCTCGGAGAAAACAGCGAGCTTGAACAACTCTGCGTGAACATAGAGTTCCCGCTTGTCGAAGTGCTTGCCGACATGGAGTACCTGGGAATCGCTCTCGATACAGCTCAGCTGGAAAGAACGGCTGAAACCGTTAACCGTCAACTGCTGGAACTTACTGAGAGAATTTATGATACCGCCGGAACCATCTTTAACATCGATTCCCCCAAACAGCTTGGAAACGTGCTTTTCAATGTCCTTGGACTACCTGCAAAAAAAACAACAAAAACCGGTTTCTCGACCAATGTCCAGGTCCTTGAAGATCTCTCTCTTATCCATCCGGTGGCAAAAGATCTTCTGGAATATCGCAGCCTCCAGAAACTCAAGACAACCTATATTGACGCCCTGCCGAAAATACTCAATCCGAAAACAGGGCGGGTTCACACCTCCTTTAACCAGCACATAACAGCGACAGGCAGACTTTCCTCATCAAACCCGAACTTGCAGAACATCCCGATTCGCACTCCTCTTGGCAGAGAGATCCGAAAAGCGTTTATCCCCTCGACGAGTGACAGGTACCTTCTTTCCGCCGATTACTCCCAGATCGAACTCCGTATCGCGGCGGAAATCTCACAGGACAGTCATCTCATAGACGCATTCAGAAACCGGGAAGATATTCACACCGCGACCGCGAAAACCATCTTCGATACGGACGATATCACCAAGGATATGAGACGAAAAGCCAAGGAGGTTAACTTCGGTGTTCTCTACGGTATCCAGCCATATGGACTGGCTCAAAGGCTGAACATATCCCAAAAAGAGGCGAAAGCAATCATTGACACCTATATTTCAAAGTATCCGGGCCTGTTCAGTGCCCTGCAGACGACCATCACAGAAGCTGCAGAAAAAGGATATGTCACGACGCTGACAGGACGCAGACGTTACATAGAGAATCTTCGCAGCAGAAACCGGAACATCAGGATGGCAGCGGAACGAGCGGCCATGAACACCCCTATCCAGGGAACTGCGGCAGATATCATCAAGTGCGCTATGGGCCTTGTTTCTGAAGCAATAAAAAAGAAACGGATGCAATCCGCAATGCTCCTGCAGGTTCACGATGAACTTGTTTTCGAAACGACAGAAGAGGAAAAAGCCGCTCTCGCCGAAATCGCCGAGGGTTGCATGCAAAAAGCGGCAGAACTCTGCGGACTTGAAACCGTTCCTGTAGAAGTCGAAATCGGTACAGGAAAAAACTGGCTGGAAGCCCACTGAGACCTTGGGATATCTTGCTGATCAGAAAACTTTTTTTATATTTTCGAAATTAGTAAAAATATTCTTCACATTCCAAGACCGGGAGCGTGATGCTTTCCAGGAAAGGCGTTTACTACCTTACAGAAGATGGCAGATTCAAGCCACTGCACTCCCTGAAGATCATTCTTACAGGTTGTATCGTCGCCATTCTTGTCGCATCGGCTGCGATACTTGTATCAAGCACCCTGAATCCGGCAAAGTCACCGGAACAGTCATCCCACCGCAATTCCCTGCTTACACTGCAGAAAAAGATCAATACGCTTGAAAAGCAACTTGCATCACTCTCTGCTTCAGACAATCAATTGCGACTCGCAGTAAACCTGCCTGTGGTCTCTCAAGAGGAAAAAAACATGGGAACAGGAGGACAGCGCAGCCGTACTCTTTATGCGGATCAGGAGTCATCTGCTCACCTCCTTGCGATGACCGGGAAGAAAATTGAAAACCTGAGCCTCAAAGTCGAGCAGCAAAAGAAGAGTCATAAAGACATTCAGGCAACCTGGAATAAAAATCAGGCTCTTTTCGCTGCGGTACCCGCGTTGAAACCTATCGACGGAAAGATAACAAGCACCTTTGGCAAACGTCGCCACCCTATTTATAAAAGAGTGCTATTTCATGAGGGTATTGATTTTTCCGCCAAAACAGGAACAAACATCTATGCACCCGGTAACGGCATTGTCATCTTTACAGGATATAATTTCGGGTACGGTAAAAAAATCGTCATCGATCACGGCTTCGGCTATAAAACCGTCTACGCCCATCTTTCCCGTTCACTTGTCCATAAAGGACAGAAAGTAACCAGAGGCGACGTTATCGCTCTGTCAGGCAATACCGGAATTTCCACAGGCCCCCACCTGCATTATGAGGTGCACAAATACAACAGAAAAGTCAACCCTTCCGCATACTTTTTTGATGATTTCACACCTGAAAGTTATTTGACAGGCGCACCTGTTTCGAAGCAAAGCGACAGCAACTCGTAAATCTGATATAATACTTACTGCCATATGTTCTGGAATCTGGATCTGGCAAGATATATTGCCGATGCACCATGGCCTGCCACAAAGGATGAATTGATAAACTTCGCGAATCGAACAGGTGCTCCGCAACCGGTTATTGACAATTTGAGCGACCTTCCGGAAAGTGATGAGCTCTATGAAAGCCTTGAAGAGATCTGGCCTGATTACCCTACTGACGAGGATTTCTGCTATGGAGACGAAGAACCGATAAATTAGGAGAAAACCGAGACGCGTGAGTTCTATCTACATAAACAGATCAACCGGGTGTGCGCAACCGCTCTGATTCTTTCCTGTTTCTTTGCAGTTATTCTCTTACCCTCATGGTGCATCGCTCAAAGCAGGAGTGATCCTGAGCCCGATACCGAGGTTATTGTCAAAAAAATATCCATCTCGGGAAACCGGATTCTCAGCAAGGAAGAAATCCTTGCAGTCATTTCCACATCTAAAAAAAACCCTTTCAGCGCGGATTTTTTTTCAAGGGATATCGCACTGATAAAAAAACTCTATAGTTACAAAGGCTTCTTCCGGACCGTTGTGGACGCGACCGTCAGTGACGTTGATGAGAAAAACAGGGTCTCTGTTGAAATTCTCATTCAGGAAAACGCACCGGCACGTATCGACTCTGTACGATATGAAGGACTCAATGTCATTGCTGACTCCCTTAAAACAAGATACCTTCAAAAAAGCCGTCTTAAACGCGACTCCATTTTTACGGTAGATCATCTCATAGAAGAGCGGGATCGAACAATCGCCTTTTTTAACGAGTATGGATATGCCTTCATGCATGAAGACAGCATCCGTGTTCAGGTGGACACTACCGATGCGCTTGCCGGTTTACTGGTTAATGTCTCGTTTCCTGAATCCCTCGAATACGGCCCGATGCAGATTGTCGTCCATGATCCTGTCACGAAGGATGACCCCGCCAAGTCAAAACTGCATACATCCCGTATTGACAGCCTTGACATTGCCGTTTACGGACATCAGAATATTTCTACCAAACTCATCACGAATTATACAACGTTCCGCCCAGGCATCACGACCCGTAAGTCTTTAGAGCGCAAAACGCTTCGGAACTTCGGATCGACAAATCTGTTCTCATCGATTTTCATTCGAAACGATTCTGTTCGCCAGGGAAAACTCTACACCTCTATTCATCTCGAGCCAAAACCAAAACACCTTATCGAACCGAAAATTTTCGTGGACAACCGCTATGGCGGTTTATTCACGGGAACATCGGTCCGATATGAAAACAAAAATCTGTTCGGGGGAGCTGAAAACCTCAAAGTAAAAACAGATTTCGGCATGCAGCTCAGCAACTCAAATGAACTGCTGAAAAATCTCGATGAGAGCCTCTATTCAAAGTATCGGCCTTATGAGCTTGCAATTTCATCGAACCTTCTCGTTCCGGATCTGAAAAAACCGGGCGACATGTACGCGGGAACCCTTGAATATTCCCGTTCCCGTCTGCCGATTCTGCTCGATAATCAGAAAGCACTGCTGCGCTTGAGCTATAACACCCGGATAAACGAGAAATCCCGACTGAATCTGGATTTCTTCGAACTGGAACTGGTCAAGAAAGATTCCCTGATCGGCTTTAAAGAGCTTTTTAAAACAGACCTTGCTGACAGAATCGGCATTGACCCAACCGATGCCGTAGCTGTGGACCAGAGTCTGGACAGTCTGCTGCAGACAAATCTCAACCAGACGATTCGCCTCCAGTATTTTCATTCAAATCGAAACGACCCTTCCCGCAAGACAATCTATACCTGGAATGCAAGTGTTGAAGCAGTTGGAGCCCTGCCCTATCTTTTTGATGAATATATCGATACCGGAGATTATGAAGGGTTCACAAATGATGATCCACAGATTTTCGGCACCCCGTATTCCCAGTTTTTTAAAGCAAGCGGTCAGTTCTCTTTTGCCAAAGACATAGCTGAGGGTCAGCAGCTTGCAGGCAGAGTGTTTGTCGGAGCAATGACGCCATACGGCAAATCCGGGGAAACACCGGAGGAACGCCGTTTCTATGCAGGCGGGCCGAACAGCATGAGAGGCTGGCTCTTCAACACGCTTGGCCCCGGAAGCAGCAGCAGTGATGCAGCAGGGACCCTTGGTGCGGATATTAAAATTGAGGGTAATATGGAATATCGTCTGAAATTCTTTAAACTTTTCGGACAACCTTCAGGAATCGCCTTTTTTACGGATCTTGGAAACATATGGGATCGAAACGGTCCGTATGGTCTTACCCTGCAGTCATTCTACAGGGACATCGCCTGGGATGCAGGAATCGGTTTGCGAGTCGGCTCTCCCATTGGCCCGTTCCGTTTCGATTTCGGATATAAACTTTATGATCCCTCACAAACCGATCCCTGGCAGATCTCAAGATGGAACATAGGGGATTTCACCTTCAATTTTGGAATCGGCGACCCATTCTGAATCCCTGCTGGAGAGATCACGGACGTTATTTCACTGTTGTATCAACTATAATCCACGAAGTAATAATCAATCATGCAACCAGCAAACACGCTTCTCGCCCCATCCATTCTTTCTGCAGACTTCACAAAACTTGCCGAATCCATTGCTCTGGCTGAAAAAGCCGGCGCAGACTGGATGCACTGTGACGTCATGGACGGGCATTTTGTACCCAACATAACTTTCGGCCCCTTTATCATTAAGGCCATCGCACAATGCACAAACCTCGTGATCGATACGCATTTGATGATCTCCGATCCCGATACCTACATTGCCGACTTCATACAAGCCGGATCGAATCAGATAACCGTTCATCAGGAAACCTGCGCCCATCTGCACAGAAGTGTTCAGCTCATCAAAAGCCTTGGAGCAAAAGCCGGAGTATCGATCAATCCCGGCACACCGGTATCGACACTCGAGGCGATACTCCCGGATCTTGATCTTGTTCTGCTTATGTCGGTTAATCCCGGATTCGGTGGCCAGAAATTCATTTCTTCATCCTTTGATAAACTCAGAAAGCTTGATGAAATGCGTAACGCAATGAACCCGGAAATGATACTAGCTGTAGATGGAGGAGTGACCGTTGATAACGCTCAGGATCTTGTCTCAGCAGGCGCAGACGCGCTGATTGCAGGCACGGCATTTTTCAAGGCGGACAATCCGGCTGAAGCAGCGGTAAAAATCAAGTCCGCGTCCAGGTAAACTGCTGCAGTTCAGAGCTCAGCAATCCTTCTCCGATCAGGACAGCGTCAAACGACGCGTCCTGCATCAGGGATACATCGGAAATCTTTTTCAAGCCGCTTTCCGCAACCGAGATCACGTCATCGGGTATTGCGGGCCTGAGAAGAAGCGAGGTATCGAGCGAAACGCTGAAGTCCTTCAGGTTCCGGTTATTGACTCCGACAACTGTCGCTCCCGCGTCCAAGGCACAATCCAGTTCAGACCTGTCATGCACTTCAACAAGAACGCCTAAGCCAATTCCGGCCGCAAGCTGCAAATAGTCTTTGAGCCGGAAAGTGTCAAGCGCTGCGACTATAAGCAGGATAGCATCGGCACCTATCAGGCGTGCTTCGTATATCTGTGATTCATCGATAATAAAATCCTTGCGTAACACAGGAAGATCAAAAGAAGCACTCACCTGCTGCAGGTATTGATTAGAACCCTGAAAAAAATGCCTGTCGGTAAGAACGGAAAACGCGGAAGCCCCTATCCCTGCATAACGACGCGCGATGTCAAGCGGATTGAAATCCTCCACCATAACCCCTCTTGACGGAGAGGCCTTCTTAACTTCCGCGATGAGCTTTACAGAACCCTGATCATTTTTCAAGGCTCCGGCAAAATCTCTTGCCGGCATCAGATCCGACGCTGCGTCACGGTACCGGGATGCAGGATCCTGCTGTTTAAGCTGATCTACCTCGGAAGACTTATAGTCCAGTATTTTTGTCAGATAGGTAGTCATGTCACGAAGATGACGAAGCGTCTGCGATATCTCTCAGTTCATTCTCGAATTCAATGATCTGCCGGACATTGTCCAGAAACCAGGGGTCGATACCGGTCGATTGATGAATTTCTTCTATGGTCGCCCCTGCCTGAAAGGCGTAGCGAAGATAAAATATCCGGTCAGCCTTCGGAACCCTGATCTTTTCCAGCAGGTCCTCCTTTGCAAAAGTCCTCTGCTGCTGCGTCATATCGATGACGTTCATAATATCCTTTCCGTCACAGCCGAGACCGGCCCGCCCAATCTCAAGCCCGCGCAGGGACTTCTGAAGCGCTTCCCGAAAATTTCGCCCAAAGGCCATGACCTCACCTACTGACTTCATCTGAACACCAAGTTTCGAGTCAACGTTTTTAAACTTTTCGAAATCCCACCTTGGTATCTTCACGACACAGTAATCAATAACAGGCTCAAAACTTGCAGGAGTTGATTTGGTGATATCGTTCTGTATTTCATCGAGCCTGTAGCCGACCGCAAGTTTAGCCGCCACCTTGGCGATAGGAAAACCGGTAGCCTTGGAGGCAAGCGCCGAGCTTCGCGACACACGGGGGTTCATTTCAATAACCACAATTCTGCCGTCTTCAGGATTTATGGCAAACTGAATATTGCTGCCCCCGGTTTCCACTCCTATCTCGCGTATGATTCTTATCGAAGCGTCTCTCAGCAACTGATACTGACGATCCGAAAGGGTCTGGGCAGGAGCGACAGTGATACTGTCACCGGTATGAACCCCCATCGGATCAACATTTTCTATCGAACAGACAATAATGACGTTATCGGCAAGGTCACGGATAACCTCAAGTTCAAACTCTTTCCATCCAATAAGGCACTCTTCAACAAGGACTTCTCCGATAGGACTTTCAGCGATACCCCGCCTGACAGCGTCATAGTAGTCCGCCTTGGTTTCCGCAAAACCCCCGCCGGTTCCGCCAAGCGTAAATGAAGGGCGGATAACAATGGGAAGCCCTATATCTTCGAGAGCCTCCTTGGCTTCCTTTTCATTTCTCACAAAAAAACCTTTTGCCATATCGAGGCCGAGTTTCTTCATCGCATCGCTGAAGAACTCCCGGTTTTCAGCTTTCCTTATAGCTCTCAGCTTCGCCCCGATAAGCTCAACACCGTTCCGTTCGAGCACACCGCTTTCAGCAAGGCTTACCGCGGTATTCAAAGCGGTCTGCCCTCCCATGGTCGGCAACAGGGCGTCCGGCTTTTCCTTCTCGATTATCTTCTGGACATATTCAGGGGTAATGGGCTCGATATAAGTGCTGTCTGCAAACTCTATATCCGTCATGATGGTCGCGGGATTGCTGTTCACAAGAACAACCCTGTAACCCTCTTCTTTCAGGGCACGACACGCCTGGGTCCCGGAATAATCAAACTCACATGCCTGGCCGATAACAATCGGACCGGCACCTATCACTAATATTGACTTGAGGTCTTCCCTTTTTGGCACTTTTTTCCGGTTTTACACTTTTAAAACGATAAACGAAGGTAATGTACAAAATTCAACGGGATGATGTTACCGGTGATTCGTGATTACTCGATAACCTGAATGGCTTCCTGATGAAATCCTTCAGCTTCCCGACGATACCATGCTGTCACTCCCGACGGCTGCATATGCTGAATGGAGATGATGACCATTGAATGACCCGGTCTGGCAAAATCAACATCATTTATTGATGGAATCGCCTTCGAATTGATATGGGAATGATAGGAACCCACAATTTCATACCCGAGGTCCCGGGCTTCCCGCTCAATATCGATATATTCCGAAAAGGAAATCTCAAACCCGTGTTCCCTGCCGCTATACAGAACATTACTGCACGGCGCCACCTCATAGACCACATTCTCATACTCACCATGAGGATTCTGTTGTCTCCTGCCCGCAAGCAGACCGCAACACTCATAGGGATTCTCCCGCAAGGCGTGCTCCTGAATTATTTCGAATTGACGGCGAAGTAACTGCATATATTTACAAAATAGGTCAAAAAATTGCTTTAGCACCGATATCACGACGGCAATACCTGCCCTCAAAGTGCACAAAGCCAACCGCATTGTAAACCAGATCGATACTTTCCTTCAGGGTTGGCGCCAGAGCGGTAAGCGACAGAACCCTTCCTCCTGAAGTGGTCAACTGCCCATCGACATATGCTGTTCCTGCATGAAAAAGCATCACCTGATCAAGCGCTTCAAGTTTCGGGTCGATCGTAATCAGCTTACCTTTCTCATAGCTGTCCGGATATCCCCTCGATGCCAGAACAACGGTTGTGGCTGACTGCGCTTTCATCTCGAAAGGCACCTCGCCGAGTGTACCGTTCAGACTCGCCTCCAAAGCTTCGACAAGATCGGTCTGCAGGAGCGGCAGGACAACCTGGGCTTCAGGATCACCAAGGCGAACGTTGAATTCAACAACGGACGGCTCTCCCTTGTCTATCATGAGACCGATATATAAAAATCCGGTATAGGGTACTCCCTCCTTTCGCATCCCCTCAAGGGTCGGCAGGACAATACGCTCCTCAACCTTCTTCAGTACTTCCCCGGAAACCAGCGGTGCCGGAGCATACGCTCCCATGCCACCGGTATTTTTTCCGGTATCCCCGTCACCAATGCGCTTGTGGTCCTGAGATGGAAGAAAAAAACGATACTCCTTCCCATCGGTCAGCACAAAAACGCTCGCTTCCTCTCCCTTGAGAAAAGATTCGATGACTACCTCGTCAGCCGCCCCCCCGAAAATTCTTTTTCTGAAAAGATCTTCAATTGCCTGCATGGCCTGATCACGATTTTCAGCCACGATCACACCTTTTCCGGCAGCAAGACCGCTTGCCTTGATCACCTGGGGAAATACAGTGGTGTTTTCAAGAAAGGCTCTTGCAGAGTCATAATCACTGAACACACTATAGGAAGCCGTCGGTATATCGTAACGCTTCATAAAATCCTTTGCAAAAACCTTGCTTGTCTCAAGCTGCGCGGCATCTTTGAGCGGGCCGACAATCATCTTGCCCGAACTCCTGAAAAGATCTACAGCACCTGATTCAAGCGATTGCTCCGGGCCGACAACCGTCAAGTCAACGCCTTTTTTTTCGGCAAACGCAAACAGGCCCTGGATATCCGTAGCCTTGATGGCGGCGTTCTCCACCTTTCCACCCATCATTGCCGTCCCTCCGTTTCCAGGGGCCACATACACGTGAGAAACCTTCTCGCTGCGCGCCACTGCCAAGGCCAGGGCATGTTCCCTCGCTCCGCTGCCGATTATCAGTACCTTCATAGTAAATTGTCAAGCATGACCCGGCTTGCTGGATTCCTGATTGTCCCTGTAAACCGGTAGTGTTACATTATCTCTTCATTATATACGACAAAAGTATATAATGCAGGGAGTGTAAAAAAAAATAAAAAAATCCCCTCCTGAAATCAGGCACTACAAGCTGTTGAGCTTTCAGGAGAACTGCAAGCGTTTAGTCATAACGAACCGAAAACATTTTCACCTGAACATGCCCATACTGCGCAACCTCGGAATTCTTCTGCTACCTGCGATAGTGAAGGTGCTGTTTTCAACACTCAGGGCTACGTTCACCAACCCGGAACTGCAGCCGGACCATCATGCGGGAAAGATTATCTATGCTTTCTGGCACGGTAAAATGATGTACGGCTGGCTGCTTGCAAAAAAAATATTTCCTGACAAAAATATCCATGCAGTAGTCAGCCAATCAAAAGACGGGGAACTCCTTTCTCACGTTCTTGCAAAGCTCGGTTTCAGTCTGATCCGGGGCTCAAGCTCAAAAGGAAGTAGTGAGGTAAAAAAATCGATGATCGCCCGACTGGAGAAAAACGGCATCATTGCCATCACTCCCGACGGCCCTCGAGGACCCTCTCAGACCTTGAAGTACGGAACACTTCGCCTTGCTTCGGAACGGGATGTCCCGATTGTTTTCGCTGCAATACGCTTCACGAAAGCACTGAGGCTCAGAAGTTGGGACGGTTTTGAAATCCCTTTACCCTTCAGTGCTCTCAGCGTAACCTATCATCTCATAAAGGTTCCTGTACTCCATAGCAAAGAGGATCTTGCTGTTTTTGAACGTCAACTCTCTAAACAACTGGCTGATGCATAACATCAGAAAGTATCTGCTCGCACCGGCGGCCTTGCTTTATGCTGCCGGCATTTTTGTCAGAAACAGGTTGTTTGATTTTGGTGTCTCTACTGCTCACAAAGCCGTTCTGCCTGTGATTTCAATAGGAAACATCACTATGGGAGGAACCGGTAAAACCCCGCTGGTTGATTTTGTCGTTAAGTACTATACCTCCAGAGGATTGAAAACAGCCATTCTGTCGCGCGGCTACAAAAGAAATTCCAGAGGAGTGCAACTGGTTTCCGACGGCCGACAGATTTTACTCGGAAGCCGTGAAGCCGGCGACGAATGCGCAATGCTCGCGCAGAACAATCCGGGCACCATTGTTGTCGTGGCTGAAAAAAGAAAAGATGGCGCCGGGTATATCGCTGAAAAGTTCGCCGGAAGACTGCCGGACGTCATAATACTGGATGATGGATATCAGCACCGACAGCTCTATCGTGACCTTGATATCGTTATCATTAACAGTACAGCTCCTTTTCTGGATGACCGGTTGATACCGGCAGGTGGATTGAGAGAACCGGGGAAAAATCTTGATCGCGCAGATCTTCTTATCCTGAGCAAGGTAAACGATCCGCAGCAGTCAGCTCGACTTGAAGAAGAATTGCGCACGACGGGTAAGCCACTGGTCAAGACCGGTATCAGGGCAGGAAAACCGGTTCTTTTCGCGGGTCCCGAAAACCCTGTACCAAAAAGGGTCATAGGAGTTGCGGGCATAGGGCAGCCGGAAAGCTTCGTCGATTCATTACAAACAAACGGCATGGAGGTTGTTTCCCATGCATTTTTTCCCGATCACGCTGATTTCCCCCTGAAAAGCATGAAATCACTTGCCTCGAAGGCACTCAGGGAAAGCCTTTCAATTATCACAACCGAAAAAGATTATTTCCGCTTGAGCTCGAACCGGCCTGTACTTGAAACAATCTCCCGGGTCCCCTGTTATTACCTTCCAGTTGAAATCGACATTATCCAGGGAAAGGAACTGCTCGAAGAAATGCTCGACCAGGCTGTTTCATGACAGCAGGAGGGACTTCTGTTTATTTGTTGAATCGTTGAGTTGTTGCATTGTGGGGGAGAAAGAGAAAGGCAATACGTGCTGAGTTCTCGGTAATGCGTCATCTTCGGGTCTGACCTTATTTTTTTGTCATTCCCGTGCTTGACAAGGGAATCCATACTCCTGAAAGAAACCGCATGGATGCCGCATCAAGTGCGGCATGACGTTCCTCTCTTTAGTCATCTTTGGGCCTGCCCCGCGAAATCGACAAGATATTTCACAGGGCTTACCCGGAGGTCCAATGCCTATAACCCAATTGCTTCCGGATTCAATCTTCTTGATTCCGGCTTCTATCCGTCCGGCAACTTATTCCTTAATGATTTTCGAGATCGCCTTGAACTCCTCTCCCTGAGCGATCCGTAACAATTCGAAAATCACCATCTCCGTGCTTTTCAGCATCGCGCCTGCTTTTTCGATACAGCGTATTCCCAAATCCCTGTTATCCTTTGTCCGGGAAGAAACCGCGTCGGTAATCAAATGAACATTGTAGCCGTACTCGATCAGTTCATTGGCCGTCTGATAGACGCACACATGGGTTTCCATGCCGGTAACAAGCACGTTGTTTTTGTTCAGGCCTCTCAGTTTCTCCATAAAAGACTCTTCACCGCAGCAACTGAATGTGATTTTTTCCAAAGGTTTCTCGTTGACAAGCAGCTCTTCAAGTACAGAAACTGTATGCCCAAGACCTTTAGGGTACTGCTCCGTATAGAGAAGGGGGACATCGAGAATCCTGCACGCCCTGATCAGTTTCGAAATATTTTTTTGAACAGCTTCAGATTCAAAAACCATCTCTGCCAGCTTTCCCTGAACATCGATGATCAACAAAACCGTATCTTGAGGAATTATCATATCGAAAAATGGTTTACTCTGTTACTTAAACATCTGTCCTTCAATGTGGACCGGGAGAATCCACATCAAGATATCCTACATAATCGTGCTTTTGAAGATAAATATTTCTGACACTCATGAACAATGAAAAAAACGATGGCGCTGGATTACTTAAAGGAAAAAAAGGCGAGTACCTTGTCGTACTCCAGTTTCTGCTCGTCCTGCTCTTTATCCTGACGCCCAGATGGAATCCATTATGGATCACGACTGCTGAAAGCTTTCAGCTCCTGCGCATGATCATACTGCTCTGCTGCGGTATGGTTGCCTTGCTGTTCGGTGCTCTGGGGTCGCACAATCTGCGAAACTACATTACTCCGCTGCCCTATCCTGTCGCTCACAATAAACTGGTAACTACAGGAGTCTTCAGCCTTGTCCGTCATCCGCTCTACAGCAGTCAGCTGTTTATCGGTTTTGGCTGGGTATGCTACACCCTCAGCCTCTCTCACCTGCTGCTCCTCATAACAGCGTTTCTCTTCTTCTCGTTCAAAGCGGGTAAAGAGGAGCGCTGGCTCACAGAGCGCCACCCCGAATACAAGGAATACGCCGGAAGGGTCAAAAAGTTCATACCGTGGATGTATTAGTCGCTCGTAAAACGACAGTTGTGTCTCCACGTCGCACCCTGTGAAACAGATGCTTGGAACTCAACGATTCAACAGTTCAAAAAATCAACAAATCAACTACTCTTCAGCTTTCACTGAACAACTCCGGAAGCACCTCCCCCGCATTCCCCACGATAACACGATCATACTCTGATGCTCCGGAAGGCTCGGGATTGATCTCGATGCAGTAAGCGCCGGATTGCTTTGCAAGGTCGGGGAAACCTGCTGCAGGCCAGACAGTTCCAGAGGTACCGATGCTGACAAACAGGTCGCAGTTTCTGATGGCTTGCGAAGCCTTGCTCATGACAACCGCGTCGAGCATATCGCCGAACCAGATGATATCGGGCCTGAGCCGGTCTCCGCAATCGCAACGGGTTGTTTCGTAGCTCTCTGCAAGATCCTCTTTTCTGAACCCGCAGCTCTGGCAGCGAAGACGCCACAGGCTGCCGTGCAGCTCGATAACGTCTTTCGAGCCTGCACGCTGGTGCATGCCGTCGATATTCTGCGTCACGACTTTTGCATTCGGTAAAACAGCAACAACCGAGTGTCCCTCATGCGGTTGACAATCGAGTACCGACTTTCTACGCTTTTCATGGAAGCCGAGAACCTTTTCCGGGTTCCGGTCGAAAGCTTCCTGGCAGGCGTACTCATCAATACTGTAGGATCCCCAGATCCCTCCTTTACCCCGGTAGGTCGGCACACCGCTTTCTGCCGACATACCGGCGCCGGTAAAAAACACGATTTCCCTGTACGTTGCAGGATTAATGTTTTGCTCCACAAGTATGATGCATTCAGGTTCAACGAATTACTCTCGGCAATTTTTTTTAGCAAGCCTCAATAAAAATAGCCAAAATATATCGTCTGATCCTTCTGGTTCGCCAGATATACCGTATGCCGGAAATTCCATGGATCAGGACTCCATGGAATTGCAGGATCTACAGAAGATTCAGGAAACTGGCTTAGTGTTGTATAATCCTGAATACCGTCAAACGCAACAGCCTCTATGCCGCCCGGCTCTCCCGGCGGTGCATCGCACTCGGCAACGACCTGCCCGAAAAGACTCAGTATCACGAGCTTGTTTGACAACGTATCGCTCGCGATATAGGTCCAGGGTGCCGAACTCAGCCCCCTGCAATTGGAGCCGATCGGCACGTGCAGGGTCGCGAGAATATTTCCCGCTCGGTCGATCATCTCCAGGGCGCTACCGTCGGAACGAAGGAAATACTGGCCATTAAAGGCGAGCGCGTGGCTGTCGGAAAACGGTACGATGATCGTGTCGACATGAGCGCCTGAATCCGCATCTATCCCGATGATACTGTCAGCATGTTCATGGAGCGAACCCGACCCCTCAGTCGCCCAGAGCCTGTTTTGAGCTCTGTCATACGCCATTCCGGATATTCGCCAGTAATTCTTCGGTGAGCTGAAACGGCCTGTTTCCTCAGGATTCCGGCGGTAGAGACGCAAAAAGACTATATCCGCCTCGTGGCCGGTCTGCGTCAGAAAAGCAAGTGACGGCTCTCCTTTATGGTAAGAAACTGTAAGCGCTGTATCTGACCCTCTGGTTTTGTATGGGAACGGATAGGAACCTGTCTTGAAAAAGTGTAACTGTTGCCTTGACATAAAACGCTCCTCTCATCCGGCTTTCTGTTGATGTACATAAAAGATCTTCTTCCCTCTCTGAATAGAAAACAGCAGAGTCGATTGTTTCGTTGCCATTAGTTTTCACATGTATTCGCCTGCGGGAAATATCTTGTTGTACCGCCGCATAGGGAACAACACCCGGCCGTCTCCCGGGAATGCTCGCGTTTCGCTATCTTTCCGTTATATTTACTCTCGAATGATGAGCTGTTATGACATATTGCATAACTTTGCAGAGCGTCCCGGCTGCTTTCGGAATGCTGCCGAAAAAACTGTCATGCAAGCGGTTACAATTATAGACGTTCTTGTTATCAGGCGCGCTTGAAAACGTTCAACTCTGCATCCTATGAACATCAAAATACTGCTGCTGCTTTTTTGGGCTTTTATCATATACAATATCATCACCTCCGTCATATCGTACTTTTTCTAACTGAAATCCTGTTCCATCATGAAAAAAATCGGTGTTCTTCTGTCCGGCTGCGGAGTAATGGACGGAACGGAAATCCACGAAGCTGTCCTGACCCTTTTAGCTCTTGACATTGCAGGCGCTGAAGCCGTATGCATCGCTCCCGATATCGAGCAGCATCATGTCATCAACCATGCGAGCGGGGAAGAGATGAAAAGAGAAACACGCAATGTGCTTGTTGAATCAGCCCGGATAGCCAGAGGAAACATTAAAAACCTGAAAGATATCAATTCTCTCAACCTCGATGCCCTGATCCTTCCGGGAGGGTTCGGTGCCGCTAAAAACCTCTCTGATTATGCCTTCAAAGGCGCAGAGTTCACCGTGCTTCCGGAAGTTGAACAGGCTGTCCGAACCTTCTATGAGGCAAAAAAACCGCTTGGTTTTATCTGCATCTCACCGGTAATAGCGGCAAAAGTGCTTGGAAAAGATCATGTAGAAGTAACCATAGGCAGAGACAAACAAAGTGCGGAAAACATCGAGGCGGTCGGCGCAACACATGTAAACTGCCAGGTTTACAACATACATGCCAGTAGTGACGGGAAAATCATCAGCACGCCGGCCTATATGCTCGGACCGACAATAAAGGATGTTGCAAAAGGCATCGAGAAGCTGGTCAACGCAGTAGTTGCTTTAGCCTGACAGCAGTGACAAGTGACAGGTAAAGAGTGACGAGCCATCCACTCCTCCTTTTTTTCGTCACTCGCCACTCTTTGCTCACCTTTACCTACTGCCGACTGGAGGCTGCCTACTGATTTTCTCTCCCCGAAGCTCTCTTTTTGACTTATTACTTTTGATTTTTGACTTCTCCCCCTACCTCTCATACGGCACACCGAGCTCACGAGGCGTCCGTGATTTACCGACAAAACCGGCCATCACAAGAAGTGTAATCACATACGGCAGCGCCTGAATAAGCTGTGAAGGGATCAAGCCTGTCTGCAACCACATCTCGAGAGATTCCGCTCCGGCAAAGGTGACGCTTGCAAGAGCGGCCCCGACAGGAGTCCACTTTCCAACGATCATTGCTGCAAGAGCGATATATCCCCTGCCGGCCGACATATTGTCGGTAAAACTGTGTTGTTGAAACGCGAGAAACACACCGGCAAGAGCAGCGAGCATACCGGAAATCAGCACCCCGGAATATCGCATCGGCAGCACCCGTATTCCGGCAGCATCGATTGCCTCGGCACTCTCACCGACGGAACGAAGCCTGAGCCCGTAAGGTGTCTTGAAAAGCACATAATGTCCTATGACAACGGACGCCAGAGCGACAATAACTATCGGGTCAAAAAGGAGATGTGAAACATGCAGACCGTCAATCCTCTCAGAATTCATTGAGCTTCCGAAAAGAACGCTCAATCCGAAACGAGTTGCTCCCATGACCAGAATATTTATCGCGATACCGGTCACTATCTGGTCCGCCTTCAGGGAAACCGTGATAAACGCATGAAGAAGTGCCACCAGAAGACCGCAAAAAAGACCGGCAAAAATTCCGATGGTGGCTGATCCGGAAAAATGTTGCCCTACTGCTGCTCCGAACGCACCCGCAAGTATCAGACCCTCGAGTGCGAGATTGATCACGCCTCCCCGTTCTGAAAAGGTGGCGCCGACAGATGTAAGGACATAGGGCACAGCAATGCGCAAAACCTGCAAAAGAAAAATAATGAGTTCTGTTCCCATTGGGGCACCTCTAGTTTATTATCATGAGCGATTCAAGTGTGAGGCGAACGGAGCGCAGAAACCGCAGTGTACACAGCGTACATGAGGATTTCGAGCATCGCTCAACGAATCAATTGAAGCGCACAATAAATAGCGGTGCCCATTGCTTTTATACGGTTATCCCTGTCACTGTAAAGGTTCCGGCGCCACAAGAACCTTTTTTTGTTACATTATGGTTTATTTTAATGTAACAAAGGTAGAAATTCTTATTCTCCTTTGCATAAGCCTTTCGACTCTTTTTTGTCGATTTTCAACATATAGTAATTAAGATTCAACACATGTCAGACGCCCGACTAACCTCACAGAATTCCACCGAAAAAAATTATATCTACAATTTCTCCGGAGGCGCTGCTGACGGTGACGCTTCAATGAAAAACCTGCTTGGCGGCAAAGGCGCAAACCTTGCTGAAATGGCGAACATAGGTCTTCCGGTACCTCCCGGTTTTACCATCTCTACAGAAGTCTGCACGCACTATTACGACCATCAGAAAACCTATCCGGAAAAACTTTTTGAAACCTATATTCCCGAAGCACTGAATAAACTTGAAAAGTACCTCGGCAAGAAATTCGGTGACCCCGATGAGCCTCTTCTGCTTTCAGTAAGATCAGGTTCAAGAGCATCGATGCCGGGAATGATGGATACGATACTCAATCTCGGTCTTAATGACAGAAGTGTCGAAGGGCTTGCGAAAAAATCGGGAAATCCGAGATTCGCCTGGGACTGTTACCGTCGATTTATCCAGATGTACGGCGATGTGGTACTCGGCCTCAAGCCTGCAGACAGCAAGCAAAAAGACCCGTTTGAAGTGATCATGGAAGAACGGAAAAAAGCCCTTGGCAAACAGCTTGACACAGAACTCGATACGGAAGATCTGAAATATATTGTCTCGGCATACAAAGCGGCAATTCAGGCACATACCTGCACGCTTTTCCCTGAAGATCCCATGGAGCAGCTACGGGGAGCAATCAGTGCGGTATTTGAAAGCTGGAACAACGAGCGCGCAGTCGTCTACCGGAAACTGAACAATATCCCCGGCTGGTGGGGAACCGCCTGCAATATCCAGGCGATGGTGTTCGGTAACATGGGAGAGGCCTCCGGCACCGGTGTGGCGTTCACAAGAGACGCTGCGACAGGTGAAAACACATTCTATGGTGAATACCTGATGAATGCCCAGGGTGAAGATGTCGTGGCTGGAACAAGAACCCCGCTGAAAATAAGACTTCTTCAAGAGGAAAATCCTGAGATTTACCAGGAGCTGGACACTATTCGTACCCAGCTTGAAAAGCATTACCGGGACATGATGGATGTTGAATTCACCATAGAAAACGGTAAACTCTTCATGCTGCAGTGCAGGGTAGGAAAAAGAACTGGATTTGCTGCCATCAGAATCGCCTATGATATGTGCATGGAAGGCCTTATCGACGAAAAGGAAGCCCTGCTGCGCATTGAACCGGATCAGCTCAACCAGCTGCTCAGACCGGTATTCGATCCCGCCGAAAAAAAGAAAACCATCGAAGAAGGAAAGCATCTTGCCACAGGTCTCAACGCCGGACCGGGAGCGGCGACCGGCAACATATATTTCAACGCTGATGACGCTCAACAGGCAAATGAACGCGGTGAAAAAGTAATCCTTGTAAGAATCGAAACCTCGCCCGAAGACATTCAGGGAATGTCAATCTCGGAGGGAATTCTTACAGAACGGGGCGGTATGACTTCACATGCAGCACTTGTGGCCCGCCAGATGGGCAAAGTCTGCGTAGCGGGATGCGGAGCGCTCAATATCGATTACGAGAAAGGAGAGCTCCGGGTCGACGGACATGAGATCGTGCTCCATGAAGGTGACCCCATTTCCATTGACGGCAGTACCGGGGAAATCATGGCCGGAGCGATAAAAACACGCAATTCAGAGGTTATAGCAGTCCTTGCAGACAAAACCCTTAAGCCTGAAGAAGCTCCGGTATGGCAGATTTTTGATCGATTCATGGAATGGTCGGATACATACCGCAAGCTCCGTGTGCGGGCAAATGCAGATCAGCCGGATCAGGCGGAGCTCGCCGTCAGGCTCGGTGCAGAAGGTATCGGATTGTGCCGAACCGAGCATATGTTTTTCGGGGGAGGCCGTATTGACGCAATGCGGGAGATGATCCTGGCTGAAGACAGCACCGGTCGTCAGGCCGCACTTGATAAATTGCTACCCTACCAGCGAGAAGACTTTTACGGATTGTTCAAGGCCATGGGTGCACGCCCGGTTACCATAAGACTTCTCGACCCTCCTCTTCATGAATTCCTTCCGCAGGAAGAAAAGGAAATCGAGGATCTCGCAGCAGTACTCGGCAAACCCTTTGATGAAGTTAAACACAGAATCGAAAACCTGCATGAGTTCAACCCCATGCTCGGACTGCGGGGATGTCGTCTGGGAATCATTCATCCTGAAATTCCAGCCATGCAGGTAAGAGCTGTTTTTGAAGCCGCCTGTAAAATCAAGAAAGAGGGCAACGATATCGTTCCGGAAATCATGGTTCCGCTTGTAAGCACCGTCAAAGAGCTTGAAATAACCAGTGAAATCATTCACAAGATTGCCCGAAGTGTTATGGCCGAACATGAAGTCGGCATACAATATCTGGTCGGGACAATGATCGAGGTGCCGAGAGCGGCCCTGACATCAGATGAAATCGCCAAAGCCGCTGACTTTTTCAGTTACGGCACCAATGACCTCACACAAATGGGAATGGGCATGAGCCGGGACGATTCCGGGCAGTTCCTTCCGGCATATCAGAACCAGGATATTTTTGCGCGCAATCCCTTTGAGTCCATCGATACAAAGGGAATAGGGCGTCTGATCAGAATATCTTCCAAAGAGGGCCGTGAGGCAAAAAAAGAGATCAAACTGGGTATCTGCGGAGAGCATGGAGGAGATCCCGCGTCCGTGGAATTCTGCCACGCCCTGGGACTGAACTATGTATCATGCAGCCCTTTCAGGATACCTATAGCACGCCTTGCTGCAGCAAGAGCCGCATTGAGCAGTTGATATCGGTCAAAAAAAACAGCGCCATCTCTGTGATGGCGCTGTAAGAACTGTTTCAACTCTGCTGCCGGGAGTCGAAAAACGCATCAGGCAAGAGACCATCCTCAAGGCAAATACTCTGATTCTGCCCCTGCTGGATAGCAGCATTCGGACAGGTAGGATTTGATTTTTCATTATCATTATCCTTATCACAGGCAACCACGAAACAAGGAATTGCCAGCAAAACAAAAACCCTGACATGTTTCTTGACGGTAAACATAAGTATAGGGGTTAGATTCATGAATACGTCTACTCTACTGCTTTTCAAGCATATAGTAATATAAAGTGAATTATTCGTTTAAGTAAATAAAATCCCCATTCACGCTCCGATTTGAACCCCTGATTACTGCACTTCAACCCCTTAATACATCGAACAGCTGGCATTCCAACACCCCCTCAGACTGAATCCTGAAGAAAAAATACGTATATCAACCCCAAACCGCCCTGTGGCGAATACGTCCTGAAACACCGGATGCAATCATCTCACTCACTGAGCTTTTCCAGTCCTTGCCACTCTGTTTCCCATTCCGCTTCCGCACCTTGTTTTGTAGTTCAGGATTTGATATATAGCACCTCTTACATTCGAGCAGCAAAGCCTACATGTCAGCATTCAGCCACATCAACATACGCGGAGCGAGAGTTCACAATCTCAAGAACATCTCTCTTGATATTCCGCGAAACAAATTCGTCGTCATTACGGGAATCTCCGGATCGGGGAAATCAAGCCTGGCGTTTGACACGATCTATGCTGAAGGACAACGGCGCTTCATGGAGACCCTTTCAGCCTACGCTCGGCAATATATCGGCACTATAGAGCGCCCTGATGTCGACCTGATAGAAGGGCTCTCCCCGGTTATCGCAATTGACCAGAAAAGCACCAGCCGTTCTCCCCGCTCAACTGTAGGAACAATTACAGAAATTCACGATTTCATCCGTCTGCTCTATGCAAAAGCAGGGAGATGTCATGATCCCGTCACAGGAGAAGTGCTCCGGAAACAATCCGAAGATTCGATCACTGACGCTATTCTTTCCCTTCCTGAAGGAACAAAAGTCTCTATCCTTTCTCCTCTCATAACCGGCAGAAAAGGCCACTACCGGGAACTCTTCGAAAGGCTTCTGCAGAAAGGGTTCCTCAGAGTGCGCGTAGACGGACAGTTCAGCGAGATGGAAAAAGGCATGCAGCTCGAACGCTATAAAAGCCATAACATCGAACTGGTAGTCGACAGGTTTGTCATTCAGCATGAGATCAGAGAACGCCTGAAACAGGCAGTATCCCTTGCCGTCAGCATGTCGGAACATAAATCAGCCGTCATTTGCGCCCCGCTTGAAAGCAACGTGGAAGAGCGGTCATACAGCACCAAATTAGCTTACTCGGACGGTTCCGCCCCGCTTGACACGCTGGCCCCGAACAATTTCAGTTTCAATTCGCCCTATGGAGCGTGCCCGGAGTGCAACGGTCTTGGAGAAATAAAAAATCTTTCTCCCGACCTGATGATACCTGACAGGAATCTTTCCCTGAACCAGGGAGGTATCGAACCTTTTGGAAAACCGGGAAAGCGCAATCTCTGGCACATCATAAAAGCGGTTGCGAAACGATACGGGTTCACTCTGGACACTCAACTTGCAAAAATACCATCCGAAGCTCTCGATATATTGCTGAAAGGGTCCGGCTCAACTACGTTTGATGTCACCTACAGCTATGCAGGAAAAGAGTCAGTGTATCCGCAGATATTTCCGGGCGCTGTTGCTTACGTCGCAGAGATGCTGAAAAACTCGAACTCGTCGAAAATAAGGGAGTGGTGTGAAGGGTTCATGCTAAAGCAGCCCTGTCCTGCATGTGGCGGAGCCAGGCTCCGCAAAGAAAGTCTGCATGTTACAATTAACGACCTGAACATCCATGAACTCGAGTCCCTGCCGTTACAGGACACTCTTGATTTCTTTTCTGCTCTTCCCACTCATCTGACGAACAAAGAACGACTTGTCGCCACTCCGATCCTTCATGAAATAACCAAACGCCTTGAGTTCCTTCTCAACGTCGGGTTAGGCTATCTCAGCCTGAGCAGGGGTTCGCAGACACTTTCAGGAGGCGAAGCCCAGAGAATCCGGCTGGCGTCTCAACTCGGCTCACAACTGAGCGGAGTACTCTACGTGCTTGATGAACCCAGCATCGGTCTGCACCAGCGAGACAATATGAAGCTGATAGAATCGCTGCAGCGGCTGCGGGACATCGGTAATACCGTCCTTGTCGTCGAGCACGATAAAGATACCATGCTTATGGCCGATGAGATCATCGATCTCGGACCCGGCGCAGGTGAACATGGTGGAGAAATCGTGGTACATGGCCATGCGTCGAAACTGTCTGAAAATTCCGTAACAGCAGCATACCTCAGAGGTGAGAAAAAGGTTCGCTCGGAGAAAAACAGCAAAAATACAGACGAAACAAAGGCGATCACGCTTCAGGGATGCAGGGGAAACAATCTGAAAAATATCGATATCAGGCTACCCCTCGGCACACTCATCTGCGTTACCGGCGTTAGCGGATCCGGTAAGTCAACCCTGATAAACGAGACGCTGCACCCGATTCTCGCCAGGCATTTTTTCCGTTCAAAACTGCTCACCCTCCCCTATGATACTATCGACGGGATCAGGAATATCGATAAGGTGGTCAATGTGGACCAGTCTCCTATAGGAAGAACTCCCCGGTCGAACCCCGCGACCTATACCGGAGCGTTCACCTTTGTAAGAGAATTTTTCGCGTTGCTTCCCGAAGCACAGATCCGGGGTTACAAGCCGGGAAGGTTCAGCTTCAATGTCAGGGGGGGGCGTTGCGAGACCTGTCAGGGAGCGGGAACTAAAAAAATCGAAATGAACTTTCTGCCCGATGTCTATGTCCAATGTGATTCGTGCAAGGGCCGGCGTTATAACAGGGAAACCCTCCAGGTGAAGTACAACGGTAAATCCATTGCAGACGTTCTGGACATGACCGTCGAGGATGCTGTGGCGTTCTTTTCGGACTTCCCCCGTATAAAACGCATCCTCTCAACCATGCAGAGCGTGGGGCTGGGATATATTAAACTTGGCCAGCCCTCTCCACTGCTTTCAGGAGGAGAAGCGCAGCGGATTAAACTCTCCGCCGAACTTGCTAAAGTACAAACAGGCAAAACCCTCTACATTCTCGATGAACCCACAACAGGCCTGCACTTCCAGGATATCCAGCATCTGCTCGATGTTCTGCAGAGACTTGTCAACAAAGGCAATACCGTTATTATTATCGAGCACAACCTCGATATCATCAAGAACGCTGACTGGATAATCGACCTCGGACCTGAAGGTGGAGAGAAAGGAGGGCAACTTGTCGCAGAAGGCACTCCCGCAGAGATTGCCGGGAATTCAGGATCATATACCGGACAATTCCTTGCAGAAGAACTGAAGAAGTTCGATAGCTGAAATACTCTCATCAACGACAAGGTTCCGTAACCCCCCGGTGGCTGGAATACGCTCAATGGTCTGTTTTCACAGAATCACCATTCCAGGTGTTTCAACACGCCCCAAACATCTTCTTCAATTGCATGCGCATGCTCGAAAACCTGAACCCGCGTCAGATAATTCGGCACGACAACACAGGGTATTCCTGCTGCATACGCTGATGCGAGCCCCCTTTCAGAATCCTCAACAGCAAGAACGTTTTCCGGTTTGAGTCCGAGAACGTGAAGCGCGGTCAGGTAGGGCTCGGGATGCGGCTTGGATTCAGTCACATCATCGCAGGTTACTATCAGGTCAAAATAACCGTCAAGATCGTTTGAACGGTGCATCAGCTCTACTTTCTCGCGAGGACTCCCCGTTACCACCCCCTGTTTCAGCCGCCCTGAAAGCATATCGAGTGTTTCGCGAACTTTCGGCCTCAGAGGAACCGAATGGTGCAGTGCTTTGAGAAACTCGCGGTCGCGCAACGAAATGAAACGATCAATAAGATCAGGTGCCATGCCAAACTCTTCAGCGACCTGCCGGGTATGTTTGGCTTTACCAAGATACTCGATTCCCCAGTACTCCCGGCCGAGTTCATATCCGAAATCGGCAAAGACAGCTCTCGTATGTTCAAAAAAGACTGATTCGCTATCGACAAGAAGTCCGTCGTTGTCCCACAATATCGCCTGTATCATACCTGAGCCAAACATTTCAAATTATGCTGAAACATACCTGCATTCATCTCTACTCCTTGAATCTCCAGTACCGCCCCTCAGGCGTATCAACGGGTTCAAGTGAAAACCGTTGTTCCGCCCGAAGCTCCTCATTGAGAATATAGAACATATCCGACAATACAGATCTCGAACCGTTGAAATAGGAGTGCCCGAGAAAACTTGTATCCACATGGGTAGCGTCTACCGTCTCAATACCGGGAACGATCAGGGGAAAACCGTCTACATCCCCGGCCCTTGGATATCCGTGAAGTCTTTTCGAGAGCCTCAATGCCCTGTCCCTGCCTGATGCGTAAAGGGTAATCGCAGCCCCTGAGGCCGCGAGACCCGGCCCGATATCTCTTCTGAAAACCTCGGAATCAATATCCGGAGCGGTCAGGAGCAGCGCCTTGAAACGGCTTTTTAAATGCGGTTTTTCCCTGACAAGATCCAGGAAAGCGCCAGTCAAGGCACGATTTCCCATACTGTGGGCCAAAAGATACAAGGTATTTACGCCCGAAATCCGGGCAGCTTCCGCAAGAAAATCCCCAAGGTTCTGTTCCGACCATTCGACACTGGCTGCATCAGCAGGATATCCTCCGACACTTCCCTGAGACGGCCAACTGTAGAAAACCGGAATGCCCTTAAAATCAAGATCATCGACAATCTGAACCATTCTTCTGGCCGCCTTTTCAAACGTCACATTATAACCGTGCACGTAAAGAAGCATAGTCTTCTTGCCAGAACGGTTCAGTGCATGAGAAACCTTCGAAAAAAAATCTTTTTTTTCAAGAACGGACACATCCACAAGCACGATATGCTCCTCAACGTCCTTTCTGAATGTGGGACTTTCGAGTTTCCCGATGCGATGACCGGGAGGGATGGATACACTGCAGATCCCGTAAGATACCGAAGCGCGCTCTTTACCGTATTTCTCTGCGGGATCCTTTAAACCGGTATCGTTGCGATCGGTTACGAAAAACGCTTCTACAGGCGGTTCGTGAAGTTCTTCCAGGGAACCCACGAGGGTTGAGGCGCAGCCACCGAGAAAAAAAGAGAGCAGCGCGACAAAACAGATACCGTTAAATTTCCGGAATATCATGACTCAGCGTTTCTCATAAAATACACAGCATGTGTGAAAAACAAGAACGTTCAAACAGAAATCCCTCCTCAATGCCTCTACCTCACACGCCCCGGAAAAGTTCTTTGAAAATACATGCCACGGCTTATGCCTTCTTTGAAATCAGAAAGGTCCTGCCTATCAGAACCAGCAGCAGAATAGCGGAACTCACCGCAAGAAACCCACCTTCAGACCCGCCTCCCTGATAAATCCAGTCAGAAATATCAAGCCCCAGATAACTGTACAGATGATTGACAAGCACGCCGGCGACAAACGATAACACGATGATCACGCCAAGGTAGACAACTGTCGCTTTTTTGCCCAGAATACCTGAAACGACGGTAAGCGACGCTACATTCGTCGCCGGCCCTGCCAGAAGAAACACAAGGGCCGCGCCTGGGGAAATACCTTTCAGGGCAAGAGCTGCTGCAATCGGGGTGGAGGCTGTCGCACAAACGTAAAGCGGCACGGCTATCGCGAGCATCACGATCATCGAGAGATACTCGTTGCCGGCAAACATCATGAGCAGTTCGGGGGAAATGAAAACGGAGATGACTCCAGCGAGCAAAACACCAAACAGAAACCACTTGCCGATATCATTCAGGAGATCAGTAAAGGCAAACGCCATCCCCCCTTTCAGCTTCGCGACAAGCGTTTTTTTTTCCTGCGTATTCTTTCCGCAACAACAGGAACCGGCGCATGAGGAACCGGAATCAGGAGATGATACTCCCTTACTTTCTCTACCCTCCAGCTTTCCTTCAGTGAACGATACCGCGATACCTGCAGCTATTGCCGTAAAAAAAGAGACAACCGGCCGTATCACCGTCATCAGCGGATCAAGAAGTGCATAGGTGACGGCTATTGAATCCACACCGGTTTCAGGAGTGGAAACAAGAAACGAGGCCACGGCCCCTTTTCCTGCTCCCTGTTCTTTCAAACCGGCTGCTGCCGGAACAACTCCGCAACTGCACAAAGGGATCGGTATACCGAAAGCTGAAGCTTTCAGTATACTTTTCACCCCTCTTCCGCCAAGATGCTTCGCCACAAAATCCTCAGGAAGAAACGCCCTGAGAAGTCCGGCGACAAAAAAACCCAGCAGCACATATGGTGCAGATTCCAGTAGTACACCCCAGGATGCTTCGAGTAACTCGTACAATACGTTTACAAAATCATTCATGGCGTCTCATATTTTATCATCCAACACATATACACATGACAACATATTCATATATACAACAAAAAAAATCACTCTGTTTACAGAGATTCCTCACGTACATGTTCCGAACCAAGATCCAGAAGTTTGAAAATATGCTTGTCATCAAGTGAGTAATACACATTCTTTCCATCTTTTCTGCTCTTGACAATCTTTCCGACCCGTAACACGCGTAACTGATGTGAAACCGCCGACTGGTTCATATCCAGAATAGCCGTAAGATCACACACACACAGTTCGGCGTGATACAACGCATTGAGTATTTTCACCCTTGTATGATCGCCTAACGCCTTGAAGAGGTCCGCAAGTTCCTGCAGCACTTCCTTCTTCATCATTGACTCCCTGACGGCAGCAACCATCTCAGGATGAAAACACTGCTTTTGACATACCTCCGTTCTTTTTTCTGTCATAGCCTCTACCTCAAATCTGAAATTTCCTCTTCGCTTATGCAGACAAGATATCGTTTTCTTTCGTGTTCCGGGAATTTCTCGATGGCATAACGAAGCATCGTACGGGGCATTTCCAGCAGATGCTGCCTGAGAAACGCCTTCTCGGCTTCGATATCCCTTTTTCCGATCTCCCTGAGCATCCACCCCACCGCTTTGTGTATGAGATCCTCGCGATCCTGTATGAGCAGACGCGAAATCCGCAGGGCGTCATCGAAGCTGCCTTTCCTGATACAATGAAACGTGGCGACAATAGCTATCCTTCTGTCCCAGAGACTGTCTGACCTTGCAAGGTTGTAGAGAGGCGACGGATCACGCTTTTCAAGCCAGGCTCCGACGATATATGGTGCTGAACTGTCCACAAGATCCCAGTTGTTTACCGATGAGCGGTTCCTGAAATAGAGGTCATAGACGTCGTTCTGTTGCGCCTCATCCCCCTTTTCGAATTTCCGGACGAGAAGCAGCAGAGCAAACAGGCGTTCTTCGTGAAAATCCGATGTGAGGAGTTCCTGAATATCCTCCAGTGAAGCATCCATAAACTCACGGATATGCTTTCTCAACACGGGCACACGGATGCCGAGAAACCGGTCTCCTTCCCCGTATTCGCCCCTGCCGGTTTTGAAAAATCTCAGGGAGTGACGGGCGATGGCAGGGTCGGCAAGCTGCCGGAGTTTTAGTTGTATGTCGGCTACCATGAGCATATGAAGCACTGTATCATTGTATCGAACCTTAAAGTGACCGGGCGAACAAGGCAGCCATTTTCCCTGCCTGGAACACCATTTCCGGTTTTCTGAGAAGAGAAAAAAATACAGCATACCGTTTGCCCGGATTGTAACGAAGCAGTTCAAACCTGTAGAGAATTTCCATCAGCATGTCGCCCTTCAGGGAGCTGACAAAGCGGATCAGTATGTCGAGATCTATCACAGGATGTCTGCCCGTTGTCTTGCGACCGCTCATCGCGAACATGGTTACCTCGCGCCGGTCTTCACGCTGCCGCAGAGTAATATCGATACTCTTGCCGTCAGAAGCGCGCAGTGTCACGACACACGGCTCCCGAAGCGGTGCAACGGATGGAGGCAGTGTTTTCTCAACGACAACGCCGCCTGCCTTTCCGGCAAAACGAAGAAACGCGTTGAACACGATCTCACTGATCTCATCGGCGTCGAGCACCTTGTTTCCTCCAAGTATCAATACGTTCCTGAAAATATCCTTCAGGAGCACGAGAAGAACATCACGCTCCCGGTTTCTCCGGAGCATCGAGTCGAGGGTAGCGAACGCGATATCGCAATAAACCATCATCGATGAAATGTCCGAAGAACCCATCCTTTCCGTCTCGATCACCGGAATGAAATTATTAAAACGATCCCAGTCGAACGATTTGACCCTGTTTTCCCGCCTGTATTCCTCAAAGACCTTCGTCCCCGGATAGGGAGTCATGACCATAAAAACCGATTGAGGAAGACCGAGAGTCTTGGCGAATTCCGGGTAGGCCATCGTGTCCTCCTCGCTCTCATGGTTGTGGCCGATGATAAAATACCCCTCGGTTCCTATCCCATGACGCCCAGCAAGAGCCACAGCTGTCGAAACAAGATCGAGATCATTTTTCTTGTTCAGCAGCTGAAGGGTTCCCGCATTCGGGCTTTCGATACCGAGCCCGACCTTGTTGAGACCGATCTTGCTTAGTTTTTCCAGAATCCTTTCCCCCCTGATGAGGTCTTTCGCTCTGGTCTCTGTCGTAATCCGGAAGTTGGTCAACCCCCGTTCAATCATCATATCGCAGATTCGTTCCACCCTTCCGATACTGGTGAGAAAATTCGCATCCCAGATCTTGATGCGTTTCTTTATGACCGTACTGTGCAGTTCGGCAAATTCATCGACGACGCTTTCAGCGCTTCTTCCCCGCCACTGCTTGTGAACCTGATCGTTTGCGCAGAACGAGCAGACCCAGGGACAGCCCCGCGAAGTATGGATGGTATCTATCGAGTAGTCTGTACCCTTTTCTTCGTAACGATCCGGTCTGAGAGAACGAAGCGGAAAGGAAAGAGCATCGATATCGCGGATAATCTCCCGGGGGGCCGAATAAACGATTCCTCCGTTTTCCCTGAAGACAAGCCCCTTAACCTCACGACCCGGACCATGGAGTACCAGGTCACGAAATGTTTCTTCCCCCTCGCCAATAACGACAGCATCGATACAGGAGAGTTTGAGCACCTCTTCCGGCAGAGCGGTAGGATGAAATCCTCCCATGACAACGAAAGCGCCGTGTTTCCTGGCGATTTCAGCGAGCCTGACTGCATTGCTGAAAGCTCCGGTCATCGAAGAAATACCGACTATTTCTGCCGGCTGTTTTTTCAACAACCTCTCGAAACTTGTAAAAATACCGGCATTATAGTAGTTCTCTGGAATAGAAAGGGTTTCAACATCGTTTTTGACCGCAGCGGCGAGATAGCAGATGCCGATAATATCCGAAATGTACTGGGGAAAGGGTACACAGGCGGACTGGGGTGCTTCAACAAGAGAAACATGATTGAAATATGCCATAATCCGGATCTATACGCTTACTCTTGTTGAAGTGGACACCTTGAACAGCTGAAAGATACAGGATATTCCGGAACTACGTTTACGAAAACTCTGTCTGCCGGGAAACATCGAACCGCGTCGGATCGCCGCGGCGTTATTGTATGGATAGAGGTCATTCGACGGACTCTCTTCTTCAGGTAACCTTGACACGAAAAAAGATCACGAACCGATTAACAATAGTTACTTTTATTAAAAAACCAACAACACGTCACTACTACAGCACAAAGGAAATAAAACGTATTGAGGTAAAAGATTAACAGAATATTAATTATAACCATCAATAAAAAAACAGGATACGTAAACCCCACATATCCGGAGCTTTGACTTTTCCTTCCATACTAAATTACTTATTTTTACAAAGCAGTACAGAAAAAACCCCTATACGTCAAACTACTCTTTACCGTAGTAAAGAATACATCCCCATGTAATCATGATTGAACAAAAATCTGCCGATTTGGCAATCGCACCGGTACAGCCTGCCGACAACGGGCTTGATCAGCTTGTAGAGGCCATTGAAAACGATCCGGGACTTGAAGGAAGAATTTCAGAACAGGACATCGAGGGAGGAGCAAAAGCAGCCGCGGCCATGAATGCCATTATCACCGAGGCTGTTGAAGCTACCGGATCAATGAAAGACGGAGTTGTTACCGCTGATGAAGTTCGGAGTATAAACACGTACATCAGAACACACTATCAGCAGGAATGGATAGACCTGCATGGTGACGATGAAAACGGCGAGGAAACGGGATTCCATCTTGTACAGAATGACGGGGCGACCCTCAGGTACCGGGGCGATAACCTTATCAATACTGTGGCCGACGGCATCTACCATCTGGGGTTCGAAATCGAGGGCGACAACTTCCTGAATGAAGACGGCGACCCGAATGCCTCCGTCGAGCAGGTCGCCGAATGGCTGACACAGTTCTACACGGATCACTCAACAACCGGTACCGGCCTTGACAGAATCACCGATACGATCATGGCCGATAAGGGACTTGACAGGAACATCACCGACGCAGAGATAGCTGAAGCCGCCGACAATGCCGACAGGATGAATGAAATAATCGATGAAGCCATCAGGGAAACCGGGGTTGCGGCGGATAATCACATTTCGACGGATGACATCATCCTTATCAATGAATACATTCAGGATAACCATTACGATGAATGGGTGGAACTGCACGGAGACGATGAAAACGGGGAAGAAACCGGATTTCACCTTGTCCAGAATGATGGTGCATCCACCCGCATGTTCGGAAAAAATTTCGTCAACACGGTTGCTGACGGCGTATATCACCTGGGATTCGATATCGAAGGGGACTACATCCTGAACGAAGACGGTAACCGCAACGCAAGTCTCGAAGATCTCGCCGGCTGGGTACAGTATTACTATGTCGACCAGTCAGACACCGGCACCGGTCTTGACCGGCTCACCGATGCGGTAAAAAGCGATCCGGGCCTGGCGAGAAACACCGATGCGGATGATATCAATGCCGGAGCAGATGCCGCAAACAGATTGAACGAGATCATCGATGAAGCAATCAGGGAAACCGAGGTTGCCGGTGACGGAAGAATATCGGTGGAAGATGTACGAACCATCAATGCGTATATCCGGGAACATCATCTCGAGGAATGGACGGAACTCCACGGAGATGACTATGACAACGGCGACGAAACAGGATTCCATCTCGTACAGAACGACGGCAGCAACATACAGTTCCGTGGTGACAACCTCATCAACACGGTTGCCGACGGCGTCTATCATCTCGGGTTTGAGATCGAAGGAGACTATATTCTCAACGAAGACGGGGACCAGAACGCCAACCTCGGCGACCTGGCCACATGGCTGAACTACTATTACCTGGATAAAGAGATCATCTACGGTTCCGAGGAAGCTGACACCATCAGAGGACTGAACCATGCCGAAGAAGTGCATGCAAGAGGAGGGAACGACAAAGTTTACCTTGATGCGGGAGATGATTTTGCCGATGGTGGAGATGGCAATGATATCATCCTTGGAGGAGAGGGTAATGACATCCTTTCAGGCGGGGCCGGCGACGATAAACTCTACGGTCAGGAAGGCAGTGATATCATCGCTGGACAGGAAGGGAATGATTATATACACGGCGGAGATGACAATGATTATCTGCATGCCGGCAGCGGTAACAACCGGGTCTACGGCGGCAGTGGGGATGACATGCTTATTGCTGAAGATGGTGACGACTCGATGAGCGGTGACGACGGCAACGACACCCTCACAGGAGGAGGCGGCGATGACAGGCTCTATGGAGGAACTGGAGCCGATACCCTCTACGGAGGCGCAGGCAATGACTACCTCTATGGACAGGATGACAATGATACGCTGCTCGGCGAAGAGGGCAACGACTATCTTAACGGCGGTAACGGTGATGACGCGCTCGACGCGGGAAGCGGCGACAACAAGGTGTACGGCGGGGCCGGTAACGACAAAATAACTGCCGGGGACGGCGACGATATCATGAGCGGTGATGACGGGAACGATACCATTACCGGAAACGGAGGCAATGACAGAATCAGTGGTGGCAAGGGAACGGATATGCTGTATGGCGGCACAGGGGACGATTACCTCTATGGACACGACGGCAACGATACGCTCTTCGGCGAAGAGGGCAACGACTACCTTCACGGCGGTAACGGTGATGACGCGCTCGACGCGGGAAACGGCAACAACAAGGTGTACGGCGGGACCGGTAACGACAAAATGACTGCCGGGGACGGCGACGATATCATGAGCGGCGAAGACGGGAACGATACCATCATCGGAAACGGCGGCGATGACAGGCTGTATGGCGGGGCCGGTACCGATCGTTTATCGGGAGGAAACGGCAATGATTATCTCTACGGCAACGATGATAACGACGCTCTCTCCGGGGGCGGGGGTGATGACTATCTCCATGGCGGTAGCGGAGATGACAAACTTGATGCAGGTGAAGGAAACAATCGGGTATACGGTGGCGACGGAAACGACGAAATGACCGCAGGAGAAGGAAACGATATCATAAGCGGCGAGGGCGGCATTGATATCATCACCGGAAACGGCGGCAACGACAAGCTCTACGGCGGGGCCGGCGAGGATTTTGTGAAAGGGGGAACCGGCGATGACTACCTCTATGGTCAGGACGACAACGACACACTCCTGGGCGAAGAAGGAGACGATTACCTCCATGGCGGTAACGGAGACGACAAACTCGACGCAGGCGAAGGTAACAATCGGGTATACGGCGGAGCCGGAAATGACCTGATTGTCGCTATTGGCGGCGATGACAGGCTGAGCGGTGACGATGGTGATGATATCATCATAGCCAATGGAGGAAACGACCGGCTGTACGGCGGTAACGGCAGCGATACGCTGGGGGCTGGCGAAGGCGATGACTATCTCTATGGAAACGATGGGAATGACCTGCTTTATGGTGAAGCCGGCAACGATTATCTCAATGCAGGAAACGGTGACGACACTGCAATCGGAGGAAGCGGCGATGACCTGATCTACGGACAGAACGGAAATGATGTGCTGTCCGGCGAAGAAGGCAATGACCGCATCTACGGAGGGAATGACAATGATACCCTTTCGGGTGGAGAAGGAAGTGACCGGCTGTACGGACAGGATGGGACCGACCAGTTGTACGGAGAAGACGGGAACGACTATCTCAACGGCGGCAACGGCAATGACACCCTCCTCGGCGGAGAAGGTGACGATCGGCTCTACGGCAATGAAGGCGATGATATACTCTATGGAGAAAACGGTAATGACCTTCTTTACGGAGAAAACGGTAACGATATCCTCATCGGTGGTGACGGCAGCGATATTCTTCGTGGAGGTAACGGGGACGACATACTGCTTGGCGGAGAAGGCAGCGACCTTCTCTACGGACAGGACGGCAATGATCACCTTATCTCACTCGATGACAGCGACAACGATATCATGAAAGGAGGAAACGGTTCGGACAGATTTTATTTCACGGCACTCAACGGCAATGACCTCATTTCCGATTTCTCTCAGTCGGAACAGGATTCCATCATGCTTCTTGACACGGACAACGACTCTAACTCGTTCTCTATGGATCTGACGTTTGAACATGCTGATTTGAATAACAACGGCACAGCTGAGTCGACGATCATTTCCATGCATGCTGCTGACGGTTCCGACCTTGGCTCTGTCACCGTTTACGGCAGCCTGATGACTGAAGCAAATATCGTTGAAGAAAACGGTAACTACGCGCTGATCATGTAAACAAAAAAGCCACCTCAAGCATTGCTTGCACGAGGTGGCTTTTTTTATTTATACATCAAACCGCCAAGCACTGCCGTCACAGGCGCCACCAGAACGAGACCGAAACTGCCCACAAGGGTAAGAAGGATCTCAGCTGAAACGTAACTGATGTTGAAAATATACTCCATCGGCATACCCTGCGCCATAAACACCATGAGGACAAAGGTAAAACTGCCTGAATAGGCAAACAGCAACGTCGTGGTCATAGTACCGATAACCGCGTGCCCGACGCTAAAACCTGAAAAGATCAGTTCCCTGCGACCTATGTGAGGTTTTTTTTCTACTATTTCCGCCTGGGCTGCGGCAATATCCATTGCCATATCCATGACGGCACCTGCTGCTGAAATAACTATTCCTGATAAAAAAATACCTGTAAGATTCAGGGAAAAAAAACCACTGTAGAGCAGCATTTCAGAAAAATCCCTGACCGTCCCCGGAACACGAAACCATGCCCCGAAAACTATCGTGAGAATTGTCGTCAGAGTCACTCCCCCAAGAGCTCCGGAAAGGGCTACCGCCCCTTTTCTGCTGAAACCGGTGATAAGCAGCATGATAACTGTCGTGGTAACCATCACAACCAGATACGCTACCGGAAGAGGCGGAACCCCCCTGAGAAAGAGAGGAATAAGCACTTTCCATATAACAAGCGCGGTGAACACGAAGGAAAGCAGTGCCCGAAATCCTGTCCAGCGGGCAAAACCGACAAGAAACAGTCCGAACAAAGCAAACAGGATCAACTGAACATCAAGACGGTACATTTCCGCCGCTCTTGCATTGACTATTTCCCCGTTTTCTCCATCAACTCTCAAAACCGTCAGCACCTTGTCACCTTCACGAAACAGCTTGTCATAGCTCATCTGTCCCATAAGAAAGTTGGTTGCGCTGACCTTGCGACCCTTATATTGACCGGACAGGATCTCAATCTCCATGTTCTGCTCGCCTGTCAGGACCAGCCCGACTCTCTTCAATTCGCTGTCGTCTATCGAAATCACGACACCCTTCTCATGCAGGGTGTTTATTGTAAGTTCCTGCTTTTCAAAACCCGTAGGCAGAAACCAGAGCACAGAAGATAGAACTGCGATAAAAATAACAAGATAGGTGTCGGTTTTCTTCATAAACGTATAGCTATAACTCAGATGAATAAAAAAACCCGAAAGAGCCTGCAACGGCTCTTCCAGGGAGCTAAAATCACTCTGTATCGGACAGTTTTCCCGTCGATCAGTTGAGAGTGCCGACCGCGATGATTTTCTTGGCCACATCAGTATTGTCATAAGAACCGGTGAAGCTGTTTGCCCCGGCACCGATCGCGTAAACAGGAACAGGAACCCCTGTATGCGAATAACTTGTCCAGCTGATACCAGCTTTCTGATTGAGAATATGCGTAACGGTGACCGTGAAGGGGTCGTAATAGGGCCCGTACTTCAGGTACTTCTCCTCAGAGTCGCGCACGAAATCAGGATCCATGCTGTCATCAAAAGCCTGCTTGAGCTGATCCTCCTCATACGCACTCAGCGCAAGTAAAGGATCCACAGTTTCGTCACCAAGACCGAAGTGCTCTTTCACACTCTCAAGCGCCTGATCAAAGGTCTTGCCGCTTCCTTTCCAGGAAACAACCAGATCTGAAAACTCCTGATACGAGATATCCTGATGTTTCAGCAGATTGAAAGCTGTCTCGTATCCTGTTGAAGCAAAACCGAGAGAGAGCCCTCCGCATTCATGATCACCGGTTACGACGATGAGTGTTTCATCCGGATGCTGATTGTAAAAATCAAGCGCGATACCGATAGCATCATCAAAAGCGACCATATCGTGCGTTGCGCTGACAGCATCGTTTGCGTGGCATGCCCAGTCAACCTTGCCGCCCTCGATCATCATGAAAAAACCGTTCGGATTGTCGAGCAGTCTGACACCTTGTTCTGTAAACTGAGCAAGAGAGATATGATTGGTACCCATACGGTCGATCTCATAGTAGAGAGCTCCGTCACCGTCAAAGTCACTGTAAGCCCAGCATTTCTGCCCGGGCTGCACGGACTGAAGAGCTCCGAGATTATCGACTATCTCGTATCCGGCGTTCTCCATCTGGATATCGACATCACCAGGGCCTTTGCTGCCAAAGTCACCTTTCGCGTAACCGCCGCCAAAATAGTCAAATCCGCTGTCATCCATCTGACTGGCGATATTGTAATAGTTGCTTCTGCTGTTTTCATGCGCGTAAAAGCAAGCCGGAGTTGCATGGTCGATGCTCACACTGGAAACAATGCCTACCTTCATGCCTTTTTCCTTGGCCATTTCGGCCATTGCTTTCAGATCCTGTGTATGTGCGACATTTTTCGAAATGGTACCGATAGTGGTTTTTTCGCCGGTTGCAAGGGCGGTTGCCGCAGCAGCAGAACCGGTGATATAGCGATCTTCGGCATGCGTCGTAGCCATACCCGCTACCGGGAAATGCTGCAGGTTCATCGCACCAAGGGTAATTGCCCCGTTGACCAGTCTGAAATTCGGATCAGCCAGAGCAGCCTCGGTCAGATTGACCTGCGGGCTTGCCATTCCATCACCGATAAAAAAGAAAATGTACTTTGCCGTTTTGTCGGTGGCTGACGGAGCATTCACAACATCCGGACCATCGTCATCATCACAACCGGAGATCGACACAACCAGCATCGACATCATGATTCCCATCACAAGGCTACTCAAAAAGCCTCTTTTGTTTTTGTTACGCTGCATGATACAATTCAATGTTTAGGATTAAAAAGCTGCTTAAAATGAGAGCGAAAAGATCTGCGAGCAACAGCCAAGAACTGTCGTCATTCAAACGGCTTAAAAATAGAGATTGCATGTTGAGCAGTTATTACAGGAGTGAAAACAACACGTTACATTTTGAACGGCAATGCGGCCCGTAAATAAACGTTATTTCACGAGCCGGCAGAAGAGATGGCAAGACGGGGTTGATATGAGCATTCAAGTGCGAGGCGAACGGAGCGCAGAAACCCCTTTCTATCCGCTCAACGAAGCAATTGCATCGCGGAATAAATAAATAGAGGTGCCCTTCAGAACAAGAGGGAGATATTCACGCCATATCCGAAAGATGTGTTTTCAGGTTCATATCCTGTCTTTTGCACCGCCCTGCCGAGAAAAGCATTATACTCCATGTACTCACCGGGCTGCGATTGATCAATGCTCCAGTAACGCAGAAAAGGCTCAAAAGCGACCAGAAAACTCTCATGCAGTTGTTTCCTGATCTTCAAGGACGCCCTGAGACCATAGCCCTTTTCCTGATCGTTGACGAGATCACTGTTCAACGGGTGCAGATCGCTGAACGCACTTTTCTGCGTTCCGCCCCAGAAATAATCATATTCGACAAAACCACCGACAAACCAACCGTTTTCAAGGTCAGCTTCCACAGCGATACCGAGAGGAGAGTAGAGGTACTGTGATTCCCTGTCATATCCCAGCGCGCCTGAAGTTGAAATCAGGCCATAAGCGCTGTCCTTTTTCCATCGATACCCGAGTCCAAGATAAGGAGTCCATACAGTCCGGTCGCTTGCCACATCGTGTCCCAGAGAACCCCGTATTTCAAAAACCGAGACGTCGATGGCATCAATATTTCCCGTCCAGAAAGAAGAATACTCCTGAGCGCCCCTGGCATACGCCCCTTCGATCCTGATCATATCAACCGGCCCGACAATCTTTTCATGAAAAGCAACAGCACTCTTTACGCCATACATAAAACCTGTTTCCTGCATAATGCCAGGCTCCTCATAAACGGCATGATAGATTTCCGTCCCGATTTCCCAGTGTTTTTGAAAAGATCCGGGTTGTGCAAAAAGAGTAGCCGGGAACAACAGCAGCATGAAAAACAGGACTATCGTTTTTACAGAACAAACGGTCATCATACCTCCTTTTTGTGAGTGATCTCAATAGAGCAGGCTCATAATCGTGAAATGTAGACTGTCCGCTCTCTTGTTCCGCATCTGTTAACAGGAACGTAACATGGATCGGATAAAACATCTTGAAGAACCTGAAGGAGTGAGCCGGAGCAAAAAGAGAGAAAACAGTAAAGGCGGCCCACAAGCCGCCTTTACATACTTCATAGATACAGATTCTCTCTATCCCAGAGCCACATCGAGAATCATCATGACCGAAAAACCTGCCATGGTTGCCATGGTTACCAGATCGATGTTTTCATATTTTCTCTGCGATTCCGGTATCAGCTCCTCGACCACGACAAAAATCATCGCCCCGGCGGCGAAACAGAGGGCGTAGGGCAGAATATCCTGCATTTTCAGCACAAAATATGCCCCGATAACCCCGGCGATCGGCTCAACCATGCCGGAAGACTGACCTAGGAAAAAGCTTTTCCCTTTCGACATACCCTCTCTTCTCAAAGGCATCGAAACGGCCGTTCCCTCGGGAAAATTCTGAATGCCGATGCCAATCGCAAGAGCGATGGCGGCTCCAATGGTCGCTGAAGGAAGATTGGCTGCAACTGCACCGAAAGCCACACCTATGGCCAGCCCTTCGGGAATGTTGTGCAGGGTTATGGCCAGCACGAGCAGCGTGCTCCGCTGCCACGAAGTCTTGATACCCTCGCTTTTGTCCATGCTCAGACCGGGATGCAGATGAGGCAGGAACCTGTCGGTCACTCTCATGAAAATTCCTCCGCCCATAAAACCGATGACCGCCGTAAGCCACGGAATATGCCCCAGCTGCTCAGCCATCTCTATTCCCGGTGCGAGAAGAGACCAGAAACTCGCGGCAATCATGACGCCGGCTGCAAAGCCAAGCATCGAGTCCATAACCTTTTGATTGAGCGCTTTTGAAAAAAACACCAGCGCCGCCCCAGCAGCCGTAACACCCCATGTGAACAGTGTGGCGATCAGCGCCTGGGTAACCGGATTGAATTGCAGAAAAAAATCTTTCATGACGTAGAGAAAATTTTTAAATACAGAGTCTTTCAGATATGATCAAATATAATACTCTCCATATTCGAGACCGTTACCGGCCTCCCCGAGGAGGGCGTCCGTACTGCTTTCATGACTCTCCAAGCATCACAGAAAGTCCGTGCAGGAAACGAAAATCGGCTGACATCTTTAAAAAACAATCTCACTATTCCTGCAGAACTATTCAAGTGAAAAAAACATCCGTTGATTCGCAGGATTCGAATGCTTGAAATAAACGCGAGTTTATCGTATATTTACGATAAACTCGATCATACAGAGATGAAACGAACCAATGCAGAGATACCATACTCGACAAGTGAAACCGATCTGGCGGTTTTCTCCAAAGCGCTCGGTCATCCGGTTCGGCTCAAGATCCTGAAACTGCTCTCTACACAGTCGTGCTGTTTCACCGGGGAACTGACAGCGATCATCCCGATGGCGCAATCGACGATTTCCCAGCATCTGAAGGCCCTGCTCGAAGCCGGTCTTATCCAGGGCGAGATAACTCCTCCAAGAGTGAAATATTGCCTGAACCGAAAGAACTGGGAAACCGCGAGGAAATTGTTCGCCCGTTTCTTTGACACTGAATTGAGTGGCGATGAAAGCGAAGAGGAGTGCTGAATATCTCATTATTTAATCATCGTTTATTTGCGTTGAACAATAAACAAATCCGCCAATGAAAACCATCAAAGTGCTTGGAACAGGCTGCGCGACCTGTAAACAGCTTGAATCTCTTGTCCGTCAGGTTGTTGAGGAAACAGGAATCGAGGCGTCAATCGAAAAGGTCGAGGACATTCAGGAGATCATTTCCTGGAAAGTTCTGTCGACTCCCGGACTTGTTGTCGATAACGAAGTGAAATGCTCAGGACGGATTCCCTCCCGTGACGAAATCGAGGAGATGCTTGCCTGATACATCAAATCCGTCGCCAATGAGCAGCGAAAAAAAAGTACCGCCATCCGGCAAAAAACCTGAAAACATCTCCGGCCGAATTGCCGCGGTTTTGACTGCAACCCTGCTCTGGGTGCTCGTCTATACCCATCTTGAATGGCTCGCGGATCTGCTTCTTGACATCGCCGGTATCTCCATGCAAACCCGTTTCGGCCAGGCTCTGCACTTTTTCATCTATGAAGTGCCCAAAGTCCTGCTGTTACTCACAGCGGTCGTCTTCACCATGGGCGTGGTACACACGTTTGTGTCTCCGGAACGGACAAGGGCCATGCTTTCAGGGAAACGAACCGGGATAGGCAATGTCATGGCCGCAGGGCTGGGCATCGTCACGCCCTTCTGCTCCTGCTCCGCGATTCCCCTTTTCATCGGGTTTCTGCAGGCAGGCGTTCCCCTCGGAGTCACCTTCTCCTTTCTCATCGCTGCGCCGATGGTCAACGAGATCGCCCTGGCCCTGCTCTTCGGCATGTTCGGCTGGAAGATCGCCCTGCTCTATATGAGCATGGGTCTCGGCATCGCCATTGTCTCGGGCATCATCATCGGAAAACTGGGCATGGAAAATGATCTTGAGGAGTGGGTAAAGGAACTGCAGAACAGCGGTACTGCCGGAGAAGGTAACGTACCTGACTTACGCTGGGCACAACGCATCGGGGAAGGGGTTGGACATGTCCGCTCTATCGTGGGAAAGGTATGGCTCTACATCGTACTCGGAGTAGGCGTCGGAGCCGGTATTCACGGCTATGTCCCCCAGGACTTCATGGCCTCGCTCATGGGCGCCGAAGTCTGGTGGTCGATTCCTGTCGCTGTCCTGCTCGGTGTACCGATGTACTCGAATGCCGCAGGCATCATTCCCATCGTGCAGGCGCTTCTGGGCAAAGGAGCCGCTCTGGGCACCGCAATGGCGTTCATGATGAGCGTCATCGCTCTCTCACTGCCGGAAATGATCATTTTGCGTAAAGTGCTTAAACCCAGGCTGATAGGGGTTTTTGCAGGCATTGTTGCGACCGGGATCATCCTGGTCGGTTATATATTCAACCTTGTCCTGCAGCTCTAAACAAAAAAAGCCGCTCCATAACTTCAGATGGAACGGCCTTCAGTCAGACAATAACAGGGGTTCAGGCCCCGGCCATCATCGCCTCCACATCCCCTTCGACCGTACCGATCGGCTTGATATCGAATTTCTCGACAAGCACGGAGGCGACGTTCGGCGTGAGAAACTCAGGAAGTGTCGGGCCGAGACGAATGCCTTTCACGCCAAGAGAGAGCAAGGCGAGCAGGACTGCGACAGCTTTCTGCTCATACCATGCGATATCATAGGAAATCGGCAGGTCGTTGATATCGTCGAGTCCGAAAACTTCCTTCAGTTTGAGTGCGATAACCGCCAGAGAGTAGGAATCGTTGCACTGACCGGCATCCAGAACCCTCGGTATGCCGCCGATATCCCCCAGCTGCAGCTTGTTATACCGGTACTTTGCGCAGCCTGCTGTAAGAATGACAGTATCTTCCGGTAACGCTCCTGCAACATCGGTAAAATACTGTCTCGAGTTATGACGTCCATCGCAACCTGCCATGACGACGAAACGCTTTATCGCCCCTGATTTGACCGCGTCTACAACCTTGTCTGCAAGCGCAATCACCTGGTTATGCGCAAAACCGCCAACGATCTCTCCGTTCTCGATCTCCTTCGGAGGCTGACAGGTTTTGGCCAGTTCGACAAGTTCGCTGAAATCCTTCGGATCACCGTTTTTCCCTGCAGGAATATGCCTGAGACCATCATATCCGGCATTACCGGTGGTGAACATGCGCTGCCTGTAGGATTCCCTGACCGGCACAATGCAGTTGGTCGTCATCAGTATCGGGCCGTTGAACGACTCAAACTCCTTGTCCTGTGACCACCAGGAACTTCCATAGTTACCGACAAAGTGAGTATACTTCTTGAACGCCGGATAGTAGTGCGCGGGAAGCATCTCGCAATGAGTATAGACATCGACCCCGGTGCCCTCGGTCTGTTTCAGCAATGCTTCCATGTCATGGAGATCATGACCGGAAATCAGAATGCCGGGTTTTGTACCGACTCCGGTTTTGACCGTGGTGACCTCGGGATTACCATAGGTTTCTGTGTTTGCTTTATCAAGCAGCGCCATTGCCTTGACGGCGTACTCTCCAGTCTCCAGAACCAGCGCGGTCAAACGTTCGGCGTCCATATCCTTTGTCAGGGCTGCAAGAGCCTTGACATAAAAGTCATAGATCGATGCATCATTGTAGCCAAGCACGGACGCATGGTCTGTATACGCTGCAAGGCCTTTCATACCATACAGAACGAGACTCTTGAGAGAACGAAGGTCTTCGTTTTCGCTCAGTGCTTCAACACCGGTCGATTCAGCTTTCTGAACAAACTCTTCCTTGCTTTCGCCCGTCCATGTCACACAGTCATGAGAAGGAACATCTGTCAGCGAGCTCCTCAACTCATCACGCAGGGCCAGCGCTTCGAAAATTTTATCGACGATCGCTCCATCGTCAAAATTGGTGTTCGTCACCGTGACGAAGAGCGCCTCGCTGATAAAACGGCCATGCTCTTCCTGCAGTTTCCTGCCGGAAGCCTCAGAGCACAATGCAACACCTTCAAGCATATAGACCAGCACATCCTGTAATTTTGCCGTCACTTCACTTTTGCCGCAGACGCCACGAGCTATACACCCTGTATTTTTCACGCTTTCCTGGCATTGATCACAATACATACCCATGATTCACTCTCCCGTTTTGCTTTTTATTATTATTTCTGAACGCTGCTGATAATCCATGGCAGCGCCTTCGATATCACCTGTTTTTTCCCTGAGCATGGCACGATTGTAGAGGGCCGTCCTCAAAATTCCCCTGTTTTTCGGAGAAGCTTCGATAATTACCGTAAAATCCTCGAACGCCCCCTGATTATCCTCCAGAGCAGCACGAGCGATCCCCCTGTTACCGTGGGCAAGAAACCTCTCGCGCAACCTGAGCCCGAGCTCTATCGCTTTTGAGTAATCATCGATCGCCCCCTCTATATCGCCTCTGCCGCTTCTTACATTTGCCCGATCATAGTACACTTCAGCGTTGTTCGGGTCCTCATCTATGATCCTGTCAAGTTCAGCGAGAGAACCCCGGTAACTGCCAAGCGCGTCTTTGAGCATGGAGTAAATGACTAATTAATAATGACTAATGACGACCGATGTAACACACCAATGCGCCTCCGTCTTTCTGCTTTTCACCTTTCACGTTCTCCTTTCACTTTTGCCTTTTGCCCTTTGACTTTTGCCTTTTGCCCTTTGACTTTTGCCTTTTGCCCTTTGACTTTTGCCTTTTGCCCTTTGACTTTTTTTTTACCTTTCTTTCCTACATCCACTGCTCATCGAGCACCTCCCCCCTGACGCCGATGACAACCCTCTTCACCGGCACTTTCCTGGAAGCCTTGTCGAGCGCCTGCTGCACAATAGCCATAAGCCCTCCGCAACAGGGGACCTCCATGATCACAACAGTGATGGTGTTGACGTTTGCATGATCGATCATGGCTTTTAGCTTTTCCACATACCTCTCCATCCCCGTGTCGAGCTTGGGACACGCAATGGCGATGCTTTTGCCTTTCAAGAAATCAGGATGAAATCCGCCAACGGCAAATGCGGTGCAATCAGCGGCCAGAAGCAGGTCCGAACCCTGATAGTATGGCGCCAGTGGGGTCACCAGATGAAGCTGTATCGGCCACTGCGTCAGTTCCGATGGTATCACCCCGGTTGACTCCCCCTGTTGAGCAGCACTGCCGTTTTTCCTGAAATCCTGCATCGCGCTGCCGGCACAGCCGCAGGCATGAGGCTCACTATTCTCCTTTGTCGCTTGCTCATCAAGAGGATTCTTTATTCCCTGCTCGCTCAGGTATGAAAGAGCTTCCTGCAAATACCCCTCTTCGCCATGTCCCCTGAGATGCTCAAGATGGGCTGCGATGACATTCGGCCCTCCCTTGACAATATTTTCGGCCATAACCCTTCGCTCATCGTAGGGTTCAGCTTCCCGCTCCAGAACAGTAATGGCCCCCTGCGGACAGGTTCCTGTACAGGCACCGAGCCCGTCACAGAAAAGATCGCTTACAAGCCTTGCCTTGCCATCTATTATCTGCAGCGCTCCTTCAGGACAGCCGGGAATACACTCCCCGCACCCGTTGCACTTTTCTTCATCTATGGTCACAATCTGTCTTTTCATGGCTCCCTGAGTTGATGATTTCAAATTCGTCTGTATGGTCCATCGTGGCCGTCGCGTTCAGTTTGGTCAGATCAGTGAGCAGCTTGCCGAGAGTGATCTGCCCGAACTCCCTGCTGACGATTTCTTCAATCCGCATGATCTCATGACGCAGCACACAGCTTGCGCGGTTGGCACAGATCTGCTTGCGGAACATGCACTCGGACAACTCGACCTTTCCCTGAAAAATCTCGATAACATCCCTGACCCTGATTGCATCAGGATTTTTTTCGAGCCTGACGCCCCCATGCGCGCCCTCCCTTGAAGTGGTAAGGCCATTTTTGTTGAGCTCCTGAAGTATCCTTCTCAGAAACTGGTAGGGAATACCCTGTTGCTGAGAAATCTGTCGTGCAGAAACATACTCTCCCTCGTGCGTTCCGAGCACAAGAAGAGCCCTGATGGCGTAATCGGTATTTTTGGTCAGTACTTTCATAAGCATTTTATCTGACACTAAATTAGTATCATTTATTCGGATATCAAAATATTTTATTTTATACCGTTCATTCTGACACTGTCCCGAAAAACGAACAGTCAGGGAGGTTTCTTAATAACCGCAACAACCATATATTGATATTATGGTCCTAAATTGACCGACAATCCCATAGGGTTTCAACACATGCGATTTTTCTGCACTATGGTCGCGCAACCCATCGAGTGAGATGTTCGCTGTAAGAAAAACCAGCATAACGCATTATATAGTATAAAGTTGACAGCTTAACGCATTTGTTGAAACTATCAACTTAGGATGGTTCATTTTCCGGCCGTTCCCGTCAGACAGAAACACCAACCAGAGTAAACCGAACCTGATGCTACAGCTTAAAACGGCAGGATGCATAGCGATCGAGAACCTGCGAAAAAGAGATAATTTTCCTCCCGAATGGCAAACACAGGAAGAGCTGGAAGAGCTTACCAATCGATATCATTCCTTTTTTCTTGAGGAGAGATTCGAAGTTTCCAGAGCATTGGGCGCAGGTTTTTTTGTACCGGAACTCATCGACCGATCCTTACGGACAGACGAAAGGGAATACATGGACGATCCGTCTCTACCTCCTGCAAAAAGACTTGAGATGATCAGAGCCCTTGATCACATGAACAACATGATGATGCTCTATCCTCAGTATATTCGGGTCATAGAGCCCTCTATCATGGAGCTCTACGAGCAGGAAAAAAGACCGGTACAAGTTCTGGAACTTGCCAGCGGAGCAGGAGGCCTCGCCTTTGCGCTTGCCGAGCAGGCGAAAACCGGAAAGCTTCCGCTTGAAATCAGAGGTTCTGACATCGTCACAGAATATGTCGAATTCGGCAATCAAACCGCGAAAGAAAGACAACTTCCACTTGATTTTCAGCGAATAAACGCATTTTCAATGGATCCGGCTGAAAACGGCCGCTATGATATCATTCTCCTCTCCCAGAGCCTCCATCACTTTACACCGGGACAACTCGCAAGAATTATCGTGCAGAGCAGGAATAGCGGAGCATCCCTGTTCCTGGGGCTTGACGGTCACAGAGGCCTTGATCTTCTTGCGGGTGTTCCCATAATCGCCCTGTCTGAAAGAATAGCAGCCCTGGCCCTTGACGGATACACCTCTGCGAGAAAATTCTACAGCGAAACGGAACTCGATCTGATCGCTGAAATAGCAACCGGCACAAACCGCCACACCCTGGAATTATCCTGGCCATTGTCGGTTCTGAGGATACAACTCTGAAAACACTCTACCCTAAAACACATACAAATCAAACAGGAGGTCGACCATGAACATTGGAAAACTGCTTGGATGGGTAATTGTCATCCTTCTCCTTGTCCAGCTCGTGCCCTATGGAAAAAATCACACGAACCCGCCGGTAACAGGAGAACCTTCGTGGGACAATGATCAAACAAGAGAGCTTTTTTTCAGAGCATGCAGGGACTGTCACTCCAATGAAACGTTTTGGCCCTGGTACACCAACATCGCTCCTGCGTCATGGCTTGCCCAATTCGATGTAGAGCACGGCAGGGAAAAATTCAATGTTTCGGAATGGGGACGCCCGGGAGAAAACGAAGGCGATGAAGCCGCCGAAGAAGTCCGGGAAGGCAAAATGCCTCCTTTTTTCTATCTTCCTGCGCATCCCGAAGCAAGCCTCCAGGATAGTGAAAAACAGCAACTCATTGAAGGCCTTATCGCAACCTTTGGTGAGAAAGAAGAACACGAAAATAAAGAAGACTAACTTTAGCAATACAGCATGAGAGAGCACCTTCCCTCTCGACAAAGCATTCTTGCCGAACAAAACTATCCACTTCATCTCGGCTTATTTGCGCTGACTCTGGTAACGACTCTCTGGGCAGGCGCTTTCTGGATGGGACATGACGTTCGTTTTGAGAGTGTTTCTCTCTTTCTTCGAGACCTCGGCTATGGTGCTCCTTATGCGCTCTCACTGCTGTTATTTCTCGGAACTCATGAGTTCGGTCATTTTTTCGCCTCACTCAATCACCGGATGCGGGCAACGCTTCCCTACTTCATTCCCGTTCCTCCGCTGCCTTTTATTCTGAGCCTTGGCACGCTTGGGGCAGTCATTCGCATCAAAGACAGGATCCCCGACACGAAAGCACTTTTCGATACCGGGATCAGCGGGCCTTTGAGTGGATTTGTCATCGCTGCGGGACTGCTTGTCTACGGTTTCACCCATCTGCCCCCCTTTGAGTATATCTACTCCATACACCCTGAATACGAAGCTTTTGGAGGCATTCCCGCACCGCCCCCCCCAAATACTCTTTTCCTCGGCAAAAACCTGCTCTACCTGCTGCTTGAAAAAGTAACCGCACCGGCATACATACCCCCGATGACTGAAATGTACCACTACCCGTTTCTTTTTGCCGGCTGGCTCGGGTGCTTTGTCACAGCGCTGAATCTCCTTCCCGTTGGACAACTCGATGGCGGACATGTCATCTATGCCATGTTCGGCAGGAAAAAACACCGGTTGGCCGCCTTACTCTTCCTGCTCTTTATCGTACTTCTCGGTCTCCCCTCTCTTGTGCTGCTGCTCATTGAACTGTTTATCCCCGGCACACCCGTTCCTCTCCCTGAATGGGCGTTTGAGTGGTCCTGGGGGGGCTGGGTGCTGTGGGCAATTATACTGACCCGGTTTCTCGGTATCGATCACCCGCCGACCGCAATGGATCATGAGCTTTCTGCCGGAAGAAAATTCATGGGATGGATCGCCATCATAATTTTCTTTTTGTGCTTTACACCGGTACCTTTCGGAATTGTTTAACTGGCTAAGTCTTTACCGTACAGGGCCTTGAAATCCGGGCTATTGTGCGAACAAGCTATCAGGCTGACAGGCATATGAAAAACAGTACTTACCGAATACAATGCCGGGACAGGGAACTTGACCTTACCGGACATGCGAAAATCATGGGTATTCTCAATACCACTCCTGATTCTTTTTTCGATGGCGGGGCATTAAAAAACAAGAATGGGCACCATGAGATCGATCTTGCCGTCAGCAAAGCACTGGCAATGATAGGTGAAGGTGCCGATATCATTGATGTAGGAGGGGAATCCACCAGGCCGGGAGCGGAGAAAGTCGATACCGGAGAAGAAATCAGCCGTACGATCCCGGTGATCCGCGAGCTTCGCAGGCAATCCGACATTCTGATCTCCATCGACACCTATAAATCCGCTGTCGCTGAAAAGGCTATCCTTGCGGGGGCCCAGATCGTAAACGATATTTCCGGGCTTGGTTTCGACCCGGCTATGGCAGAGGTATGCAGACATCATCAAACGGGCGTGATCCTCATGCACACAACCGGACGACCGGACAGCATGAAATGGAGCCACCACATGAATACCGGAACACCGGATATCGTTTCAAAGGTCACAACCGCTCTTTTTTCCTTACTCGATAACGCTCAAAAGCATGGGCTGCAGAACATCATTCTTGACCCCGGTTTCGGGTTCGGCAAAACCGTAGCCGAAAATTATTCGCTACTCAGTGAGTTACGGGCATTTCACGCCCTTGATCGTCCCCTGCTCTGCGGACTTTCAAGAAAATCTTTTCTCGGCAAAGCGCTGCAACGCTCAGAAAAGAGTCTTCCGCCTCCGGAAAATCGCCTGACGGCAACAATCGCGGCAAATACCATTGCCGCCGTCAATGGGGCGAACATTCTCAGGGTCCATGACATCAAAGAAGCTGCCGAAGCACTTGCTGTCGCCCGGATGGTTATCGACTCCTGAAAATACACTGCAATCGTTTATTTTTTCTTAAATTTGAATATAGATGCAGGCCGGGCCGCTTTCCTGGTGCTCAATCTGGAATTTCATGCATCAGTTTGCCACGATCTGACTAACTCCACACGAACAGATGTATCTTTCAAAAATCGAGCTTTTTGGCTTCAAGAGCTTCGCGCATAAAGTCAAAATCACTTTCGATAAAGGCCTTACCGCCATTGTCGGCCCCAACGGATGCGGCAAAACCAATGTTGTCGATGCTATCCGATGGGTTCTGGGTGAGCAGAAAACCTCTCTTCTGCGTTCCTCCAAAATGGAAAGCATTATTTTCAACGGTTCGAGAAAACTTAAACCTCTGAGCATGTCGGAGGTCTCTATCACCATTGAAAACACCCGTAACATCCTGCCCACAGAATATACGGAAGTGACCGTCACGCGAAGGGTCTATCGAAACGGTGAGAGCGACTATCTGCTCAACCAGGTACCTTGCAGACTCAAGGATATTCTCGAACTCTTTGCCGACACCGGAATGGGCAGCGATGCCTACTCTGTCATAGAGCTGAAAATGATCGAAGAAATCATCAACAACAAGAGTGATGAAAGACTGAAGCTTTTCGAAGAGGCGGCAGGAATAACAAGATACAAGCATCGCCGTAAACAGACGTTCAAACAGCTCGAAGCCACAAAACGCGACCTTGAAAGGGTGGATGATGTCCTTGCGGAAGTCACGAAAAAAGTCAGGAGCCTGAAATCCCAGGTAAGAAAAGCCAAACAGTACCATGAAATCAATACCTCGTTCAGAGATCTTGACCTGACGCTCAGTAAAATCCATTTTGATGCATGTGTCGATAAACTTCACCCCCTGAAAACCGACATATCGGAACAGGAGAGAGTAGTTCAGGAGCTGACAACAAAAATCGCGTCAAATGACAGTATCCTGCAGGAATCTGAACTTGAACAGCTTGAGCAGGAGCGAATGCTTTCAGAAGCCCAGTCAGTTCTGAACGAAAAAAACAAGGAACTTCACGCTCTTGAAAAAAACATCCTGCAGGCACAGGAACAGGAAAAAAATCTCCGGCATAACACAACTCGCATCGCAGGAGCGATTACCGAAAAAAAGCAGCAGGCTGTCGCACGTGAACACGAGAAAAAACAGCTTACCGACCAGCTGCAACCGCTTGAAAAACACTTTTCCATCATAGAAAACGAACTGCTTACCCTGAAAAAAGAGCAGAACACGCTGCAGAGGGCCCTCGTCCAGTCAAGGAATGACGTGGAAAAAGAAAGGGCAAGGATCTCCGGGCTTCAAAAAGCGGCCTCTCACCTTCATGTGACTCGACAAAGACTGGAAACCACCATCGATCATCTGAAAAGCTCAATGGCGAGCCTGGATCAGCACAGAAATGAACTCCTGAAAAACATCAACGATGCCCTGCCGGCAAGAGAGAAGCTCAACGAACGTATCGAGAAACAGAAAACCGTTATATCTTCAGTAAACAAAGAATTCCTATCGCTGAAAAAACTGCAACAGGATCTGGGCGAACAACTTGAGGCAAAAAAAGAACTTCTCCTGAAATTGCGATCCCGGCGTGATCAACTGAGAAACAGGATATTGCTGGCAAACTCAATCCTCGATGATTATGAAGGTCTTCCGGAAGGGATTTCATGGCTGGAAAACGGCAAGCAGGGAAAAACAGGACACGGCTGCCTTTCCGACCTTCTGTCGCTTGAAGATGTTCACCGCAAAGCGATCAACGCAGTCCTGGGGGAATCCCTCGGTTACTATGTATGCTCATCTCTACCGGAGGCAAAAACAGGAATCCGCTCTCTTGCAGAGGCAGGAAAAGGAAAAGTGACGTTTCTTGTTCTTGATATGCTCAAAACCCCTGAGATGGACGCATCACCTGCAATCAACGGAACAATAAAGATCAACAGTATTCTGAGCTTCCCGAAAAGTCTCAGCAAGGCTATAACAGCACTTACTGAAGGCTGTTATCTTGTCGATACCTTCTCAACGGCAGAAACACTTGCTTCAGAGAATCCCGGATATACATTCGTGACCCCTGACGGAGAAAAAATAGGAGGAAACGGCGTTGTTTTCGGCGGAAGCTCCGCAGAAAACGAGGGCCTTCGTCTGGGAAAAAAAGCTGAACGGGATCAACTGCGTGCTGAAGAACACGATCTGGAAAAAGAGCTTGGGCTCGAACAATCCAGGCTGCAGTCCATCAGAAACAAACTTCAGAATATCAAACTCGGGGAAAAAGAGAAACAACGTACTACACTTGAATGGGAAATCGGAGAAATCAACAACAACCTTGCCCGTATGGATATCGAGCATGCATCACAACGGCAGGATATCGAGCGGACGGAAAAAGAAATCGCAAATACAGAAAAGCGTTTAAAAACCACAGAAGCAGAACTGGAGAAACTGCTGCCGGAGATAGCGGCGCACAAAGAAACAAACACAGCGCTTCATACATCGCTGGAGAATGCTCGAAAAGAGCTCGAAAAGAATGAAAGGAACCTCAGCCTCCATTCACAGGAAGTCCAGCGCCATGTCAACAAACATAAAGACAGCGTGCTGGAACTTGAAAAGTTGAGACTCCGCATACAGTCCTGTGAGCAGAACAGATCATCGCTGGAGCGGGAAATCGAAAAAATGCAGAAAGAAACAGAGCAAACTGACAACGCTCTTGTTGCAACTGCAGCGAAAATCCAAACGCATCGGAATGAACTGGAAGCCTGTCTGGTCTCTTCAGGAGCCGAACAGCAGAAACTGAATGAGATGGAAACCCGTTACAATGAATGCAAGATTGCCAATCAGGAAAAAAGAAACAGCCTGAGAGAGTTACGACGAAAACATGAAGTGGAACAACAGATTCACGATGAACTCCGTCGCAGTGCGGCAGAAATTGAAAAAACAATAGACAGTATTTTCACTTCTGTTGAAACTCGATATAACTGCAGTATCGACGCAATAGACATAGAGGCTCCTGAAAATTTCGACAGGGAAAACGCTCAAAAACAGCTTGATGAAATCCGAAACAGAATTGAGCGGTTCGGCGCAGTTAATGAACTTGCTCTTGAAGAGTATGAAACAGAACAGGAACGACTTGACTTTCTCACAGAACAGAAGGAAGACCTTATAGGAGCTGAAACTCAACTGAGAACAACGATAGAAGAAATCAACAAAACTGCTCTGAAAAAGTTCGATGAGACATTCAATGCTGTCAGAAGCAACTTTGTGCGCATATTCAGAGAACTTTTCGAAGAAACAGATGAAGCGGATCTGCTCATCACTTCGGAGGAAGATCCTCTTGAAGCTCATATAGAAATCGTAGCTAAACCGCGAGGAAAAAAGCCGTTATCAATCGAACAGCTGAGCGGAGGAGAAAAAGCCCTGACAGCTTTGGCCCTGCTCTTTTCCATCTATCTGGTTAAGCCCAGTCCTTTCTGTATTCTGGATGAGGTCGACGCGCCTCTGGATGACGCGAATATCGAGCGGTTTATTAAACTCCTGAAAAAATTTGAGAATAACACCCAATTTATTATTGTTACTCACAATAAAAACACCATGGCCTCTTCTCAGGCCCTTTTCGGCGTAACCATGGAAGAAGAAGGTGTTTCCAGGCTCATCCCGGTTACCCTGGGAAAAACCCGATCTGAATCCCCGACACCTGCCGATGTATAACAAACTGGTACTCTTTGACATTGATGGAACCTTGCTGCTGGCAAGCAATACCAACCGTCAGATATTAATCGACGCCCTGATGGCTGTCTATGGAACTGAAGGCAACGCACGCAGCTATAATTTTGCCGGGAAAATGGACAGCGTTATTATTCATGACGTACTGAAACATGCCGGCCTTAAGGATAAACATATTTCCGAAAAATTCACGACGATAAAAAACACCTATATCGATCTTGTAAAAAAACATTTACGTCATGAAGACATACAACTCCTGAACGGTGTGCCGGAACTGCTTGGAGAGCTTTCAGAAAGAAAAGATATTCTTCTCGGCCTCCTGACAGGTAACTTTGAAGGTTCCGGACGTCATAAACTCGAGTTGCCCGCCATCAATCACTTTTTCCCGTTCGGCGCATTTGCCGATGATGCACATCATCGAAACAAGTTACCGGCAATTGCTGTTGAACGCGCCTATAGCCTGACCGGAAGAATGTTCACACCGGAACAAGTGGTCATTATCGGAGATACCGAACATGATATCACCTGCGCCAGAACCATCAGGGCCAGATCTATCGCGGTTTCAACAGGAACATATTCGGCTGAACAGCTCAAATCCCATCAGCCTGACGCTCTTTTCGACGACTTCGGAGATACGCAAAAGGTTGTCTCGTGCATTGCAAACATATAATACTCTGAACCTTCTCTTATGAAAACCTATCGCCGTAGAATTCGGGAAAAAATCATACAGGCCTTGTACACGATCGAGTTAACAGGAGCCGACATGGATTCAGCTTCCGACTGGCTTATCACACCGCAAATAGCCGAGGATTCCGGTGCTGTCCGGTTTTACAAACAGGTATTGCAGAGCATCCAGGATCATAAGGAGGAGATCGATGGCTATATAACGAAACATACCTTCAACTGGGACATGAGCCGAATAGCCATCATCGACAAAAACATTTTGCGCATGGCCTTGGCGGAGCTGCTCTATTTCGAGGATATCCCGCCAAAGGTTTCGATTAACGAAGCAATTGAAATCGCGAAAAAATTCAACAGCACCGATAAAAGCAGCAAGTTTGTCAACGGTATCCTTGACGCCACGTACAACGACCTCAAATCATCGGGGAAAATCAAAAAATGCGGGCGCGGACTCATAAATAACTCAAGCAGGAATACTTCCCGGTCAGAAGAAAAACACAGTACAGAAAAGTAGAGGACAAGCATCCATGGCCGTTAGCCTTACTGAAAACAAAAGGATCATCGCTGTCGGTGATATTCACGGTTGCCTGCATACCCTGCAAAGGCTTCTTGGGCTGATGAATCTTCAGCCGTCAGACCAGCTTGTTTTTCTTGGGGATTATATCGACAGGGGAAACAACTCGAAGGGAGTCATCGAGTACCTCATGACTCTTCGTGACCGGTATTCCTGCTTCTTTCTTATGGGAAACCATGAACGTATGTTCCTCGACTCTCTGGAAAAAGGAACATCACAGCTCTGGCTCCGCAACGGAGGCGCGGCCATGCTGGAATCATACGGATGCAAAAGCGGTTTCGACATTCCGGAGAAACACATTGAATTCATACAATCCTGCTTCTACCACCTGGAAACCGAGCACTTTTTTTTTGCTCACGGCGGCATCGACCCGGACATGACCATACAAGACAACCTGCACTATATGAAACCGGAAGATTACTGCTGGATGCGCACTCATTTACGTTCAACCTATCTGGAAAACAACAGGTATACCTGGAAAAAAACGCTCGTTTGCGGTCACACGCCAATGTCCAGGCCGATCATGCTTGAAAAACTGATCGCTATCGACACAGGCTGTGTCTACACTGACACACCGGATCTCGGGATGCTGAGCGGGGTCATACTTCCGGAAAGGACGGTGCTGCAGACAGAAAACATCGATGTATGAGCAGGGCGCCCCATGTGTGGCCGACACGGAACAACAACGATCACTGAGAATGAACATCAAGGACAAAATAGGGTTTACTGAATAATAGTTAAATCGTTTTTAGGTAATGAATTAAGCGGCATTTTTCGTATCTTGAATGCAAGGAAAAGCCTGAAAAAGCCCCAAAAACCTTGCACCTCGATACCGCCGATTCATGTACCAACCGAAGTTTCAGCA